>NC_018866.1:2065000-2665000 GCF_000305775.1 Dehalobacter sp. DCA
AGAAACCAAAATTCTACTTATCATTGCCAAGTCTGCACAAGCTAAAGGGGGGATTGAAAGGCTCTGGGAAACTTTGCAGGATCGTTTGCCTAAAGATATGAAGCGTAAAGGCATTAATTCAATTGAACAGGCTAATGAATTCCTGAGGCAATATATTCCCTATTACAACCGCAAATTCTCCGTCCAGGCTGCCAGCATGGAAAAGGCCTATTTGCCCAAACAGGATTTGGCTGCATTTCAGTTAACCTTTGCTATACATGAAACAAGAAAGCTTGATTCAGGCCTTTCCTTTTCTTATAGAGGTCAGAAATACCGGTTGCCAATTTCTAAGGATAATAAAGAAATCCCTGCATCCCCTCATGACACGATTACTGTAGCAACCAGTAAACATATCGGAATGCAGGTTCTTTTCAAGGGCCTTGTGATTAAACCAGAACCGCTTAATACTCAGCCTAAGGAAAGTATAATACATATCTCTCAGCCGGACAACTCTACTAATTGCCTACCTTCTGAGACTTTAATTAAACCTAAAAACAAAACTAATTCCCCTTGGTTTGGCTATACCGAAATTTTCTATTCCAAGAAACTTAGGGATGACATTTCTGCTGCACAGTTATCACCCTATCAGGGTGACATTATCGCAGACTATTGACACAGCAAATCACATGATTCTTTCAAAAGAATTTATTGCCTGTTATTTTACGCATTTTCTTATTATTTGCGGCAAAAATACAATACATCTAATCTAAAAAATAATAAAACGATTTAGCGTATTAATAAACTCCAATACCACAAAATCATTTCATTGCCAAAAAGAATGCTTCCTATGATACCTATTACTAAAAATGGTCCATATGGAATCGCAGTCTTTAATTGTCCTTTGCCGCTGGCCAGAATAATCACCCCGAAGACTCCGCCGATGATTGACCCGACAAGCATTGCCCAAAGCGTTAGTTTCCAGCCCAGAAAAAAGCCTGCTGCGGCCATCAGCTTGATATCTCCGCCACCTATGCCGCCTCTCGATAATATATAGATCAGCAGCAAACCCAATCCAGCTCCAAAGAAGCCAATCAGCCTCTCCAGCCAGGAGACATCCCGATTGAAGAAGGCAAACAGAATGCCCAGAACCAGAATCAAGAGGACAGTCCAGTTGGGGATCAACATAGTCTTAAAATCGACGAAAGCAATCAGCAAAAGGATGGAACCAAGAATTATAAAACCCAGTGTCTCCACAGAAAAACCATACTTCCAGAATACAGCGCAGTACAGCAGCGCATTCAGGATTTCCACGACCGGTTTGGATGGGAAATTTCTGTGTTCCTCATCCATGTTTCTTCTAATTAATATTTTCAAAAATCTTCCGGCAGCAATCCCGACGATAAATAAACCCAAATAGGTCAGCCAAATATGTTCCATAAAAAACGTTTCCATCCAAACACTCCTTTGACCTTTCTTTCCTCAAGAGTATCCAAATTCACAGGATTTGTAAATATTAGTAATTCTTCTTTCTTTTTTATTTACACTATAATACAATAAATGAGAATAGCCAAAATATAAACAATAATTTTGCAATTGGAGAAAAAATATGCCGGAAACGATGCGGAAATTGGGACAGCTTTTAGTTGAATCAGAGGTGATTACTACTAAGCAGCTCGAAGATGCCTTGGAGATGCAGTCCAAAACCTCTAAAAAACTGGGCGAGATCCTGATTGAAATGAAATCCATTACAGAAAAACAGCTACTCAGAGTACTGGAATTTCAATATCATATTCCATACTATGATCTAGGTGAAACTCCGATTGATCCTCTTGCTACGGGACTGATTACAGAAGGAATGGTCAGAAAGCATTCCTTGATACCGATCAAGAAGGAAAATAATGTGCTGATCGTTGCCATGGTCGACCCGCTGGACTTTTATGCGATCGATGATGTCAAACGGGCCACCCGTCTTGACATTAAGCCTGCCATGGCTACCGCGTCGGATATCATGAATGCGATCGAGCGCTATTATGGCAAGGAAAGCGCTGAAAAAGCGATTGAAGAACTGAAACAAACGTATGACCTTGTTGACTTTTCGGGAATTGACGATCAGTTTGGCGATGAGGTGACGAATGCCCCTGTCGTAAGACTGGTTAATTCCGTGATTCAGCACGCGATCAAGACCAATGCCAGTGACATTCATATTGAACCGTCTGACAATGAAATGCGGATCCGCTACCGGATAGACGGAGAACTTCAGGAAGCCATGAAAACATCTAAAGCGGCTCACCAGGCCATCGTCACCAGAATTAAGATCATGGGGCAAATGGATATTGCTGAGAAGCGCCTGCCCCAGGATGGCAGAATCGAAGTCAGCATTGACGGCAATAACGTCGACCTCAGGCTTTCCATACTTCCGACTGTCCACGGAGAAAAGATTGTTATCCGCGTGCTTGGAATGAGAAACAGTACATATACCAAATCTGAGCTGGGCTTTACTGCTGAAAATCTTGAGCTGTTTGACCGGATTATTAAAAGTCCGAATGGGATCATCCTTGTTTCCGGCCCCACCGGTTCCGGAAAAACGACGACACTTTACGCAGTCATGCGGGAATTGAATAAACCAACTGCCAATATCATCACCGTAGAAGACCCTGTTGAATACCGGATGGATGGGATTAATCAGGTTCAAGTCAATACCAAAGCCGGCCTGACTTTTGCCTCAGGACTGCGGTCGATTTTGCGTCAGGACCCCGACATTATCATGATTGGGGAGATCCGTGATTCGGAGACAGCCCAGATTGCGATCCGTTCAGCCATCACCGGCCACCTGGTCTTAAGCACTATCCACACCAACGACGCAGCTTCCTCGATCCTCCGGCTTGTCGATATGGGAATTGAATCTTATCTTGTTTCTTCCGCTGTTGTCGGCCTGATGGCACAGAGACTTGTCCGTAAAATATGCACGAAATGCAAAACTTCATACCGACCGGAACATGCGGAAATGATGCTGCTGAAACTGCGAGAACCCCAGCCGCTATACAAAGGGACTGGATGTCCTGCCTGTAATTACACAGGCTATCACGGCAGAACTGCCATCCATGAAATCATTCCGATCAACAAGGATATCCGCGAGATGGTTAACCGGGGTGTAACTCCTGATCAAATAAGACATATTGCCGGCCGCTTTGGCTATATTTCGCTTCGTGATACCTGTACCCGTCTGGTTCTGGACGGAACCACCACCACGGAAGAATTATTAAAAGTAACCTATAGTATTGAATAGACTGATCAAATCTATTTATGTTGAGGAGTGTTTGTATGAATCTAAATATCAGGGACTTACTTTTAATGTCATTGGAACTGAAAGCTTCTGACCTCCACATCACAACCGGCCTTCCCCCAATGTTCAGAATCAATGGTATCCTGACTCCGATGGCAAACGCCAAGTATTTGTCTCCGTTGGACACCAAAGAGCTTGTCGACGAACTGATGGATGAACCCGTGAAAAACCGTTTGCAGCAAAAGGGAGAAGTTGACTTTTCCTATACGATCCCTGGTATCAGCCGTTTCAGGGTTAACGTCTACAGCCAGCGGAAAAGCATGGCAGCCGCGATCAGGGTCATTGTTCCTGATATTCCAAGCATAAACGAACTGGGACTTCCCGATATCCTGAAAGACCTCGCGATGAAACCCAGAGGTCTGATCCTGGTCACAGGTCCGACCGGTTCCGGTAAATCCACTACCCTTGCTGCCATGGTGCGCCATATGAATACGCACCGCAACAGTCACGTCATTACCATCGAAGACCCGATCGAATATTTGCATGCCCATAATCAATGTATGATAAACCAGCGTGAGATAGGTGACGATACCCATACCTTTGCAGATGCTTTACGGTCTGCACTGCGTGAAGACCCCGATGTTATCCTGGTCGGTGAAATGCGCGACCTTGAGACGATCAACACGGCCCTGATGGCTTCAGAAACAGGCCACCTGGTCTTGTCCACACTCCATACTTCATCCGCAGCGACTACCATTGACCGGATCATCGATGTCTTTCCGCCGAATCAGCTGCAGCAAATTAAAGTTCAGCTGGCATCTGTTCTTCAGGGCATTATCTGCCAGCAGCTGCTGCCTACTCTTGAGGGTACCGGACGTGTTGCAGCGATGGAAGCTCTCATCGTCAATGACGCTGTCCGGAATATGATCCGCGAAGGTAAAACCCACCAGATTGATACGGTCATCCAGACTGGCATCAAAGTCGGTATGGCCCCGATGGATTATTCTCTGGCGAATCTGGTTAAGCGGAAGATGGTAACCCTCGAGGAAGCAAAATCGAGATGTGTGAATCCAGAACTGTTCTCGAAGTATCTTGATCAGCCGTATATTTTCTAAGTTAAAATAGGGGCTTACGGCCTGGTGCTTTCGCATCGTGCTTCACTGGCCGCGAATAGCACCATCGTTAGTATTTTGTTTATAAAGCAATAAAATAAAGCGCCCTGTTCGGAGTATAAGAAATATTCCGGGCAGGGCGTTTCTTTCACAATTAAGTATATCATCTATGGGTAGATCATCTATTAATAGATCTTTTCCCGAAAGCGGGATATCGCATGCTTGAACTTGACCGGCCAGATCTCCTCGCCCCTGCGGAGCAGTTCCCCCATTAGCTCCGCAACATATAGCTTACCAACTCCGGTAAGATTTAAAACCAGAATATCTGAACTTTTTTCTTCAATGATAACATCTCTGGCCTCAATATCGGTCTTCCTGTGGATCAAGCGAAGTTTTTCCCCTTCTTGCAGGGTTTCAAGCTCCATTTCCAGTGTTGATTTTTCCATCAACCAGGAATATTCGGCCATCTCTTTCAGATTTAAGATGCCGAATTGTCCAAAATCAAGAACCATGATCTGATCGTCATGGTAGAGCCCGATATGCTTCAGTTCCTGATAATACCTGCTGTAAATCAGATATTTCCTGCTATCTGAGCCAAAGAAATCTTCCATCATGTCCAGGAAAACCCACTGACGGAATTTTGCAATCAGATCCACATCGATACTCGCCCATAGGGATGACTTATCATCTTCCGGTAGGCCAAACCTTTGGAGCAGCTTCCGGTTGATAGACCTGGAAGGAGCCTGCGTCCAAGGCTGATCAAGATAATTAATGACCACAGGCACTAAATCCGGTTCAGAATCCGCATCAATCATTTTTAAAAAATAATCCTCATTTAAAAGAAAGCTTTCCTCATTTCCAAACTGAAAAAACCTGCGGATCACCCCTTTGCTGAAAGGACTGTCTGCAATCAACCTGTATCTCGAGATCATCAGGGAAACCATTTCCTCATTTTGATGAATCAGATTGACCGCAACTTCAATAATATCCTTTTCCTGATCAAACAACTCATGCAGGAGCTCATCACTGCAATCCCTAGAATTTGCTGCAAGCCTTGAAGCCTTTCTCATTTCCGGAAGCTCACAAAAATACTGAGTGAGCGCCCAGATCAAGCCAATCAGCCTTGGACTCATCCGCAGTTTAAGGATCTGAAGAATCACGGACTTCATTTCCGGCCTGTCATCCTGTATCAAAGCGACAAGACAATCCTCAAGTTCCCTTTTGCCCAGGGAAAAAGCATAGCTCTCCAGAGAGCCCTGGAATCTGCTGAAATCGTCTTTAAATGTTCCAGGCTCTGGATTCCGGCTGACCCGCTCCGCAAACTCGTGCGGCAGTAAAACGGCCTCACGCAGAACATCCATTGTGCTGTTTAATCGTTCCGGGGTAAACCTCTGCATACTTTACTCCTGTTTACTGCTTCGTTCCTGTTTTTAAAGCGCTCTGCAGCGCTTCTGCAGAATCTCTGATACTTTCAAGGATGGTGGCCAGCCTCAGAGTTACTTCCCCGAGACCCTTGTCAAAATCTGCAAAGGTTCCGTTGATCCCGTCCTGAATCCGCTCATTAAATTCCTGTACGGACAGCCTGAGATTTGCAGACAGATCGGCCACGTCAATATTAATTTCTTTGGCGTAGAGACCGATACTGCGGGAATTCTCGTCCATATTTTCAACCAGTTCCTTAATCCCTTTATCAAAGAATTCCAGTGCCCCGGAAGAGTTGTTCGTAATTTTGCTGATGATCTCGGCCGTTTCTGATGAGAAGGAGGCTAGTGTCTTCTGAATGCTGAAATCGAGCTCGTCCAGGGTCTTCGAAGACTGCTCCGCGATCCGGGTGAAGTAGTCGTCATACAGATCTTTCATTTCTGCAGTCCTGACTGCCAGCTTCTCCACGATCTCTATGCTTTCACCCATAGCAGCCCGCATACTTACTGCCAGATTTTCGCCCATGGAATCAATGGACTTATCCATCCTGCTAAGCAAATCGCCATAAAGATCAGACGCCTGACGGCCTGCCTTTTCCAGCATATTTTTGCCTTCGAGCGATACCTCCGCGGCCATATCAGCTAGTTTTTCCGTTGTCTGCAGGTTGGAGGCCATGATTCTGTTACTGTAATCCGACAAACGTTCATCGGTTATCGCTATCAGCCGACTGAGCCTTTCATCCAGCTCATAACCATATTTTTCGCGGGACTCTTCCATTTTGGTGCTGACTTCTGTGTATCCTTCAACCGCCCTGACAAGATCTCCGGAGATTTGCAGATTGGAGCTTTCCAGCTTGGTTGCCACATCACTGAACAGCTGGGAAGCGCGTTCGTTGATCTGTTCCAATAAATTGCTGCTTGATAGCGAGAAACCCTCCGCGACTACCGTCAATTTTTGAGCTGTCAGCGTATGGGATCCCATGATATTCTCCGTGTAGCCCGCCAACCTTTCATCGGTTGCCTTGATTAATTGACTAAGCCTGTTATCCAGTTCTTCACTGTATTTTTCACGGGACGCTTCCATTCTGTTGCTGACCTCCGCATATTCCGCAACAGCCCGAGCTAGGTATCCGGAAATCTGCATATTGGAATTATCCAGCTTGCCGGTAATCTCCGCATACATCTGGGAAGCCTTCTCATTGATTTGCTCCAGCAGCTGATTGCTGGATTCAGAGATCTCAGTTACGGAAGAGGTCAGTTTATCCATTGCCAGTGCACCGGAGTTCAAGATCCGGCTACTGAGATCCGAGAGGCGCAGGTCAAGACTCTCGATCATTTTCCCGATCCGCTCATCCGTCTCCTCACCGTGCAGTTTTCTTGATTCCTCGATCCCTGCAAAAATCTCCGCGTATTTTTCGACTGCGCCGGTCAGTGTTTCGGAAATCCTGGTGATGGATTGATCCATATGCCCCTGCAGGGTACCCGTCAGCTCTGCAATCCCGTTCTGGACCGATTTCACTTGCTCCATATTCCCTTCGAGCAGCTGCAGCGACTGCAGCGCCATGGCATCGGCTTTATCCATACCTTGAACTGCATACGCCCTCATCTCAGCAGCAACTGTTTCTGCCGCCCTGACGCTGTCCAGAGAGGCCCGCAATGCTTCTGAAACCTGTGTCTGGACTTTACCGGCTTCATTCAGTGCATCAAGAGACTGTACACAAAGTTTTTCCTGGGATTTTGCGTTTTGTTCGGTCGCTTCCTGGATCCTGCTCATACCTGATACAACGGTTTCCAGAGCCCCGGCAATCACTGTGGTCTTTTCCGTAAACGTATTCAGCCTGTCGGCCGTAACCGCAGTGACTTTTTCGGTAAACGTCTGCGCGAGTTCCTTCATTCCGTTTTCCTGCCTGGTAATCAGCGCATCTGAAAGATCGCTCAACACGCCTGAAGTCTGCTTTAATACCGGCGTAATATTCTGTTCGATGGCTTCCCTGAACTTATCTCCAAGCATCGGCGCCATTGTCTCTGTCTCAAAGGAATCCAATCTATTTTCAAGCCGCTGAACCGCCTCCTGAAAAGCCAGGGTGTTTTGACGCTGGCTCTCGACTAAGAGACTGATTTCAGTAGGTTCGGAGATCGGATTCAGCCATCCGGAAAGCTTGTATTGATATTCCCATAGCCCTTTCCTAGTTCTCTCTAGACTGGCTGCATCGGCCACTTTAAACAGAAAGACAATTACGGAGACCGCTGCGAGCTCCAAAAGCAGGATGCCAAGGCTCCTGATGATGCCTTCCGGTGTCACCGTCCCGTCAAAACCCAGAAAATACAAAGAGGGATATAGCAGCGACCCGGCAATACCCAGAATAAAAAGAGTCAAACCTGCGCGCTCCATCATCTGCCGCCCGCACGGGATATTGATCATATTGTTTTCATTAAAGTAATACGGAATGTCCGGACAGATCTCACCTTTAAGCCTATCTGCATATTCCCGGTTATATTCTTTCCAAAGCGTTTCTAAAACCGGGTTTCCTGTTTTAGAGGCCATATCCAGCAGCGTGTCCATTCTGCCCTTTTGATCAGAAGGCAGCTTCTTATCCGCATTACTTATCTGTTTAAGGCCCTTGGCCAGTCCATCAAGACATACTATATCGTATTTTATGTAAAATATTAGTGCTATGAACAGCACCAGCAGCAATGTTCCGCTTAAGACCATTATATCTGTCTGCGTCATCATGGCAATCATTGTTCATATCCCCCTATGCTTCTATATCTATGGTCTATTATATTGCCCAAATCCTGCCAGGACAATAGATTTTTTGATTTGTAAACTAATTGTAAATTAATTGTATGTATTTTGTAAAATATGTAGAATGATGTCTAAAAAGAAAATCCACAGGTATAATTCAAACGTCTAGACCTTGAGGACGACCTCAAAAAATTACGATAATAAAAAATTGGAGGAAAAAGAAATGTTAAAGAAAATGTGTCTTCAAATGAAAAAGAAAAACAAAGGCTTTACACTAATTGAGCTGATTGTGGTTATTGCGATTCTGGGTATTTTGGCTGCTGTGTTGATTCCGCAGTTTACTGGATTCCAGGATAAAGCCCACAGCACACAGGTAATGGTTGAAGCTAAACAGATCGCCACTGCCGCAGACAGTCTTTATGTAGAGCTGGGAGCAGCACCAACAGCAGCTCAAATTGTTGCAGTAGCCGGACCTGATATTGCCGCAGCTGATATCACCGTTGGTGCTGTAGGTAGCGGACATGTTGGATTTGTCTATGTCACAACAGTAACTGGTTCAACTAAAACATTTACCGCAACTAGAAATGCAGCCAATAACTATTCAATTGTCATTACCTATTAGTAGGTTTGTCTTATAGCAAATTATAATTTAATTCAAAGAGCTAACAGATTAACCTGTTGGCTCTTTTCTTGGGACATACATACATTTAACTGTAAAATAACATAAGTTACAACAATTTCCCTGTCTCTTATACATCCGATATTTCAGTTAATTGAATTAATCATGACTTTCTTCGAAGTGATTTCACTCTTGATGAATAAAAAGATAACCTGTTCGTCTAATAATAGTTTGGTGAATATCCAGAATAATATTAAGGGGAAAAGAGTATGCACCAAAATCTCGCTAATCAACTACTTATAACCCCACAAAAAAAACTAAACCGCGGCTTCACACTTGTTGAACTGATTTTAGCTATTGCAATTATTGGTATCCTTGCGGCAGCTGTGATTCCAAGCTTTTCTGGTTATCAGGAAAAAGCAAGAAGCACTCAAGTTTTGCTAGAGGCAAAGAAAATTGCCACTGCAGCTGATGGTCTTTTAGGGGGAGGGAAAACTTATGGTATCGTTGCTTCTACAACCGTGTTTACGGATGCTGATATTTTAACCTTAGCTGGCTCAGATATTACAGGGACTATTTCATCCGGGTCTGTTTCAGGTGAGCATTTTATCTTTACCTATGACAAAACTATAGGTACAGCAGCTTATACTGCTTCCCGGGCTGCTACGGGGAAATTCAATATCACTTGGTAATAAATAATTCATGAATAGCTATGTAGAATACCTATAGCAGATCTCTACTTCAAACAACGTATTGATAAAAGAAAAGAACTTGCATTGAACTTTGCTAGTTCTTTTCATATCCTTAGGTAAGAATACTTCTTTAAAGATTTCATAATAGTGCAAAGGTTATCAAATATCCGGATGTTGTTATTTTATCTTACTGATAAAGAGCTAGCAAATTTTAATTACCAGCTCTCTAGTCTCTATTAATATTCTCCCTTAATATCTTTATACTTCGATCCTTCACCCTACTTACCTGTCACTGAGAGATTCCCAGCTGCGAAGCGACCTGCTGCTGTGTCATATCTTTAATGAAAATCATTTGAACCACTTTTTGCTGGATATTCGTTAGCTTTTTTAATGCATGGTAAAGGGCAAGTTTATCCTCAATCGGAAGGTGAAATGTCTCATAGGCTGTACTATGAATCCTTGAAGCATCAATCTCATCAAAACTAACAAAGCCCGCTCTCATAACTTCGATAACACTTTCTTCCTTAATTTTTAGCTCTTTGGCAATATAATCTGTACCCGGTACATCGCCGTTTTCTTTCATATATTTTTGAACTTCATGTTCTACTTTGGCCTGAAGCTCAGCAATGCAACCCGGACGGTAGAAAGATGCTTCTTTACGCGCCAGATGACGAACCTCCCCCATGATACAGTGAGAAGCAAACGTCATAAATCTAGTCTCCCTATCGGGGTCAAAATTACGCAAAGCTTTCATTAAACCCAGACTGCCAGCCTGAAAGAGATCGTCCTCGCAGCAGCCTCCGCCGTAGAGCCTTGCAAAATATTTGATCAGTCCCTTGCCTGCTTCAAGCACCTTTTCTGCTGATTCTTTATCTTTATGCTGATAGTAGTAGGCTGCTGCTTCATTGATCGTTTGATTCACTTGTCCGGTTTCTTCCATACTACACTCTCCATAGGATATGATCATCCAGACTATTTACTTTACTAAAATCAACTGAGTAGGCTGCCCTACAAAGAAGACGGCAAGGTATACGAGAAACCGATACAGGAGCCTGAGGCGGTCGGAAACGTGCTTTTATGATAATTCAGCAGAATGACTTCTGTGGTGACATCATAATTGGCATCATCTTTATCCCTAATTGTAAAAATGACCGAATTTGATTTGCCTGTGTTTGCAAAAGAAATCATAAATTTTTGGGTGCTATCAACTCCGGGCGCAGTGGCACTCGTTCCATTGTTATTGTAGTGGAAGAAACCTGAAGCATCCAGGTAAATATCGTTTCTGCCGGTGGCAGCGGTAGGCGTACTCGTCAGGAAGGTAAATGAATTGGCATAGCGTATCTGCTTGCTGATAAAATCGGCAGCCATGCGCACCTGGTATTGCCTATCGGCATTTACTTGTCCCTTGTGGAGAGCGGTTGTTCCGAATGTGATCATCGGGTAAATGATCGCCACGACCAAAGCCATGATTGCTGTGACAGCCATCACTTCAAGCAAGGTAAAGCCCTTGCTCTTCCTTTGTGTTTTTATGCTGAATTTCATGGGCTCCCCTCCTAGTCGTCTAAATTCTTTTATTTTCCGGGCTTGAAGTAATCAATCGAAACTTCTTTTCCGTTCACAGTAGCACTCTCGGCAGGCATTACTGTACCACTAGCCGAAATCGTCGTCGCATCGGGCATCGTGATTGTAATCGTGGAAGGCGCTGCATTTATCGTATTGAGCTCTACCTCCACCTGGGACTGGGCTGTGAATGACGCATCATTGCGGTCTCTGGCCTGGACGATGACCCGTATGCCCATTGTGAAAACAGTAAGAAGGGACACTCCCATCACACCGATGATCGCCAGAGCGACAATGATCTCAATCAGCGTAAATCCTTTGGCCTTTTTTCGAAGCATTGCGGTATCCCTCCTTAATAAATTATTATATTGCCATTATTTAAGCCAAGCATCCCTTTGATACGTTTCAGCACCAATGATATCGTTCTGGTCTACCGTTGTGTCATTTGTTAATGTTACATGGCTGTTAGAAGTATCATCATATGTTCCTATTACCATTTTCCCTAGAAAAGTACCATTACCACCACCTGTTATATTGAACGAGGCATTTGGAGCATAAATACTCAGATGCTGATATGAAAAATTACCGCTGTTATCTGCAATTTGGTTGGTTCCATTATAATATAGATATAATGTGTTGCCATCAGGGACGTTGACTTGTGACCCCAATGTAAAATTAGTAATTGTATCCGATATCAATATGTGAAGCTCTCCGCCCCCACCTGCAGGCCATGTTATATTGGCCATGATATCACTCAAATCAGTAACCGCAGTCGCAAGTACATGGTTGCCTGGGTCACTTGGGGTCGCGGTGACAACATATGGTGTTGGTGGATTATGGCCATGTCTTGGTGTCCCTAGCTGTGAATTATTATTTTCAGTTGGAAAAAGGTCCGTCTTGGTATTAGGAAATATAATTTTTTCATTAAGTCTCTGCGGAGTTCCACACATAGGATCTACGGAGTTATTTAAATATGTCTGAGTAGCATCCGGTCCCAAAATTACATTTCCATTAACCGGGTTCCTGCCAAAGGTAATAGAACCGGCATTTGTCCCAATATCACCATTGACGGTGATATTGTTACCTAAACTCATACTGTCATTGGCAAAAATTGTTGTATCTAATACTGTCCTTAAAGCCTGCTTTAATGTTAAACTTACCTTGACCGGAAGTGTACCAGTGGCGGTCGTCCCTGTGGACTCTAACAGCAAATCACCTCTGTATGGTCCGCTGGGTATCCGGCTGACATTCACTTGGAATGAACTAATAGTAGCCCCGGTCCCGATCGTTCCGGTTCCAGGTAATGTCTCAATTTTAAAGATCAGATCATCGACTACTCCTGAAATTGTCGTATTATTGCTGCTTTGTTCTATGATGTATGAAGCCATGGCATCGGCTCCGGAACGTGCGGCATAGTAGGCCCGTTTATTCTCAACCTGGTTCGCAACCATCTTGGTTTCCCCGTAAGCAATACTCAGGATCGCAGTCCCCAGCAAAGATAAAACGACCAGCAAAACCATCGTCAGCACTAATGCATAACCATCCGATTTTTTTTTCACATGACTCCCTCCTTGTATTCCTATTATTGAAAGAAATCATTGTTATCTTAATTGAAAGGATCCGACTTTCCGTAACTGCCTTTAATCGTCCAAGCGTTGAATGGATCCTCGCCGTTATCAACTTTTTCCACCGCATAGAAAGATACAGTCAGTATGAATTTTAGTCCTTTTTCATCTTCCTTGGCTTCGACGGCTTCCAGCGCAATCGCCCGGTTTAGTTTTTCCAGGCTGGTGACGACTGTTCGGTACTGGGCGTAGCTTCCTGTAAACTCAATTGTTGTAGGTAACCGGAGCACCGCATCGGCAGGTAAAGTCTTCTCTTCACCGGTAGTGGCGGTACTCTGAGAAGTACCTGCAGCAGAAGATATCTCTTTTGCCGGCTGGTCACTATAAGCCTGGTTAATGGTATTCGCTTCTTGCTGCAAGGAATAAGCCGGAAGCAGATAACGGTTGTCCTCCGGCATCACGACCCCATTAACTTCGGGGTCAGAAAACTCGAGATTCGTCAACGTCGCGCCGCTTCCCTTCACGATTTTCTCAACGAGCAGCACGTACTGCTCCTTATACGGGTAGACGCCGGGGAAGAAGGATTCAGAAGCCTCCATTCCGTTTGCTAATTGCGTTTCATAGGCCTTGACGATGCTTTGTTCATTTTCCAGGTCGCTTTTGGCTGCGGCTACTTTTTGTTTCATGACTTCTTTATCGGCTGTTAAACTTTCAAGGCTGGCACTCATCGGAAGGTAAAGGACATAGTAGCTGATTGCGATGATAATCACAACCCCGAGAACCATCAGCAGCTTTTTATCCCGCTCGGTGATTTTGGCATCGAGTGATAATCTCCCAATCTTTTTCCCCTGCAAGTTTGGTTTCTGCAGCTTCATTATTTAGCCACCTCCTTCAATTCGCACAGAATGGAAAATTCATAGGCGGCTGTTTCTGTACCACTCTGAATAAACTGTACCTGCACCCTGGAAAAAAGTTCTGTTGCCTCCAGGTTATGGGCCAACTCGGCCACTGTCGCCGATGCCGGTACAGTGCCCTGCAAAATCACTTGATAGTCTTTGATTTCCAGAGATTTCAGGCTGACTGCTGCCGGAATCGTCTTTTGAATTGTATTCAGGAATTCACTGCTGACTTTAGTGGCCAGCGTAATTTTTTGTTTAGCCTGATTTACTTGCACCGTATAGGTGATTAAATTCTCGGTTGCTGCTTTCTTGGCCTGAATGTCTGTCAGCTTCGCTTTGTTTTCCGGAGCATTCAGAAAGGCCTCGCCTTTATTAATCGCGTAAGAACAATAGAGCATCCTTGCTCCCATAATGCCGTAGAACAGTACAACAACAAGAATTACGCCGAGAATGGCTCCGTAGGATCTTCTGATTTTTTTCTTCTGGGCCAGTTTCTGTTTTTCAAATGTTGAAAAAAAGTTAAAATCATTCATTTTAGTCACCTGCTCTCAAAGCCTGATCAGCGCAGCGGAGGCATTAACATAGTCTCCGGGTGCCTGTTCATGGTCAATATACTGAATGTTACTGATCATCTGAAGCCGGTCAACTTTCAAACCGAGCCCCTGTGACAGGTACTCTGGTATTCCTGTAAGACTGGCTCCTCCACCGATCAGGTAGATTTGGCTCAAATCCTTAGAGCCGCTCCTGTTCGCAAAAAACTGCATAACCTTTCGGATTTCTTCGAGCAGTTCTCCGTAAAGCGGTTTCACAGCGGCTAGTGCTTCCTCTTTAGTAAAAACTTTTCCTTGTTCTATGGGCCGAATCCCTTCAACCGTGTTCTCAGCTGAATCGGAAACAGGTTCTTCCATATTTTCGGTTAGACCTTTCTTTTTAATCACAAATGTATGGCCTTTCTTTTTTACGGCAAGGGATCTGTTCTCGGTTCTCTCCGTTACGCCTGCTTCCGAAGCAATGCGCTCTTGTTTATCGGAAAGAAACTCCAGTTTCTTTTCTTCAGCCTTCTCTTCGGATAAGGCAAATAGGCCTGCAAGCAGGCGGTCCACCGCTTTTCCACCGAAGCTGATTGAGCGGAAGAAATTCAGGCTGCCCTGAGAGATCAGATAGATCATCGTCCCGGAATATCCAATATCTAAAATGATATAGTTGTTCGACAAATCGTTGTTAATCGCAGTCTGTTCGTTGAAAATTTTAGAAATAACATTCGCGTGAATGTCCAGGGCGACTGGTTTCAGCTTAAGGCTATCAAGAAGGTCGTAATACGCATGCGCTATTTCCTTATTCATGACCGCTGCCCGTACCTTGACTTTTTTCATTCCGCCGGTCTCTGTCTCACCGATCTTGCGGTACTCGACCAGATCGGTATCCGTCATACCGAAAAATTGAATAATTTCATTCTTAATCATTGCTTCGAGTTCTTGCTCATTTCCTGAAGGAACCTCAAATTCACGAATAATCACGCTGTTGGAGTTAAACGTGATCAGGGCATCTTTAGTGGAAGTATTCAGAGAAGCAAGCACTTCCTGCATGGCTGAGGTCAGTACTTCTTTATTCGTAATCAAACCGTCAGAGAGTACGCCTTTCGGAAGCCCGATGCTGGCACTTCGCAGTATTCTGACAGTATTTCCTTCCGTCTGGCCGACAACAGCGTGAATATTTCTTGTTCCAAGATCAAAGGACAGATATGCAGCAGTCAAGTATATTCCCCCTCTTATGTAAAATTTACTTAAATATTCTGATAGGCGCCATACATCGCCGAAACAATCGACAGAACAATAAAGCCGATCACGACCGCCATCACAACGATCAAGGCCGGTTCAAACAGCGCCAGCATACGCTGAATTGCCACATCAGCTTCCTCGTCATAATAGGCAGACGTTCTTTCCAAAATACTCTCCAGTGAGCCGGATTCCTCGCCGATGCTGATCATGGAATAAATCATCGGCGGAAACACCCCGATCTTGCGGATGGACTGCGAGATTGTCGCTCCTTTGCTCATATCCTCTTTGGCAGCTAACAGACCGTCACTGACTACTTTATTCCCAAGCACTTTCGCGGTGATTTCTATACAGTTCAGCAAAGGAATCCCGCTGCTTAACAGCGTGGAAAGGGTACGGGCCATCCTGGCGGACATGATCTTGATGGAAGTCGACTTTACAACAGGGATTTTCAGTTTCATTCCATCCCATTTCAGTCTTCCAGAATCGGTCTTAATGTATTGTCTTGTTGCAAAAACAACCGCTGCAATCACAATAATTAAAATGTACCAATAAGACCTCATAAAGTTACTGATTCCCATAAGGATTCTGGTTGTCAACGGCAGGGTTGTGCCGGTAGATTCAAACATGGCGGTAAACGTCGGCAGCACAAAAGTCATCAATATAATAACCACAATGATCATTACGCCGGTTAAGATGGCCGGGTATGTCATGGAAGAAATCATTTTTGTCCGAAGCTTTCGTTCCTTTTCAAAATGATCAGTCATCTTATTCAGTACGAGATCGAGCTTACCGCTAGCCTCACCGGACTCAATCATATTAATCAGGATTTCAGGAAATGCCTGCCCCTGCTTGCGCATAGCTTCGGAAAGCATGTCCCCTTTTTGTACTGCTTCATAGACTCTGAGGACTACAGCTTTAAGCTTTTTGCTTTCTGTCTGCTGGTAAATGACATCGAGGGCTTTAATGACCGTTACACCGGCTGTTAACAGCGCATGAAACTGATTGCAGAATACGACAAGATCTTTGACTTTCAACTTGATCGGCTTGTCCTTACTGATCGCCTTTTGGACATTTTGCCGTTTTTCATTGACTTCGATACAGAAAAGCTGTTGCTCTTTGAGCTGCCGGTAAAAGTTCTGAATACTGTCGGCTTCCAAAACGCCTGTCGTTCTCTGGCCGGAAAAGTCTTTGGCGACATACGAATATAAGGGCATTATTTCACTTCCTTTATGTCAATTTTACATTTTTTTTACATTTATTTTACATATTTTTTACATTCTTTCATAACTCTTATATTTCATTTTTAGAAATAATTATACAATTTTATTATACTACCAAATAGTATAAATTGTAAGTTTTTTCTTTAATTTGTCATTGACAAAATCTTGACAAGTTATACTTCTGGTAGTTCTCTTCACTCTTATCTATTACTTCATACCTCAACTCCGCAGGTGATGGGAATCGCTCCGCTTCACTAATTGGCCTCTGCCAATTCGCTCGCTATCACGCCGGGGTGGAAAAATGCTTCCATAGGTCGCATTTGACGGCCACGGATGGCCTAATGCCGTGATGCCATGGATGGCAAGGAACAGCGCTACCCGTTCGATTCCCATCGCCTCATAAATAGAAGGGGGCGTAACGAAACTTTAGGTTTCGGTTGCGCCCCCTCACTTTTTATGGTGAATTTTTTTAAAATTTAGTTTCCTATCCAGTGATCAACGCCATTTTTCTCATATTATGAGCGATGCAATGTAATCCCCACTCAATTTTAACCTTTTCTAGCCCTTTTAACAGGAATCTTCGCATACCGTGATTCCCTTTAATGTCTCCAAAGACGCTTTCAACCTCGACCGGCCTCAAGCTCCTCATGCGCAAACCTTCTTCTGAACACAAATTCCTGCGGGCCTGTTCTTTATAGGCATTCAGTTTGCGATTGACATATATTCTTCTGTTAGCGTATGGATCGGATGACTTCACGCACTGGTTCCGATGAGGACACCGGAACAATTCAGGCATTCATAGATTCGGATCAAACTCCTATAGCCATTGTCACTTTTTTGGTGCCGCTCGTATAAGAAAATGAGTGTTCTCCCATAACCGCAGATATATTCATCATTTTCATGGTCATAGGTGAAGTTCTGTGGTTTCGTTATGTCTTCTTTCCATTTCTTACTGGCTTCTTTGTGGAAGGTATTATATTTGACATAAGACACAAGCTTTTTCTCCTGCAGATAGTCGTAATTTTCTTCGCTGCCATAGCCGGCATCGGCAATAATATTCTTTGGTAATTCCCCATGCAGGAGCGTTTTTAATTCTTCCAGGTGATCCTTCATACAGCTGGTATCGCCCGGTCTCTGATGAACACTGTAACCGACCACAAACTGGTTCTCCGTCCCGATCTGGACATTGTAACCTGGCTTTAACTGACCGTTTTTCATATGGTCTTCTTTCATTCGCATAAAGGTGGCATCGTGATCTGTCTTGGAGTAACTGTTTCTTTCTTCCAGGATCAGTTCTTGCTGTTCATATTTCTGCATTCTTGGCAGATAATCTTTCGTAAGGGTGTTTCTTGTTTTCTTTAACTTTTTGGTTTCAGCATCTACTGTCTCTTCTTCCGATTTCTTAGCCAGTCTCTCGTCAATTTTCCTTACGGCTTCTTCAATAGCCTCTGAGTCAATGGGCTTGCCATTGCCTAGCTCTTCTAAATCACTGTCGCCGTATTCCGCATTTTCTTCTTCATTGATCTGATCGATTTCTTTAAATAATTCCCGGCATTTCTCCCTTAACGCTTCTTTATAGCGCTTCGTGGATTTGCCCCATACCCAACTGTATTTATTGGCATTGGCCTCAATTTTTGTCCCGTCTAAAAAATAATTTTCCAGCTTGATGTATTTTTCTTTGACTAAGAGTTCAATAACTTCAGCAAATACTTCTAGAATAACCTCTTTCATCCGTTCACTCCGGAAGCGGTTAACTGACATGAAATCCGGCTGATTGCCGCCGCACAGCCACATATACATAATATTTTCACGGGCCGCTTTTGCTATCCGGCGGCATGAAAAAACCCTGTCCGTATACGCATAAACCAATAACTTGGTCATCATGACAGGGTGAAAGCTGGAACGGCCGCCTCCAGGATATTTGGCAAACAAGGGTTCGAGATTCATGCGATCGATAGCACGATTCACAACTCGGACGACATGGTTTTGAGGAATCAGGCTGTCGATGCTTAACGGCAGTGTTTGTTGTTCCTGCACATAAGGTTTAAATACTTTCTTGGTATGTACTTTCTGCCCTTTCTTAGACATTCAAATACCTCCAAATATGGCAATATTTATATCCATAGACATTATACCACATTCACGTCAAAAATATCTCCCTATATCTGCTGATTTCTTCAAATATTGCAGACTTGCACAGATTCACAAGCGGACGTTAGTGGCAGCAGCGTTAAAAAACAGAAATCCGCAGCGTTAAAACATGCCAACGGTTAACTTGCAGTAAACAGCGGGGTTTTGGCATGTTAGCGAGGGTTTCTGTTTTTAGCTGCGAGAACGGGGGAGCGGTGGACTGTGCGAGTCTGCACTACCCCAAAAAGAAAAGACGCCATTTTTTTAAATTGACGTCTTTCGCTTGGGGCTAAGTTGTGATACAGCCCCTTATTTTCTTTGGAGCGGGTGATGGGAATCGAACCCACGTAACCAGCTTGGAAGGCTGGCACTCTACCATTGAGTTACACCCGCATGTTTGGTAGCAGGGGGGGGATTTGAACCCTCGGATGAGCGGGTATGAACCGCTTGCCTTAGACCACTTGGCTACCCTGCCATGGCTCCCCGAGCTGGATTCGAACCAGCAACCTATCGGTTAACAGCCGATTGCTCTACCGTTGAGCTATCGAGGAATATGCTGGCGGAGAAGGAGGGATTTGAACCCTCGCAGCAGTTACCCACTCTAACGGTTTAGCAAACCGTCCTCTTCAGCCACTTGAGTACTTCTCCGTAAACTACTGATTGGTGCGGAAGGCGGGACTTGCGCCGCGTGCTTTCAGCACGCTATCACGCCGGGCCTAAAAATGCTTCCATAGGTCGCATTTTCTTTACGGCCGTTCAAGGCCCTTCTTCCGATGAAAGCTTCATAATTGGTGCGGAAGGCGGGACTTGAACCCGCACGGTGTTAACCACACGCCCCTCAAACGTGCGCGTCTGCCAATTCCGCCACTCCCGCATAAAACTGGAGCCGTTAACCGGGATTGAACCGGTGACCTTATCCTTACCAAGGATACGCTCTACCTACTGAGCTATAACGGCGAATGCCTTTGAAAGATGGTGCGCTCGGAGGGATTCGAACCCCCGGCCTTCTGATTCGTAGTCAGACGCTCTATCCAGCTGAGCTACGAGCGCATATTTTTTTGGAGCGGGTGACGAGATTCGAACTCGCGACTTTCACCTTGGCAAGGTGACACTCTACCACTGAGTTACACCCGCATGATAGATGGTGAGCCATCCGCGACTCGAACGCGGGACACCCTGATTAAAAGTCAGATGCTCTACCGACTGAGCTAATGGCTCGGAAATAATATTGATTTGATGGTGGGCCATCAGGGGCTCGAACCCTGGACACCCTGATTAAGAGTCAGGTGCTCTACCAGCTGAGCTAATGACCCGTCTGGCTGGGGTGGCTGGATTTGAACCAACGAATGCCAGAGTCAAAGTCTGGTGCCTTACCGCTTGGCGACACCCCATCGGTTTCAGGATGAATTCAGAACCTGATGAATAATGGCGACCCCGATCGGATTTGAACCGACGATCTCCTGCGTGACAGGCAGGCGCTTTAAACCACTAAGCTACGGGGCCAATTCGATATTCGAGGCACGACGTTCGATATTCGATATTCGATATTCGAACCTTCGTATTCCTCTGCAGTAAGTTTCCCGATGTTCAGTTCGTACCTTCCGCTCTTCAAGCAATATCTTAATATGCTTTTTCGAACTTCGCGCCTCGAACTTCGAACTTCGAGTTTGGTGGGCGATGACAGGATCGAACTGCCGACATCCTGCTTGTAAGGCAGGCGCTCTCCCAGCTGAGCTAATCGCCCTTATCTGATGTTCGGGGAAAAACCACGAACGTCGGATTTTAAATGGTGACCCGTACGGGATTCGAACCCGTGTTACCGCCGTGAAAGGGCGGTGTCTTAGGCCGCTTGACCAACGGGCCAAAATTGCGAGAACATTTGATAGTATAGCTAAATGCGAAAACATTGTCAACCCGTTTAGGAAAAAAATGTTCGAACTTGTTGAACTTATTTCACTTCCTGAATAATTGGCAGGATGACCG
Organism: Dehalobacter sp. DCA; assembly: GCF_000305775.1. Classification (NCBI taxonomy): domain Bacteria; kingdom Bacillati; phylum Bacillota; class Clostridia; order Eubacteriales; family Desulfitobacteriaceae; genus Dehalobacter; species Dehalobacter sp. DCA. Next base: position 2,085,988 of record NC_018866.1, read on the forward strand.
GTTTTCTTTTCGTTTTTTCGTACAGATGCTTGCCTAGAACGTCTTTAATCTGATTTTTGAGTGTGACCCATTCAATAATACCGTTCTCGAGGCAGCGTTCGGTGGTCTGTCTGATTTTCTCTTTGGCCTCATCCAGCATCGTCTCGGATTCTCTGACATAGACGAATCCCCTGGTCACAATATCAGGCCCGGCAACAATTTCATTGGTGGAACGGCTCAGCGCAATGACTACGATTAGAATACCGTCCTGAGACAGCTGTTTGCGGTCGCGCAGCACAATATTGCCGACGTCCCCTACGCCAAGTCCGTCCACTAAAATTCTGCCGGATGGCACTTTTCCAGCGATACCTGCTCCATTTCTGGTGAACTCAATGACACTTCCATTTTCGGCAATAAAAATATTTTTGTGCGGAATGCCAAGCTGTTCGGCAATCTGACCATGCTTGATCAGCATGCGGTACTCACCGTGCACAGGCACAAAATACTGCGGTCTTACCATATTCAGCATCATCTTTAATTCTTCCTGACTGCCATGACCGGAAACATGGACGCCTGATGCTTGTTCGTGGATCACATTGGCGCCGAGTTTAAACAACTGATCGATGGTCCGGGCCACCGATTTTTCATTTCCCGGAATCGGACTCGCCGAAATAATCACCGTATCACCGGGCAGGATTTCGACCTGTTTATGATCGCTAGAGGCCATACGAGAAAGTGCCGACATCGGTTCTCCCTGGCTCCCTGTTGTAATAATGCAGACCTGATTCGGCGGCAGCTGGAGAACCTCTTCTACATCGACCAGCGTTCCTTCTGGAATGATCAGATATCCGTATTCAGCAGCGATTGAGGCGTAATTCTGCATGCTCCTGCCGACAATGGCAACCTTCCTGTTCGTTTTGAAAGCAGCGGTGATGACCTGCTGCACGCGATGGATATTCGAAGCAAAGCTGGCTAAAATGATCCTTTCCTTGGCGGTGCGGAATACATCGTCAAACATCTGTCCGACCACTCTCTCCGACATCGTAAAGCCAGGTCTTTCTACATTCGTGCTGTCAGACATTAAGCAGAGTACACCTTTTTCACCCAATTCGGAGAATTTATAAATATCTAGGATCTCCGAGGTAACGGGGGTATGATCCAGTTTAAAATCTCCGGTATGGACGATCACACCGAGGGGTGTATGGATAGCCAGACTCACAGAATCAGGTATGCTGTGGTTGACCCGGATAAAATCAATTTTAAAAACGCCAAGCTTGATACTCTCTCCAGGATTGACGACAGTCGATTTAAACCGGTTGACATTGCACTCCTTTAATTTGGCCTGGATCAGTCCCAAGGTAAGTTTCGGCGCAAATACAGGCGCGTCTATGTCCTTCAGAAGATATGGGAATGTGCCGATATGATCTTCATGACCATGGGTCACCATAATCCCGAGCAGCATGTCCTTGTTTTCGATGACATAGGAATAGTCAGGGATGACCAGATCAATTCCGGGCATGTCATCTTCAGGAAAAGCCATACCGGCATCAATCATGATCATCTGGTTGTCATACTTTACCAGCGTCATGTTTTTTCCGATCTCACCCAACCCGCCTAAAGGGATAATTTGCAGTTTGTGTTCTTTTGGCAAAGGCAATACCTCCATTGATTTATATATTTAACTTTATTAATTTCAATTGTAATCCTATTAATTTGTAAACCTAGAGAATACAATAAGATACCCCGAAGTACCTGAGCAGGATAAAAAAGACTAAAACAAAAAAACACAAACAAAAATAGAAACAGGTAAAAATACCTCTTGGTTTCTTTGATTCCGTTATTCGGTTAGCCGTACAACACATTAGATTTATTATAGTACTTGAATATCAGATATGCAAGCTGGGTGAACCGCTTCCAACATTATTGTTCCCCATTCGCGAATAAAACTAAAACTTCGGCATTGCCAAAGTTTTAAATCATTTATTAATTTTTTGATTTTATCCGAAAGCAAATTCTGAGATTAGACCTCTTCAGGCAGATTCCGAATATTCGTGAGCAATTCTTTTAAGAAAGCTTGTTCCGTCTGGGTCGGGCCAACAATGGGCAACCGGTAGCCTCCGGCTTTGATGCCGACTTCATTCAGTAGATACTTCACCGGCACTGGATTTGTTGCCACGAACATCCCTTTAAAGATCGGGAACAACAGCAGATGCCATTTTAAAGCTTTCTCCATATCGCCGGCCTTAAACGCAGCAACCATTTTTTGCATCTGGGTACCGATCAGATGAGAAGCGACACTTACGATCCCTGCCCCGCCTAAAGACAGCATCGGCACGGTCAATGAATCATCGCCCGAATAAATCTCAAAGGTCGAAGGTAGTTCCTTTTTCAGTTCACTGACCTGGTCCATTGATCCTGCTGCTTCTTTAATGCAGACAATATTTGAGATTTCAGCTAGTTTGGCGACTGTAGAAGGAAGAAGATTGATGACTGTCCTTCCTGGTATGTTATAAAGCATCACAGGCCGGTCTGTGGCCGCTGCGATGGCTTTAAAATGCTCATAAAGACCTTCCTGGGAAGGTTTGCTGTAATACGGAACCACTGCCATAATGCCATCGAGCTGGTTTGAGACTTTTTCGGCAAGTTCAATGCTTTCACGGGTCGAATAGGTACCCACGCCCGCAATGACTTTGCACGTATCCCCAACCGCTTCTTTCACTGTTGTAAAAAGCTTAAGCTTTTCTTCACCGGTCAGATTAGGGCTCTCACCGGTTGTTCCGGCTACGACGATCCCTTCTGTGCCGTTTTCAGCCAAATATCTGGCCAGCACTGCGGCTGCAGGATAATCGATCTCCAGCTTATCGTTAAATGGTGTCACCATAGCTGTTAAAACGCTGCCAAACATTTCTCTTTCCTCCATAAACTATTTTATGCACTGCCTGGCTGTCAAATACCAAGCTCAAACTTTTTGTGCAAAGACTGAACAGCCGGAACCATATGTTCCTTTCTGACAAGCACCCAGATCGTGGTATGGGAGTCAGCGGACTGAAGAATCTCAATGCCGCTCTCAGCAAGTGCTTCTGCCATATTGGCCATGACACCGGGTACATCGGCAATTCCCCCGCCGACAAGCGCAATCTTGGCGCATCCTGGTGCGGATTCAGGGTTAAAGCCCAGATTCTTTAAAATATTGACGGCTTTCTTTGCCAGCTCATCACGAACTGTATACAGGACAGTTTCTGGCTGAACGCTGATGAAATCGACACTAATATCGGCTAAAGCCATCCCTTTGAATATTTTGGTGATCGCTTTGGGTTTATTTTCTTCTTCTTGAATGTGGATCTTGATCTGGGTGACATTCGGGGTATGTGCAATCCCTGTAATAATCCTGTCGCCGATCATGTCCGAGCCCTCCGCAAGGTCGGGCTGAACATTGGTGACCAGCGTTCCAGGAGCATCGGAAAACGTACATTTTACCCGTAGTGGGATATTCTTTTGCATCGCGATTTCCACGGCACGCGGATGGATGACTTTAGCTCCCTGATGCGCCAGATGGCAGATATCATTATAGGTGATCACGTCAAGAATTTTGGCATCCTGGACGATCCGGGGGTCTGCGGTCATAATACCTTCGACGTCCGTATAAATATCGATTGCTTCAGCATTTAGTGCGACGCCAATCGAACAGGCCGTCGTATCGCTTCCGCCTCTGCCCAGGGTTGTAATTTGTCCGTTTTCGGTCATGCCCTGGAAGCCCGTAATGACGACAACCTTGCCTTCTTTCAGCTGCTCCAGGATATTTTCCGGTTCGATTCTGACAATTCTTGCATCGCCAAAACTGCTGTTGGTGATAATGCCGGCCTGTCCACCCGTTAAAAGAACAGCTTCCAACCCGAGACCCTGCAGCGTGCTAACCATAATGCTGCCGGAAATGATTTCCCCGCAACTTAAGAGTAAATCCATTTCTCTTTTGGGCACTTCGGAATAAATGCTTGAAACCATCTTAATCAGCGTATCGGTCGCATAGGGATCTCCCGAACGCCCGATTGCAGAAACAACAACCACAGGCGAAAACCCTTGATTAATAGCCTCGGAAACCTTAGCAGCGACCTGCGCTCTTCTTTCCGGATTGGCCAGGGAAGTTCCGCCAAATTTTTGAACCAATATACGCAAGGTAATTTCTCCTTCCTCCAATTTTCTTAACTTGTCTTGAATTTTGCTTTCCTTATTATTATAACGTCTATGTTTTCTTATCTTTTAATCTTATCCGTTATTTTCTATCTATTATAACAGCAATTCTGCAATCTGGACTGCATTTGTCGCTGCACCTTTGCGAATCTGATCACCTGCGATCCAGAGATTAATCCCCTGATCAATGGTATGATCTTCCCGGATTCTTCCGACCAGAACTTCATCCCTGTTCGAGCTGTCGAGCGGCATCGGATAAATATCTTTCGCCGAATCGTCTTTTAAGATTACGCCGGGAGCCTGGGCAAGCGCAGCCTTGACCTGATCGATCATGAGTTTTTTCTCAGTCTCAATATTGATGGATTCACAGTGAGAACGAAAGACCGGAACACGGACACAGGTAGCCGTAACACGCAAATCATCCCTGTGGAAGATTTTTTGGGTTTCCTTGACCATTTTCCATTCTTCCTTTGTATAGTCACCCTCCTGGAATACATCAATTCTGGGTATCAGGTTAAAGGCGATCTGATATGGGAAGGTATCGATATCTGTGATCTTTTCCCCGTTGCTCCACGACTTCACCTGTTCCTCCAGTTCAATAATACCTTCTTTGCCCGCGCCGGAAACTGCCTGATACGTGGATACCACAATGCGTTTGATTGGCGAAAGCGCTTCGAGCGGTTTCAGTGCCACGACCATGATAATCGTGGAACAGTTCGGATTGGCAATAATTCCTTTATGCCATTTGACATCTTCGGGGTTGACTTCAGGCACAACCAGAGGAACATCCGGATTTAGCCGAAAAGCACTGCTGTTGTCAATGACGACTGCCCCGCTCCGGACTGCGGCCGGCGCATACTCCGTGCTGGCGGAACCGCCCGCAAATAAGGCGATATCAATGCCTTGAAAGCTCTGATTCGTTGTTTCTTGCACTTCTATTTCTTTTCCCTGCCAGGAAATCCGTGACCCGCTTGATCTTTTCGTCGCAAGCAAGCGAAGCTCATCCACCGGGAACTTCCGTTCAGCAAGAATTTTCAGAAATTCCTGACCAACGACACCCGTTGCCCCGACAATTGCAATATTCGGCATTGAGATCCTCCTTAAACATGGATATTCAATAATTCTGACAATCCACTTTCAACAACTAAGTATTAATATAGTATAAATCATTATTCTCTCATAGGATACTAAATATTTTAGCTACTCAGAAGAAGTAATTTCTACCAGGAGCGGTTCAATTTGTTTTCCCTGGCAGGCCAGCAGTATTGTGTCCGGTATTTTATCCATCTGGGCAACTAGTGAATTGGTTTTTTTGAGCGGGCTGTCCTGACCAAAAGGCACCAGGTAGATATTCTTGGCTAAGAGTAAGGCTCCGATATTCTTGGCGTTAACCCCTAACCCGTCATTTGTGGATATAGCGATTACAACAGGGCCTAAATTGCGCAAATGCGCTTTGGTAGCCATTAAGACGGGTGTATCGGTGATACCGTTGGCGAGTTTGGCAAGTGTATTCCCGGTACAGGGCGCAATAACTATACAGTCAAAAAGCTTGCCCGGACCGATTGGTTCTGCTTCCGGGATAGTCCTGATCGGGTCTTTCCCTGTAATCTCTTTCAGACTGGATTTCCAGTACGCTGCTTTCCCGAATCTCGTATCCACTGTATCAACAGACTCCGAAACAATCGGCGTTATATCTGCTCCTTCTTCGACAAGCTGCCTGATCACCTCCATGACCCGGCCAAGGGTACAATGGGAACCGGTCAGCGCAAAACCAATGTGCAGCTTTTCAAATCTCATTTTTGGGCACCCCCTTCCGGAGTGCAGCAGCAGTGGCTGCTTCTGCAGCAGGTACAAGGTGCTCAAGAATCAGAGGCGGATAAAGCTTTGCCAGTATTTTTCCGGCGGTCCTTGGAGCGACAATACCAGGCAGGCCAGGAGCAAGCTGGGCCTTAATGCCAAGCATCTGAGCATATTCAAAGTCAGTACCTCCCGGAATAGAGGCAATATCAATAATGACGGTTTCCCGGGACATTTTGTTCAGCAGGTCTCTACCAAGAACCAGGGCGGGTACGGTATTGAAAACAATTTCCGCCCTGCTGATTTCCTTTTCAAGATCAGAAAAACCGATAGCACGCACTCCCATCTCTACGGCCCGGGCCAGGTCTGCTGGCTTACGTGCAACACACGTAACCCTTGCTCCCATTCCCTTCAGTAGATTCACCAGCGTCATGCCACAGCGGCCAAGACCCAAAACAAAGCTTTCACTGCTGTGAATGGTGATCGTCGTGGCCTCTATTGCCATCTGAACCGCTCCCTCGGCTGAAGGTATCGAATTCAAGATGACAATTTCATTACGGTTTGCTATTTCCACGAGGTCTATGTTCATCTTTTGGGCTGCGCTGATTAGGGCAGGACGGGCCCAGCCTATAAAAAGCGGAACACCAGGCGGAATCAATTCCAGAACTTCATTATTCAAGATGATCGGGTAGCTGGAATACTTTGCCTTGATCAGGCCCCGTGCATCTGTACCAAACATTGGCAAGATAAGAGCATCTGCTTTAGCAATAACCTCGGTAAAAGATTTGGCATGTTCAATGCTGTCTCCAAGCGGAGACTTTTCCAGACCGAGCCCGATGATCTTGGCACCACACTTTTGCAGCTCAGGGACAAGAAATATTTCTCTGTCATCCCCGCCGATTACTGCCAGGCGAACTCCTTCAAGTACCGCATTCATGTTTATGCCTCCTTACTGGATAGTGTCCAGTTAACTACTATCCAGTATATGAGCAGCCGAGAAACGCGGTGCTTAACCTAATCCAGGAAATTCTCGAGTCCGACAACAAGTCCGGTCAGCTTATATGCTTTGCGAATGGCCAGTATCACCCCGGGCATGTAGGTTTCCCGGGTATACGCGTCATGACGGATCGTAAGCGTCTGTCCGGATCCTCCAAAAATAACTTCCTGATGGGCGATCAGTCCCGGTAAACGGATGGAATGGATGTGAATGCCATTCAGGTCTCCGCCCCGCGAACCAGGTATTTTCTCATATTCGTTCGGATGTCCCTGGATTATTGGTTCCCGGATCTCAGAGATCATATCCGCAGTTTTCAAAGCAGTGCCTGAAGGTGCATCCAGCTTCTGATCATGATGATATTCAACGATATCGACGTGATGAAAGTATTTTGCGGTTTCTTTCGCAAACTTCATCATCAGTATTGCGCCAAGCGCAAAATTCGGTGCAATAAAAACCCCTGTGCCGGTCGCTTTGGACAGATCCTCCAATTCACTGATTTCGTGACCGTCCAGCCCAGTCGCTCCGATAACAGGAACAACCCCCGCTTTAATTGCAATTTTGGCATTGGAAAATACTGATTGGGGATTCGTAAAATCAACGAGAATATCTACTTGCAGTTCTTTTAATTTTTCTATTTCCATCTGGCCGGAAATCTGTAGGTCGAATGGCTGCTGTCCAAGGACTAATCCAATATCCTTTCCTTGATTCTGAATATCTGATACCCCTGCAAGCTCCATATCGTTCTGCAGACGTATTGTCCTGACTGTTTCCATGCCCACTTTGCCACATGCTCCGGCAACAAATACGCGTATTTTGTCCAAATATACCCCTCCTGAATACGATAACGCAAAACCCCGCGCCAGAAGCCTTTCGGGGTTTAATACACTTCTTATTCTATTATATCAATAGAAACCTGTCAAACCTACATATCGATATCTACGATGATCACTTCACTGCCTACTTTTTTAATGGCTTTCCAGGGGACGACCACATACCCGCCTTCTTTTTCACTGTTCTTATTAAAAAACCTTCCGTATCCCACTCTTGAATCGATGATGATTGCCTCAATTTTTCCTTCGGGGCTAATTTTAATATCACTCTCGCCAATTGAACCGAGCTTCGCGCCATCATGAAGATTAATAATTTCTTTTCCTGACAGTTCACTTAAAAGCATATTACACACTCCTGCCCCGGACCGTTTCCCATATTTTTTGACCATAGGGCTGCAGTATCGCAATGATCAGCGAAAAAACAGCCAGTGGCTTTATAAAATAAACCGATGAGGGATTCCAGATGTTTTCTGGTATTCCTAGAAAGGTCAGTAGCAGTTCCAAAGAAATATAAATTCCACCCGCAGTCCCGACCAGCTGGGTAATGGCCTTGGCCAAACGATTAGGTGCCTCAGGAGACCTCCACATCATGACTTTTACTCTGGTTCTCAATGATACAGCAATCCCGAGCGCCAGCAGAACACTATATAGAATACTCATAAACGCTTCAGGGCTTTCATTAGGAATCCCCCCTAAGCATATCTATGAGGGAAAAAACGGCATTATTCTTCCGTAAACGGGTAACGCTTTATTATCTTCCGTTGACGTGCTGAATACTGCTTTTGCAGTCAGAATCACAAACCTTTGATCTCTTTTCTGATAAGATACGTAAAAAGATAACGCTGGCCGGATTCCATCAGGATCGACGGACAGATAAAGAAAGGAAGATAATAATGAACAGAGTGAGACAAGGTTGGACAGTTACTTTGGCCGGAACCGGCATTAATTTGGCTCTTGGCGTTCTGTATACCTGGAGCGTTTTTGCAGCTGCCCTGATTGAGCAGGCTCACTGGACTAAAACTGCGGCTTCTGTTCCGTATATGGTCGCTTGCGCAGTGTTTGCCTTGATGATGGTTCCCGGCGGATATCTTCAAGACCGGTACGGTCCCCGCTGGATTGCTGCCTTTGGCGGAATCATGGCAGGCAGTGGTTTAATCCTGAGCAGCTTTACGCACTCACTGACCATGCTGATCGTTACTTTCGGTTTAATTGCCGGGATGGGGATCGGGCTCGGATACTCGGCTGCGACACCTGCCGCAGTCAAATGGTTTCCCCCAGAGAAAAAAGGTCTGATCTCGGGTGTCGTTGTTGCCGGCTTTGGTTTGGCTTCTCTTTATATCGCACCATTAACCAATGCTTTGCTGAGAAAGTTTGGCATAGAGAGCACCTTCCGTATTGAAGGGATCCTGTTCTTACTGATTATTGTTTTGCTTGCCCAGGTACTGACTGTCCCTTCCACTCTAAGCGGCCAATCTCAGAGCAGCACGGCTTCCCCTTCAGCGGCTACTGCCTCGACAGGAGGCCTAAACTGGCGGCAAATGCTTATAAGACGGGAATTCTATCTGCTTTGGGTGATGTATGCGGCAGGAGCCAGCGCCGGGCTGATGATCATCAGCCAGCTTTCTTCAATTGCCAAAACGCAGGCCGGTATTTCCTGGGGGTACGCGATGGTCGCTTTGCTGGCCATTTTTAATGCCTCCGGCAGGGTTATTGCCGGCTGGCTCTCCGATAAAATCGGGCGTTCTTGGTCGATGCGTATTTTCTTCCTGATCCAGGCGCTCAACATGCTTGCTTTCAGCACTTACAATACTCCGGCATTAATTGCGTTAGGTGCAGCGATTGCAGGATTAGGCTACGGTTCTTTGCTTTCGCTCTTCCCATCAGCAACCTATGATTATTTCGGTACAAAACATGCTGGAGTAAATTACGGCTTAGTCTTTACAGCCTGGGGTGTCGGCGGCGTCTTTGGTCCACTGATGGCCGGAACCATTGTTGATGCGACCAAAAGCTACTCCCTGGCTTTCAACATTTCCTTCCTGTTATGCCTTTGTGCAGTAGTTCTGACCTTTTTCTTGAAGAAGCCTCAGAAGTCCTGACAATATAAAAAATCAGCCTTGGCTTTGAATTCTGCAAGGCTGACATGTTTATAATTAATAATTAGGGTAAGTTTGTGGGCCATAATACCGCTCTTCGGCGATTTGCGCAATCCCTGCTTCGCTTAACGCGGAATTGTGGCCCACGGACTGATTATGAGGGTAGATCTCTTTCTATAAACCAGTCGATCCGAAGCCACCTTCGCCCCTGAACGTGTCACCCAGATCTTCAACCTCTGTAAAAATGGCTCTGCAGACAGGCATAAACACAATCTGGGCAATGCGGTCACCATTGCTGACGACAACGTCTTCTTTTCCAAGATTAATCATCAGCACTTTGATTTCGCCCCGGAAGTCGGAATCAATGACACCGACTCCGTTGCTTAAAGCAAGACCTTTTTTATCTGCCAGGCCGCTGCGGGCAAACACGAAAGCTGCCACCTGCGGGCCTGGCAGTTCTATGGCTATTCCAGTAGGAACGCGGACCCTTTCCCCAGGCCGCACAACCATGTCTTGATCCAGAGAAGCAAACAGGTCTGCGCCCGCGGCTCCTGTCGTTGCATAAAAGGGTACTTTGGACCTATCCGCATCTCCGTCTGAAATCTTCCTTATTTTGACTCGAATCCTCTCTTCCAGCATCGTTCTCCTCTTCCTCCGCATTATTTCTTCGTCTTTATTGCATCATGTTTCCGTAAAAGCTTCCTCAATAATCCTGTCGAAATCTGTATTATAATCCTTTTGTCCCAACGTGAGGATGCTGATTTTTTCTTTCTGCCAGAGACGCTCCATCACTCTCTTGACATCCGCCGTGGTGACCTTTTCCAGTTTTTCAACTGCCTCTTCCGGTGTTTTTACTTCGCCGAAAGACAGCTCTGTTTTGCCGAGTCTGCTCATTCTGCTGCTGACAGATTCCAGTCCCAGATAAAGGTTGCCCTTGATCTGGGCTTTCGTTTTCATGAGCTCCTCTTCAGTTAATCCTTCTTTTTTTAATTTATTCAATTCATCAAGGATACATTTGATGACTTCATCCGTATTCCCGGGGCTCGTGCCTGCATAGACCGCAAACAGACCGGTATCGACATAGGTGGAGTGATAGGAATAGACGGAATAAGCCAGGCCTCTCTGTTCCCTGATTTCCTGAAAAAGACGTGAACTAAGCCCTCCACCTAAGATGCTGTTGATTACATGCATCACATAGATATCCTCATGATCCTGTCCGAGCCCCGGCACTCCCACGATCAGGTGCATCTGCTCGGTATCCTTGCCAACCGCTTTTCTGAAGGCCGTCCCCTGAGGGTCTCCCTTGATGGAATCTGTTCTTTGTCTCTGGAAATCACCGAACATGGCCAGTTGACGGATGATATCCTCATGCTTAATCTTTCCGGCTACCGCAATGACGACCTGATCTGGTGTATAGCGTGTCTCCAGGTAATGGGAAACCTTTTCGCAGCTTAAATCGTGAATGGTTTCTTCGATACCGAGGATCGGTTTACCCAGCGGGTCTTTATTCCAGACATACTGGGAAAAGAGATCATGGATCAGCTCATCCGGAGAATCCTGATACATTTTGATTTCTTCAATGACAACTTTTTTTTCTTTATCCATCTCCTTAGGATCAAAGAGAGAGTTAAAAAACATATCACTTAAGACATCAATCGCCAGTGAGAGGTCCTCATCAAGCACTTTGGCATAATAACAAGTAAGCTCCTTAGTCGTAAACGCATTAATCTGGCCTCCGACTGCTTCCAGAGATTCTGCGAGCTGACGTGCACTTCGTTTCCCGGTTCCTTTGAAAAACATATGTTCAATGAAATGAGAAATACCTTCATACCCTTCCGTTTCGTTGCGAGATCCTGTTCCGACCCAGATCCCAATCGCCACTGAACGGACATAATCAATCTCTTCGGTGATGATTCGAACTCCGTTAGGCAATACGTGTTTTCGATGCAATGATCTTCCCCCTTAAGCACTTTGATAACGCTCTATTTAGTTTATCCTTTCTTAGCAAAGAAATCCAGTAAATCGTCCACAAAGATTCGGACTCTTCCGGGAAGATTACCTGGGTTTTCCCCATCATGCTGTGCCAGGAGCGGTACTTCTTTAAGAAGCTTGTCCTCTGCATAAATTTGATAATGACCCAGAATGTCTCCTTCTTTAATTGGATAGTCAATTTCCGTCCTTAGGTTTATCTGCATTTTAAGGCCTTTGATCGTGTCTTTTTCAAGACAGAGCCGGATATCTTCGCCTAGAACCAGAGGAATTTCCGTATCTGAAATCGGAAAGTTGCCTGCAACGTCCCCTTTTTTCCCTATTTCAATGATTCCGGTATAATCAAAGCCCCATTGCAGAAGTCTTTGGGCATCTCCGAAACGATCCGGGGCATTCAGCACAACGCAGATCAGTCTCCGTCCGTCTTTACTGGCTGAAGCGACTAGGCATTTCCCAGCTGCGTTGGTCGTTCCCGTTTTTACACCGTCCGCCAAAGAGTAATTCCACAGAAGTTTATTGGTGTTTTTGGCATTTTGAGACTTACGCGGTTCCTCAAAGCTGATAACTGAATATTTTTGGCTTACGATTTCAGCAAATTGAGGGTTATTCATCGCATATCTGGTGATGAGAGCCAGGTCAAACGCCGTGGAATAATGATTTGGATCGGGAAGACCGTTTGGATTGACAAAGTTTGTGTTATAAGCGCCCAGCGAAGCTGCTTTCTGATTCATCAGCCGGATGAACTCATCCTGGCTTCCCGCGGTATTTTCAGCGAGCGCGACACACGCATCATTGCCGGAGCTTAAGAGCGCCCCTTCCAGCAATTCTCCAATCTTAATCTTGTCTCCCTTGTCCAGATAGATAGAAGATTCCCCTACACCGCCGGCTTTCTCACTGACCGTAGTTATCTCCTCAGGCTCTGTCAGTTCCAGAGCCAGGATTGCGGTCATGATCTTGGTGGTGCTGGCGGGCGGCCGCTGGACATTTCCGTCTCTGTCATATAGCAGCTCTCCTGTCTCCAAGTCGAGCAGCACTGCCGAATGCGCTGTTACATATGGAAGCGTCCACTTTCCGCTGGATAAATTGGACGTCTCTACGATCATTTCTCCGGATAACCTGGTATTTTGGGCATATAGAGGACTGCCTGCTGTCAGTATCATGGTCAGCAGACTCAGAATTATGCCCAAGAATTTTTTTTTCAATTGTACCACCCCTTCATTTTGCTCAAGGAGTAGTATTTCCTGTTAATCCGTTTGTTATTAATTTTTCTATTGTTACAAAACTGAATCCTTCACTTTTTAAACCGGCTAAGATATTGGGTAACGCCTTGACGGTATTTTCCTTGGGATGCATCAGCACAATCGCACCCTTTTTCTCCGGTTTTACGCCATATCGTATTTTAGGTTCCAAAATTCTCTGGGTAATCAGTTCCGGAGTGCTCTCCGGCTTCCAGTCAATGGTATCCAGCGTCCAGAGGATGGTCGTATAGCCCAGCTCATCTGCTGCCTGAAGTCCGTTTTTTCCTTTTTCCCCATATGGAGGGGCATAGTATATTGTTCTGCACCCGGTCGCTTCTTTAATTATATTTTCCGTCTTGCTTAACTCCTCTTTATTTTGGGCCACAGTCAGGTTGTCCGGATGTGAATGGGAATAACCGTGATTCCCAAGGAGATGGCCTTTTACTGCAATCTGCTGAATGAGTTCGGGATGTTTGGCGGCCCATTTGCCCGTCACAAAAAAATTTGCTTTGGCCTGATAACGGTCGAGGATATCCAGTATTTCCGGGATATACGCTTCCCCCCAGTCGACATTAATGGTAAGCGCAATCATTTTTTTATCCGTCTGAACCTGATCGACCGGAACAGGTAAATTCGGGTTGCTGACTCCAACGACCCGGCTTTGCATCAAGGTAAGACCGATAAACACAACCAGCAGGGTAATTGCTTTAAACTTGATCTTAGTCAGAGGAAAAAATGACATCTGCATCCCCTCCCCTACATTAATATGACGATGAGAAGTAATACAGACGTCATTCTATATTGACTATTAAATACTTATCTGAGGCGGGTCTCCATAATGCATAACCGCTTTCGGCTATTGTGCCATCCATGGCACAAAAAGCCGCACTCCGCATCGTGCTCCGCGTGCAAGGCTACACTGCCCAAGAATAGAAAAAAGACGCCTCAATTATATGAGACGCCTTCTGTAAGCTGAGGTTAGTTAGCTCCGTTAATGATTGCAGGCCTAAGCTCGCAAAAATTCCTTATTCTTTTGGTCCCTGGCTCTGTCCGAGAGCGTCTTTACGGGATAGGTTCAATCTGCCCTGCTTGTCAATGCCGGTAGCCTTGACGATGATCTCATCGCCAAGTTTGACGACATCTTCTACTTTGTTCACGCGGTTCACATCGAGCTGGGAGATATGCACGAGACCATCTTTTCCCGGAAGTCCAAGCACGCCTGGAATGACTTCGACAAAGGCGCCAAAATCCATGATCCGGACGACTTTGCCTTTGTAGATCTTCCCGACTTCAATGTCCTGCGTCAAAGAGCGAATGATCTCAGCTGCTTTGTCTCCGGCTTCACCGTCAACCGCAGCAATAAATACCTGTCCGTCATCTTCGATATCGATTTTGACCTTGGTTTCTTCCACGATCTTCTTAATGATCTTGCCGCCTGGTCCGATGACATCTCTGATTTTGTCAGGATGAATGGTAAAGGTAATAATTCGCGGTGCAAATGGCGAGAGATTTGGTCTGGGCTGCGGCAGGACCTGCAGCATTTTATCCAGGATGAACATCCTGCCGGCCTTGGCCTGAGCCAGAGCCTGAGCGAGGATTTCACGGTTGACGCCTTTGATCTTGATATCCATCTGCAGTGCTGTAATGCCCTCGGCAGTACCGGCTACTTTAAAGTCCATATCACCGTCGTGGTCTTCCAAACCCTGAATATCGGTAAGAATCGCAAAATGGTCTTCTTCTTTGATCAATCCCATCGCAATCCCAGCTACCGGAGCCTTAATCGGAACCCCAGCATCCATTAGAGCGAGTGTGCTGCCGCAGACGGAAGCCATGGAGCTCGATCCGTTGGATTCCAATACTTCGGAAACCAGACGCAGCGTATACGGGAATTCACTTTCCGGAGGAATCATCGGCAGCAGGGCACGTTCAGCCAAAGCGCCGTGACCAATCTCACGTCTGCCCGGTCCCCTGTTCGGACGGACTTCGCCGACACTGAAGGCCGGGAAATTATAATGATGCATATAACGTTTGGAATCTTCCAATCCCAAACCGTCGATGATCTGCTCATCACCGGCAGCTCCTAATGTCGCAACCGTGAGTACCTGTGTCTGTCCGCGCGTAAACAGACCGGTGCCGTGTGTTCTCGGAAGACGTCCGACTTCAATCGTAATCGGTCTGATCTCATCCAAAGCACGGCCATCAGGTCTGATATGTTCGTGGGTAATCAGCTTACGGACAATTTTATGGGTCATGTCATCCAATATTTTCGTAACTAATTTCAAGCCCTCAGGAAATTCCTCGGCGAAAACTTCGAGCGCGTCTGCTTTGACCTTGTCAACAGCTTCCTGGCGGGCCAGTTTTTCTTCAATACGGATAGCCTGATCGAGCTTATCATAACCCCAGGCCAGGACCTTGTCGGATATTTCCGCAGGGATCTCGACCGGAGTGACTTCTCTTTTAGCTTTGGCAAGTCCCACTTCCAGGGCTGCTTCCCTGTATCTCTCAATAAACTCTGCTATCTTTTTAATTTCTTCGTGCGCAAACATGATCGCTTCGAGCATCTGATCCTCGGGAACTTCCTTGGCACCAGCCTCGACCATCATAATCGCATCTTTGGTTCCAGCAACTGTCAGCTGCATTTTGCTGATTTCCGCCTGGGCTACCGTCGGGTTAACGACAAACTCTCCGTCGACAAGCCCGACAACCACGGCGGCAATAGGACCCAGAAAAGGAATATCGGAAATCGTGAGCGCAGCCGAAACTGCGTTGATAGCCGTTACGTCCGGTGCACAGTCCTGATCGACGGACATGACCATCGCACTGATCTGTACATCGTTGCGGTAACCGTCCGGGAAAAGCGGACGGACCGGTCTGTCTATCAGTCTTGACGATAATATGGACTTCTCACTAGGTCTGCCTTCTCTTTTAATGAATCCACCGGGAATCTTTCCTACGGCATAAAAACGTTCTTCCAAATCAACAGTCAAAGGAAAAAAGTCGATCCCTTCCCGTGGTTTAGAACTGGTCGTTGCAAATGCAGATATGACTGTGTCTCCATATCTGGCATAAATTGCCCCACCGGCTTGACGACCTATGATACCGGTTTCAAACGACAGGTTTCTGCCTCCAACCTGTAGCGAGCGTTCCAAGACTTCTTGAGTCACTTTGGAAACCTCCTTAAATACGCTTCTTTTATTCACAATTTTTTATTATCCGGAATGTGTTCGACATATTATTTATTATTTCCTGCACCCGAGCAAAAAAAACAGTCCGGACAATTTTTCTTAAGATAAATACCCTAATACATAAATACAAAGAGCGCTGAACACGCTCCTGTAAATATCGACATATAAATTGAATGACCAAAATATTTTCGATGGTTTTTAGTGACGTAAGCCGAGTTCTGTGACTACTGTGCGGTAACGGTTAAAATCGGATTTCTTGAGGTAGTTCAGCATTGCACGGCGTTGTCCAATCAATTTAAAGAGACCCCGGCGGGAATGATGATCTTTCTTATGGGTCTTGAAGTGTTCTGTCAACTCGCTGATTCTTGTAGTGAGAAGAGCGATCTGAACCTCGGGTGAACCTGTGTCTCCTTCATGCTGCTGAAACTTCGCAATGATATCCTTCTTTTTCTCCGGTGTAAGCATTGGTTCTGCACCTCCATATTTTTTAAGCGCCTGCTGCCAAGTAAGACGGTGGAGATTCGTCGAACCCAGTCAGCGGTTACCTTTGTCATTTTAACTTATTCCATAAATTTTGTAAAGTTTTGTTTTTGCAGCTTTTGTTTTGCCGCTTCCATGTCTTTGCCGAGTTGCTCTGTGATTTCCTTAACTCCGCTAAATTTCTTCTCAGCTCGCAGTCTGACCTGAATATCTATGAATAAGTCCTTCTGATATAAATCTCCGTGAAAATCAAAAAAATGGATTTCAATGATCTTCTCCTGGCCGGTTTTAAAGGTCGGTACAATCCCGATATTCATCATCCCGCCGTAGATCCTGCCGTCAATTTCTGCAGTAACGGCATACACACCATTTTTCGGGATTAGCAAGTCCTCATGTGTCTCTATGTTGGCTGTCGGAAATCCAATATCTCTGCCCCGCCCGTCACCGTGAACCACCGTTCCGATAATCGTAGGTGCGCGTCCCATCATCGCCTTGGCCAGATCGATATCCCCATTCAGAAGCGCACGTCTGATTTCGGTCGAAGAAATCACTCTGTCGTCAAGCATCTGGGCTTGGACAACACTTACTCCAAAGTTGTAAGCTTCACCAAACTTTTCGAGGTCACCGGGTTTTCCTTTGCCATGACAGCCGAAGGAGTAGTTGAAACCAACGATGACATGAACGGCCCCGATTTTCAGCAGAATATTTTCAACGAATTCCTGCGGTGTTGTCTCGGCAAATTCCGGAGAGAAAGGCAATAAGAACACCTTGTCTACGCCAAATTGTTCAAATAGCATGATTTTCTCATCCTTGCCGGTAATCAATTCCAGTTTTCTATCTGGATGAAGTACTTTCAGTGGATGGGGATCAAAAAGCAAAACTGAAAACAATGTCTTCAGTGAACGTGCTTTCTTCAATCCGTGCTTCAACAGCTCCTGATGTCCTAGGTGTATACCGTCAAAATTCCCCAGAGCAAGCACAGTCGGCTCAAATTTGTGTCCCGGAATCAAAGTGCAAACTTCCAAAAACCTTTACCCCCTAGTACCTCGTTAACCTTTGCTAACCCATGACCTTATTGGGGCATAAACATCCGTTTTCCCAATTCCCTATGCCAATAAAACGTCCCGCACAAAATACCTGAACAGGAAGCTGTTCCCCGTACACTTCAGCATCAACAAGATCCCCTCCGGTAGAAAGCCCGTTTCGGAAAGCGGCAAGCCGATAGGCCGGTATACTTGCCTTTGGCAGTGTGAGTCCCCATTCCGGAGCCAGGAGCATGTGTTCATCGCCGCCGGCAAGTGTTTGGTCAATCTCTTCCAGTGTGTAGGCGGAATCCAGCGTAAACTTGCCTGCGCCTAATCTGAGCAAAAAGGACATATGTGCACCGCAGCCCAAGGCAACGCCAATATCGTGACATAAAGTGCGTATATACGTTCCTTTGGAACATTCCACATCGAATAGAACTCTTGGAAACGTCTCTTCATGCCATTCCACCAGATCCAGCCGCTTGATCTCAACCTGTCTTTTTTCTCTTGCAACATCGATCCCCTGGCGGGCATATTCGTACAGATGCCTGCCATTTTTTCTGACAGCGGAATACATAGGCGGTTCCTGTTCAATGACACCAAGAAAATTTTCCAGTGTATTTACAAATTGCTCTCGTGATACTATAGGCACAATCCTCGATAGTTCCTGTCCGAAAGCATCCTGCGTATCTGTCGTGATTCCGAGTGTAATCTCAGCTCTATAACTTTTCCCCTGGTCGCTGTGGTATTCTGCCAGCCGCGTTGCCTTGCCAAGGCAAATCGGAAGCACCCCGGCAGCTCCGGGATCCAGCGTCCCAATATGGCCTGCCTTGCCGGCTTTTGTTTTTCGAAGCAGCCACCTAACAACGTCTGTGGAGGTCATGCCAACAGGTTTTAAAACATTAATGATCCCGTCCAACGTTCAGGGCCTCCTCAAGTGCGGATACAATCATTTGCCTGGCTTGACCCATTGTTCCATTAATAGAACAGCCTGATGCCCGCCGGTGTCCGCCTCCGCCGAACCGGCTCGCAACTTGATTTACATCAAGCCAGGTATTGGATCGGAAACTGACTTTGATTTCATCCGGGGCAATTTCTTTTAACAGCGCAGCAGCTTCCACCTTTTCGATATTGCGTGCATAGTTCACCAAGCCTTCACTCAAGCTCTCATCTGCACCTGTTTCTTCAAAGTCTTCTCTGGTCAGAACAATGACAGCCATCGTTCCCTGCTGATGAAGTTCCAGGTTCGTCAGCGCTTTTTGCAGCAGTTTAGTCTGAGCCAGGCTTTTCTGTTCAAACAGTATATTGTTGATCTGAACAAGATCAAGGCCTGTTTTGAGCAATTCCGCGGCAATCCTGAAGCTTTCGACTGTGGTGTTGCTGTAGCTGAATCTGCCTGTATCCGTGATGATCGCAGTATAGAGATTCTCTGCAATTTCTTTAGTCATGGAAACTCCCATTTCACCCAGCAGGTGAAAAATCATTTCACCTGTGGCGGCTGCGCCGGCGTCAATCCAATTAACCGTACCAAAACCGTTATTGGAAATATGATGATCGATATTAATCACCGTTTTCCCCTGAAGGAACTCCGGGCAAAGACCGCTGTACGCCCTTTCCGCTTCAGCGCAGTCAATAAAAATAAGGGTTTCTGGAAACTCTTCCGGAGGCAGAACAGAACATATCTTGTCCACACCCGAAAGAAACTTCAAATTTACCGGCAGAAACCCAGGATTATAATAACATATTTTTTTGTTCAGACCTTCTAAGGCAATCCCCAAAGCAAGCATTGAACCAATGCAGTCCCCATCCGGGGATATATGCGTAAGCAGTGCAGCCTCGGAGATTGTATCCAATTTTTTAGCCAGTTCTGAGATCACCTTATTCGTCGTCTTGTCCATCGCTGGATTCACCTTTCGCGCCAACCTCACGAAGCAGCTTGGAAATATGGGCGCCATGTTCGATAGACTGATCATACTTGAAAGTGATCTCGGGAAAATAGCGCAGGCTGATGATTTTACCCAGTTCGCTGCGCAGATATCCGGATGCTTTATTTAAAACATCTAAACTGCTTTTCATTTCTTCTTCTGTTCCCAATACGCTGACGAATATTTTGGCATGCCGTAAATCGTCAGCCACCTCCACATCTGTGACGGTCACGAATCCAAGCCGCGGGTCTTTAATATCCTCCCGGATCATTTGTGCCACTTCTGCTTTGATCGATTCTGCCAGGCGAAAAGCCCTGTGTTTAGCCATTCAGAAAACCTCCAATGCTGGTCTAGAGCTCTCTTTTAACTTCCTCCATCGTAAAGGCTTCCAAGATATCTCCTTCTTTAAGATCATTGAAGTTCTTTAAGCCAATCCCGCATTCGTATCCTTCCGCAACTTCCTTGGCATCATCCTTGAAACGTCTCAGAGATTCCAGGTCTCCCTCGTGAACGACAATTCCATCTCTGATTACCCTGATCTTATCCGACCTATGAATCTTGCCGTCGGTTATATAGCTTCCAGCAACAGTTCCAGCCTTTGGCACCTTGAAAATCTGACGGACTTCCGCTTTACCCTGTATGACTTCCTTGAAGGTAGGTTCGAGCAGGCCCTCCATCGCTGCCTTAATGTCATCAATCGCATCATAGATGACTCTGTACATCCTGATGTCCACACCCTGGAGTTCTGCTGTCGATTTTGTGTTGGAATCATGTCTGATATTAAAGCCAATAATGATCGCATTGGAAGCCGCAGCGAGCATCACGTCGGATTCACTGATCGCACCGACTCCGCCGTGAATGATGTTTACGCGTACTTCCGAGGTCGTCAGTTTGGCCAGAGACTGCTTAATAGCTTCGACAGAGCCCTGAACGTCAGCTTTAATAATGATATTCAAATCTTTGACTTCGCCTTCTTTGATCTTATCGAAAAGATCATCAAGGCTAATCCTGGATTTTTGTTTGACTTCTTCCGCTTTTTTCTCATCCATTCTGGCTTCGGTAACGCTGCGGGCGAGTTTCTCATCGTTAACAACGTTGAAGATTTCTCCCGCCGGCGGAACTTCAGACAATCCCTGAACCTCCACAGGCATGGAAGGTCCCGCTTTTTTTACTCTGCGGCCTTTGTCGTCAACCATCCCCCTGATCCGGCCAAAGGAATGCCCGGCAACAATAATGTCACCGATATTCAGCGTACCTTTGGATACCAGGACAGTTGCTACAGGCCCCTTGCCTTTATCGAGCTTCGCTTCAATAACGGTTCCGGTTGCCTTCCGGTTCGGATTAGCTTTCAGATCTTTCATCTCTGCAACAAGCAGGACCATTTCCAGCAGCGTGTCAATGTTGAGTCTAGCTTTGGCTGAGACCGGTACCGTGATCGTATCCCCGCCCCATTCTTCAACAACTAAGCCGTACTCGGTCAGTTCCTGTTTGACACGGTCCGGATTGGCATTTTCTTTATCAATTTTATTGATAGCAACAATGATGGGTACATTGGCCGCTTTGGCATGGTTGATCGCTTCCACGGTCTGGGGCATGACACCATCATCCGCAGCAACAACCAGTATGGCAATATCTGTGACCTGGGCCCCTCTCGCTCTCATGGCTGTAAAAGCCTCGTGACCAGGAGTATCCAGGAAAGTAATTTTTTGATTTTTAATTTCTACCTGATAAGCACCGATATGCTGCGTAATCCCGCCAGCTTCGGATGCGGTGACATTGGCGGAACGAATCGCATCGAGCAAAGATGTTTTTCCGTGGTCGACGTGGCCCATGACCGTGACAACCGGAGGACGGAATTTGAGCGTGGACGCATCATCTTCTACTTCCTCAATGACTGCCATGGATTTTTCGGCTCTAACCTCAAGCGTCATGCCCATTTCAGTAGCGACAATCGTTGCTGTATCAGCATCAATTTCCTGATTGATGGTCGCCATAACACCAAGCTTCATTAATTCCTTGATGACTTCACCGGCTTTGCGGCTCATTCTGAGCGCCAGTTCCTGAACTGACAAGGACTCAGGAATAATAATATGCTTGGGAACCACTTCTTTAACCATCTTATTGAGTTGGTTCCGGTTTGGTTGACTCCGGTCATTTTTTCTTAAGATGGAAGAAAAATCTTTTTCATCATTGCGCCGTTTATCAAATAAAAACTCTTTATTCTCATGGGCTTTCTTTTTCTCCGGTGGCTGGCGTTTTACCGGCTGCTCGGCGACAGTAAGCTCAACGGATTTTCCTTCGATCTTGATCCTCTGAGTTTGAGGGGCTTTTTTATCTGCTCCCGGACGCTGTCCCTGGGAAGGTCTTCTTCCGGTATCGGAGAACGGACGTCCGCCACCCTGCGGTCTCCGGTCATCACCTGCAGGACGCTGTGATGGACGGAAATCGCCCTGAGATCTCGGCGCATACGGCCGGTCACCGCTCATCGGCGGTCTTGGTCCTGGTGGTCTTTGACCCTGCGGCCTGAATTCACCTGGTGGTCTTTGACCCTGCGGTCTGAATTCACCCGGCGGTCTTTGACCCTGCGGTCTGAATTCACCTGGTGGTCTTTGACCCTGCGGTCTGAATTCACCTGGTGGTCTTTGACCCTGCGGTCTGAATTCACCCGGCGGTCTTTGGCCCTGCGGTCTGAATTCACCCGGCGGTCTTTGGCCCTGCGGTCTCATCTCGCCTGGCGGTCTTTGACCCTGCGGTCTCATCTCACCTGGCGGTCTTTGACCCTGCGGTCTCATCTCACCTGGCGGTCTTTGACCCTGCGGTCTCATCTCACCTGGCGGTCTTTGACCCTGCGGTCTCATCTCGCCTGGCGGTCTTTGACCCTGCGGTCTCATCTCACCTGGCGGTCTTTGACCCTGCGGTCTCATCTCACCTGGCGGTCTTTGACCCTGTGGTCTCATCTCACCTGGCGGTCTTTGACCCTGCGGTCTCATCTCACCTGGCGGTCTTTGACCCTGCGGTCTCATCTCACCTGGCGGTCTTTGACCCTGTGGTCTCATCTCACCTGGCGGTCTTTGACCCTGTGGTCTCATCTCACCTGGCGGTCTTTGACCCTGTGGTCTCATCTCACCTGGCGGTCTTTGACCCTGCGGTCTCATCTCACCTGGCGGTCTTTGACCCTGCGGTCTCATCTCACCTGGCGGTCTTTGACCCTGCGGTCTCATCTCACCTGGCGGTCTTTGACCCTGCGGTCTCATCTCACCTGGCGGTCTTTGACCCTGCGGTCTCATCTCGCCTGGCGGTCTTTGACCCTGACTTCCTTTGTGACCTTCTGCATCTCTAAAGCTTTCCGGGGGAATATCTTCTTCGGTCTTT
The DNA here is from genome assembly GCF_000305775.1 of Dehalobacter sp. DCA. Lineage (NCBI taxonomy): Bacteria > Bacillati > Bacillota > Clostridia > Eubacteriales > Desulfitobacteriaceae > Dehalobacter > Dehalobacter sp. DCA. The sequence continues at coordinate 2,109,086 of NC_018866.1, forward strand.
TTTCTGGCAGGGACTTTTTCCTCAGCCCCGGCAGCCTTAACCGGCTTGCTTACTTCTTTTTGCTGTGATTCGCCTGTCTTGGTCAGTGCTTTTTTAACTTTTTCAACTTCCTCCGTGGATACCGCACTTAAGTGGTTTTTCACTGGTACCCCAATATCATTCAACTTTTCCATTAAAGCCTTGCTGGATATATTCAATTCTTTAGCCAGTTCGTGAACTCGAATATTGGTCACATTGTCACCCCCCAAAAACGAAAATAGAAATATAACCTTTCAACTCCTTATCTCTTACTGAGGACATTAAAACTTTTAAACCCGCTCATTTTCAGGTGTGTCCCCCAACCTGATGATTGCTTTGGCGAAACCGTCATCCATAATCAGTATAAGTGCTCTTGGTGATAATCCGACAGCCGTCCCGAGTTCTTGTTTCGTGCTGCAGATCATAACCGGAATATGAAGATCATCGGCCCATTGCGTGTACTTGGTGATAGAGCCCGGTGAATCTTCTGCAATAATCAATAACGAGCCCTTTTGTTTTTTAAGGAACGCTTCAACCTGTGATTCTCCGGAAGAAATTTTCCCGGCTCTCCTTGCCATTCCAAGCAATGATAATATTTTTGGTGTCAAGAAGAATTCATCTGCCTTTCAATTTCGGCCAGCATCTCTTTGGTCGGTTTGATGCCAAAAGTTTTTTCAAAACGGTTTTGTTTCAGAGCCTTTATCAGACAATCTGGACACTGGCAAAGGTAAGCTCCACGCCCATTTTTCTTGGAAGAAGGATCAAATTCCAATACTCCCTCAGGTGTTTTTACAATTCTCAATAATTCTTTTTTTGGTTTCATTTCCTGGCAGCCAAGACACATGCGCAGAGGGATTTTTCGTACCTTCATTTTCTCACCTTTCAGGAATTACTTTTGGTCACTGAAGCCTATTTTTTCTTGCTTGAAGACTTGGCCTTTTTCTTGGGTTTCTCTGCTTCCTGCTGTTCATCTACTTGGGAAGCTTCATCAGCAGGTGATTCTAATTCTGAATAAGACACATCAGCATCACTGTTTTCATTTCGGGCATTTTCATCGCCGTCATATTCTGCAGATTCATCGTATTCATCGTAGTATTGGCTATCCTCGTCCTCCTGATAACTCCCGTCATCATATTCATCATATCCTTCTTCTGTGTAGTCCTGATAGCCTTCATCATATTCCTGATATTCTTCTTCAGATTCTTCATACTCGCCTTCTACATAATCGCCGTAGGGCTCGTCTTCATAATCTGTATATTCTCCTTCTTCATAGGGTTCATATGCCTGTTCATAGTACCCACCCTCATATTCTTCATCCTGATAGCTGTCTTCCGGGATCAAATTCTGAGCGAGCGCCTGCGTTTCGTTCTTAATATCGATTTTCCAGCCGGTCAGCTTTGCAGCCAGTCTGGCGTTCTGTCCTTCTTTCCCGATAGCGAGTGATAATTGATAGTCCGGCACGACCACTAACGTCACCTTGTCTTCATACCGCGGATAAACACCCAGGACTCTGGCCGGGGAAAGCGCATTGGAGACAAAATCAATCGGATCAGCCGACCAGTTGATGATGTCCATTTTTTCGCCTTTCAGTTCATTCACAATATTCTGTACCCTGCTACCCTTCGGTCCAACACACGCTCCAACCGGATCAACGTTTTTGTCTTTCGAGTAAACGGCAATTTTGGAGCGTGCACCTGCTTCCCTTGCAACTGCTTTGATTTCTACAATTCCATCGTGGATCTCCGGAACTTCCAGCTCAAACAATCGTTTGATCAGTCCTGGATGGGTGCGGGAAAGCAAAATTTGGGGGCCTTTGGTAGTTTTCTTCACTTCAACAACATAGGCCTTGATTCTTTCAAAAGGCTGGTAGTTTACTCCGGGATTCTGCTCTGAGGCAGGCAGTATGGCCTCCACCTTGCCAAGATCCACAATGACGTTACGCTGTTCATAGCGTTGGACAATACCGGTGACAATATCTCCCTCGCGATTAATATATTCATCGTATATTAATCCACGTTCAGCCTCGCGTATTCTTTGGACAACAACCTGCTTGGCAGTCTGCGCTGCGATGCGGCCAAAGTCACGCGGGGTGACTTCAAATTCAACAATATCCTCAGTTGAATAGTTCGGGTCAATTTTTTTAGCTTCTTCTAATGATATTTGGGTGCGAGAATCATCCGCAATTTCCACAACGTTTTTGCGGGCATATACTTTAATTTCTCCATTCAAGCGGTCTATATGGATCCTTACATTCTGTAAAGAGGAAAAGTTCTTTTTATATGCCGATATCAGAGCAGCTTCAATCGCTTCAAACAATATCTCTGTCGAAATACCTTTTTCTTTTTCTAATTCGTGAATTGCCTCAATGAACTCCATGTTCATCTGTCTGAATCCCTCCTCAAAATCATTTTAAAACTCAAAAGTAAGATGGGCCTTTTCAATTAGCGACAAAGGAATGGCAATCTCCCGCCCCTCATATTCTAGGATAACCTGGTCATCAGCCAGTCCTTTTAAATTTCCGGTAAAGCGGCTGTATCCCTCAAACACTTCTGTCGTATTAATACTGACAAGCTTTCCTGTATATTTGATATAATCTTCTCTCTTTTTAAGCGGTCTCTCAATTCCGGGAGAAGAGACTTCCAGCATATAGGCCTGAGGAATCGGGTTTTCTTTATCCAGAACCTCATTAATTTGATGGCTTACCTCGGCACAGTCGTCAATCTCTACTCCGCCTTCCTTATCAATATATAATCGCAGATACCAGTAAGCACCTTCCTTAACATACTCGACATCGACGAATTCCAGTCCCAGCTCCATTACGAGTGGCTCTGCCAAACTTCTAACTTTGTTTAGAATAGAATTGCTCATCGTATACTCCCTTTAGAGTTAAGCATTTTTTATTTTTCATCATACCAAATGAAAGAGTGGGTAATCCCCACTCTGAACCAAAAATCTGCTTAGAATAAAATTCCTGCTTTTACTATATCATATACTGTTTCCGTCTGCAATATTCCTAATGTCCAGTTTAAAACAAACTCAGCTGATTTTTGTCGGGCAGCCCTTCCAGGCACCCGTGCTGCTGAAGCGTTTCAATGACGGTTTTGCTGATCTTTCCGTTGGATCGGGCCTGGATATCTTCGACAGATTTGATCGTTCCATGTTCCCTGAGTTTGACCAAACTCGCCGCAGCCGTTTCACCGACTCCCTGCAGGGATGACAGTGGCGGCAGGAGCCCATCAGGCGTTACTTGAAAACGTACCGCATCCGATTTCCACAGATTAACCTTGCGCAGCTTAATCTTTCGGCAGTACATTTCCACCACAATCTCAAGGATCGTCTGCAGGTTCTTGTCCTTAGCCGTTGCATTGTTGCCTTTGGCGGCAATTTCTTTGATAGCCTCCCGGCACTTTTTCACACCGCTGCAGATCAGTTCCGCATCAAACTCATCTGCCCTGACGGTAAAAAATGTGGCATAAAACGCTTCAGGATAATTGATCTTAAACCAAGCAATCCTGAAAGCCATTGTCACATAAGCTACAGCATGGGCCTTCGGAAACATATAGCTGATCTTCTGACAAGAGTCAATATACCAATCCGGAACATTTTGTTTTTTCATGGCCTCAATATCTTCATCTTTGAGTCCTTTGCCCTTGCGGACCGACTCCATAATTTTAAAGGCATGGCTGGAATTAAGTCCCATCTGAATCAAATAGATCATAATGTCATCACGGCAGGCAATAATGTTGGAGATGTCAGCTGTACCGTTTAAGACAAGGTCCTGGGCATTGCCAACCCAGACATTCGTACCATGGGAAAGTCCGGATATTCTGACCAAATGGGAAAAGCTTGAAGGTTTGGTGTCTTCCAGCATCTGTCTTACAAATTTTGTACCGAATTCCGGGATGCCGAGTGTTCCGGTCGTGGACCCGATTTCCTCCGCAGTCACGTCAAGCGCATCCGTACTCGAAAAAAGCGAGAGGGTTTGCGTGTCATCGAGTCGGATTTTCTTGGCATCAAGCCCTGTCAGGTCCTCCAGCATTTTAATCGACGTCGGATCGTCATGACCGAGCAGGTCCAGTTTGGTTAAACGCCCGGAGATGGAATGGTAGTCGAAGTGGGTCGTAATGATATCTGAAGAGGTGTCGTTAGCTGGCCTTTGCAGCGGGGTAAAATCAAAGACATCGCATTCTTTCGGGATAACCATTAATCCTCCCGGGTGCTGTCCTGTTGTTCTTTTTACGCCCGTACAGCCGTTAACCAGCCGGTTCAGTTCTGTCTGGTTATATTTGACCTTTCTTTCCTCAAGGTAATTTTTCACAAAACCATAGGCAGTTTTTTCAGCAATCGTGGAGATCGTTCCGGCCCGGAAAACATTTTCCTTGCCAAATATCTCCTCGGTGTATTTCATAGCTCTGGGCTGATATTCTCCCGAGAAATTTAGATCGATATCAGGAACCTTGTCTCCTTTAAAGCCCAGGAAGGTTTCAAACGGGATGTCATGTCCGTCTTTGACCAGTTCCCTGCCGCACTGCGGACATATTTTATCCGGCAGATCCACACCTGCTCCGGCGATTCCGTCCGTCACAAACTCTGAATAAAGACACTCCGGGTTAGCACAACGATAGTGTGGCGGAAGCGGATTGACCTCCGTGATGCCGGTAAAAGTTGCGACGAGCGATGAACCGACGGAACCCCTTGATCCGACCAGATAACCATCCTCGTTCGATCTTTTTACGAGCAGATGCGCAATCAGATACAACACGGCAAAACCGTTGCCGATGATGGAATCCAGTTCCTTATTTAAGGTTTTCTGAACCATTTCCGGCAAAGGATTGCCGTACAGCTCATACGCTCTGGTCATCGTCATATCCCGGATTTTATCGGCAGCGCCTTCAATCTTCGGTTCAAAAAAGTCATCCGGGAATGGCTTGATTTCAGCTACCTGTTCAGCAATCATTCTCGGTGTAGTGACTACCGCCCGATAGGCATCCTCTTCATTAAGATAAGAGAATTCCTCGAGCATTTCATCCGTAGACCTGTAATACAGCGGGGCTTGCTCATCAGCATCAGCAAACCCTTTCCCGGCCATCAAAATTCTTCGGTAGACTTCATCTTCCTTATCCAAAAAATGAACATCACAGGTAGCAGCGACCGGAACCCCAAGTTCCTTACCGAGAGAGACAATGCGCCGGTTCATATCAATCAATTGTTCTTCGCTGGAGACCTCACCGTTTTTCAGCATAAACCGATTATTGCCCAGCGGCTGGATTTCCAGATAATCATAGTAGGATGCAATTTTTTCGATTTCTGCCGCATCCTTCTTTTGCAGGATCGCCCGTATCAATTCTCCTGATTCGCAGGCCGAACCAAGGATCAAACCTTCCCTGTGGGCATCAAGCAGCGAACGCGGAATACGGGGACGTCTGTAAAAATACTCCATATGGGAAGCGGTAACAAGTTTATACAGATTCTTTAAGCCGGTATAATCCTTGGCCAGAATAATAATATGAAAAGAACGGCTGCGGCTCAACTCGACCGGATTAGTTCCGACATCCTCGACCAAATAGCCTTCCATGCCATAGATGATTTTAACACCGTACTTTTTTCCGGCTTCAGCTGCATCCGGGAAAGCCTGGACGACCCCGTGGTCTGTTACAGCAATCGCGGTATGTCCCCATTCACCGGCTCGCTTCACCATGTTTTGGATCGATGAAACACCATCCATTTCCGAATGCTTGGTGTGCAGATGCAGTTCAACCCGTTTCTCTTCCGCAAGATCCAGCTTGGACGTCTTCGGAACAATCATCATATCCCTTGGCATCAACGTCAGCTCGGTCGTATAACGATCGAACTGCACAGCTCCTTTCACTCTGAGCCAGTCACCTTTGTTGATTTCCAGAGGTTTTTTTCCTTCGTCAAAGAACAGTTTACAGCCTATTGAGTTTGTCTTGTCTGTCAAACCGAACGACAATAATTGACGTCCGCTTTTTAATAGTCTGATTTCTGCTTCGCAGACCTCACCCTCTACAATGACCTGTTTCTCCTCGTCATGAATATCGGCTAACGGAGCCGGCGTACCCTTTATCTCTCTGCCAAGCAAAACAGCATTCTGCTCTTTCTTCTCTTTTTTCTCTTCAGGCTTTTTGGACAGGATTTCCTCTACATACTTCTGCTCTTCTTTTTCCGCGTCAAAATAGATTTCCTCTTCGGCGGCAGTCTCTTCAATTTCCCAGAAAATCCTTGCCTCCACACCATATTTCTGCCGAAAGAAGCTTTCCAGACTATCCTGTTTCAGCTGACAATATTCCATCGCCATCATGCTCGGAACGAAGAAGGTCAGTCTGTTTTTAACAACCTCGTATTTTACGGAAGCATTCAGCCAGACCTTAAGGGAAGGCACCTTCTCGTGAATATCCTGGATGATTTGCAGCCAATGTTCTTGACAAAGCATCTCTAGGGTAAAATCGGGAGACATTTTTGTTTTTATCTCAATCGTGATTCCGTTATTTTCGTTCCCACTATTTAATCTTTTCTTTAAGGATTCAGTTAAGAGGCCCAGAATTTCTTCCTGGACCGGACAGGATAAAGAAAGATGGAGTATCCACTTTCTTTGTTCAGGAACAATCTCCACCCTCTCCAGCAGTATGTAATTTAGAAAAGTATCCAGCCTCATGCTGACATCACTTGGTAATTCCTGATAAAAAGGTGTTGCTTCCAGTTTGACCGCCGCAGTTGACACCAATGAATGCCTCCTTTGTATCCAAACGCAATTCACATCACTGCATATTACTATGTAACTTACTATGTAACTTATTTGGGGTTGGTCTGTGTGCCACAAATCCGCTTTCGGCCGTTGTGTCATCCATGACACAAAAGGCCGCGCTTCGCACTCCATGCTCCGCTTGACGCTGGAATTGTGGCACACAGACTGAATCTTTGGATAATAAGATTATAATGCTTGCTTAAATTAAGCATATAGCTTTGAGAAGTATAACGATACACTGTTCTTTTCTTTTAATAAATTCTCAAGAATAATCTACATTCTGACATGCAGACTTGCTTGAATAAGCCTAAGATCAGTCTGGGGGCCACAGTTCCGCGACAAGCGGAGCATGGAGTGCGCAGCGCGGCATTTGCGCCACGGAGGGCGCAATTCGCCGAAAAGCGGTATTGTGGCCCCCAGACCTGCCATACATAATGGTTTTGTAATACTCAATAGAACTTTATCAACAATTTGTGTAAGATTTTGAAAACGTGGTTCTAGGCACGACAGGCTTCTTTGATGATTTCTGTTACAAGACTGCAAACGCGGTCCGCCTCAACCAGTTCGACTTGTCTGGTACTTCTGTTGTACAGTTCAACTTTACCTTCGACGAGTGCTTTGGGGCCGATCGTCAGTCTCAAAGGATAGCCGACAAGGTCTGCATCCTTGAATTTTACGCCCGGACGTTCATCTCTGTCATCATATACTGTCTCGACGCCGGCTGCCTTTAATTCTGCATATAACCTTTCGGCAGTTGAGACGACATTTTCGTCCTTTAAGGAAACCGGGACGATAATACAATGATACGGGGCAATCGGCATCGGCCAGATAATTCCGTTCTCATCATAATTCTGCTCAATGGCGGCAGCCATTGTTCTGCTGACGCCTATCCCATAGCAACCCATGTAGCAGACCTTTTCCTTACCAGTATCGTCGAGGTAGGTTGCCTGAAGGGCCTGACTGTATTTCGTACCAAGATTGAAGACCTGTCCGACTTCAATCCCGCGGGCTTCCTGGAGCGGTCCCTGGCATTTCGGGCAGGGTTCACCCGGTGTTACCATTCTGAGGTCTGCTATTTTGGCGGGAACAAAATCCTTTCCGCAAGCAACACCGAGCAGATGATAATCTTTTTTATTGGCTCCGCAGACTCCCTGTTTCATCTCAGCTACTTCAAGGTCTGCGGCAACATAGACATCCTTAAGTCCAACCGGTCCGATGAACCCGTGCTCGCAGTTGAAAACCTCCCGGACTTCCTCCGGGTCAGCCATTCTGAGGTTCAGGAACGGTCCGAGCATATTATTGACCTTGATTTCATTGACTTCCCGGTCTCCCCTAACCAGGACAAGTATAAAACGGTCGTCGCCTTTATATAAAAGCGTTTTTATCAGAGAAGACTTGTTGATTTTTAAGAAATCGGCCAGCTGGTCAATCGTTTTGATATTGGGGGTATGAACCTCACCTGTCCGGCCTGCCAGAATATCCTGATCAGTGTCTGGATGCGGCAGACATTCAGCTTTCTCGACATTGGCGGCATAATCGCAATCTGGACAGAATACCACCGCAGCCTCTCCGGATTCGGCCAGCACCATAAATTCATGGGTTCCGCCTGTTCCGCCAATCGCACCGGCATCTGCCTCGACAGCACGGAAAGTCAGCCCACAGCGCGTAAAAATACGTTCATAAGCCTCATACATCTTGCGGTAGCTTTCCCTGGAACCTTCAGGATCCCTGTCAAAAGAATACAAGTCCTTCATGATAAATTCCCTGCCGCGCATCAGTCCGAAACGTGGTCTTCTTTCATCACGGTATTTGTTTTGAATCTGGTACAGAAGGAGCGGCAGCTGTTTGTAGGAACGGACTTCACTTCTGACCAAGTCGGTGATGACTTCTTCATGCGTGGGTCCGAGACAGAATTCCCGATCATGCCTGTCTTTTAATCGGAACATCTCCGGACCATAGACATCCCAGCGTCCGGTTTCTTTCCACAGCTCAGCCGGCTGGACAATCGGCAGCATGACTTCCTGCCCGCCTTTGGCATCCATCTCTTCGCGTACGATTTGCTCGATCTTTTTAATTACTCTGAGTCCCAGAGGAAGATATGTATAAATCCCGGCTGCAGCTTTGCGGATAAATCCGGCTCTCAGCATGAGCTGGTGACTGATCACTTCGGCTTCTGCAGGCACTTCCCGCAAGGTCGGATTTAATAATTGGCTAACTTTCATTGTTTATTTCTTCCTTTCAACAAGTGCTTGCTCTTAAAAAATTCTTGCTCTTCAATATTACCATTTTCACACAGGATTAAACAACTGGAAAACCTCAGATTTATTTAAAGAAAACTTGGCTAACGCCAAGTCACTGGTGATCGCTCCTTACCATCCGTGGCACCGTGACACCGTGAAGCCTATTTAAACGCCTTCACGCTTCCGTAGCCGTTGACAGCCTTAGCTGCACTTAGATCTATCAGAAAATGTTTAGAGTTTTTATGATAGACTTAAATCGTCTTCGATTTTCTCCATCAAAGCCGACACTAATTCATCTTCAGGCAGCTGCGCGATGACCTCACCCCGTGCAAAAAGCAGCCCCCTGCTTTTTCCTCCTGCAATGCCAAAATCGGCTTCCCGGGCTTCCCCAGGGCCATTGACCACACAGCCCATCACGGCTATGGATACCCTCTTGGATGGTGCCGGTAAAGCTTCAAGTCTCTGTTCTACTTCCTCAGCCAGATGAACTAAATCCACCTGAGTCCTGCCGCAGGTCGGACAACTGATTAATTCGAATCCGCCTTTCTTGAGATCCAGTACCCGCAGAATCTGTTGGGCAACCGGAATCTCTGCAGCAGGATCGCCTGTCAGTGAGACTCTGATCGTATCGCCGATGCCTTCAGCCAGAAGCGTTCCTATGCCGATCGCAGACTTTACCACCCCGGATCTGACCGTACCGGCTTCGGTTACCCCGACATGCAGCGGATAGTCCACCCGATGGGCAATCATGCGGTAAGCGTCAATCATCAACGGAACATGGGACGATTTCAGGGATATCTTGATATTATGATAGTTTTCCTGTTCCAGGATGCCAACATGGCCCAAAGCGCTTTCGACCATCCCTTCCGCGGTCGGTCCGCCGTATTTCTCAAGGATTTCCTTTTCCAGAGATCCGGTATTGACTCCGATCCGGATCGGGATGTTTCTTTCGCGGACCGCGTTGATAATCTCCTGTACTTTCCAGCGCTCACCGATATTTCCCGGATTGATCCGGAGTCCATGAACCCCATTTGCAACAGCTTTAAGTGCAAGCCGGTAGTCAAAGTGAATATCCGCAACTACCGGGATCGGACTTAGGCTGCAGATGTCTTTCAATGCAAGCGCAGCCTGCTCATTTAAGACAGCCATCCGGATAATCTCACAGCCAATTTCCGCCAAGTGCCTGATCTGACTGAGCGTGGCCTGCACATCCCGGGTATCCGTATTGGTCATCGACTGAATCACGACCGGATGATTTCCGCCAATCGCCACCGATCCGATTTTCACTTCTCGCGTAATCCTACGTTTCAATCGATAAACCCTCCTATTTTGACGTAGTTTATCTTGGGCTAGTCTGTGGGCCACAATACCGCTTCTCGGCTGTTGTGCCCTCCGTGGCACAAAAAGCCGCGCTCCGCATCGTGCTCCGCTGACAGCGGAACTGTGGCCCCCAGACTAATCTTAAGTTTAATTTGCAAGCTAGATCAAGGAGCCAGAAAGTATCTCTATGAAGAAGAAGCCTGCCAAGCTCCTTCAAGCGCTCTGATATCATCGATTGGATGCATTCAGATGATGATTGACCTAGCTAACGTCATTCGTTTGCATAGCGTTGGGAACTTAAAGGCTAAAGAATAATCCGTGCTTAAATCAAATCAGATAAACACGCTTTTTATTCGTGATTAAAATCTAGTATGAATTCCCAGCAAGAGAACTATAATTGTATTCTCTACATAGAAGAACTGCAACTTCCGTATAAGTCATGCCAATTACCCTAAAAATCAGGCTGCGGGCCACAGTTTCGCTGTGAGCGGAGCAAGGATTGCATAGCGCGGCCTTTTGACGGCCATGGATGGCCTAATGTCGCGATGCCATGGATGGCAAGGAGCGACGGGTCACGGAGGACACAACGGCCGAAAAGCGGTATTGTGGCCCTCAGCCTTGCCCAAACAATAGGGTTTCAAATAACATTCATAATTCAAACGCTATAGAGACATATCCGCTATTCTTTAACCAAAAAAGTTTACTTCGTAATAATCCTCAGTATATCCTGATACGTCACCGCGATCATCAGCGCAATGAGCAGCGCAAAGCCTGTGAGCTGAATCCAGCCTTTCTTTTCGATACTTAAAGGCTTACGTCGGATTCCTTCAAAAGTCATCACGGCCAGCTGACCGCCGTCGAGCGCCGGAAGCGGTAGAATATTTAATACACCAAAGTTGATGCTGAGCACAGCAGCCAGGGTAAATAGCGATGACATGCCCTGTTTTACGCCTTCCCCGATGACCTGGGCAACACCAATCGGACCCGAAAGTTCAACCGGCGCCTTGCCGGTAATCATATGGATCAGATATAGGACGAGTTGTCTAGTAAACTCTACCGTCTGCAGAAAACCATATTGAATGGATTTCAGGACGGATACTTTCTGCATGGTATAAGAAGGCGCAATCCCGATCAATCCTTTTCCAAGCTCCTGATCATAGGCCGGGGTAATCTCAATCGTGACAATTTGTTTCGTATCCGCTTTTTCTACGGTAAACGACATCTTTTCTCCGGGGTTGGTGTGAATTTGCTGCGTTACAGAATTCCAGTCTGGAGTCTCTGTACCATTGATCGCCATAATTCTGTCTCCGGCGGCGAGTCCCGCCGTGGCTGCAGGTTTACCCAGTGACACCTCACCGATTAGGTTCTGGTTATCGGCTACGGCTACGCCAAAAAAGGCAAAAGCAACCACAAAAAGCACCGCACCGAGGATGAAGTTCATGAGCGGTCCGGCCACAATGACGGCCATTCTCTTCCAGATTGATTTGCTTTCAAAACTTCGGGCCAACAGTTCCTCCCTGCTAACCTGATCGCCTTCTTCCCCTTCTTCGACTTCTTCAACACTTAAGAATCTGCAGAACCCTCCCAGAGGCAGTATCCTGATGGAGTAAAGCGTTTCCTTACCCTGGAACCCAAAAAGCTTTGGCCCAATGCCAAAAGCAAATTCCAGCACTTTAATCCCCGATCTCTTGGCTATGATAAAATGCCCAAATTCATGCACAAATACCAAAACGCCAAATATTACGATAAAAGCAATTACCGTTTTCAATATTTCAAACAAACCATTCACCTCAACCCAGATTTATTTGTGATGCAGCATACTCCCTAGCCCATCTGTCCGCAGTCAGTACGGTATCCAGGTCCTTTATCTCCAGAACCTGATGGGCCTGACAAGTGCGTTCCACAAGTTCGTGCATCTCAAGATATTTTATGCGTCCTGCCAGGAAAGCATGTACACAGATTTCGTTGGCAGCATTCATGACAGCAGGAAGTGTCCCTCCCGTCTGACCGCAGGAACAAGCGAATTTCAAAAATGGGAAAGCAGCCAAATCGGGCTTCTCAAACGTTAAGCTCTTTCCGGCAAGCGAAAGTTCCGGCAAACGGTTTTCCCAGCGTTCGGGATAGGTCAGCGCATACTGAATTGGAATGCGCATATCCGGTATGCCAAGCTGGGCAAGAACAGTGCCGTCATGGAATTCGACCATCGAGTGAACAATGCTCTGAGGATGAACCAAAACATCAATTTGGTCATAATCTACGCCGAAAAGAAATTTTGCCTCAATAACTTCCAAACCTTTGTTCATCATGGTTGCTGAATCAATGGTGATCTTGGCGCCCATATTCCAGTTCGGATGTTTCAGCGCCATTACCGGTGTTACCTCAGCCAGCCTTTCCCTGCTCCATCCTCTGAAAGGGCCGCCTGAAGCAGTCAAAATAATTTTTTTAACTGCATTTTCGTTGCCGCTGAGACACTGGAACACAGCAGAGTGTTCACTGTCAACAGGAATGATGGAACAGCCGTTCCGTTCTGCTGTCTGCATTACGAGTTCCCCTGCGGCAACGAGCGTTTCTTTGTTGGCCAGCGCAATATTTTTTCCTGCGTTCAGTGCAGCCAGTGTAGGTTCAAGACCAATACTGCCGCTGACTGCGGTCACAACCGTGTCAACCTCTGCTGCAGTCGCCGCCTCAAGCAGTCCCTCCATACCTACCAGCACCTTAACAGGCAGGTCAACAACCTGTTGTTTCAGGTAAAGTGCTTTTTCTTCCTGCATCATTACGGCAATCCTCGGCCTGAACTCGCGGATCTGCTGTTCAAAAAGGTCGGCCCGAGAATTGGCCGACAAAGCATAGACAGCTAATTTTCCTTCCGAATTTCTGACCACATCCAGTGTCTGCGTGCCAATTGAACCGGTGGAGCCTAAAACCGAGATTATTTTCACTTTGATATCTCCAATTCAAATTCTATCCTAATTCATTATGCTTAAGTTTTACTTAGAGTGAATCTTTTAAGAGAATGGCTTTGCTATTCTCCCTTAAAAAAGCCGGCTTTCCTGACGGCTTCATACATGACGACCAGAGTGGGGCCGATAATCAGTCCTACTGCTCCGAAAAGGTTCATTCCAATGTACATGGACATCAGGGTGGCCAGCGGATGCAGCCCGATATTATGAGACAAAATCTTTGGTTCCAGGACCTGCCGGATCACAGTAGCGGCAAGGTAGATCACCAGGATTTTAACTGCTGAGGCAATACTGCCGGTAAAAAGCAGTACCAAGATCCACGGAATAAATATGAGGGCCGGTCCGATAACCGGTATCAGATCGAGCAGGCCGGACAGAATGCCAAGCGTAAAGGCATAGCTATTACCGATGATCAACAGTCCAATTGTGATCACAGCAAATGTGATGCAGACAAGAATGGTCTGAGCTCTTAAGAATCCTACCAGTGCTGAACCAAGGTCTGCAGCAATTTGTCTGGTTTTGCCAAGATATTTCCCTTTTACCCTGCCAAACAGCCATTCCTTAACGGCCGGAAAACTCATGCTCGTCAGCAGTGTTGCTACAGTTGTAATCACAATCACAAACATCAAGCCCGGCAGCGCACCCAGAAAATTCAGCAAGCCAAGACTGCCGTTTTTAAGAATGACCTGGAGTGCCACAAGTATTTTTTCCATATTGGACTGAATCGCACTGTTGATCTCAGGATTCAGCTGAATAAACTGCTGAATTAAGCCGATCTTTTCTGTCAGCATTGCCAAGGTCTGTTGATAAATCATCGGAAAAGCGGTATATAGTTCGGCTAACTCGCGGTATATCCGGCTTCCGAACAAAACCAGCAGCAGCACAAACACAATCATAACCAGGACCACCACAAGCAGAGATGCGTAGGTTCTCTTGATTTTAAGCACATTAATCAGTTTTAATATAAGCGGTTCCAGCAGAAAAGAAATGATAAATGCCAAAATAAAGGGCAGCAGGGCCGAGACCACTGTTCCAAGCGTTGAGCCAAAGACAGGGAAAAACTCGACGATCGCATAGGTAAAAAGTTTCAGGCTGAGTAATGCAGCTGCAATCATAACCAACCTGTTTAGATTCACCCTTAGGGAGTTTTTGGTCGTATCGTTCATGCTTATCCCACCAATCCTAGGTTAATAGAAAAAAACACCAATGGCAGCGCAAACAAAAAGCTGTCAAAGCGATCCAGGATACCGCCATGGCCTGGGATCAGTCTGCCGGAATCCTTCACACCGGCAGTCCGTTTCAGTGCGGATTCAAAAAGATCACCGATCTGGGAGGCAATGCTGGTCAAGAGTGACAGGACAAGGATAGCCGGAAGCGTTGCTTGCTTGGTAATCAACCAGAAAACAAAACCGCAGACTAAAGCCATCACCAGGCCGCCAACAGCCCCTTCGACTGTCTTGTTCGGGCTGACTTTCGGGGCAAGCTTTCTTTTGCCAAGCGTATTCCCGACAAAAAAAGCTCCGGTATCTGTGAGCCAGACCAGTAAGAAAACAAGAAAACACCAAGAAACACCAAATTCTCTTAAAGAGTAGAGATAGGTAAACAGAAAGACCGGATAAATCAGCGCTAGAAAATAATACGTTGAAGACGCTAAAGACTGATTTGGATAGCGCAGCGCATAACTTCCAAATGTCAGCATGAACCATATGATCGCAAGTGGCAGCATCCATTCCGTGCGGCCAAGAAGAAAAATAGCCAGCCACAAGATGCTGTAAACGACTGCCGGCCATAACCTATTTATTAAACCAGCCTTTTGTCCAATCTGTAAAAACTCTTTAAGTCCAAGTAAAGCCAGAATCACAACAGCAATGGACAAATACCATCCTCCGAGCCAGGTCAAAACCAATAAAAGGGGGGCTCCGATCAGAGCACTCAAGATTCTCTTAACCATTTTCTATCCCTCAACCTTCTTTTACGCCGCCAAACCTGCGTTCCCGGTTTTGAAAAATCCGAATCGTTTCAAATAATGATGCTCTGTTAAAATCCGGCCAGCATTCATTCACAATCACGATTTCTGAATAGGCGGCCTGCCAGAGCAGATAATTGCTTAAGCGCATTTCACCTGAAGTCCTGACGAGAAGCTCCGGATCAGGACAATCTTTCGTATACAAATGCTTTTCAAATATTTCCTCGGTAATTTGCTGAACATTTAGCGCTCCGCTTTGGACCTCCTGCGCAACTTCCTTGACTGCTTTGAGGATTTCGATCCTGCTTCCGTAATTCAAGGCAACATTCAGCACTAATCCGGTGTTATTCTTTGTTTTTTCACAAGCCTCGTTATAAGCCTTCAGGACATCCTTCGGTATATCCTCTTGCTGCCCGAGAATGCATATCTTAACATTGTTCGCATGTAGCTCAGCAAGCTCTTTGCGGATATACTCCTTCAAGAGTGACATAAGAATCCCGATCTCCGACTGCGGTCTTTTCCAGTTCTCGGTCGAAAAAGCATATACGGTCAGGTATTTGATTCCAAGCTCATCACTGCCCCTGACGACCTCCCGCAGTGCTTCTACTCCGGCCCGGTGACCGACAGAACGAGGCAATCCTTTCTGCTGGGCCCATCTTCCGTTTCCGTCCATAATGATTGCCAGATGCCGAGGGACTCTTTTCATATCAATGTTTTTCAGCTGAACATCCCCACTGTCTTTTTTCCAGATTGTCACAAGCATTCCTCTTTATATCTGTACTTAGTACCATGTCATGCATTTTAGAGCTGACAAGATACTAGAACGGCTGCGGAAAGACCCCCTGTTCCGTAGGGGGCCATATAAAGAAAACTTGGCTGGCGCCAAGCCTTTGGCGGTCGTTCCTTGCCATTCTTAGCACCGCGGCACCGTGAAGCCTATTTAAACGCCTTCACGCTTCTGTGGCCGTTGAAGCCTTAGCTGCACCTAGATATATCAGAAAGTATTTATACTTTCTGATATGCCAAAAAACTACCTTATAAATCTATCATGGATTAGAATAAATTTCAAATAACCATCGGTACAACTTATTCTGGCCACACGTAAATCTCCGCAGGGAACAGCCTTTCCTACAGGGCTGGTTATCTCATAACAGAAATTCGCGCTTTCTTGTGTCAATTCCTCTTTAACGTCGTCCCACTTTTTCCCGAGCCAGCGCAACACGCTACACTTCCATAATTTCTTTTTCTTTTTTCTCGAGGATCTCGTCAATATCCTTCACAGTTTTATCGGTAAGTTTCTGCGCTTTTTCCTGTCCTTTTTTAGAATCGTCCTCAGAGACAGTTTTGTCCTTCTCGAGCTGTTTTATCTCATCAATAAGCTCCCGTCTGATATTTCGGACAGCGACCTTAGCATCTTCTGCTTTCTTTTTAACCGTCTTGACAATCTCTGCACGGCGTTCCGCCGTCAATTGCGGAATATTTAGCCTGATGACCATGCCGTCATTCGAAGGCATAAGTCCAAGATCGGATTTAAGAATCGCCTTCTCAATATCCTTAATCGAAGATTTATCCCAGGGCTGAATGGTGATCATCCGTGGGTCAGGAACTGAGACATTGGCCAGCTGATTAATTGGGGTAGGAGTCCCGTAATAATCAACAGAGACTTTGTCCAGAACTGCCGGATTCGCCCTTCCTGCCCTGACAGATGCGAGGTCCTTCTTGAGTACCTCCTCTGTTTTATGCATTTTTTCTTCAGCGTCATTCAGAAATTCATTGAGCATTTTTCATTACCTCCCCACATAGGTACCTATTGGTTCTCCCTTAAGTGCTTTAATAATATTGCCATTTTCTTTCAAGTTAAAAACAATGATTGGAATATCATTGTCCATGCACAACGAAGTTGCTGTCGAGTCCATCACACCCAGCCCTTTGCTGAGCACATCAAGATAGGTCAGTCTATCAAATTTCTTGGCATCAGGATTCTTCATCGGATCACTGTCAAATACACCGTCAACCTGTTTGGCCATTAAGATAACGTCTGCTTCAATCTCTGCAGCCCGCAAAGCAGCCGTCGTATCTGTCGAAAAATAGGGATTGCCTGTCCCCGCTGCAAAAATCACAGTACGGCCTTTTTCCATATGGCGGATCGCTCTTCTTCTGATATAAGGTTCTGCTACCTGCCTCATCTCAATCGCCGACAATACTCTCGTGACAATGTTGTGCTGTTCCAGAACATCCTGCAGCGCTAGGGCATTCATTACAGTAGCGAGCATTCCCATATAATCAGCAGTTGTCCGGTCTATTCCCTGAGAACTCCCGGCAATGCCCCGCCAAATATTTCCTCCGCCAACGACTAGTGCCATTTCCACACCAAGTTTCTGGACTTCAGAAATCTGTCTGGCGACAGATTCCAGCATGCTGTGCGCAATTCCAAAACCCTGCTCCCCGGCAAGCGCTTCTCCGCTTAGTTTTAATACGATGCGGCGGTAACGTGCATCTGTCATAAACGAACCTCCGTACTTAGTTTATTTCTACACCAAAGATAAAAATCCTCTTGTCGCTGTACGTAGATGTAACAGAAAGCATTTATACTCTGTATTAACTCAAGAAGCAATAAACCTTTCTGATCCCCTAAAAAAGAGAACACCGAAGTGTTCTCTTATCGATTTATTTCTTTCATGACTTCATCGGCAAAATTATCCTGGCGCTTTTCAATTCCTTCACCCAACTCATAGCGGGTAAATCTGCGAATAGCTATTTTCTCACCGATCTTGGCAATCTTAGCCATGACCAGGTCTTTGACTAAAACATCGGGGTCCTTGATAAAAGGCTGTTCTACAAGACAAACTTCCTTATAGAACTTCTCTATGCGACCGTCAACCATCTTGTCGACAATTTTTTCCGGTTTCCCTTCATTCAATGCCTGAGCCCTGAATATTTCTCTTTCATGGGCAACAACGTCAGCCGGAACATCTTCTTTATTGACATAAAGCGGTTTAGCTGCGGCGATCTGCATCGCAATATCCTTAGTCAGCTGCTTAAATTCATCTCCACGGGATACAAAGTCGGTTTCGCAGTTTAATTCGAGCAAAACACCAATTCTACCGCCCCCATGAATGTAGGCTTCTACAGTCCCTTCGGCAGCAATTCGTCCTTCTTTTTTCGCAGCGGCAGCCAGACCCTTTTCTCTTAAGAAATCTATCGCTTTGTCCATATCGGCATTACATTCGGTTAATGCCTTTTTGCAGTCCATCATTCCGGCTCCGGTTCTTTCCCTGAGTTCTTTCACCTGAGAAGAAGTAACTTCAGCCATACGGTAACCCTCCTTTATTGAATACTTCACGACACATATAAAAACAGGGTAAGTCATGAAGAACATACCCCAATCTCACCCTGTTTTATTAACTATTCTTCGTCTTCGGTTTGATTGCTCTCTTCGACTTCTTCGGTATTGTCAAGACTTCCCTGTTGTCCTTCGATAATGGCATCGGCCATTTTCGCGGTGAGCAGTTTTACAGCCCGGATCGCGTCATCATTGGCAGGAATCACAACATCGATCTCGTCAGGATCACAGTTGGTATCGACAATTCCTACGATCGGAATATTTAATCTTCTTGCCTCAGCAACGGCAATTCTTTCTTTGCGCGGATCTACGATGAATAAAACATCAGGAAGTTTTTTCATGTTTTTGATGCCGCCAAGGAATCTTTCCAGCTTGCCCATTTCATGGCGCAGCGCAGCGACTTCCTTCTTAGGAAGAACTTCAAAAACGCCTTCTGCTTCCATTCTTTCGAGCTGATGCAGTCTCTGAACTCTCTTTTGAATCGTCTGGAAGTTCGTCAGCATTCCGCCGAGCCAGCGCTCGTTAACGAAATACATGCCGCAACGTTCAGCTTCTTCTTTCACAGATTCCTGAGCCTGTTTTTTTGTGCCTACAAACAGCACAGTTCCGCCGTTTACTGCGGCATCCCGGATAAAATTGAAGGCCTCGTCAACTTTTTTAACGGTTTTCTGAAGGTCAATGATATAGATACCATTTCTCTCCGTAAAAATGTAACGAGCCATTTTAGGATTCCAGCGGCGGGTCTGGTGCCCGAAGTGTACACCGGCTTCTAAGAGTTGCTTCATAGAAATTACAGCCATTGTGTTACACCTCCTCTCTTCATTTGTTTTTTTCCTCCGCAGGTTCATTCCTGGTACCCTTTGCTTGCGCAAAGAACCTGTACGCTAAGTCCCACTGCGTGTGTACTCCAAAAAATCACACTGCGAATAGAATATCATACCCTACTCCCGAATGCAACTTTAATTAATCCCGTAATGGGCGGCCAGATTGGACCGGATATTATGAGAGATGATAAACTCCTCTAGATCTGTAAGCAGTTCATTATAAGGAAAATAAAGATCAGTAAGGTAATACACTTTATTATTCCCGGCTTTAAGCATCACAATTTCTTCATTGTTTTTGGTCCAAAAGAATGAGGCTTTACGGATATCTTTCGGCTCAAATGCCTTTTTGCGGAATAAGGACCGGAAGATGATCGCACGATCATCAATAACAATCCGTTTCGTTTTCGCCGTCAACCAAATCAACAGGATCAAGAGAATCGTAGCAGCATAAATTCCGGAAAGGATCAGTAAATAAAGCGTCGGCAAAGCATAGAAAAAGAGTATCCCTCCGATCAGCAGCGGATACAGGATGATATATAGCACTCCCGGAATTACCAAAGGTTTCATGCGGTAACCATATTCTTGCGCATCCATAATCATTTACCCTTCTCTTTAACGATGCCGTTTAATGTACTTATCCAGCTCGTCCAGCAGATAGTCATTCAGAACCTTGATATACGTGCCTTTCATTCCGAGAGACTTTGATTCAATCACGCCTGCTGATTCAAACTTGCGCAGCGCGTTGACAATTACCGAACGGGTAATGCCAACCCTGTCGGCAATTTTGCTGGCTACCAGCAGCCCCTCGCCGCCGCCCAGTTCAGCAAAAATATGCTCAACGGCCTCGAGTTCCGAGTAAGACAGTGTTCCCACTGCAATTTGGACTGCGGCTTTCTTGCGGGCTTCTTCCTCCGCCTGTTCAGCCTTGACGCGCAGGATCTCCATACCAATCACCGTAGCGCCATATTCAGCAAGGATCAGATCCTCCGACCGAAACTGCTTGCCGAATTTGGCCAGAACGAGCGTCCCGACCCTGTCTCCGCCTCCAAGAATCGGCACAATTGTTGTCATCTTATTGCCGAAAACACACTCGTGATGTTTGCTGAATACACAGGCATTCGCAACTTGCGTTGTGTTCGCCTTTGTTTCGATTGTTTTTAGTAGACCTTCATTGTAGCTTTCCGGAAATCTTTCCGTATGAAGAACGATTTGTTCCATTTCCCCGCAGTGGAAATCATCCATGAAGCTATAGCCGAGGATTTTCCCCCTGCGTCCGACAATATAACAATTGGCAGCAATCTCCTGACTTAGTACTTTGGCCATCTCGTCAAAATCCACAGGTTTTCCGGCAGCACGCTGAATGAGTCCGCTAATTTTTCTGATCTTTTCTAGTAAAATTTCCACAGATTACCCCCCCTTATTCTTGGTACTCAGAACTCAAAACTTGAACTATATTGATGTTAATAATTTTGAAATACGATTTAAAGAATATACTTTGACAGGTCCTGATTCTTCGCAACATCGCCGACCCGTTTCTGGATATACTCCCGGTTAATGGTGATGGAATAATCCTCCGGCAGTTCTGAAGCTTCGAACGAAAGCTCCTCCAAGACTTTTTCGACAATGGTATGCAGTCTCCGTGCCCCGATATTTTCCGTGTAAGCGTTGACATTGTAAGCAATCTGGGCTATTTCTTCAATCGCATTTTCGGAAAAAATGACGTCTATGCCCTCTGTAGAGAGCAGCGCGCCATACTGTTTAATCAGTGAAGCCTGCGGTTCAATCAGAATCCGTTTAAAATCTGCAACACTCAACGATTCCAGCTCGACACGGATCGGCAGTCTTCCCTGGAGTTCCGGTATCAGATCGGAAGGTTTCGCTACGTGGAAAGCGCCTGCAGCAATAAACAGAATATGATCCGTCCGGACAGGACCGTACTTGGTCATTACGGTGGATCCTTCAATCAGCGGCAGAATATCTCGCTGGACCCCTCCGCGGGAAACATCAGGACCGCCTGAAGATTCCTTGCCGGCAATCTTATCAATTTCGTCGATAAAAACAATGCCTTCCTGCTCGGTCCGGCGAATGGCTTCCTGCACCGCCTCATCTTGTTCAATCAGATTCTGGGCCTCTTCCTGAGCCAGAATTCTGCGGGCTTCTTTGACTGTTACTTTGCGTTTTTTGCGTTTCTTCGGAAACATTCCGGCCATCATGTCCTGAATGTTGACGCCGAGCTCCATGCCTGAAGCACCAAGCATATCCGTATATTGAGAACTTTCTTCAACTTCGATCTCAAGGGTATGCTCCTCGAGCTCTCCTTTTTGAAGCTTTTCTCTGAGGAATTCCCTGTCTTTTTCTACTTCCGGAGAAGCAGGGCTTTCTTTTTCCGGTTCATTATCCTGGTTGAATAAATACTGAAATGGATTAACATTGGATGATTCTTTCTTTTTGCCCGGGACAAGTATTGTTAGAAGACGTTTCTCCGCATTCACCTCAGCCTGAGCTTCAACTTCTTGCATTTTTTCGCTTTTGACCATGCGTAAAGCGATCTCGGTCAAATCCCGGATGATCGATTCAACGTCCCTGCCGACATAGCCGACTTCGGTAAACTTCGTGGCTTCCACTTTGGTAAACGGAGCCTTGACGAGCTTAGCCAGGCGCCGGGCAATCTCTGTCTTGCCTACCCCCGTAGGCCCGATCATTAAAATATTCTTCGGAAGAACATCCTCCTGCAGGGCTGCAGGCAGAAGCGAGCGGCGGTATCTGTTGCGCAGGGCAATGGCTACGGCTCTTTTGGCCTGTTTTTGCCCAACGATATATTTATCCAGTTCGGCGACGATTTCCTTTGGTGTAAGCTGTTCCATCAGTCCACGTCCTCCAGTTCTTCCACGACAATATTTTCATTGGTATAAACACAAATAGAGGCAGCCACTTTCATGGCTTCCCTGACAAGCTCTCCCGCGTTAAGATCCGTATGTGTATTCAGGGCGCGCGCCGCGGCCAGCGCGTAATTTCCGCCTGATCCGATCGCGGCAATACCGTCATCAGGCTCAATGACTTCCCCTGAGCCGGAAATCAGCAAAATCGTATTTTTATCGGCCACGATCAGCAATGCCTCAAGGTTTCTGAGCATCCTGTCCGTCCGCCATTCTTTGGCCAACTCTACAGACGCTCTCTGCAAATTGCCGTGATATTCCTCGAGCTTTCCTTCAAATTTTTCGAAAAGCGTAAAAGCATCGGCCACAGAACCAGCAAATCCCGCTAGGACTTTTCCTTGATACAAACGGCGAAGCTTACGGGCCGTATGTTTCATAATTGTCGCTTGTCCCATGGTAACCTGGCCGTCACCTGCAATAGCCACTTTTGATTCCTTTTTGATTGCGATAATCGTCGTTGCATGAAACATGAATATGTTCCCCCTCAATTTGCAGTGTACTTATTATTTTCTGAAGAGTCAAGGGTAATTTTCAAAAATGCAGTAGCTTTTATGAATATTCTAAATATTACTTCATTTTGCTCTCGGATGAGCTTTTAGGTAGACGCTCCGAAGTTTTTCCCTGGACAGGTGCGTGTAAATCTGGGTTGAAGACAATTTTTTATGCCCCAGCAGCTCCTGAACACTTCTTAAATCCGCGCCGCCCTCCAGCAGGTGCGTTGCAAATGTATGACGCAGCATATGCGGATGAACATGCTGGTTAAGCTTAGCGGTTTTCTCCAGTTTGTCCAGGATCCGGCTCACTGAGCGCGAACTTAGCCGCATATCTTTGTAGTTTAAAATCAGCGCTTCCTGTTGATCATCCCGCTGCAGCAGGTATCTTTTGACCGCATCTTCCGCCGGTTCCGTCAAAGGAACAATCCGCTCCTTTTTCCCTTTCCCGAACACCCTGATCAGGCCGCCATCAAGATCCACATCTGATTTATTCAAGCTGACAAGCTCGCTTACTCTAAGTCCTGAACCATAAAGCAGTTCGACAATCACCTGGTCGCGCAGTCCGTTCTTTTCATCCTGATTTGAAGCTTCCAGAAGCTTTTCCATATGCTCCTGGAAAAGAAAACGCGGGAGATTTTTGCCGACTTTGGGCGTTGCAATTTTCTGTATAGGGTTCTGGCTGACAATTTCTTCGCGGCAGAGAAATTTAAAAAAAGAACGCATTGCAGCGATTTTTCGGGCAATGCTTTTTCTTTTCAGTTCCCTTTCCGTCATCTGACCAATGTAACTGCGGACAATATATTTATCAATCTGGTTAACTTCAAGACTTTCGGTTTCGATTCCGAGTTCATGGGCAGAGAATTCCAAGAACTGAATGATATCACTCTGATAAGCGGCAAGCGTCAGTTCGGAAGAATTTCTGGTTTTGAGATAAGCGGAGAACAAATCAAGGGCTTTATCTGCCAGCACTTCGTTTCACCACCCATATTTATAATGTAGTAGACCGATTCATAAAGACTTTTTCGGGTTCGTCTCCGTAATGGATGACCGCTTTCGGCTGTTGTGCCATCCATGGCACAAAAAGCCGCGCTGCGCAATCCATGCTCCGCTTGACGCTGGACATCCATTACGGAGACTTGTCTGGAGTAGTATAAGCTTTTTTGGAGTTAGCGTTATTCTGAAACCCTATTCTAGAGTTGTTTTTCTTTGATGAAACTTTCCAGCTCGTGCAGCGCCCTTGCTGATAACCTTGCATTTTTTTCGCGTTTTCCTTTGATTCGTTCTCCAAGAGGAGTGATTAGACCAAAATTCATATTCATTGGCTGAAAATGAACACTGGGCGAGCCTTCTAAATGGCGGGCGAGTCCGCCAAGCGCTGTTTCAGGCGGGAAGACAAGCGTATCCTGTCCGTTTAGCAGGCGGCCCATATTCAGTCCGGCCAAAAGCCCACTGGCCGCTGATTCGACATAGCCTTCCACACCTGTAATCTGACCGGCAAAAAACAGATCCGGCTTCACCCGGCAGCTAAAATCAGCATTCAGGACTTCAGGTGCATTCAGAAACGAATTCCTGTGCATGACACCGTAACGTACGAACTCAGCGTGTTCTAAGCCTGGTATCATCCTGAACACGCGTTTTTGTTCGCTCCACTTTAAATGAGTCTGGAAGCCAACTAAATTCAAAAGGCTTCCCTGGATATTTTCTTTCCGCAGCTGAACAACAGCAAACGGTTTTTTACCGGTATGCGGGTTCATAATCCCGACAGGTTTTAACGGCCCGAACGCCATCGTCATGGGCCCGCGCTGGGCCATGACCTCGATCGGCATACAGCCTTCAAACACCATATTTTTTTCAAAACCTTGAACCTCGGCAGCTTCGGCCTGAATCAGGGCCTCATAAAAAGTTTCATACTCTTCTTTGCTGAGCGGGCAATTCAAATAGTCTGCCTCGCCTTTGTCATAGCGGGATGCCCAAAAAGCTTTGGACAGATCAACGGTCTCAAGTTCGACAATCGGTGCCGCCGCATCAAAGAAAGACAACGCCTCTTTCCCGGTCAGTTGCAGAATATCCGCGGCAAGTTCACCCGTTGTCAGCGGCCCTGTGGCGATGATCACTTTTTCGTCCGCCGGAATCGTTTTCACTTCCTCGCGGATGATATTAATATTCGGATGACCGGAGACCTTATCGGTAACCATTTGCGCAAAAAGATTCCTGTCAACAGCCAAAGCCCCTCCGGCCGGCACAGAAGTCTGGTCTGCTGCCGCCATGATCAGCGAATTCAGACGCCTCATTTCTTCCTTGAGCAGCCCGACAGCATTTTCAAGACCGGCAGCCCTCAGCGAATTACTGCAGACCAGCTCGGCAAATTGTTCCGTTTGATGAACCGGTGTGTTTTTCTGCGGACGCATTTCATAAAGATCGACTTCGATCCCACGCTGGGCCATCTGCCAGGCAGCTTCAGGCCCCGCAAGGCCTGCGCCAATGATTGTCGCTTTTGCCATAGTACCCATCCTAGTCGTGTAGTATCGTTCTTAGATTCTAATTTTTATTCTGTTTCCTTGATTTCTTCGGTAAACCTGCAGTCATGATTGGTGCAGACATATTTTTTGTTTTTTCTGGTACTTTTCTCGGTCATTACCCCGCCGCACTCCGGACAAGGGTGAGGTGCCGGTTTCTCCCAGGAAATAAAATCACAGTCCGGGTATTTGCTGCAGCCGTAAAACTTACGTCCTTTTTTCGATCTCCTGACGACAAGTTTTTCTCCGCATTTCGGGCAGTTTACGCCGATTTCCTCGAGTAAAGGCCGCGCATTCCGGCAGTCAGGAAAACCCGGGCAAGCCAAAAACTTTCCGAACCGTCCCATCTTGATGACCATATTCCTGCCGCAAAGTTCACAGACTTCATCTGAAACTTCATCCTCAACTTTGATTTTGCCGATCTTCTGCTCAGCTTTATCAAGTGTAACGGCAAACGGGCCGTAAAATTCTCCGACAATTTTCTTCCAATCCGATTTTCCGTCTTCGATATCGTCAAGCTTTTCCTCCATGTTGGCTGTAAACTCCTGGTCAACAATATCCGGAAAATGCTCTTTCAGCAAGTTGATCACAATTTCACCAAGTTCGGTTGGAACAAGTTTCTTGTCTTCCTTTGCTACATAGCCCCTCGTTTGAATCGTTTCAATCGTCGGCGCATACGTACTCGGACGCCCGATCCCCTCTTCCTCCATTTTCCGAACCAAGGTTGCCTCAGTATAACGCGCCGGGGGTTCGGTGAAATGCTGCTTCTCCTGAAGCTGCCTTAACTGCAGTTTCTGCCCGATGGCGAGATCTCCTTTCAGGCAGTTTTCCTCATTATCCAGTTTTTCCGGTTCATCGGTGCTTTCTTCATAGACAGTGAGATATCCCGGAAACTTCACGGCTGAAGCATTGGCTCTTAAAAGGTAATCACCGGCCAGAACGTCTACGGTAATCGTATCATAAACTGCCGCACTCATCTGACTGGCGACAAAACGGTCCCAGATCAGCCGGTAAAGCTTGAACTGCTCTCGTCCGAGAAACCCTTTGACGGATTCAGGCGTCCTGAGAGCGGATGTCGGTCTGATTGCCTCGTGCGCTTCCTGGGTCCGGCCTTTGCTGGCAAATTTCCTCGGCTCCTCGGGATAATAGGTTTCGCCGTAAGTCTCGATGATAAAACCTTTGGCCTCTTCCTGTGCAGTGTCAGCGATCCGGACAGAGTCCGTACGCATATACGAAATTAATCCGACCGTACCGGCCTTCCCGAGATCAAGTCCTTCATAGAGCTGCTGGGCCAGCATCATCGTCTTTTTAGGTGTAAAGTTTAATTTGCGGTAGGCTTCCTGCTGAAGACTGCTGGTCGTAAAAGGAGGTGCCGGCTGTTTTCGTTTTTCCTTCGTTTTCACCTCTCCGACCGTGAATGCGGCCGCCCGGAGTTCCTGCAAGACTTCATCCATCTGCTCGCGGCTCGAAATTGTCATCTTTTTGCCCTGCTTATGAAGCAGTTTGGCGGCAAAACTGCCGCCCCGGCACAAAAAATCCGCATCCAGAGTCCAGTACTCTTCCGGTTCAAAGTTGCGGATTTCTTCTTCTCTGTCACAGATCATTCTGACCGCAACAGATTGAACACGTCCGGCACTTAAACCTTTTTTAACTTTCCGCCACAGAAGCGGGCTTAATTTGTAGCCCACCAGTCTGTCCAAGACCCTGCGCGCCTGCTGGGCATCTACGAGATGTATATCCAGTTTACGGGGATTCTTTACGGCATTTTGAATCGTTGGTTTTGTTATTTCATGAAATTCGACCCTGCTCAGCTCTTCGGGATTCAGACCGAGCAAGTGCGTCAAGTGCCAGGCAATCGCTTCACCTTCCCTGTCGGGGTCGGACGCCAGCAAGACACGGTCGGCAGTTTTAGCTGCAGCTTTAAGCTCTTTGACCAAATCGCCGCGTCCTCTGATTGCAATGTATTTCGGCTCAAAATTATGATCGATATCAACCCCGATCTGGCTCTTTGGCAAATCCCGCAGATGTCCCATGGAAGCTTTGACCAGATAATTTTTGGACAAAAATTTGCTGATAGATTTTGCCTTAGCCGGGGATTCAACGAT
Organism: Dehalobacter sp. DCA; assembly: GCF_000305775.1. Classification (NCBI taxonomy): domain Bacteria; kingdom Bacillati; phylum Bacillota; class Clostridia; order Eubacteriales; family Desulfitobacteriaceae; genus Dehalobacter; species Dehalobacter sp. DCA. Next base: position 2,136,571 of record NC_018866.1, read on the forward strand.
AACCAAAGTTTTCGACATGCTTCACCTCATGATTTCTCTCAATGTAATTCTATTGTATCTATATTGATTAAAATTTGATTAATATCACTAAATTTTCTTCCTTAATCCTTTGCATCGTTTCTGATTTAACCCTTAAAAAAAATAGCAACACAAATTATACCATTTATTTTCAAAACCACAATGGTAAAACAAAATATTGTAAAAATGAATAGCGTTTTTAACGCTGAAGGACATAATGCTGGCCTGGAAGCTGTAAAATCTCTCCGGCAAGCTGGAGCTCCAGCAGTCCCAGTGCAATGTCCTGAGCCGGAAGCGGGCATAAGACAGCCAACCGGTCAATATGCAGCGGGACATCGCTCAAACACCCCAGGATTTCAGCCCATTTCGATTCTGTTTGCATCATTCCCTTAGACCTTACCCGCGTCATTCCTTCTGGGCATACCAGAACTTCTGATAGCCTGTTTTCGGGTGTGAACGGAGCCAGTTCGCTCAATACATCCCTCATGTCCTCCGTTACTTTTGCACCCATCCGCAGCAGCTGATGTGTTCCCCGGCTCAGCTCGCTGAAGATCGGACCTGGAACAGCGTACACTTCCCGTCCTTGTTCCAGGGCACAGTCAGCTGTAATCAGTGCACCACTTTTTTCAGCTGCTTCGACGATAATGACTCCGCGGGACGAACCGCTGATCAGCCTGTTCCTGGCCGGGAACTGTCCTGGCTCGGGCGGAATACCCGGTGGATACTCACTTAACAGTGCGCCTTTTTCCATAATGGAATTTGCGAGCTTCGTATTCTCGTACGGATAGATCGTATCAAGCCCTCCGGCCATAAAGGCCCAGGTAATTCCACCGGCTTCAAGTGCTCCTCGATGCGCCGCCGTGTCAATGCCTCGGGCCAGACCGCTGACCACAGCATAACCTTCTCTGGCAATCCCGCCGGCTAAAAAAGATGCCGCCGCTTTGCCATAGGGTGAAGCCTTTCTCGCACCCACCACCGCTATTCCCTCCTGCTGAGCCTGAAGTACACCTTTGTAAAACAGCACAGGAGGCGCATCCGGACACTCAGCCAGTAAGCATGGATAAGCGGACTCTCCCGGCATAACCAAGGATATATCTTCCCTCTGAAGTCTTTCCTGAAACGCTCCAGGATCAATTTCTGCCCTGTGCTGCAGAAATTCTTTCACCCAAACGAGATGGACTAACTCGGAAAAAGCACCGGCAGGCGCTTCCAGAGCTTCAGCAGCACTCCCAAAATAGGCTATCAGCTGACGCAGTCTTTGACTGCCGATCCCTGAAATGGTCAAAATACTTGCTCGAAAGATTTTTTCCTGAATTATCCTCATCATGATCCCTCCAACAACAGCGATTCTACATATTCCATATTTTTCCTGCCTAAAGCATTTATTTTGTATCATTTTGTCCAGCCAGGATGCCAACGATGGTAAGTTGGCCGCTCATGATTTATCTGAGATGTTCGGGAATGAAGAGAACGAAGAAGGAGGTGCCTTAAGAACTGGGTGCAGTTCAAAAGGTGCCTCCTTTTCTATGGGCAAATTGCTTATGCTACCGGTGGATCGTAGAGATCGTTGGTCGTCATGTCAATCACCCGGATATCCCGTATCGTGGCAAGTTCGCCGCTGGGGCTGTTAAAAATGTTCTTTTCTATAACCATTTCCATCGCGGTCTGGGCCTCAGCCAGCGTCAGGTCCGCCCTCGGCTGGGGGACGGAAATAATGAAGGATTTGCCGCCGGTAGTCAAAAAAGTTAGCTTTAACACCTTGCTTGTAATAATCGCGATTTTAATCACCCCCTAAAGATTTGCCTTGACAATCACATTGGCATTTACACTTTACCTAGCTAGTCTTTCAGGCAGATTTCCCGCTGCTTATTCATTCGTAAGCTCCCAGTTCTTGCTGAGCACAACATTCAGCAGCGGATACTGGCTCAGACTGGATAGAGCCGCTACAACATCATAGATGTCTTGACTCGTGGCAGTAGGCTTCACATAATTCAGGCTTTTCTTCTGGGTCACCGGGCCGCCTGCCGGCGAAGTCCCGGTTTGGTATTTTGTTGACACGATCGAATCCAACGTTATTTCTGTCACTGCCATGGTTTATCCCTCCCTTCAACAATTGACAAGCCAGGCTTGTTCGTTCCCGACCTTATATACTATGAGAAAGATTGTCCAATGTTAAAGATTTCTTCCCTAAAAGCTCGACGACTGAGCTTGTCACACTTTTAAGCCTGGCCACGTATCCTATGAGTGAAATCAGCCCCAAGGAGTGTGGATATCTTGACTGATCCAGTAACGAATCCATTATCTAATACAGTATCTAATACAGTAACTGATATCATCAGCGGACGCACGCCGCATGTAATAGCGGCTGAAATTAACATGATCAAATACCAGACTGAGAGGATCTACCTTGCCGCCGCTGTCGAGATTGGAAGGCGGTTGACGGAGGCCAAGGCCCTGCTTAAGTTTGGAGAATGGGGCAAGTGGCTGGAGGAGTCGGTCAGTTACTCTCAGAGTACGGCCGACAGACTTATGAAGGTCTTCAGAGAGTACGGGAGCAAACTGCCCGAGGCTTCTGCCGGCAGCTCAAATTACGCACCAGTGCGCAATTTGACATACTCCCAGGCGGTGCTTCTTTTAGGTATCCCCAAGGAGGAACGGGCGCAATTCATCGTCGATCTGGATGTCGAAGGCATGACCAATCAGGAACTCAGGAAAGCGGTCAAGGAACGGACGCAGGCCCGGCAAGAAAAAGACCAGGCCTTACAGGAAAAAGACCTGGCCCTGCAGGAGAATACGGATCTCCAGAAAACAGTGGAAGACCAAATCGGTATCATCACCGGGCTGACTGCGGAACTCGCCAATCTGAAGGTCCAATTGGAGAATGTCAAGACGTCCAAAGCAGAACTCAATGAAACGGCCAGGCAGCTGAAGGATGCGCTGGAATCGCTCCAAAAAAGCTCAGCCGCCAAGGGCTACGAGCGAATGAAAACAAACTTTATTAATACGTCGCTCAAAGTCAGGGCCAACCATATTGCCTTCCTCTGTGAAAACTTGGATCAAACCATTAAGGAAGTAAAGCATAAGCTGCTCCAGATCGCCCCTAATGACAAGGAGACGTATATCATTTATAAGAATAAAGTTTACGATCTTCTGGATGTGTGGCTTAAAGACGAGACGTGGAGCAGGCAAACTCGCCCCATCAGAGATACGCAGTAAGAAGTGATGGATGATGAAGAGCAAATATGTTTTCCCAGCCATTATTGAGCGGAATAAAATAAGCAGCAAATATACGGTTGTTTTCCCGGACCTGCCGGGCTGCGCCTTCGAAGCAGAGGATTTTATCCAGGCCTATTACTGGGCCGGTCCCAGGCTGGAGTATCATTTATATAGGATGGACAGAACGTATGAGCACATCCCCGAAGCTTCAGATACTTCAGGCTGGGAAATCGCGGCGGACGCTGTCGTTGTTCAGGTAGCGGCCGGTCTGCCCGAGTACCGGAGAATGTTCGGTCCAAAATACGCCAGAAAAGCCATCGGGTTTCCCAGCTGGCTCTTCCAATTGGGGAAAAAAGACGAGCCGATTTCAGTACAGGATATGCGGGAGGTATTGAGGGAGAAGCTGGAGATTGACATGCTGCCTGAAAACGCTCATGATTTATCTGAAGTGTTCGGGAATGAAGACGGGTCGTTTTAATTTACAATCTATCTACGGGCTGTAAATATTTAAGCCAGAAAAAGGTTTGTCTAAATAATGACTAACCTTTTCTGGCTTATTTTTTCCGACGTAATGAGAAAAATCAAAGTTTCGCAGCAAAAATTAATTTCATCGATCATTTTTCTCTATTTCGCAGTTATCCTCCAAGCAATTTCTTCTTCTCTTATAAATGCGGCTGGTCAGCCACAAGGCGATAAAGCATAAAATAAAGAGTTGAACAGCTATAATGACAAATATCCCCAACGTTAGAAATAGGTTTTCGCGACAAGCCTCATATCTGATATATTTTATGACTGTCACTACCGAGCTGAACACGATCGCCGTAATCGTGCTGATGATCAGGTTCGTTTTGAGCGTGGGCCGCAAATGACGGTCCCATATCCCCGCTTTCAGGCAGCTAACCAGCAGATACACAGCGAGGATCGCGAAAATGATCATCTCCCCAGCAAATTGGACAAACGGCACACCCAATAATTGTTGAACAATGATTGCCACCGCCAGCGCCCAAAAGCAAAACCATACGCCGTTATGCTCGATTTTCAGTAATCTTTGTTCCTGCATTTCATCCAGAAGATTTTTAGGCATTTTCATTCTCCTCTCCAAACAGTTCATCCAGGCTTTTCCCCAGCGCTTTGCAGATGGCGCGGCACAGCTTGATCGTCGGATTATATTCGCCCTGTTCGATGGCGTTCATCGTTTGCCTTGATATTCCGACTTGCTCTGCCAGAGCTTTTTGTGTCATATCCATCTCCGCGCGGGCAACCTTGATTTTAATGTTTCTACCCATGTCATCGCCTCCAAGATAATAATAACATATACATTAATAATTGTAAAATATATATTACAATTATTAATGTATAATATGACATTGGCTGTATTAAAAACTAAATTGAAAGGCGAGATGCCATTTTGTAAATTGAAAAGCAATCTTTGTAATCGACAACTGAATATTTGTAAACGAAACGCAGTTTTTGAATCCGAAATGCCTGTTTTGAAAAGGAAATGCAACTTTTGTAACCCACATGCAGTTTGAATTATTCGTTTTTCTGGCGTATTATGATAAAAATGGGTACGCCGAATGGAGATCGACTCCCTCTCGATTTTTTTGTAATCGGAGAATCCACCCCTGTTTTAGGATGAGCATTGCTGGTGTTGGCGGCGCAGTTTTATGTTTATCTTTTGAGAAGAGCGGATCTTAACAGGATTTAATCTTTGATATTGGGTAGCACTTGAAGCATACTCTTTCCCCTTTAGCTTCTATGTGGAGGGGGTGAGTGGTGTCGCTGCCAAAAAGCCGATTGTTGTTGGCAGCGGCACCACTCACCCCCTTATTAATCCTTTGTGGTCACAATCTTAAAAGAACTATTCACACTCGTTTTTACAACGCAATTTAAAATCAAGCGATATCACCCTCCGGAATGGTATCATGGATTTGACCAATATTTATTGGTTGGAAAGTTGCGTATTTTAGCTAAAAAAAAGAGCCGTTACATACAAATTTACTTTCGTTCTGCAACGGCCCTATATATTTATTTCTGGATCTGAAGATTTACACTGGAAAGCTTGACAACCTAGCATGCATTGTCACGATACGATCTTACTATGCTATACGTCTAACCATAATACCGGTAATTGCATTTTACGCCGCAAATTCATCCTTGTCTTCATACGGCAGCTGTTTCTTCCCTGTGATTCTGATAATCAGTCCGGCAACCACACCCGTTAACAAAGCCAGTACAACTGTAAACAAAATACCAGTGATTTGGGCGCGGGCAATTCCCGGAACCACAAAAATCGCAATGATACCGCCCAGGAGTCCTGGCATTCCATGCAGGTTATGAACGCCGCAGGTATCAACAATTTTGAGAGAGGACTGCAGTCTGGGCTGGATCAGGACAAAACCAACAACGCTTAGAGCTCCGGCCAGTAAACCGATCAAGAACGCCACAGATGCAGTCACCAGATTACAGGTGGCTCCGATCGCAACTCCGCCGGCCAGTGCAGCATTGGCCATATCGGCAATTGACGTTTTGCCTTTTCTTAAAATAGAACTCAAAATATAGGTGATCACAGTCGCACCGCAGAGTGCCAGAATGGTGTTTAGCACGGTTTGGGGCATTTGTTCAGGAGACACGATCGCACTGCAAAAGCTTGGCCAAAAGATCCAAAGCACCATAGACCCCAATACAGAAAAACGATCCGACGTTTCATCACTTTCGATCGCCTTTTCCCTATCGGCTTTCTGTGTGACCATCAGGGTCATCCCAATTCCGAAATAGGCGCCGAAGGCGTGAATAATGATCGAACCGGCCGAATCAACAAACCCTTTGGTTATCCCGAGTCCGGCATCCAACACCATCCATTCATTCAACATATAAGCCGGGACCAGTAAAAGTGCCAGGATCGCGTACTGGTAAACACGCAGCCGTCCAAGTACCGCACCCATCGCAATGAGGGCCGAGGCACAAGCAAATTCAGCTAAGAGAAGCGCATGAATATTATTGGCAGAAATGGGTTCCAGTGAGAGAACTCCTGTGGATCGAATCAGCATATAGACAGGCAAACCGACGCTGACGACCAGGAATGTCCCTGTGGTCGCACTGTAGCCATAGTTTTTGACAAAAACCATCAGGAAACCAAAACCAACCAGAAGCATAGCCATGATATGTATAGAGAAGTTGTATTGTTCTATCTGCCGGATCCCTTCGCTGAGAGAACCTGGCTCTGCGGCGAATAGGCTTATCGGTATGAATAAGGAAATCAGACAGCCTAATATGAAAACTCCTATTTTCTTTTTCAAGATTTTCTCCCCTTTTATTTCTTTTTTTAATAACGAGAAGCATTATACAACAGAAAATTTGATCATCATAGTGGTATTCTGCATAAGTCAAAAAGAATACATTAACCTGGATTCAAAAAACAATATGCAGGTGAACAAAACAATACAGCCGTTCGGGGAATACCCTAAACGGCTGTAAGCGTCCTAAATTTTTCAATATGTCTGCCTATAAGCAGTTAAGCCTATCAAAACTGTCAAATAAGTTCTTCGTCAATGCTCCGCCTTTAGCTCCTGATAGGTCTTTTGCAGGATCAGAGCATCCTCCTCAAGCTTCGGACTTTCACAAATCACGGTTCCCTGGATGCCAAAGCTCAGGCAGGCTTTAAGGATTTCCCGGTATTTCAGGTCAGCTTCTTGCAAAACGAGATGTCTCTTTTCGCCTTTCGGGCCATATTCAATCCCGGAAATATGGAAATGCGCATTGCTTGTCCACTTCTCACCAAGCCCTTCGGCTGTCTGCTCAAGAATCGCGCAGAACTCGTCATAGCTGTTGAATTGACCATTGGCTCTGGCATGCAGATGGCTGAAATCAATACAGGGCAATACACCCGGAACCTCCTGCGCTATCTTGATCGTTTCGCCGAGATCGCCAAACTGGGAGGGTTTACCTGTCGTTTCAGGCCTCAGGATGACTTGATTACCTTCCTGATCAAGTTCCTGCCGGACATCGCTGAGTTCTTTGACTACTCTGGCTAAGACGGTATCCGAAGTATCCCCGGAATAAAATGCCGGATGAAAGACTATGCTTCCGGCCCCAAGTATCCTGGCAATCCTGGCAGTATGCATAATCCTTGTTTTACTTGCCTCAACTTTTTCCGTTTCACTGGAGTTCAGGTTGATATAGTAAGGCGCATGACAAGACAGGGATACGCGTTCTTTTTTCGCAGTTCCCCCGGTCTTTAACGCTTTGTCTTCCTTCATTCTGACCCCGTGAACGAACTCGACTTCCATCGCATCCATTCCGAGTTCCCTGATTCTTAGGATTCCGGCCTCGGTGGATGCTTCCTTGGAAGACAAAGGCACTCCGGCCGTGCCAAACTTGATGCTCATGCCGATCTCCCCTTAGGACAGATATTTATTGAAGAAAATCTCTTCAACATTTTCGGTTCCCTTAATCTCTTTCAATTTGCCGATGACTTCCAAATCGGCTTCGGTCTGAATACCGACAATCATAATGTTTCTGCTCATGGAACTGATTTTGCCAACCTGCATACTGGTAATGTTGATGTTATGCTCACCCAATACAGTCCCGACTTTGCCGATCATTCCCGGATAATCCTCATGTGAGATAAGCAGGAACCATCCCGAAGGATCTATTTCAACCCTGAAATCGTCGATCTCCACAATCCGTTGTTCACTTTTGCCGAAAAGCGTGCCTGCTACCTTATGCTCAGTCAAATCAGTTTTAACGGTAATGCTGATCAGATCAACAAAGCTTTGCGCCTCTTTGCTTTTGATCTCCTTGACGGTTATGCCGCGTTCTTTCGCAACTTCAGGCGCGTTGACAATATTGACCTCTTCCTGAAGAATTGGATTTAAGACCTCTTTTATGGCTGCCAGCGTCAGCATTTTGGTATCCGCAGTGCTGATATCTCCATTATAGCGGACTTCAATATTTTTTATTCTTCCTTCAGTCAGTTTGACAGCCAGAACACACATTTTTTGCATCAAGTGAAGGTAAGGCTTGATCATATTCATGACATCTCTTGATACAGGCGGAATATTCAGTGAAGTTGAAACCGGTTCGGATCTCAGCGCAGCGAGCACCCCGCAGGCTGCGCAAATCGCAACCTCGTTTTCAGCTTCCTGCGTCCGGGAGGCAATTCTAGGGGTGCAGATCACATTTTCCATTTGAAGCAGTGGCTGGCCCGCACGAACGGGCTCCTCAGCAAACGCATCCAGAGCAGCTCCAGAAACAATCTCTTCCTGCAGTGCCCAGATCAAAGCTTCCTCATCAATGATTCCGCCTCTGGCACAGTTAATAATCTTGATGCCCTTTTTCATTTTGGAAAACGCATCTCTATTCAGCAGATTGCGCGTGTCGACCGTCGCCGGAATATGCAGCGTCAGGTAATCTGCTTTACTTAAGATCTCATCCAGATCCACCAGCTCGATTCCCATCTCTCTGCCTTTATCATCACTTAAAAACGGGTCATAGGCAATCACTTTCATATCGAACGCTTTGGCCCGCTTGGCCACGCCCATGCCGACCCGCCCCAGGCCGATGATGCCCAAGACCTTTTCTTTCAGCTCCATTCCTAGGAACTTCTGTCTTTGCCACTCTCCGCGCTTGACGGAGGAATAAGCCTGAGGAATCCTTCTGGCCAGAGCCAGGATCATCCCGATGGTATATTCAATGGAAGAAGCACTGTTGCCCTGAGGGGCATTCAGGACAACAATCCCCTGCTTTGTGGCTGCCTGAATATCGATATGCTCAACTTCCAAACCAGCCCTTCCGATTACTTTCAAATTCCTGCCAGCTTCAATGACTTCACTGCTGACAGTCGTATCGCCTCTGATGACCAAGGCATCATATTTTGGAATCATTTTGATCAGTTCTTCCTGAGATAATGTACAATAGGTATCCACGTCATGTTCTTCACGCAGCAGTTGAATTCCAGCCTCTGCCACTTTGTTATTCACCAGAATCTTCATCTGACTCTACCCCCAGTATCTGAAATAAACTAAACCTCCCATCCCCATGGAGACGAGAGGTAATACCTTCCCTTGCAGCGATTTGCCTAAATTTTAGGTTATTTTGATTATAGAGTTTATTGATTCTTCTGTCAAGAATCCGTCTTTTAAATCAACATACTTGGCAGATGACTGTCCTCATTGTCACGCAATCACTCTTCTGCTGCCCCGGTAATGCTCCGCCCAGTAACGTTCATCCAGTGAAGAAATCTGAACGCAATGCTTGGCCGCTGAAATAAACTTGTTATCACCGAGATAGATTCCAACATGACTTGCTCCGGCTCCGTTGGTATGAAAAAAGATCAGATCACCAGGTTCTAATCTTGTTTTGGGTATTCCTACCCCCTCTCTGAATTGTTCATACGATGTCCTTGGGAGCTGGATCCCATTTTCAAGAAATACTCTTTGAACAAGCGCTGAACAGTCGACACCGGATCTAGACCGGCCACCCCATTTATAGGCAGTTCCTTCCCAGGTTAGTACTGAAGCTACAATACCGGTCTGAATTTCTGCTTTTTCTTTGCTTGCTTCTATCAGGGAAAGGGTACTGACATTTACACAAGAAAAGCTGCTCTCGCCAGCTTTTTCCTCCATGATTCTAATATTGTTGGTCTGCACAGGGCTTTCGTCAACCATTTTAGCAGGAGCTGCCGTAACTTTAGGACGCGAGGAGGCGATTTCCTGTAGGGCATAAGGACTAGAGGGGACTACAGCAGTTCCGGCCAGTAGAAGTGCTGTTAGGCCAATCACCTGTTTTGGAACGAGGGTGGGCTGATTGGATTCTGTCAAAGGGAGCGCAACTTGCATGATTCGAAACTCCTTTCTAAATAAAATCCAGACAGTCTATATCATTTTTTTATGCAGTAAGGAGATGGATTATGCTTTTTATCCGGCCAGGCAAAGAAAAAGGTTGTCTGCATTCATATCATTTTTGAATATTTGTTGTATTTTTTTCCCTTTGTTTTATTTCCTTCTGTAATTCTACCTCATAAAAAGATTTGTCATTTTTTTGCCTGAATAGCAAAACATTTCATCGTATTTGTGCTGTAGAATTGAACAAACTAAAATAAGAAAAATATAAAGAGGTGATTTAGTTTGGGGAGAAAATCAAATTCTGATTTGAATCAACTAAAATATGAAGTTTCCAAGGAGTTGGGTATCATGAACAGCGGACCGCAGGAATATGCGCAGTATCTGGACAACGCCAAATATGAAGTAGCCAATGAATTGGGCATCCAGTTAAACAAGGGATATAACGGAGACATCACATCAAGGGATGCTGGCCGGATTGGCGGTCAAATTGGCGGAAAAATCGGCGGAAATATGGTTAAAAAGATGATTGCATTTGCTGAAAGTAACATGACGAACAACGGTGGAAAACTCTAGTACTGATCAAGAGGATGGTTTCGTTTCCATCCTCTTTTTTTAATGATCACATTTCCTCAATTTCCTCATATTCTTTAACCAAATCACTGATTATTTTCGCTGCAGGTAGGATTTCAGTTATCTTTTCAATGTATTGTCCTGAAAAAATCAGTCCCTGATCCAAATTACCCTGTTGGGCATTGATTAAGGCCTCCTTTATGCAAAAAGTTGCTGTGCATTTTTTCAGACAGCCTTCACATATTTGTGGGGATTTTACTTTCCCCAAAAGGATTTCATCTGTAAATTTATTTCGGATTGCTCTCCCGGGCAGCCCGACGGGACTTTGAATGATGACAATATCTTCTTCCGTTGCTCTCAGATAAGCTTCTTTGAGGGCCGGCGCTCCGTTCGCCTCTTCACTGGCAGCAAAACGGATCCCCATTTGCACACCGTCAGCACCAAGGCTAAACGCCTCCTGTAAATCTCCCGTATCCACAATGCCTCCTGCCGCAATGACCGGGATAGAAATAGCCGCCTTGATCTCAGGAACAAGAATTCTCATAGACTGATCTGTTCCGAGATGTCCTCCGGCTTCTTTCCCTTCTACTACGACCGCTGCCGCTCCCAGGCTTTCAGAAATCCTGGCAAGCTTGGCCGTCGATACAATCGGGACTAAAGGAGTTTTTGCCTCAGCGCACCAGCGAAAAATGTCCCTGGAAAAACCGGCTCCCTGAATAATCAGGTCAATGCCTTCTTCCAGCGCAGTACAGACAAGCTCCTTGAAACGCGTTGCTGCAAACATAATATTTATTCCGATGATTCCTTTGGATTTCTCCCTGGCCTTTCTGATTTCGTCTTTTAATTCAGTTTCATCCAAAGCCGTCGCAGCAATAATTCCTATTCCACCGGCGTTGGCCACAGCCGCAGCCAGCCGAAAAGTGGAAATTCTAATAGCCATCCCGCCCTGGATGATCGGGTACTTCGGGATCAGACCTCCTACTCTTAACACAGGTAACTTCAAAATACAGCCCTCCAATAATTTCTTCAACAAATTTCTGCGTAATTTTTTGCAAACATTAATTCTTTCTAACGGTTCCCTTTATTAATTAATTTTTTAAAACTATTTTGATATTCAAAGTAATTTTCCCTTTGATTCTACCTCTTTTTGAGCCACTATTCAAGTTCCCCTGTTCGTCATTCCTGTATACCTTGTTGTCATTACTCAGCGGCTTTACACGCTCTTTCTGTCTATTCCACCAACGCCAGGCTTTTTCATATTTTTACCGCGTAATGTTCATACTACATATATCTGAAAAATGGAGGGCTGAACAGGATGCATACAATGTGGAAAGGCTCCATAAGCTTTGGTTTGGTCAATATTCCCATAAAAATGTTTGCTGCTACGGAAGAAAAGGATATCCATTTCAGATACATCCATAAAGAGTGCAATACGCCTCTTAAGTATCAAAAGCATTGTCCGACATGTAACAAAGAAGTAAAAGAAGAAGAAATCGTCCGCGGGTACGAATATGAAACCGGTCATTTTATTGTTATCAATGAGACAGATCTTATCGCCTTAAAATCTGAAGTGGAAGAGAAGTCAATTGAAATCCTTGATTTTATTAATCTTGCAGAAATTGATCCGATTTATTACGACAAATCCTATTACCTGGCACCGCAGGATACCGGCGGCAAAGCCTATCATCTTCTGCGACAGTCCATGAATGATACCGGCAAAATTGCCCTGGCTAAAATGACTATCCGCAATAAACAGACGCTGGCTGCCTTAAGGGTTTACAATAAGGTCCTGGTCCTGGAAACGATTTTCTATCCGGATGAAATAAGACCCGTCAGCGAGGTACCGGGAATCAGCGAGCAGCAGGGTGTCAACGAAAAAGAGCTTGATATCGCGACCCAGCTGATTACCAACTTAACTGCACCATTCGAGCCGGAAAAATACAAGGATAATTACCGGGAAGCACTGAGAGAGCTGATCAACAAAAAGATTGAAGGCAGGGAAATAGAAATCGCACCTGAAGCGCCCCACCGTAATGTCATTGACTTGATGGAAGCCCTTCAGGCCAGTTTAAAAGAAACCAAAAAGCCCTCCCGAAGCAAAACAGAGACGACTGCAAGCTAGTAACATGTCGTCTGGACGCCACAATTCCAGCGTTAAGCGAAGCCGGATGCGGAGCGCGGCTGTTTATGCCATGGAGGGCATAATCAGCCGCAAGCGGATTTGTGGCGTCCAGACCAACCCCAGAATATAGATGACATCAAACTTAATGTGTCTGGAGATTAGCATGAAACTGCTGGAAGTAATGGACCCTGTCCTGTCATCTGAAATCAGGGCAGGTAATGAGTGGATCCACCAGATTAAATGGGACGGTATCAGAGGGATATCCTATATTGAAGACGGCAGAGTCCGGATCTACACCAAAAGTGGCAGGGAGCGAACTTCTTTCTATCCTGAAATCCAGATAGCTCCAAAACTGCTGAACGGCCATCAGGCCGTACTGGATGGCGAACTGGTTGTTTTCAATACCGAGAACAGACCATCCTTTCATCTGATCATGAATCGGGAACGCCTCAGAAACAGTTCTAATCTGCCAGTCTATCAGCAAAAATACCCGGTCTGCTACATCTTGTTTGATCTTTTGTTCCTTAATGGCACAGACTTGCGTAGCCGGCCTCTAGAAGAGAGACAAGATCTTCTTCGGGCCAAGGTGTCATCTTCTTCCGACATCACGGTTACCGATGATTTTACGGACGGTTCAGCTCTGTTTAAGCTAATGAAAGAAAGAAATTACGAGGGAATCGTTAGCAAGAGAAAGAACAGCCGTTACCAGGCTGGCAAAAAACATAATGACTGGTTCAAAACCAAAATCAGCAAAAAAATCCTGGCCATTGTCGGCGGATTATCCTGGAAAGAGCAATTTCCAAACTCACTACTGCTTGGTATCTTCCAGGGAGGCCAGTACCTCTACATCGGGAATGCGAGTCTTGGACTGTCCCAGAAAGACTTCCAGCTTCTCAAGGCTTACGCTTCGGATTATACCCAGGAAAGCAGCCCGTTCGACAACCTTAAAAAAATGAAGGATACGACCTGGCTCAAACCGGTCTTGACCTGCTGGGTAAGTTTCCTGGAATGGACAGACAGCAGGAGTCTCCGCCACCCTAAGATTCTTGGTTTTAGCAAAGATCCTGCCTCTGAAGCCCAAGGAAAGGAAACCATCATGGAATGAACCTGGAATTCGACGGCAAAACGCTCAATATAACCAACCCTGAAAAATTATTATGGCCTGACCTTGGTATCCGCAAGCTTGATTATTTGAAAATCCTGCTGGAATTAGCCCCGTACCTTCTGCCTCACGTCCAAGACCGTCTACTGACGACGATCCGTTATCCTGATGGTTTCCAGGGCAAGTCCTTCTTCCAGAAAAATATCCCTGATTATGCCCCTGGGTGGATTCCGACGATCGAATGGCGGGATAATCAGTATATCATTTTAGAATCAGAAGCAATCCTCATTTGGCTCGGAAACCAGGCGTGTCTGGAATTCCACATTCCATTTAACCCATATGACAGGGATCAGTATCCTTCTGCACTGGTTTTCGATCTGGACCCTTCCGAAGGTCAGACCTTTGAGGATGTCACGGAAGCGGCCCTGCTGATTTTTGAAGAGCTTAAAGCGCTTCAGATTACAAGCTATATCAAAACTTCCGGGGCAAGCGGACTTCAGATCCATATTCCGACAGGCGGGAAGTATGATTACAATACTGCCAGAAAAATCAACGAATTTTTTGCGGTTTATTTCAGCCAGAAATACCCTCGGCAAATTACCCTGGAGCGCAGTGTCGCCAAAAGAGGCCATAAGCTCTATTTTGACTATCTGCAGATGTGGCAGGGCAAAACCATCATCAGTCCATATTCACCAAGAGCAACAGCCTACGCCTCCGTTGCCGCTCCGCTGGAATGGCAAGAGCTGCGGCACGGGGTCAAACCCCAGGATTTTAATCTGCTGAATATCAGCGGCAGGCTGAAGGATAAAGGGGATCTTTTCGCTCCGCTGCTTAATAAAAAAAATGGACAAGACAGGAAGAATAGCCAGGATCTCGATTTTATCCTTGAACGGATTGTGGCCCACAGACAACCCTAGCAAATGATTTTAATATAATTTAATGAATTTTAATTTAATCCGGTGAATAATTTGAAAGTAACGTTTTAGTCGTTGGAGGATGTATGGAACGTGATTTCCGGATACTTATCCTTCAACCTGTCCAGGTAGTATTCATCTTCAAGAAGAACGACCAGCTGGTCATCCTGATCTTTGACGCACAGATTACGGAGTCCGCGCAAATTGGCCGGATCAACAGGTTTGTCGCTTCTGACCCAGCGGGCCATATGATGCAGAAGATGATGAAGCTGAATTCTTGTTCCATATTCATTTTCGAGGCGGTATTCCAGGACTTCAAACTGAAGCTTTCCCACAACTCCGACAATCAGTCCCTCCGGCCCATCCATAAAGGTCCGGAAGACCTGCACTGTCCCTTCTTCAGTCAGCTGCTTGATGCCTTTCTGGAACTGTTTGTATTTGGAAAAGTCCAGATTGATGATCTTGGCAAAATACTCCGGTGCAAACTGCGGTAGCTTTTCGAATTCAAAGGTTCCTTCCTCACTCAGGGTATCGCCGATCCGAAAAATGCCCGGATCAAACAAACCCACCACATCTCCGGGATAAGCCTCTTCCAGGATATCGCGTTCCTGTGCCAAGAACTGCTGTGGTTGTGGAAGCTTGATCTTCTTGCCGCTTCGGACATGATTAGCTGCCATTCCGCGTTCGAACCTGCCCGAACAGACCCGCATAAACGCAATCCGGTCCCTGTGGGCCGGGTTCATATTGGCCTGAATCTTAAAAATGAAACCTGAAAATTGAGGATCGGTTGGCTGAATGTAGCCAACCGAACTTTTTTGTGGTCTTGGCTCAGGTGCCATTTCCAGGAACTGCTCCAGAAAAGTTTGGACACCAATACTGCTCAGCGCACTGCCGAAGAAGACCGGAGACAGCATCCCCTGCTGAATCATTTCCTCGTCAAACGCATCCCCCGCAATATCCAATAGTTCCAAGTCTTCGCAGAGCTTATCATATAAGGCAGGTTCAAGACAGTCTTTGAGAGCGGGATCTTCAAGTCCGCGTTCACCCACATCAATCCGTTTCCGCTCGCCGTCCCGGTAAAGCTCCAGACATTGATGCCGCCGGTCGTAGATTGCACTGAAATCTTTTCCCATTCCGACCGGCCAATTCAAAGGAACCGTATTAATGCCTAAAACATCCTCAATCTCTTGAAGAACATCCAGCGGGTCTTTGCCAAAACGGTCCAGCTTATTAATAAACGTAAAAATCGGTATGCCTCTCATCCGGCAGACTTTAAACAGCTTGATGGTCTGGGCTTCGACGCCTTTGACCAGATCGATTAGCATGACGGCGCTGTCGGCTGCCATCAGCGTGCGATAGGTGTCTTCACTAAAATCTTCGTGCCCGGGTGTATCTAAAATATTGATATGAATTCCATTGTATGAAAACTGCATGGCGCTCGAAGTTACGGAAATGCCACGTTCTTTTTCAATCTGCATCCAGTCGGAAGTTGCATACTTGGCTGCTTTTCTTCCTTTTACCGTACCAGCCAGCCGGATAGCCCCGCCAAAAAACAGCAGTTTTTCTGTTAAGGTCGTTTTCCCCGCATCCGGGTGAGAAATAATTGCAAATGTCCTTCTGGGTTTAATCTGATCCTGGTTCGTCGTCTTTTCCATCAAGTTCCCTTTCCTTTTTTACGTGCGTGTTTTTGCCTATATTACTATATCATATTCCTTGACTTTTTTCTTCTTTAACACCCGCATTGCATTCAGGATCGCAATCACAGCCACGCCTACATCGGCAAATACAGCTTCCCACATTGTCGCGGCACCTATCGCTCCAAGGATGAGGACACCTGTCTTTATCCCGAGCGCAAAACCAATATTTTGCCAGACAATTCCTTTAGTTTTCCGGGCAATCCGGATTGCCTCGAGCAGTTTGGCAGGTTCGTCCGTCATCAGGACAATATCCGCGGCCTCAATAGCTGCATCCGATCCGAGTCCGCCCATGGCAACCCCGATATCGGCCCTGGCCAGGACCGGCGCATCATTGACCCCATCTCCGACAAAAACGAGTTTACTGCCGTTTTCCTTCTGCTCCTCCAGTTCTTCCAGAACAGCAACCTTTTGATCGGGAAGCAATTCAGCGTAAACTCGGTCAAACCCCAACTGCTGTCCGACCTGTTCACTGATCGCCTTCGTGTCTCCGGTCAGCATAACCAACTTCTTAACCCCTGCCTGTCTCAAGCCCCGCAAAGCTTCCTGAACATCTTTTTTGACTCTGTCCGTAATCAGGATATAGCCGGCATATTGACGGTCAATCGCGATATAGGCAATCGTTCCAGCCTCGGGTATTTGAGTCAGGGAGACTCCTTCCTCAGTCAGGAGCCTGGCGCTGCCGGCAATGATTTCTTTTCCCTGATATACTGTTTTTACGCCATAGCCTGGTATTTCTTGATACTGATGGATATCTTTCTGATCAATGCCCTTGGTATTCAGTTTTTTCGTATAATCTTCGGTGTATCGTTTCAAAATCGAAGCCGCAATTGGATGACCTGAGAAATATTCAGCTGCAGCAGCATATTCCAGCAAAGTATCTTCATCAAACCCCTGAACAGCTTGTATTCCGGTAACTTCAAATACACCTTCAGTCAGCGTACCTGTTTTATCGAAGACAACCGTACGCACTTGATTCAGGCCTTCCAGGTAGTTGCTTCCCTTGATCAAGATGCCGTTTCGGGAAGCGCCTCCGATACCCCCAAAAAAGCTTAACGGGATGGAGATCACCAGTGCACAGGGACATGACACCACTAGAAAGACCAAAGCCCGGTTCAGCCATTCGCTGAACGTGGCCCCTTCAATAAACAGCGGGGGTATAAAAGCTAAAAGTGCAGCTCCGAGAACAATAACCGGTGTATAGACACGCGCAAATGTTGTCATAAAATTTTCTGTCTTAGCTTTTTTAGAGGCGGCCTTTTCCACCAAATCCAGAATCCGTGCAACCGTGCTCTGCTCATAGACCTTCGTAACTTTCACGGTCAAAACCCCGGTCTTATTGATAAAACCAGCCAGAATACTGCTGCCGGCTTCGACCTCCCTCGGGATAAATTCTCCGGTGAGCGCCGAGGTATCCAAAACAGACCTGCCCGCAAGCACTGTGCCATCGAGGGGAACTTTCTCTCCCGGTTTGATCAGAATCAGCTGGCCTTCCCTGACTTCCTCCGGCGGTACTTTGCTTATGGAATCGTCCTTCATTAAATTCGCATAGTCCGGACGAATATCCATCAGTTCACTGATCGAGCGGCGGGAACGGTTCACAGCACTGTCCTGGAAGAATTCACCGACCCGGTAGAACAGCATCACAGCTACAGCCTCAGGATATTCCTGAATAGCCAGCGCCCCAACTGTAGCAATAAACATCAAAAAATTTTCATCAAGAAACTTGCCGCGGATAATATTTTGGAGTGCTGCCCAGATAATCTTGCCGCCAATCAACAAATAGCTGACCAGAAACAGTACGATTTCAATGGCAGGTTTCAATTTCAGCAGAAACGCAGCCGTAAAAATGACTGCTCCAATGACAAAGCAAACCAGCTCGGCATTAACTTTCTGTTTTTTTTGTTCTTTTCGTTCTTTTCGTTTTTCTTGTTCCGTGGTTTTCTCTTCTTTACTGGCTGCACCAATATCTTTGGACCGGATCCCAATAATTCTTATCCCGGCTTCAATCTGGGAAGCAATTTTTTCAATTTTGAGGGCAATATCTGTGATCTTTTCAGAATCATTTACCTCTAGATAGAGTTTACTGCCGGCAAAATCAATATTTGCAGTTTTTATGCCATCAAGCTTCCTTACTTCCTGTTCGATTTTAGCCGAGCAGTTTGCACAGCCAAGACCGGCAAGCAGGATGACTGTTTCCTGACTTTTTGTATCCATATCTTTTTTCTCCTCACGCATCCTTATCCTTCTTTGACATGGAGCATCCCCTGGTTGAAAATGCCTTTGATATGCTCGTCATCCAGCGCATAGAATACAATCTTTCCTTCTTTTCTGTTCTTTACCAGCCTGCATTGCTTAAGAACTCGCAGCTGATGGGAAATTGCCGACTGGGTCATATTCAGCAGAAAGGCCAGGTCGCAGACACACATTTCCGCTTCGGAAAGTGCCCAGAGTATTTTTATCCTTGTCGTATCACCAAATACTTTAAACAACTCGGCGAGATCGTATAGATTTTCTTCCTGCGGCATCGCTTCTTTGACCTTACTGACAATTTTTTCATGAATAACCAGACAGTCACACCGTAAATTCTCCACTTTTCCCTCCATCAAAACAAACCGCTCCTTTATATTTACTCTAATCAATTGAATACTTGAATAACTGTTCATGTATTATATTATTACGTAATTCTTTTATGGTCAATTCATTTTTTTAATTATTTTTTTATTTATTTTTCTTATGCTATTTTCTTTATTATTATTTTTAGCTTTTCTGCCTTTGATTCAAACTCTACGCTCTTTGAATTGGAATCTACGCATAGCCTGTAAATATCGATTTAAGTTTTTTAAGGCTATTCGTCAGAGTAAAATAAAGATGGACGGATACGGATGAGACCATCATTAATGCCGCCAGATAATGCAGCCAGCGTACAGGGTTTAATCCTCCTGCTGTTTTAACCGCTCTCTGCAGGGGCTTGAAGTAGAGGGCCATCCCGGTAATAATTTGGACCGGGATCAATCCTGCCAGTGAGGTAATCAATATTTTCTGACCTGGATTGTATTTGGGATACTCCTTCTTTTTTTCGGATAGAAAAAACTCGTATTTTAAGAATTTGGGCATTGCCTTTAAGGTCTTGCGGTTTGGAATGATCTCTTTATAGTTTTTGTCTTTCATCCCGTAGCAAATTCGTGCCACGTACGAATTTAACAGTAAAAACTGGGCGACGGCATGTGTTTTCCGGGCTGAATCCATTCGTTTGAAACCAAAAGCGCGCGATGGGCTGTGAATGTAAAGCCCGCTGAGAATTAAAGCTAATACGGCCGGCGCATAAACCCAGTGAAGCAATCTGGCTGTTCCTGAATGACGTTGCTTTTTCCAGTTCATATCATGATCTCCCTGACCGGTGTTCCCGTGGTTATTATATGTGCCGAACAGGAGGAACAAATGTCAAATGACCTGATCACCCGGCCGATTTCAATGGGCTGTTTTTCATCCGCAATCGGAATTCCGATCAGCGCTTCCTCGACCGGTCCTCTGCAATTCTGATTATCCCGAGGCGAAAAATTCCAGGCACTTGGTGTAATAATCTGGTATTGGGCAATCCTGCCGTTTTCAATCCGCAGCCAGTGTCCGAGCGGGCCGCGCATTGCTCCGGTGAGGCCAACGCCCTCGGCATTTTTTGGTACTTCAAAAGGTAAGAATATACATCCTTCCGGCTCAAGCTCATCGAGCCAGGATTCCATTAAGGCCCCTACTTTTTGGGCCTCGAGCGTCCTGGCGATCATCCGGTCCATCGTGGATGTGCCCTTTCGGTAATCTCCTTTGATCCAGAGCCTGGCCAGTGGTCCGCCTTCCAGCGGCACACCGGAATAACGGGGCGCCTTTATCCAAGAGTAGGCGTTTTCTTTTTCCCGTTCAGGAACTGTCCGGCCGTCAGATGGGTTTCGCGGTCCGGACTCTGCTGCATACCAGGACCTTGCTGTATGTTCTTTAATCAGCGACAGATCAAACTTCTGGATTTGGCCGTTCAGCACTGCTCCACCGGGAAAATATCTCTCCTGGTCTTGCTCTGTACATGGAAACAGTCCGTATTCAAGCATATTTGGGGCTCTTTGGCCAAGTTCAAAGTAATCACTGTAAGCGTCTGCAAGAATGTATACATCGGATACCATCTGATTCTGGATAAACTGATTTACTTTTTGGAGCTTCGACCGGAAATTCATGACCACATCGGCAGAAGGCGGAACTGTAGCCCCTCCAGCCAATATCCCATGAGGAAATGGGGCTTTTCCGCCTAGCAGGGCCACCATTTCGTGAGCCAGGCGGCTTATTTCCAGTGCTAAATACATATTTTGCACCATCGTATCGTTTTTCTTTTTTTCTAGCCGCTTATCTTTTGTATAACCTGGAACAAAGGGGGCTCTCTCTGGCAGGACCAAATAATCCACCAGGGAAAACAAATACAGATGACGGACATGATTCTGGAGAATATCTGCTCCAATGATCAGGTTTCGCAAAATGTTGGCATTGCGGGGCGGCTTGATCCCGGCAGCGTCTTCCAAGGCATAGGAGGCGGCCGCTCCATGCAGAGATGAGCAGATCCCGCAGATTCTCTCCGTGAGGTATGCAGCATCACGTGGATCTTTTCCTTGCAGTATCAGTTCGAATCCTCTGAAAAAAATTCCGCTGCAACGGGCATCTACCACCTTTTTGTCTTCAACTGTGACCTCTACGGCGCAGGAGTTGTTAGCCCTTGTAAGTGGCCCTATGACAATCTTTTTCATGAAGTCAGTCCTTTTCCTTTATTCGTGTCTTCATATAATTTTTTACCTGCCGTTTTCTTACTTATGACCCTTTTTAAGTCGAGGCCTGATTTTTAGCTTACTTCCGCCTGGAAGATCCTTTTTCAGTGTTTCCGCAAGTCTGCCGGTCAGGATACTTCCCATCAGATGAGCGCCAATACCAAGCGCGGTCACAACCCCTGTCAATAGGCCCACCCTATTTGCCGTTACTTTGATCCCAGGAAGCTTTATATCCGGTAAATGTTCAAAGAATGGAACGTCTCCATCAGGAAACTCCGGGCTGGCACAGCCGATGCAAGGGGTATTGGCTTTTACCGGCCAGCTTAGATGCTCCCCGTTCCACTGGCGGACAGGACAATCTGCATAGGTGACCGGCCCTTTACAGCCGATCTTATACATGCACCAGGGTTCTCCCGGCTTAGCGGCAAAGATGCTGTTGTCGAAATAATCCCGCCGCTGGCAAAGGTTATGGATTGTTTCGCCATAGAAAAGTTTGGGCCGGCTATAATCATCAAGTGCTGGCTCACCGTACTGAATTAAATGGTTTAAAGTGCCCATCATCCATTCGGGGTTAATTGGGCATCCAGGCACATTGATAACTTTTCTGTCCAGAACAGCCTGTAACGATACACATTTAGAAGGGTTCGGAGCCGCAGCATAGATCCCTCCGAACGCTGCGCAGGTACCGGCAGCAACCACGTAACGAGCTTCAGCACCCAGTTCCCGCACTGCCTGCAAAGCCGTCCAAGCCTTGCCGTTCCGATAACCGATCACAGAATACAGACCATTGGACCTCGTCGGGATGCTCCCTTCAACTACCAGGATATAGGCTGCTTTATGATTTTTCTGTAGATCATCAAGAACATTGATGGCATCACTGCCTTCGGACGCGCCCAAAAGATAATCAAAACGAAGCTCTGCAATGCTGCTGATCAACTCCTGGTAGCCCGGATCCTTGGCATTAAGAAGGGAAAGCATGTCGCCGGCACAGGTATTCGTCCCGAGCCAGATAATGAGAGGTTTTGCTGGAACATCTTCATTCACCATACCCTTACATCCCTTCTGCGGTCTTTCGTACCCTGTTATTTTATACTTCGCGATTTTTCAGTTCAAAGAATATTATTACCGCATGCTATTGCACTATACGGATTTACAGGTCTATCCTGTTCTGTTCAGGCATAAATAATTATGATTAGCCTTTCTCAAGGTTCCCCGGAAGGATGAACAAGCCATGAACTTTAAACAATTTATCTTAAGTCTGATTGTGATTGTCTTGTTAATTACAGGCTGCAAAATCATCTGGAATAGACATTTAATAACAGTAAACGCTGCTGCAGTGTCCCCAGTTTCCGATTGGGAATATGAGGCCGTAATGAAAAGGGATATTCTATGTCTGATGCTGGCCTATCCCGAAACCATTACCGGTGTGGATAAAGCATCCGAAAATGAGGTCTATGTCCTTTTAAAATCCAGGAAGAAAATCTTATATGATGACAAAAAAGAAAAAAACTCCTGGCAGAAATCGGGGAATCCCGACCTCCAGGATATGATGGATCAGCTCTACCCATTATCCAAGATTACGGAGATTTTACCTAATTACTACAACCCTGGCTGTGCAAGAGTTTATCCGCTTCTGAAAGAAGTATACGGAACGAGCAAGAAAGCAATCCTGTCCAATCTGACCAAAGTCAGCATTGGCTACAAGTATGTAGAGTTTAACGGTAACAATAAAGCTGCAGAATCTTTAAAAGCGGTCATGAAAGAATTGCTTCCGTTGTCCCGCCAAAGCCATAAGGTGTACGCTGCTTCTTTTCCGAGCAGCGGGGCTTTCAATTACCGGCTGATCGGCGGTACAAACAGGCTGAGTTCCCATGCCTACGGTATCGCAATCGATCTTAACAGTAATAAATACGATTATTGGCGCTGGTCCACCCGTGAAGAAGGTCAGAAAAGGCTTAATGCCTACCCCCAGGAGGTCTCTGCTATCTTTGAAAAATATGGTTTTATCTGGGGCGGCAAATGGGGAAATTTCGATATTATGCATTACGAATACCGTCCGGAAATCATTCTGAAAGCGCGTTATTTTTCCGAAAGACCCGTCTCGGGGATTCCATGGTATGACGGTTTGCAAAGCAACCAGGAAGCCTGGGAATATATCTGGCTAATTGAAGAAAACCTGTAGCTTTATATGCTTAGCGTTCAGTCAACCTGAATCGCGGACAACACTGAATCGGGAACATCCTGGCGGTATTTTTTCTTTCATGATACAATTATTTACAACAATACATTACTATTTCATTCCATTTTTGGTAATATTAATCATGTATACAAATTGATCTGTTACGTTGAATATGTACGGGATTTTTTACTCTTAGGAGGTCCTAAAACATTGAATAAAAGACAGTTGGGGCAGCGGGGCGAAGATATGGCTTTGGAACATATTAAGGAAGCCGGCTTGAACATTATCCAGCGCAATTATCGCTGTCCCAAGGGAGAAATCGACATTATCGCCAGGGATGGGAAAACAATTGTATTTATCGAAGTCAGACTGAGGAGTTCCAATAGCCGGGGATCCGCAGAAGAAAGCATCGGCCTCTGGAAAATCCAAAGGCTTAAAAGTATTGCCTCGTATTATCTTCTGGAACAACACTATCGTCAATGGCCGCAAATCAGGTTTGATGTTTTCGCCATTAACATGGCTGAAGGCGTCCCCGAATTCAATTG
Source organism: Dehalobacter sp. DCA (assembly GCF_000305775.1). Taxonomy (NCBI): domain Bacteria; kingdom Bacillati; phylum Bacillota; class Clostridia; order Eubacteriales; family Desulfitobacteriaceae; genus Dehalobacter; species Dehalobacter sp. DCA. The sequence goes on from NC_018866.1 coordinate 2,160,575, forward strand.
GATTCAAGGGGCACTATAGTTTCATTCTTGATTAATTTGAATGGGTCGGCTGTAATCGGTGAGCATCTATATAATAAAAAGTGATAAGGAGTACATTGGTAGTCGCCTCGTCAATTAATGTTAAATCTAGGCTTCGACCCTTCTGAGCCTTATGCTGATTCTGATCGCAGTGGTTTCATATTTGGACACTTAAAGCAAGACCTTTCGCCGACAGATATTTCTATCAGCAGAAAACCTTGCTTTAAGAGGGACACAAGTAATGCAGTTATATATATTCACGACTTCCTAAAAGAGCGTCAGAAAAGTGACCGAATAATTACCAGGGCAAATATTTCTTGTGATGCATCGGGTCGACGTAAATCGCAAGTGAGGGACAGTTAATCTCGCAGTTATAGCATGTTTGACAATCAACGATATAGGCGATATACGCCTTCTTCTTTGCCTCGTCGAAACGCAGGACATCCTTGGTGCAGACCTCAAAACATGTGCGACAGCCAGTACATTTTTGGACGTTGATTTCTTGGATCATGTCAGACCTCCTTCGGCGGCTTAATGGGATATTGATCAAATGGAACCGCTTCCAAAGCTATGACCGGCTGCCCGTCCGCTCCCTTGGTTAAGTTAATCCATTTTAGCCATTCCTTGTTATTGGTCTCGGGATAGTCTTCCCGGTAATGGCACTCTCGGGTCTCACGCCGCTCCAGGGAAGCCCGCAGGTACAATTCCGCGCATTCTACCATATTGTGTGTCTCATAGTATTTGATCAGCTCGTGGGTATCGGCGGCGGTCATGACGGGCAGGTCGGATTCCTTAATCGCAATGACTTTCTGCAGGGCATCCCGTAGTCTTGACTCGTTTTTCAAGATGGAGACATTGTAATCGAAGATGATTTCCTGTAGTTTAAAGAGAATCTCGTTGGGCGTTCTGCCGTCTGTCCTGCCCAAAGGCTTCAAGGCTGCCTTTCTTTCCGCTTCCGCATAATCCAGATCGAGCTTTACATCCGGAGCGTGTGAGATATAATCGGCCGCGGACATCGCCGACTTTTGGCCGGACCACATCGCCCGGGCGCTCTCAGCGCCTTTGATCATCCCAGGGTCTTGCGAAAGGGTGATGCCGGCAACATAAAGGCCGGGGATGGTAGTGCCGCAACCAATATCGGCTTTGACGGCGCCAATGATCCCGAACGAGCCGACGTAAAAAATCTCGGGCTTCTCCGTGACGTCGTGCCCAGTGTCATCCAGCCTGTACTCGTTTAATTTTTGCCATTCTGTATATATAAGCATGGATCGCCATATGCGCTGGCCCAACAGGGTGAAGGTGAACGTAGTCTGATCCATGCGGATAGGTCCCCGGCCCTCCCTGACCTCCTTGGCCATGGCCCGGGTGGTGATGCGGGCGGGGCCGCCTAAGCCGTCCTTAGGATTATAATCCCACATAAAGTCGCGGTTCTCCGAGTTGAGCAACCGGCAGCCGAAGGTGCCCTTCAGGCAGGCTCCTTCCTCTCCGTAAACACCCGGAACTGTCTCAAAAGACAGGAATTCCATATTAGTCATGGTCGCCCCGGCGTTATAAGCCAGCGCGTACCCATCTCCGGTCTGGATCTCCGTCACCGCGTACTGCCCGCGGAAACTGCACTGCCCTGTGGAAATAATCACGGCTTTGGCTTTGAACACCGCCGCTTTCCCGTTGACCCTGTGGACGCCCACCGCACCCGCGATCTTCCCATCCTGCTTTAATAGCCGGGTGATCATGGTCTTGGAAAAATAGCGGATTCCTTTTCTTTTCTGCATCTGGTCACGGAGCATCCCAGTCACCGCTTTGCCCGCAGTCAGACCGTTCCACACGGGATTACCATTTAGCGCGACATGCTTGAAGCCGTCGATACTCACGCGGGGCGCCACCATGGGAATCATATCTTTGTATTCGAGTCCCCAGGACTTAAGCTTTTCCATACGGGAATACGAAGTGGTCAGCTGGTCGTCCCACATATCCTGCCGGCTCAAATAATCGGAAATGGGCACAAGTTCCTTCATCCAGTCCATTTTATCTTCGCCCGGGTGCAGGAAGAACGTGCCTCCCCCAGTCATACTGGCGTTGCTGGAATTGCCGATCGATCCTTTGTCCACCACCGCGATGCTTTTCACACCCTGGTCGGCAGCGGTTATGGCCGCCCATAGTCCAGCAAAGCCAGTCCCGATAATCAGTAAATCAGTCTCTATGACCGCCCCGTCGGCCCACTCCTCCGACTGGATGTACTTTCCGACCGGACGGGGGGCGGGAACCTCGGTGCTCGCCAGGGCCTCCGTGGTATTCAGGTAAGCTGAAGTGGCCGCCGTCGCCGCGGCTGCCATCCCGGTCCGCTTAAGAAACTGGCGGCGCGTCATTTTATATTCTTTCACTATCACATCTCCCTTTCCCATCATGTTGAACGTTTCACTAATCCTTACAAAGCCACCTTCTCAGCGAGTACCGCGGCGGCGGGCTGTTTTAGGACATTCAATCCTAAAAACAGGCGGTGCGCCAGCCAAAAGATAATCCAAGCCACCTCGAAAAGTAACACCTGCCGGGCCCCGAGAACAATAGAAAAAAGACCGAAGAGTACCGCGAGGTCGTAGAGATAAAGAGATTTTGGGCGCAGGCGCAGGGAAAGAATCCCGTACACAAACATCAGAACCACCACGAATGCCAGCGCGCCGTTGTTGAAATCAAGCCGATCGCTTTGGAATGTGACCGCAGTCACCAGCATTTCCAGGAAATGAATGATTCCGACTTTGAGTAACATCCCGATTAGCAGCAGACCATGGATCAGGATTGCCAGGATAGATATGCCCTGAAACCATCGTTTGCCTGACCGGGAATGTTTGGGGCTGATCGTAAAAATTTTGAAGAAAATCATTTTGAAATATCCGCTGATTGTTTTCAACATTGTATAACACCTCCCTCGTATAATGTTTTTCAATGCTAAAATAGCACAACCTCCAATAAAAGGATAGGAGTTTCAGCTACTGGTGTAGCGGAGACTCCTATCCTTTTAGAACTAAGCAATTAGGAATTATTTTCTCATGATCTGGGAGGAGTTGGACAGGCTTTGAAAGATGCGGTGCCAAAAGAGTTCATCAGAAATTTTAAATTGAATAATACCATTCCAATCAGATCGTGGCTATCGGGGTAGATGTGTTTTTCGCGCAAAATAATGTGATTACTTCCTATGGCGATGTGCTGGATGAGTTTTATTATTTGAAAAAAGGCCGGAGCATCGCCACCCAATGCTCCCAGAGAGGAGATAAACTGGTTAGGAAAAGATAACAAAGAAGGGATACTTTCAAGAACTGAATAATAACCCTGCTTGATAGTCTTCTAGTCTCTGAATATCTCTTATATAGTAGTACCCATTAGTAAAATCAATTAGCTTCATTCTTTTCAATTTTTGAATAACCCTTACGGTGGTGACTCGGTTTATACCAAGCAAATTGCTCATAAACTGTTGGGTAATATTAGTATCCAATTTAACCTTTGCGTCTTCTTCTAAGCCGTAATTTTCAGCTATGACGATAAGAAGATTGCAGATCCTCCATTCCGTATTATAATGGAGCAGTTCATCTGTCAGGTACATCTGGGTTAATAATTTTTTGGTAAGCGACTGTAGAATCGACAGGGTTACACTCAAATCTGATGCTAATAAATTGATGAGGTCACTATGCTTTATTGATATTAAATGAGAGTCCTTTGTTGTCTTAAAGTAATAAGGGATAGGCACTTGAAAAAGGAAACAAGTTTCCCAAAATATACTACCTTCATCAAGAATCGCTACGATCCGTTCATTTCCCTTTGTGGAGTATTCGTAAGCGTGTAAGCTGCCTTTACAGACATAATATAATTCATTTGGCAGATCGCCGGGAGAGGCTATTATTGTATTCTTAGCAATATGTAGTACTCTCCCTTTATTAATTAATGCCTGAGGAATATTATCGCGTTTGAATATAAACGAGAAATCTTCGCTGCTTAACCGCTCCATAAAATGACCACCTTCCCCATAGTAGTTAATCTATAAGCTAATTATCTAATATTTATTATACTTCTTCAATGCGGATACAGATGTAGCTTTAACTACTTTTATAGCGAAAACACCTATTCCATTATTTTGAAGTATGTTAATTTTTAGACCAAGCTATAAGGGGAGGATATGCGTACATGGAGCTAAATAATGAAAACGACAAAGGTCCGAAAGAAATTCGAAATCGGCATAAAAAATATAGAAGTAAAAAGGCTGAAGATAAATCCCGTTTTTTGCAATTAAGGTTGGAAAACGGGATTTGTCTTATTATTCAGAAATGGGGTTCTGATTAGGACGCTCAAAACTGAAGTTATCTTTTCATTTAAGGTTAACTTTTAGGTTTTCTTTCCGTTTCTGTCTAATTCCATAAAGCTCCCTAAAATTCAACTATATTATTCTATTAATGTAAATTTATAGAAGGATATTTGCTGTCAGAAGCGAATTTTGTTTTCGAGGTGAAAAAAATGTTTGCTTCTGTCAGTGGAATGTCTATCGACAGTCTCTCAGCCCAGCCGGTCAGCGTCGAAGTGGATATTGCCAATGGTCTTCCCTGTCTGGAAATTGTAGGTCTTGCGGCCACTGCTGTGAAAGAGGCCAGGGACAGAGTCCGATCAGCGTTGAAAAACTCAGGCTTTGATTTCCCTTTGAAAAGAATTACAGTGAATCTTGCTCCTGCAGACCTGCGCAAAGAAGGCTCCGGTCTGGATTTACCGATCGCTTTGGGTATATTGGCTGCCATGGAAGAACTGAATAACTCCGTACTGAACCGCTATGTTTTTGCCGGCGAGCTTTCCCTGGAAGGTCTTTTACGTCCGATACCGGGTGTTCTGACCATGGCGCTGGCTTTAAAAAGCGAGCCAGAAAAACAAGCTCTGATTATACCGCCTGCGAATCTAGCCGAAGCGAGGCTTGTAACCGAAATAAAAAGTGCAAGCGTGATCAGTCTTGCTGAGTTAGTGGGAATTTTGAACGGAGAAGATAATTTTTCCGTTATTCCTTTCCCGCCCTCTGCTGAAATCCTTGAAAAGGTATCTGTGGACTGGTCGGATATTCACGGGCAGATGCAGGTCAAACGCGGACTGGAAATTGCCGCCTGTGGCGGGCACAACCTGTTTATGATTGGTCCGCCTGGCTCTGGGAAAACGCTGCTGGCCAGAGCATTTGCCGGGATCCTGCCTCCGCTCACGGTTGAGGAGAGTCTTGATGTGACTCAGCTTCACAGCCTGACTGGTATTATCCGGGGAAATGGACAGCTGATTACGCAAAGGCCTTTCCGCAGCCCTCACCATACGGCTACAGTTGCCGGAATCATCGGCGGGGGACAGAAAATTAAGCCCGGGGAACTCGCCTTGGCCAATCATGGTGTTCTCTTTCTAGATGAACTGCCTGAGTTTTCCCGGGAAGTCCTCGAAGCACTCCGTCAGCCGCTCGAGGACCGGAAACTGACGTTAATCCGTCTGAGAGGCAGAATCGAGTTTCCGACACGCATTTGTGTCATCGCTTCGATGAATCCGTGTCCGTGCGGCTATTTTGGGGAGAATGGCCGGGAATGTTCCTGCACGCCCCTGCAGGTTAGCCACTACCGTGGGAGGGTTTCCGGACCCTTGCTGGACCGCTTTGATCTTCAGCTTGAAGTGCCCCGTTTGAGCTATGGGGAGTTAAAGCATGGGGACAACCGGGAAACCTCTGAGATTGTCCGTAACCGGGTGATCAGAACCAGAGAAATTCAGTACAAAAGATTGAATGAGAGCAGGACAAACTCAGAAATGACCGGACGCGAAACAAAAGTGCTGTGCCAATTGGACAGCGCCGGTGAATCCCTCCTGCAAAAAGTTTTTGATAAAAACCTCTTCAGTGCCCGGGCCCACGACCGTATCCTGCGGGTAGCCAGAACGATCGCCGATATGGCCGGATCTGATAATATACAGGCACAACATCTGGCCGAATCATTGCAGTACAGGGTATTGGACAGGACGAAGACGAATTAATTAATCAAATAAGTACAGTCAAATTATAAATTTATAAATATGATGAACAAAAAATAATCCATATGTACATACACGAACAATCCGGGTCATTCCATAATATGGATATGTAATTTGGTTAAAGGAGTGATCCGTTTGCATCATCAGGTTCACAAGGGAGACAATTTATCGAAGATTGCACGCCAGCACGGCGTGACTGTCATCATCTTATTAAATTTGAACCCCCATTTAAGAAAGCGCAGACATCGTATTTATGTTGGTGAAAGAATCAGAGTAAAATAGTTGGAAATATTGGATACGTCATTGGATAAAAATCAAAAAGGAATAGCCGCGTACAATGCAGCTATTCCTTATCTGTTACTGAAATAAATTCTATTGTAATCCTTAAGTCTCAAATCTTCTTTATGTACACTGTATGACGCTCCCAATCTCAGATATTACCCGAGTTTATACTGCGTCCCGGCGATCATTTCTTTGATCGGTGAGAAGCTCTGCCGGTGGATTGGGCAAGGACCAAAGTGATTTATTACCTCCATGTGCAGCTTGGTTCCATAACCCTTGTGTTGATCAAAATGATATTCCGGATAAATCCGATGCATCTCATCCATCAGCTCATCCCTGGTAACCTTGGCCAGGATTGAAGCTGCGGCAATACTCGCACTAAGACCGTCTCCACCAATAATGGCTTTCTGAGCCGTATCCATATTCAGCATGTCCCTGCCGTCGATAATGATGTAGTCAGGGTTGGGTTTCAGGTTTTCCAGGGCTCTTGTCATCGCCAGCTTTGTGGCTCTTAATATGTTCAGCAGGTCAATTTCCTCGGATGTCGCACTTCCCAGCGCAAAAGCTACAGCCTGCCTTTTAATTTTTCCCGCTAATTCTCTTCTTTTCTTTTCCGAACATTTTTTAGAGTCATTCAGACCAGGCAGGTCAAACCCCCTTGGGAGGATGCAGGCAGCGGCAATAACAGGCCCGGCAAGCGGGCCTCTCCCTGCTTCATCTACACCGGCAATCCGTGAATATCCTTCAGCGAACAAACCTTTTTCTATCTCCAGGAGTTTCTCTATTCTTTCGATTTCATTCATTCCTTCATCTCCCCAGCTGAATAAAATGTGGCACATACTCCAGAGACCAGTCTCCGTAATGTATAGAAGCGTCAATTTTTAATCCATAGTCACTTTGGCGATTTTACCGCTGCGGAACTCACGAAGAAAGATCTGGGCGGCTTTGAAGGTATCGATCCTGCCACCGCTAACCAAACAGCCTCTTTTACGGCCAATTCCTTCAAGATCGGTGTCTGTTTCTTCAAGCTTGTAAAAGCTTTGCAGTTCCTGAGGATAGTTCTGTTTAAGCCAAGCGAGAAGCCACTGGGCAAGTTCTTCCTGGTCGAATACCTCATCTCTTACCGCACCGGTCACAGCGAGTTTCCTGCCTACTTCAGGATCATCAAATTTGGGCCAAAGCATACCCGGAGTATCAAGCAGCTCGACTTTATCATGTATCCTGATCCACTGGTTGCCGCGCGTAACACCTGGTTTGTTGCCCGTCTTGGCTTGTGAACCGCCGGTCAGCTGATTAATCAGCGTAGACTTGCCAATATTGGGTATACCAACTACCATGACGCGAATAGGTCTTCCCCGCACTCCCCTGGCGGCCAGCCGTTCTCTTTTATCCGTCATCAGTTCCTCGAGCAGCGGGACAATTTTTTTGACGCCGATGCTGGTCATGGAGCTGATCGCTAAAACAGGTCCTTCCTTGCCAAGTTTCACAAGCCACTGGTCGATCCTCTTTTTGTCAGCAAGGTCCGATTTGTTCAACAAAAGCAAGCGGAGCTTGTTTCCAAGCAGCTGCTTCAGCAGGGGATTCCTGCTGCTCAGTGGCAAACGAGCGTCTCCCAGTTCCATGACAATATCAACCCAAGCCAGTTGTTCTTCGAGCTTTCTTTTCGCTCTGGTCATATGACCAGGATACCATTGAATGTTCATAATCCTCCATAGAAATTCACCGCTCCTTGCCGTCCATGGCATCGCGGTATTAGTCCCTCCATGGACGTCAAAAGAGCTGAATTTCTCCAGCTCTTTCCTATCTTCTCTGTTTTTAGCGGCGTTCTCTGATTCTGGCCGATTTGCCGTAACGGTCACGCAGATAGTAAAGTTTCGCTCTGCGGACAATACCTTTACGTACAACTTCAATCTTGTCAATACGTGGAGAATGAAGGGGGAATGTTCTTTCTACACCTACTCCGTTGGAAACTCGGCGCACGGTGAAAGTCTCCCTTAAGCCATCGCCCTTCCTTTTAATCACAAGCCCTTCAAAGACCTGAATACGCTCACGAGTACCCTCGATAATACGTACATGTACTTTGACTGTATCTCCAGGACGGAATGAAGGAATATTATCTTTAAGCTGCTGCTCTTCAATCATACGAATATAATCCATAATAAATTACCCCCTTCCTTGCCTAGATGTTCTTAACTTCTTACATCAAGCCAGAGGACCATCCGTTTTTTACACTGTATCATATTACCACACACACCAAAAATGCGCAATATACTATATCTTTTTTACTAAATCTCTAGTTAATTTCTTCAAGTTTTCGATACAGCGTTGATTCACGTTGGTTCCCTTTAAATTTTTGCATTCTTCATACCTGCTTTCATTTCTGTTCGTTTTTCTAATCTTCTGTAATTCTGGATTATATAAAACGGCGAAACCAGTATTTTTCAAATCCAAGTTTTGTGAGATAGGCTGTCCGTGTTGGTTTCCATAGAGAGATCGATGGGCTTGGTTTTTTATAATACTGAACCGATGAATATCGGGCTCGACCGAACCCGGTATTCATGATTCAGGTACCCTTTCCTTTATAGGTATATTCCGGCTTTGCCCCCCTGGACAGAAGATAGATATTTCTTGCTACAACATCTGCCTGGTAATGCGCAAATGAACCGGCTTTCGGTGCGTAGGCCCCAATTACCGGAAGCTTTACCGCTGCAGCATCACCAATGGCATAGATTGTCGGGTGATTTGTTTCCAAAGTGTGAAGGTCTACTTCAACAAATCCACTGCTATCCACCAAATTCGACTTTCGCAATACCTCCGGAGTCCAGTGAGGCGCAATACCCAACAAAAGATCCGCAGCAATCTTCGTGCCATGATCCAGGATTAAAGTTTTTTCCTCAATCCTGAGCACTTTCGCTTCTGTGATCAATTCTATCCCTTTTTCAGCAAGCATTTTTCTTACGCTTTGCCCAACCTTGGGCTTGGCTAATGGCTCCGGGGAGTAATCTGGCGTCACCAAGGTAAGCTCAATTTTATTCCGAATTCCCCTTTTCCGAAAAAACTGGTCCAAAAGAAACATTATTTCATAAGGAGCAGGTGGACATTTATATGGCAAGCTAGATATAAAAAATACAATTCGTCCAGAGGAGAAATTGTTCAATTGCTGATTTATCTTTCTCACACCATCAAAATCATAAGCATTTAAAGCATATTCTTTGAATCCGGGTACGGTTTCAGTGTGATACTCCACTCCCAAAGAAATAATCAAATAGTCAAAAGGCAAGACTCCCTGATTTGTTGAGACCTGATGTCCGGTTACATCGATTTTCTGTACTTCCTGATGCAAAACATGGATATTCTTCTTTTTTAAATTGGTTAACTTCCTTGTTATATCCGTTGGTTCTCGCTGACCGATCATCAGAAGTGGATAAGAGGCTGCAAAGTAATGATTCACTTCCCGGTCTACGACCGTTACCTGCATGGAATCTCCCGCCGCATTTTTAAGAATATTGGAGGCAACAATACCGCCGATTCCCCCACCCAGAATTAAAGTGTTTTTCATAATCTCACCCCAGCACTATTTTCCCCAAAGAAAAACACTTTATTCTAGTGCCTTGTCAATCCGAAAGATCGCGATTAATGGCCTCTGAGCCTATCCAAAATAATTGCAGCAGCTGACCGGACAGACAGATGATTATAGTCTCCAAAACCATAAACTGGCTTCAGAATATAGTCTGCTTTTTCCATTTCTTCCTTTATAATACCCCAACCTGTTCCGAAAAGCAGCAGGAAGTCCTCATCAGTTTCCTCAAGCTTCCGGCGCAGTTCGGAATATTCAATCGTATTCAGATACAGTCTCGCATCCGTTGCAACCGTGAATAATTTCTTGCCGGGATTCTTGATTTTGATTTCCTGGACAACTTCTTCCAGCGTCGAAGCAAGCTGCACTTTCTCAAAAGCTTCATATCTATTAGGATTATATTCAGCGCCATACCCTTCCCGCCAAAAGCCCATGATTCGCCGGGCAAGATCCTGCTGAGCCGGACCGGGATGAACAACATAATAGGTATTCACCCCATATGTAGTTGAGCTTCGGGCAATATCGTGCAAATCGAGGTTGGTTATTGACGTTACGACCTGCTCCATATTTTTGTTGTAGACAGGTGCGTGAATAAGGGCTACATATAATTCTCCCATTATTTCCTCCAGATCTTATTAAATTGTAAAGCAATACCCTAAATAAGTGGCTATATAGCAAGCAGACCTGTCCAAAAAACTTATAATTAGTCTGATTGCCACAGTTCCGCGACAAGCGGAGCATGGAGTGCGCAGCGCGGATTTTTGTGCCACGGAGGGCACAATAGCCGATAGCGGTATTGTGGCAAGCAGACCTGCCACAATAGGTCTTTGGTCTTTATACTACTCGCTCTTAATTCGTCGTCTCCGTTTCGGAGCAGGCTTTAAATGTTCCCATCTCTCGCGGTAAACCTTAATCTCCGGATGCTCAAGCGCAAGTTCCTCTAAAAGCGGATAATCTGTTTGCTGAAACTCTATCTGCGGGATTAAATCACTTCTTTTCAGGAGAGTCCTTTTCAGAGACTCTTTTCTACGCCAGCGCTCAATGTTGGCGTGGTGTCCTGAAAGCAGAACCTCGGGCACCTGCATTCCTTCAAAGTCGGGAGGACGTGTATACTGAGGATACTCGAGCAGACCTTGACTGTGGGAATCATCCTCCTGCGAAACACTGTTCCCGAGAACCCCCGGTAAGAGCCTTGCCACCGAATCAATCATCACCATCGCAGCAAGTTCTCCTCCCGTTAAAACATAATCTCCGATGGACATCTCCTCATCGGCCAGGACGCGTATTCTCTCGTCAAATCCTTCATAATGGCCGCACAAAAAAACTAACTCATCATATCCAGCCAGTCTCAAAGCTTCCCGCTGCTCAAATTTTTTTCCCTGAGGCGAGAGCAAAATAATTCGGCGGCTTCCTGCAGGCTCCGGCAAATTCCGGACAGCCTTGAACAGAGGCTCCGGCTTTAGAACCATTCCCGAACCCCCGCCATACGGGATATCATCCACATTTTTATGTTTGCTCTCGGCATAATCGCGGAAATTAACAAGCGCTATCTCAAGCAGGCCCGCTTCCTGAGCCCTTTTCAGAATGCTTTCTTTTAATGGCGCAAACATTTCCGGAAAAATCGTCAGTACAATAAACTTCATACGCAGCCTCTCTTTATGCTAAGACTCATCATCGAGTAGTCCCGGAGGCAAAATGACATCCATTCTTTTCGCGGGGACATCCACCTTTTTGACGACGTTTTTCAAGGCCGGAACACAGAATTCAGTTTTTTCGCCGCGGACAATATAGATATCGTTCGAACCAGTTTCCTGAACTCTTATCAAAGTCCCCAGCAGAATATCATTCTCGTAAACCTGCATTCCCTCAAGCTCAAAGTAATACCAGCGGTCTTGCAGCGGAGGAATTTCCGATCGATCTAGTCTGACCTCAAATCCACGGATCTTTTCAGCATCCTCCCTGGTAGCAATGCCTTCCAAAGTCAAGAACACAATACCTTTCGGATCAATCCTTACCCCCTGGACATGAATTTTTTTTTCAGTCTTTCCATCAGATAGATAAATTTCTTTCAGATCCCTGAACCGCTCCGTATTATCCGTAATCGGGTATACCTTGATCTCTCCTTTGATACCCTGCGGTTTCAGGACCTCTCCAATTAATATACTTTCCAAGGCGTTACGCCCTTTCCTTTAAAGAATTCCCGAAATCCATCATCCCATTTAAAGAAAACTTGGTCGTCGTCAGCCTTAGCTGCCCTTAGATGGTTCAGAAAGCACTTAGCGTTCTTCTGAACCATTAAAGTCAAAAAGGGCCTGAGCCCTTTCCAACCTTACTGGTCAATATCAACAATAACCCTGCGTCCGTCTTTCACGGCCGCAGCCTTGACTATTGTCCGAATAGCGTTAGCGATCTTGCCCTGTTTACCGATCACTTTGCCCATATCTTCCTGAGCAACTGTCAATTGAAGGTGCACAGTTCTCTCTGTAGCATTCTGAACCACAATAACTTCTTCAGGATGATCCACCAATGCCTTAGCTAGTACCTCTACGACTTCTTTCACAGGAGTCACCTCCATGCTTACTTGGATTTATGAAATTTCTCCATAATTCCGGCCTGACTGAGCAGAGATTTTGCGGTATCTGAAGGTTGAGCTCCCTGAGTCAACCATTCCAGCGCTTTGATCTCATCTATCTTGATTTCATGAGGATTTTTGGTAGGATCATAATAACCAATTTCCTCAATTGCTCTGCCATCACGGCGGGATGCTGAGTCGCATACTACAAGACGGTAGAAAGGATTTTTCTTTGCACCCATGCGGCGCAAACGAATCGTTGTTGCCATAATTTCACCTCCTCCAACAAACTCTAAACCCATATATTCAACAACATAAATGATATTTGGGAATCCGCAATGATTTAAAGCTATATAAAATTGTTTGGATTTTATGGCACTATATTTGGAAAGGAAATTTTGGGAAAGACTTCTTGCCTTGTTTTTTCCCTTTCTTTCCTTTCTTCGTACCGCCTTTGGCGGCTCCTCCCATCCCTGGGAGCCCGGAAAGCTGTTTCATCATTTTCTTGGTTTGTTCATATTGCTTAAGAAGCCTTCCAACATCGACAACCGTTGTTCCGCTCCCTTTCGCTATCCTTTTTTTACGGGAGTCCTTGATCAGGATCGGTTTTCTTCTTTCATCCGCTGTCATCGAGCAGATGATGGCTTCCGCCTTGTAGAACTCTTTCTCATCAATTTGGACGCCTTTCAGCTGCTTACCGATTCCAGGCAGCATTTCCAGCACAGACGACAAAGGACCCATCGAGCGCAGCTGTTTGATCTGGTCAAGGTAGTCATCCAGCGTAAGCTCCTGTTTGCGGATTTTCTCTTCCAGTTCCCTGGCTTTTTTCTCGTCGACGTTCTGCTGGGCTCTCTCGATCAGAGTCAGCACATCGCCCATACCTAAAATCCTGGACGCGATCCGGTCAGGGTGAAAGACTTCCAAAGCATCCATTTTTTCGCCGGTTCCGGCAAATTTGATCGAGCAGCCAGTCACTGCTTTGACAGAAAGCGCCGCCCCGCCGCGGGTATCCCCGTCGAGTTTGGAAAGAATGACGCCGTCAAGTCCGAGCTGTTGGTGGAAAGCATCGGCAGCATTCACTGCATCCTGACCAGTCATGGCATCGACGACCAACAATATTTCATGCGGTCTGACATTTCCTTTGATCTTGGACAGTTCATCCATGAGTTCTTCATTAATATGCAGCCGTCCGGCAGTATCGATGATGACAACATCATTGCCGTTTTTTCTCGCAAATACCAGACTCTCGGAAGCGATCTTCACGGGATTTTCCTGACCAAGAGAAAAAACCGGAACCTTGATCTGTTCCCCCAAAACTTCCAGCTGTTTAATTGCAGCAGGACGGTAGATGTCACAGGCGACCAGCAGCGGGTTTTTCCCCTGCTTTTTCAGCATACTGGCGAGCTTGGCACCATGGGTGGTTTTCCCGGCTCCCTGCAGCCCCACCAGCATAATAATGGTCGGTGGTTTGGAGGAAATCGATATTTTGCTTTCACTCCCACCCATCAGACGGATAATCTCTTCGTGGACAATTTTAATCACATGCTGCCCGGGAGTAAGGGATTCCAGTACTTCCTGACCTACAGACCTCTCCTTGATCCGGGCAATCAGTTCTTTGACAACCTTGAAATTGACGTCTGCTTCAAGCAGCGCAATTCTAACTTCACGCAGGGCCTCTGTAACATCGGCTTCGGTTAATTTACCTTTTCCTCTAAGTCTTTTGAAAGTAGCCTGGAGTTTTTCGCTTAGGCCCTCAAACATTGCCATCCCGGCGTCCCTTCTTTCCCCATCATATTTTTATTCGCTATTCGAATGTATCTGCAATAATCTCTTTGATCCGCATATTTATGTCCAACTGACGTTTCCAGGCATATCCGCTGGAGAAATCTTCTTGTTTTACTTCTTCCAGCAAGGACTCTATGCGGTGGAATTTATCTCTTTCCTGGATAAATCGGAAAACGAGTCCAAGCTTGTGCTCATATCCCTCCAGAATCTTTTCGGTTCTTTTGAGCAAATCATAAACTGCCTGGCGGCTGATGCCTTCTTCCTCAGCGATCTCAGAAAGTGAGTAATCCTGCTGATAGTACAAATCCCATATTTTTCCCTGCTTTTCTGTCAGCAAGGGGCCATAAAAATCAAATAACAAGGCTTTTTCAGTGATTTCTTTCATTTTGATATTCCGGCCTCACTGTAAAGTATTTTTGCTTTACACCTTTTGTATTTTATCCAAAAACACCTTCATTGTCAAGTTTTTACTTCAACGTTCTGATTGTGATTGACAAGTTATTAATGATAAATGTGTTTACATTTTAATGTATAAATCACTGTTTTTCTGTGGTAATATATTACATGTATTTTCAGAAATATTCATAATCCTTTTTATTATTACATTTTTATTAGGTACATGCCCTATTTATACTATTCAGAAAAAGAGAAAAATTTCCGATATAAATTATGATAAACACTGTACGGAGAAATAAATATGAAAGTAACAAAGAATAAGACACTGATTATTGTTTTCATTGCTGTTTATTATCTTTTTTACCTTACTGCGACCATTAACCAATCCGATTTTTGGGGAAATATTCTCTCGCCGATTGGTGCGCTGATTTCATTTTTTCTGCTTTTGCAGGCCTATTATAAATCAAGCCAGCCAAAGTATGTTCGTTACATCTGGCTGTTTTTTTCTTTTGCTTCCCTTTCTTGGGCAGTCGGTGACTTCATGTGGGACTATTCTGTTTGGATACTTGGAATTGATCCAATAGAGGACTTGTTTGTTGCAGCCCTGTATTTTGGCACCAATCTTTTTCTTTCGATAAGTTCTGTCATCTTTGCCCTAAACCGTTTCAGGAGATGGAATGCCCTGCAGCTGCTGATTGACAGTCTGGCGATGTCTGTTTCCATCCTGCTATTGATCTGGATCATTTACTTTGATGCGAACTACGAGAACCTTTATCTCGTTTCCAGAGGCGGCTGGACTTCAGCTATGAGCATTGTTCTTGATATTGGCATGATGACCGGTATAGCCATCTGGTTCTTCTCAATCCGGGCCGGTAATATCGCAGCCTCCGTCCGGCTCGCAGCAAGTTCCGTTTTGGCTTTTGCTTTGATCGATTTGGTCTATTATTATCTCTATCTGCATGATCTTTATATTCCGAATTCAGTGATTGATTCGGTTTATATGGCGACATTGCTAGGCATTGCGCTCAGTGCGCTTATAACACCCGAGAATATAAAAGCAGGGGCTGATGATCTTGAGCTATATGGGGATTATTCCAACGAAGGCTACAGAAATCAGGGGTTACTTTTATTGGTCGGACCTATTATTATTCTATTTTTCGTTGGATTCAATATCCAGAGCTTATTGATTTATCTCATTATTATCTTTCTTCATGGAATATTGAGCAATCATATTCAGAATTCCATCAAAGACCAACGTCTCTTAACAAGAGAAAAAGAGCTGAATGCTGAACTTGAAAAACGTATTGATGAACGTACCCGGGAGCTTTCGGAAAAAGCCAGAGAACTCGAGAAGAAAAACCGCCAGCTGCATTACCTTTCCAGTCAAGATATCGTAACCAAGCTTTATAACCGCCGCTTCTTTCTGGAAGCTGTGCAGGAAAAAATCAGAAACTGCCAGGCCGATGATATTCTCGTCCTGTTATTTCTCGATATTGACCGGTTCAAAACGATCAATGATGTTTATGGCCATATTATCGGAGATAAACTGATCATTGCTCTTTCCAAGCGTCTCCAGAAATTTGCCGATCCTGAACATGACCTGCTGGCCCGCTTCGGCGGTGATGAATTTGTGCTGGCGTTCCATGGCAAATATCACAACGCAGATATTGAGAACCTGGCCCAAAGTATCATCGCCATCTGTACAGAACCAATCCAGCTCAGTAAATATACATTCCACATAACGATCAGTGTCGGGATCTCCATTTACCCGCATGATGCTTCAAGTCTTGACGCCCTGATCCAGAATTCCGATATAGCGATGTATGAGGCCAAAAAAATAGGGTTCAATAAATACGTCTTTTTCAATGAGCAAATCAATGCGATCCTCCAAAGGAATCTAAAGCTTGAAATTTTATTGCGAAAAGCGATCTATGATAAAGAATTTTCACTTCATTACCAGCCCCAGTTCAGCATACCGGATAACAGTCTTATCGGGATTGAAGCACTGCTCCGCTGGAATAGTCCGGCCGAAGGTTCAATTCCTCCGAGTGAATTCATTTCGATTGCAGAGGAGACAGACCTGATTATTCCGCTTGGAAAATGGGTGATGAACAGGGCGATCCGCCAAATTGCCGAATGGAACAACCGTTATCAGACCACTCTGAAAATGGGCATCAACGTTTCGATCAAACAGCTAAATCATAAAGAATTTGGTGAAATGATCAAATCAGCAATCAAGTTCTATGCTGTTCCTCCGGAATGGATTGATATGGAGATCACTGAAAGCATAGCAATCGAAGAAGCCTACGATATTCACAAGATTACCAAAACGATCAGGGATCTCGGAATCTCTATCTCAATTGATGACTTTGGAACCGGCTATTCCTCTTTAAATCATTTGAAGATGTTCCCATTCGACCGCATAAAATTTCCCAAACTCTCGATTGATCATATTGTCAATGATGAGTTTGACAAAGAAATTGTACGTTCGATTATTGTGCTGGCGAATTTTATGAAAATTAAAACTATCGCCGAAGGCGTTGAAACTGCAGCCCAATACGACGTGTTGAAAGAATTGGGCTGTGATCAGATTCAAGGCTACTATCTGGCCAAGCCTATGCCGGCTAAAGAGTTCGAAAAAGCATTTTTTAACTTACCCCAATAGTTCCTTTTAGAAAATTCTTCAGTAAATTCTTCAATCATTTCTTTATTAAATTTTACAGAATTTCTCTTGTTTAACCGAGTCGGCAGGATAGCGAGAAGCTCAGACTTCAGACGCTATTCTCCTGGCTCTTTTTTCTGCTTCGCGGCAGATTTTCTGCTCGTCAAGTGTCAGCAGTCTCCCGTCTTCCATCAGGATCTTTCCGTCGACGATTGCCGTTCTGACATCCCCGCCCCTGGCACAGTAAACCAGATGCGAAGGTATCGAGAACCTCGGATAGAAATGCGGCTGATCAAAGTCAATCGAAATTATATCAGCTTTATAGCCGGGCTGAAGTTTGCCTAGATCCTTCAGTCCTGCCACGGTTGCCCCTCCGGTCGTCGCCATTCTCAGAACTTCATAGGCTTTGAGGTCTTCAGGGGAGCCAACCAGTTTTTGCTGGAAGGAAGCCGAACGCATTTCCCCAAACATATCAAGATCATTATTGCTGGAAGTACCGTCTGTTCCAAGTCCGACAGTAATTCCCCGCTTAAGCATTTCCGGAATCCGTGCTGTTCCGCTGCTCAGTTTCATATTGCTTTCCGGGTTATGGGCAACCCCTACGTTATACTTTTTAAGTATATCCAGTTCGGCATCATTCAGGTAAACACAGTGGGCAGCAATCATTTGTCCTCCCAATATACCCTGTTGTTCCAGCCAGCAGAGCGGCGTTGTTCCATATCTCTCCCTGATCGTAACGAGTTCGGATTGTGTCTCCGCGAGATGGATATGGATGCCGGTCCCTAACCTATCGGCCTCCTGTTTTACAGTCAGCAAAAATTCTCCTGAACAGGTATACGGGGCATGCGGGCCAAACATAATCTTAATTCGTCCGTCCCCGGCGTTATGATATTTCCGGAATAATTCAATATTTTCCTGCAGTGATCTGTTTCCAGCTTCTTTATTGTGCTCAATCATGCCGCGGGACAGCAGTGCCCTGGTCCCTGATTCCAAAACTGCCCTGGCCGTTTCTTCTTCACTGATATACATATCCGTCATGGTCGTCGTGCCGGAACGGAGCATCTCACAAAGAGCAAGCGAACTCCCCCAGTAGATATCTTCCGGTGTCATTTTATCTTCAAAAGGCCAGACCTTTTCCTGCAGCCAGGGCATAAGCGGCATATCATCGGCATAGCCGCGCAGCAGCGTCATTGCAGCATGCGTGTGCGTGTTAATAAGTCCGGGCATCACAACATGATTTGTTAAATTCAGGACTCTGTCCGGATTAAAACCCGCCGGGGCTGTTCCTCTCTCCCCGACAGAAACAATCCGGTCCCCGTCTATCGCAATTTCTCCCTGCGGATAGAAATCCTGCGCATCGGTCATCGGCAAAATCATCGCTCTGATTAGATACCTGGACATTGTTTGTTACCTTCTTTCTCTTCTATATCATTTGACTCCTGTTTGCAGAAAAAAACGGCTTAAATGAACCTGTACAAAAATCCATTTGAGCCGAATGTTTTTTCTATTTTGTATTATCTTACTAGCATCTTCACCATATTTACAGAGTAGGGCGGGGATATGATCCCTTTTTCCGTAATAATCCCGGTAATATATTTTGCCGACGTAATATCAAAAGCAGGATTGTACACACTGACTTCATCGGGAACAATCCGTACATCCATGATTTTTCGAACTTCCTGATCGTCCCGCTCTTCCACAGGGATGTCGTCCCCGCCAGATATTTTCAAATCAATGGACGTTGTCGGTGCCGCCACATAAAACGGAATTTGATGAGCAGCAGCCAGCACGGCCAGCGAATAGGTTCCGATCTTGTTGGCCGTATCGCCGTTGGCGGCGATACGGTCCGCCCCTACGATAACCATATCGACTTTCCCCTGCTGCATCAGATAGCCGGCCATATTATCCGTAATCAACGTCAACGGGATCTGATCCTGAAGGAGCTCCCAGGCCGTTAATCTGGCCCCCTGTAAAAGGGGTCTCGTTTCGCCTGCAAAGACATGGATCTTTTTCCCGGATTCATGTGCAGTCCTAATAATCCCCAGGGCTGTCCCAAATTCAACCGTAGCAAGACTGCCTGTATTGCAGTGCGTCAGAATATTTGCTTTTTCCGGAATCAGCGTGTTGCCGTATTCCCCAATACGTTTGTTCATTCTGCGGTCATCTTCGGCAATTTCATTCGCTTCATTAATTAAAGCTGCCCGAATATTTCCGATATCATTCATATTCAAAAATTCTCTGAATTTATCTTCCATTTTTCTAAGTGCCCAAAAAAGGTTTACAGCAGTTGGACGTGTTCCTTCCAAAACGGTCCGAACCTCATCCATATAGTCTTTAAAGTCTTCACCGCTTCCGCGGTATTCGGCAGCCCCCAGCGCAAAGCCGTAGGCTGCAGCCGCCCCGATTGCTGGAGCTCCGCGAACTTCCATATTCTTTATTGCCTCTGCCATTTCTTTGTAAGAATGTATTTCGCGGTATTGTTCGACAAACGGCAATTTCGTCTGATCGAGTATCAACAAATGATCTCCCTGCCATTGAAGCGCTTTCACACGATTTCCGCCTTTCTTAAGAAAACTTGGCTGGTGTCAACCTTTAAAATAAGCCTGCTTCTTTGCTTCCGGTAGTACAGTAACACCGCTGGTCATGATCCATGATCTTACAGGTGCTTTCCACCAATGCTGCCACAGTTTTGCTCAACAAGTCCATAGTAGCGATTACTTCGGCATGTGTCAATGGGTCTTTTTTAATACCCGCAGCCTGATTGGTTACGAGGGCCATGGTCGCATAGCACATTCCAAGTTCCCTGGCCAATACCACTTCCGGAACTCCGGTCATTCCTACCAGGTGCCCGCCCAGCATCCGGAACATGTTTATTTCCGCCGGAGTTTCAAAACGGGGACCTTCGGTACAGACATAGACCCCGCCGTTTTTCACGTTTAAGTCAGATCTTGCTGCACCTTCTATGATATGATTACGCACATCGGGACAGTAAGGTTCCGAAACATCGACATGCAAAACCCCCTGTTCCCCATCCTCAAAAAAAGTCGCCGCGCGGCTTTTCGTAAAATCGAGAAACTGATCCGGCAAGACAATATCACCGATTCGATAAGCTTCAGATATGGAACCTACTGCACCTGTCGCCAAAATTTTTTTCACGCCTATTTTTTTGAGGGCCCAGATATTGGCCCGGTAATTAATCAGGTGAGGCGGGCAGGTATGCTTTGCACCATGTCTTTTTAAAAACACCATTCCAATCCCGCCGATGAACCCTTCAGCCAGCTGAACAGAACCATACGGCGTTTCAACTGTCTTCTCGGTCCTATCGTCAAGCGCCAGATTTTCAATTCCGGTGCCGCCAATCAGTGCAAAATCCAAGACTATTCCTCCTCAGAACGGTCAAACAAGGCCCGGGCAAATTCCCTCGGTTCAAAAGGCCTTAAATCTTCTGCCCCTTCACCGATTCCAATCAATTTTACCGGGATATCCGCTTCATTGCGGATCCCCAGGATTACGCCGCCTTTAGCTGTACCGTCCAGCTTGGTGAGTATGATCCCTGTCACATCGACTGCTTCCTTGAACAGTTTCACCTGCTGGATGGCGTTCTGTCCGGTCGTTGCATCGAGTACCAGCAGCACCTCGTGCGGGGCATCCGGAACTTCGCGCTCGACCACCTTTTTGATCTTGGTCAATTCTTTCATCAGATTCACTTTATTGTGCAGTCTTCCGGCAGTATCGATCAAGAGGACATCTGCATTCCGGGATCTTGCCGCATGAAGCGCATCGAAAGCCACCGCAGCAGGATCAGCCCCCTCCGACTGTTTGATGACCTCTGTCCCGGACCGTTCTCCCCATACTTCCAATTGCTCGATCGCTGCTGCTCGGAAAGTATCCCCTGCCGCCAGCAAAACATTTTTGCCCTGGCCCTGCAGATTTTTGGCCAGCTTGCCAATCGTGGTCGTTTTTCCTACACCGTTGACACCAACGATCAGATAGACGGTGGGCTTGGAATCTGCAAAAGACAAGGGAATCTCTTCACCCAATAGCGCAGTAATATGTTCTTGCAGTACATCCCTCAGCTCGGAGCGGTCGTTAATTTTTTGTTCTTTGACGGATGCACGCAGCATTCCAACCAATTTCAGTGTTGTATTGACACCTACATCTGATTGAAGTAGAATCTCTTCCAATTCTTCATAAAGATCTTCATCAATTTTGCCTGAGCCGGTAAAGAGCTGTTCAACTTTGCCGACAAAACCTTCTCTGGTTTTGGTCAAGCGCTCTTTAAGTCTGGAAAATATTCCTGCCACTTCATCTTCTCCTATCAAAGCAATATTGCACAACAAAAATTCTACCATATTCGGCTACTTCAAACAACTTCATATCCTTCTAAGGAGGCCTTATTACACAGAACCATCTGGGCAAGTCTGAGGGCCACAATACCGCTTTTCGGCCGTTGTGCCATCCATGGCACAAAAGGCCGCGCTACGCTATCCTGCTCCGCTCACAGCGGAACTGTGGCCCCCAGACTGATCATAGGTCTATTCAAGCATGTCTGCAACCAGAATTTAGGACGTTTTACTAGTTCAGCGACTCCAAAGCAACATTAGCTTCAAAAGAACCACTAACTCCAAATTAAGTCTCCGTGATGGATAGCCAGCGTCAAGCGGAGCATGGAGTGCGGAGCGCGGCTGTTTGCGCCACGGAGGGCGCAATCTGCCGAAAGCGGCTATCCATCATGGAGACTAACCCAAGCAAAGCTAATTGTACAAAGCTAATTTTAAATCGCCGGTGCTTCCAGTCTGTCTTCAAGCTCAACAGTCAGCAGCTTCGATACGCCTGATTCTTCCATAGTGATTCCATACAGCCTGTCCGCGGATTCCATGGTTCCCCTGCGGTGCGAAATAATAATAAACTGCGTATGTTTGGATAGTTTGCGCAGATACTGCACAAATCTTTTGACGTTGACTTCATCCAGGGCCGCCTCAATCTCATCCAGGAGGCAAAACGGACTCGGTTTGACTTTCAGGAACGCAAACAGCAAGGCAATCGCCGTAAAGGACCTCTCCCCGCCTGACAGAAGCGACAGGAGCTGTGCCCTTTTGCCCGGGGGCTGGGCCATGATCCTGACTCCGGTCTCCAGAAGATTGTCCGGATCATCCAGTAACAGTTCAGCTTGTCCGCCGTTGAAAAGCTGTTTAAATACTTCTTTGAACGCTTCATTGACGGCCGTAAAGCCTTCCTGAAAACGTTCGATCATGCTCTTGTCTAGTTCCCCGATCAACTCCTGAAGTGTCCTTCCAGCCTCATCCAGATCATTTTTCTGGGTGGACAGGAATTCAAATCTTTTCAGCGTTTCCGGGTATTCCTCAAGGGCTGTATAATTTACGGGCCCAAGTTCTTCGATTTTTTGTTTGTAAAAAGCAATCTTCTCCTGTAAAGAGTCTTTCTTTTCAGGCGAAAGATAGCCTAACGCGTCTTTCCAAGCCAAGTGGTATTCTTCCTGAAGGCGGTCATTTCCGGATTCCCATTCACCCTGCCAGCGGGCAATTCGGAGCTCATTTTGATGAATCTGCTGTTCCATGTCCCTGGCCTGACTCCGCAGCATCTGAATATCCTGTTCCTGCTTGAGATTATTCGCTGAGAAAGATTCTTTTTCCCTGCGCAGTTCGATAAGCTTGAATTTCTGGGCATTTATTTGAACTGTGTATTCCCGAACACTATCTTCCTGTTGTTCCTTGCCGGAATACAGTTCCTGCTCAGCCTGTTGAAGCCCCACGATCTCCTTGTTTTTTTCTGCGATCAGGTCCTTATTAACCAGAATCCGCTCATTTTCCTCAGTGATCTGCTGAATGATCTGGTTAAACTCCTGCTCCGATCTGGCAGCCTCAACTTTGGCCGCAGTAATTTTTTCCGAGATTTCCTGCGCCTCTGAAGTTTTTTCTTTCAGCAGTTGTTCCTGTTCGGTCTGCTCTGACTGCAGAGCCAGAATCTTCTGTTCTGTTTCGTTCAGTAAGTGTCTGGTTTCTTCATATTTGACAGCAAATGCTGTCAGCTCACTGCGGACTTCATCCAGTTCATACCGGATGACCCGGAAATCCTGTTCCAGTCGGTTCATTCTTTCCTCGTGGTGTTTGCTGTCCACATCGATGATATCTTTAGCCCCATTAATTTTCAGCAATTCCATATCAATGGTTTCTTTCGCTTCCCCGAGGCCTTCCATTTCTTTCTTTATGGCAGTGTATCGCTGCTTCTTTTCTTCCAGTTCGGCCTGCATGTCCTTAGTCTTCAAAGACAGTTCTTCAATTTCTCTTGCTCTGCTTAAGAGGCCGCTGCTTTGAGATCTCGTGCTTCCGCCGGTAAGCGACCCACCGATGTTGACCTGGTCACCCAAGAGCGTCACTACCCTGACCCGGTATTGGTTAGCTTTAGCCAGCTCAATCGCAGAATCCAGATCGTCTGCAACCAGAATTCTTCCAAGCAGCGACTCCATAATATCTTTAAAACGCGGCTCAAACTTGACCAGATCAACTGCCAGACCCTGAAAACCGTGATGCCGTCTTGTTTTGTCATCAAGTGACTGCCTCGTTCCGCGGATTGCATCCAAAGGCAGGAAAGTGGCCCGGCCACTGTTCGTCTTTTTCAAGTATTCAATACATTTTTTCCCGTCCTCGGTCTTTTCCACAATAATGTTCTGCAGGGAACTCCCCAAAGCGGTTTCCACTGCAAGCTCATATTTGGCCTCTACTTCGATATTGTCGGCCACTGTACCGAATATAGTCTCACAGGTAATTTGGCCTTTCCGGTAAGCCAGAACCGTCTCCTTGACGCCCCTGTTATACCCCTCCAGACTGTCCTGGAGTGTATGGAGGGCATGAAGTCTCGCCCCGGTCTGGTCAATTTTACGTTGAAGCTCCGAGTACGCAGTCTCAGCATTTTGTTGTTCCAGCCTGTTGTTTTGGATCGTCTTCCTGATATTTTCTATTTTTCCCAGAAGTTCGATCTCTCTGGCTTCCAGTTTTTGTTTTTCCTCGATTTGGGCAGTAACCTCCTGAAGCACAGATTCCTTCTCTGCTTCTTTGGCTTTGATGTTTCGGGTATATTGTTTCTCTTGCTGAAGAAGAGCTTCTTTCTTTTGATTAATTTCAGCAATTTCACTAGCCAGTTTGCTCTTGTTGGAGAGTTCTTCAAAGATTTCCGTTTTCAGCTCTTCCAGACGCGCTTCCCCGCTTAATTTCCGAAGCTCTTCCAGCTGTTGTTCTTTCTCTTTTAAATCCCTAGCTGCATTTTGGAGAATCTCCTGCAGAAGTGTTTGCTTTGCAGCAAGGTTTTCTTTTTTTTCAACGGATGCGGCCAGCGTTTCCTGTGTGGCCGCCAGTTCTTTTTGCAGGCGCCCAAATTGTTCCTGGATATAGCCGCTTCTCTCGGAAAGCAGGGACAATTCGTGTTCTGCTTCGTTCATTTTATTTTCGAGAGCGTATATTTCCCCCTGCAGGTCTTGAACACGCTGCTCCAATTGGTTCAGTTCGTACCTGCCGCGTACGCTTAGGTTTTCTTCTTCATTGACCCTCGTTGTCAGCGCCGTAAATTCCTGACGCAGCGTCTCTTCGGAGGTCTGGGCATTGGTCAGCTTACTGTGTATATCAGAAAGTTCATTAACGATTAAATTAATCTCGAGCTTTTCCAGCCCTGAGATTAATTCCTTGCTTGTTCTGGCTGTGTCGGCCTGTTCGGCTAACGGCTCGATTCTAGCTTCGACTTCGGCAATAATATCGCTGAGACGATCGACATTTTGCCGGGTATCCTCAAGTTTTCTCAAAGCTTCTCTCTTGCGCAGGCGGAACTTACTGATGCCGGCGACTTCTTCGATCAGGAGACGCCTTTCATCAGATTTCAGATTCAGAATCTCTTCAATCCTGCCCTGTCCGATAATTGAAAATCCTTCTTTTCCCGAGCCGGTATCAAGGAAAAGTTCCTGAATATCTTTTAACCTGCAAGGCGTCCGGTTGATAAAATACTGCCCTTCTCCATCCCGGTAAACCCGGCGGGTAATGACAACTTCCTCATAATCCAGCGGAAAGAGACCTGAAGCATTATCAAAGAGCAGAGATACTTCCGCCATCCCTACAGGCCTGCGGGACAAACTTCCGGCAAAGATGACATCTTCCATTTTGCTTCCGCGGAGACTCTTGGCACTTTGTTCACCAAGCACCCAGCGTACAGCATCGGCGACGTTGCTCTTGCCGCTGCCGTTTGGTCCGATAATGACGCTCATGCCCGGCTGCAGGTCAATTTTTGTTTTATCTGCAAAAGACTTAAATCCCTGAATATGAATCGATTTGAGAAATAATTCCGCGTCCATTCCAGGTATCACCAATTTATACCTCCCATGCTTTCAGCGCAAAATGGGCTGCCTGCTGCTCTGCTTCTTTTTTGGTCTTACCGATTCCTTTTCCCTGCAGTTCACCATGAAGATAGACCCCTGCAGTAAACCGCTTATCGTGGTCGGGTCCTGTCTCTTCAATGATCCTGTAGCAAACCTCATATTCCTTCTTTTGCGCTTTTTCCTGAAGCATGGTTTTGAAATCTCCATAATTTCCTTCGTTAAGTTCCAGAATCTCCGGAACAAGCATGTCGAGTATGAATTTACGAACTTTTTCAAAGCCATACTGCAAATAAATCGCTCCAATGACTGCCTCCAGCGCATCGGCAATGATGGACGGCCTGTCCCTGCCACCAGAGGATTGTTCCCCTTTACCCAGAAAGAGCGCCTGGCCCAAGTTAATACTGCGGGCTTTTCTAGCCAGCGTCGTTTCATTGACGACTGCAGCCCTCATTTTGGTAAGTTCACCTTCAGGCTTATCCGGATAGTTCTGATAGAGATACTCGCCAATGATAAAATCCAAAACGGCATCGCCTAGAAACTCCAGCCGCTGATTATTCTCCAACCCGCTGTTGGGATTTTCAAAAGTAAAAGAAGGATGCGTCAGCGCTGTAAAAATCAGTTCGCTTTGCAGGTTTTCCAACCCTAACTGGCTGATAAAGGATTCAACTTCTCCCGTTTGTTCAAGGTATTTATTCCGGGAGCTCTTATGGAAATACGCGCGGCGGTTTCTTTTGGCCATGTATTGCTCCTTTCATCCTAAATGAGTTAAAAGCCCCGTAGTAGCCTAACTACGGGGCCTCGGAACTAGGCTTATTGGTTCTCTTGCACATACTTCACAACATCAGCAATGGACTGAATATTTTCCACCTCTTCATCGGCAATATCAAGGTTGAATTCCTCTTCAAGTGCCATGACAAGCTCAACAATGTCCAGAGAATCTGCGTTTAAAGCCTGGAAAGTCGTGGTAGGAGTAATTTCATCTTCGCCTACTCCCAGTTGATCAATAACGATTGCTTTTACCTTTTCGTATACATCCATTTATGCCACCCCCTCTCAGATAGTTTATTTCTTACCCTATTATTCTGAGCAGTAAAGTCTTTTATTCAGAATTGTACCAGTATTTATCAATAATGCAAGCAACTTTTTCATGACAGCAGTCTATTTTTGCGTACTTTTTTCTAAACCATCGGCGATTTTTTCAATAATTTGTCCTTCAATACATTCTTTGGCTACACGAACAGCATTAAAAATAGCATTTTCTTTGGAACTTCCGTGACAGATAATACTCGTACCGTCCACTCCGAGAAGCGGGGCCCCACCGTACTCAGAATAATCCAGCATGTGTGCAATTTCTTTCAATCCGGGTTTAACCAGTATTGCTCCTATTTTCCTGATAGTGCTAGCTGTAATTTTTTGCTTAATCAGCTGGAAAAGCGATGATGACATTCCTTCAATGGTTTTTAGTACAATGTTGCCGACAAAAGCATCACAGACAATGACATCTGCAGTCCCATAGGGAATGTCCCTGCCTTCAATATTTCCGGCAAAATTCAGGGAAGATTGTTTTAGCAGGTCATAAGCAGCCTGAACAAGTTCGTTCCCTTTGCCCTCTTCACTGCCGATATTCAGCAAGGCGACCTTGGGACTTTTAAGCCCCAGAATCTTTTCGGCGTAGATACTTCCCATCATCGCATACTGCAGAAGATTTTCCGGTTTGGCATCCGGATTGGCACCGACATCGAGCAGCAGCTTTCCGCCTTGAAGCGTCGGTAGGACCGTGCAGATTGCAGGCCGGTTAATTCCTTTAATTCTGCCTAAGCCCAGCAAAGCTGAAGCCATCTGTGCTCCGGTGCTGCCTGCTGACACCAGAGCATCCGCATATCCTTCCTTCACGAGTCTCGTGGCGACAACAATAGAGGCATCTTTTTTCTTCTTAATCGCAGCGGCCGGATGTTCATCCATCTCAATGACTTCGGAACATTCATAAATCTCAATAGTGCTTTTTAAGTCTTCAGGTATATGTAAGTCTATCTTATCTTTCTGTCCGACAAGGATGATCTGGATATCCGGAAGAATCTTGGCCGCTTTTAAGGCGCCTTTGACAATCTCTCCGGGCGCATGATCTCCGCCCATGGCATCAACGGCGATTTTCATCCACGACATACCTCCTTTCTCTCATTATATACAGAAAACTTGGCTGACGCCAAGCTTTGATCTGTTTTTTCGAGTACTCTAACTTATTATTCACCCATAGAGATGACTTCTTTGCCATTGTAATAGCCGCAGTTCGCACAAATATGATGCTGAAGCTTCTGTTGATGGCACTGGGGGCATTCCACAAGATTAGGAACGGACAGCTTATCCATTGCTCTGCGCCTGCGGACTCTAGATTTGGATTGTTTATTTTGATGAACACCCATTGATATTACACCCCCTTATTCCATTTGGATAATATTTCTAAGCGAGGATCAATATCCTCAGTGGAGCACGAACAAGGATTCACATTGCGGTCAGCACCGCATTTCAGACAGAGCCCCCTGCAGTCTTCAGAACATAAGAACTTTAAAGGAAGCTGCAGCAGCATATGCTCTACAATCCTGTCGTCAATCGGGAATTCGTCCTTTTCAAAAACCAGTATGCTGTCGTCTTTGGCTTCAGAAGCAAATTCTGCCGGGACCCATTCGTCTTCAAAAACAATCTTCAGATTATACGGAAATTCTTTCAGACATCTGGAACAACTAACAGCAATCACAGACGATATTTTCCCATTCACCAAGAGTGATTTACCAACATTTTCAGCTTTTAATTCCACTTCAAGCGGGGATAAGAAACGATAAGACTCATTTCCGAGCTGCAAAGGTGGAAAATTTTCTTCATTAAAACTAAAAGTTTTTGACCCACCCTCGGCCCGCCTTAATTGAAAAACATTGACGATCACCAGCAATCACCTCGATATGCAACAACTGTAATTATAGTTATCACTTTTTTCTTTGTCAAGAAAGGATTACATCTTCTGGATGATTTCCTCAGTATCCAAGGCAATCATAAGTTCTTCGTTTGTCGGGATGACCATCACCTTGCATCTGGCTCCCCACTTGGAAATGTCCACTTCTTGCCCTCCGGCCGCTTCATTTTTCTCATCGTCAATACTGACACCGATGCAGCCCAGCGTATCACAGATCGACCGGCGAATTAAAGGAGAGTTTTCTCCCAGTCCGGCTGTAAATATGATCCCGTCGACGCCGTCTAGAA
This sequence comes from Dehalobacter sp. DCA, assembly GCF_000305775.1. NCBI lineage: Bacteria > Bacillati > Bacillota > Clostridia > Eubacteriales > Desulfitobacteriaceae > Dehalobacter > Dehalobacter sp. DCA. Next base: position 2,189,520 of record NC_018866.1, read on the forward strand.
TTGCAGTATAGGCACCAATGTATTTTTTAACGTCATGAACAAAAACATCCAGGGCAAGCTGGGCACGGTAATTGCCTTCGTCAGCAGCTTTCTGTAAATCGCGAAAATCACTGCTGACTCCCGAAAGGCCAAGTACGCCGCTTTTCTTGTTTAACAGCGCATTGACTGCGTCCCCGGAGATCTTTTCTTTTTTCATGATAAACGGAACAATGGCCGGATCAAGATCCCCCGACCGGGTGCCCATCATCAGCCCCTCCAGCGGTGTGAACCCCATGGAATTTTCGACTGATTTTCCGTTTTTTATGGCCGTAAGCGAAGATCCGTTACCCAGATGACAGCTGATCAGCTTTAACTTTTCCAGCGGTTTGTCCATGATTACTGCGGCCCGCTGGCTGACATACTTATGGGAGGTTCCATGGAAACCATATCTGCGGATCTTGTACTTTTCATACAGCTCGTAAGGTATCCCGTAGATATAAGCCTCCGGAGGCATCGTTTGATGGAAAGCCGTATCAAACACGGCAACCTGTGGTGTCTTGGGCATCATCTGTTCGCAAGCAATAATTCCTGCCAGGTTAGCTGGATTATGAAGCGGTCCAAGTTCAAAACACTCTTCAACCGCCTGTTTGACCTCTTCATTCACAAGCACGGAGCCGGACACTTTTTCTCCACCATGGAGCACTCTGTGCCCTACAGCATCAATTTCTTCCAGTGACGTTAAAACACCAAAATTCGGATCGATCACAGCCTGTAAAACCAATTTGATCGCAGCTGTATGATCCGGCAAATCAGCAACAATGACCTCTTTTTCTCCACCTTTCGGACGATGAGTAAGCATCGCTCCGGGAAGCCCGATTCTTTCCACCAGGCCTTTTGCCATCGCACTCTTCGTTTCCATATCCATCATCTGGTATTTGAGCGATGAGCTGCCGCAATTTAGCACGAGAATCTTCACAAATTACACTCCTTTACTCTCTTCCACCAATCAAGATACATTGCCTATATAATATTGTATTTTTTTCTCTTTCTTATCTTTGTATACTCCGGTTATATAAATCACATATAGGAATACCCTAAATATGAGTGAAATAAAATAAACAATATATGAACTGATTATAAAGAGTCTATCATATCTTTGTGCCCTGTCAACCCCATTTTGGTGTTCCATTCTAAATACGCTAAAGGATGGTGACGACTGCCTTGCCATTCCTGAGAATCCTGCTCTTTTTAATACTTGCCGCCTGTATGTTCATTTATCCTCAGGAAGTATTGAGTTCTGCCTCCAAAGGCTTAACGCTTTGGGTAAATTATATCTTGCCGGCCTTATTTCCATTCTTCATTGTCTCTGAACTTCTTCTGCAGCTTGGCCTGGTCAACTTTCTAGGAGTCTTGCTCGAACCACTGATGCGTCCTGTTTTCCGTCTGCCGGGCAAAGCCTCTTTTGTTTTGGCCATGACACATACTTCGGGGATTCCGATTGGAGCGATACTGACATGCAAACTCAGGAAAAACGGAGATATTACACGGATCGAAGGGGAAAGACTTCTTGCTTTTACTAGCAATCCCAGTCCAGGTTTTATGTTCGGGGCAGTGGCGTCGGGGATGCTTGGAAACCCTGCTCTGGGTATTATTATTGCAGGATCTGTTTATCTGGCCAACCTGCTGGTCGGTTTAATTTTTCGTAATTATGGTGTTTCATCCGAAAAGCCTATTCCAAGAACGAATTCTTCCTGGAGAAAGGCTTTGCGTGAATTAAAAAACCTCCAACAAAACAATAAAACCATTGGCGCATTATTGGCTGATGCAGTCAGGGAAAGTACGTCAACGATTATCCTGGTTGGAGGATATATCATTTTTTTCTCTGTAATAACCCATCTTCTAACAGTAACGCATCTGAGCTCCGTTCTAGCCGACACATTCCATTTCCTCTCGGCCGGATCCATTTCTGTTCTGGAAGCAAATGCCATCATCCAGGGATTCCTGGAAACCACCTTGGGCTGTAATGCAGCCGTCCAGGCCTTTTCATCCCTGAACAGCAAGATTGGGGTTCTGGCCTTGCTGCTTGGATGGGGGGGGATTTCTGTTTTTGCACAGGTATCCAGCTTTACAGTGTCGACAGACCTTCGGCTCCTTCCATTTGTAGCCGGCAGAACCATCCATTCCATTTTGGCGCTTCTGATCAGTCAGCTGCTGCTAAAATTCAGCGATATTCCAACCTCCGGCCTCCCTGTACAGCTAACTGGAGGTGATGCTTCCTGGCTGTTGTCCTTAAGATGGAGCAGCCTGTATTTTGGCCTATGCATTTTGGCTCTGCTTTTCATTGTCTTCATGATTGGAATATGGAAAAAAGTGCACCGCCATTAAGATAAATTTGTTTATTCCTGCTCCATGGTCTGAACCCGTTCATCCCAGCGGGCCATGGCATTTAATTCTTCCCGGCTGGCTTTGATGGATTGAAAAGCCTCTCCCATTTTTGATTCAATATCCTGAAGCAGATCATCGGAATATTTCAAAGCGCCTAATTTTACTTCGCGGGAATACTGCTGCGCCTTTAAGACAATTTCTTCGGCATAAGCCCGGGATTGAGCAACAATCTCATTTTCCTGAAGCAGCTGGTCAGCCTGCTTTTGCGCCCGGTCTACAATTCTCTGCCCATCGCTGCGAGCTTCTTCCATATAGCGGTCTCTTTCAGCCAAAACATAATTCGCCTGTTTGATTTCCTCGGGCAGAACGGAACGAATTCCATCCAATATTTCTAATACTGTTTCTTCATCAACCATGATCTTGCCGGTTAAAGGCACCTTGGTTCCATGGTCAAGCACTTCTTCCAACTGTTCAATGAGATCAATCAAATGATTTTCCAAAGGAATTATCCCTCCTCATGCTCTTCTTTGTTCTGAATAAACCATAACCTGGTATCTCCATATTCTCTTGTTAACCTTATCTCCAGAGGATCTATCGCATCATCAATGGTTTCGTCTGAAGAAGTTTCAATGATAATGACTCCACTGGGATTTAACACAGGATGCGTCTGCAAATAGGCAAGGGCCATGTTGGCCAGTCCCCGCCGATAAGGCGGATCAAGAAAAATTAAGTCAAAGCGTTCCTGAACTGCTTGTTTAAAAAAATTCATTGCGTCCATCCGGAGTATGCTGGTCCTTGGTGCTGCCCCTAGAATTTCGGCATTCTTTCTGATTGTCTCCAGGGCTGAAGTATCTTTCTCAACCAGAACAGCATGACGGGCCCCCCTGGACAAAGCTTCAAAGGAAAGGTTTCCGGTTCCCGCAAAAAGATCCAGCACTCTGGCGTTCATTACCTTGCCGGCAAGAATATTGAAAATCGCCCCTTTGACTTTATCGGAAGTCGGACGGGTATCCATGCCTTTAACAGTTTTTAAATTGCGGCCTTTCCATTGCCCTGAAATAATTCGCACGATGTTTAATCCTCTGAGTATGATGTCTTCACTATATCCTTTTATTATACAATGATCTAACCTGATTTAAATATTTTTTTACAGGATACTTCCATTTTTTTAGTATATCATATCTGATTCCAAACGAAAAACATATTATTCCATTCCAGTATCTAATGAATCTCCGACTTGAATCTCTTGAATCTCCAATTAATATTTCATTTGATGCGCAATTTGAATTTGCCATTTTACCTTTTACTCATTTATCTTTAACTCATTAATCTTCCTGATTTGAATATCTGTGTTAGAAATCCAACATACTAAAACAGATTTAAAAAGGAGCTGCTGCCGATATGAAATTATCGAACAAATCAAGCTTTCTAAAAAAAATGAATATTTCTCTCGACCTGGCGGTGGAAGCCCATGACTTGCTGCGGGGAGAAAGCGGCCAGGAGATAGCGGGCGTCATCATGAAAAAAGAAGAACTTCAAGAGGCAACTGTCACCGCAATTCAAATCATAAATGCCAAAGGTGAAAAAGAATTGGGCAGGCCTAAAGGAAATTATATTACAATTGATGCTCCGGATATCAAAGAAAACAACTACCAGCAGCACAATAAAATCGTTGCAGTATTAGCAAGGCATCTCGCCGGATTGTTTAATTTTAAGGAAGATACCAGTTTTTTGATCGTTGGTCTTGGCAACTGGCAGGCAACTCCAGACGCGCTTGGGCCCAAAGTTGTCGAGAAAATCATGGTCACCCGTCACCTTTTTCATTATACCCCCGAAGAAATTGAGGGGAAAGTGCGCCAAGTGTCAGCGATATCACCTGGTGTGCTTGGCCTGACCGGAATCGAGACGGCGGAGGTAATCCGCGGACTGGTTGAACATGTCCGTCCGGATTATGTGATCGCAATCGATGCCCTGGCCGCAGGTGCACTGGATAGAATCGGCACAACCATTCAATTAGCGGATACCGGGATCAATCCTGGTTCCGGAATTGGCAATCACCGCAAAGGGCTCAACGAAGAAACCCTTGGCTGCAAAGTCATTGCTATCGGCGTTCCGACTGTTGTCAATGCTGCAATCATTGCGCATAAGACTATCGAAGAGCTTTTTGAACAAATGGAATCCGAACCTTCCCTGGCCAAAATTTATCAACAGGAAAATGAACAGGTCTTGATGAATGTCATGCAGAAAGCCTTGTCGCCTTACGAGGGCAGCCTGATGGTTACACCCAAGGAAGTCGATGAATTAATTGAAAGAAGCGCTAAAATTATTGCTGCAGCAATCAACCAGAGCATTCATCCCGGAATTGACGGCCATAATTTTGAGACCTACCTCCATTAAACAATCTACTTTTTTACATCGACCCGAATAACTATAATGATTATAAGAGGAAGAATATCCTTTAACCGTAACTAAAAAACCTTTTGTTGAAGCCTATCAATCAATGCTTCAACAGAAGGTTTTTTATTCCGTATCTCGTCATTCGTTATTCGTTACGTCTTCTCTGTTTTTACTTTTTCTTTTTGTTTTTTTCTGGGTAAGACCCATCTCTTGCGCAATTTCATATTTAAGATTTTCCAATTCACTTGTCGTATCTTTTTTCGTCTCTGTCATGCCCTCTGCCTCCTTGAAAGTTCTGCATCAATCCATGACTGGAATGTGCCGACAAGAAATAGTATGAGCCTGTGTAAAAAAATCATACGTACTGTGACTTGTTCATCGTATAAAATTGCTCTCAGCACTAATTCACTCCGATTTTTTCTTTGGGATAAAGGCGGCTGACTTCCTGATAGGCTTTTTCGTATTTTTGAGGATCTTTCAGAACCTTTTGAAGCAGTTGATAGGCTTTTTCAACCAGTCTTCCGTCAGTTCCCAGGTCTGTAAGCTTTAACTCCGGTACGCCATGCTGGCGAAGCCCAAGCAGCTCTCCCGGGCCCCGGATCTTCAAATCCTCCTCGGCAATCCGGAAGCCGTCCTCTGTCTCACAAAGAACATTCAGCCGGGCACTGTCCCGGGTATTGCTGATCAGAAGACAATACGACTGTTCTTGTCCGCGTCCGACTCTTCCGCGAAGTTGGTGCAGCTGGGCAAGCCCGAATCTTTCAGCATCCTCGATCACCATCACAGACGCATTCGGTACATTGACTCCGACTTCGACGACAGTTGTCGTAACCAGGATATCAATCTCCCCGCGTCGGAAGCGCTGCATGATCTCCTCTTTCTCCTGTCCTTTCATTCTTCCGTGCAGAAGCGCAACACTGCTTCCTTCAAAAATGCGGCTCAATTCATCAGCCTTTTGAGTTGCTGAAACAAAATCCGATTTTTCTGTTTCCTCGACAAGCGGACAAACGACAAAGATTTGCCGACCCGCAGCGACATGCTGCTTCAGAAATTTTTCCATGCTGGAGCGGCTGCGGTCTGAAATTTTCCTGGTGATAATCGGCTTCCTGCCAGCAGGAAGCTCATCTAGCACCGAAAGCTGAAGATCGCCGTATAAAGTCAGCGCAAGCGTCCTCGGGATCGGAGTAGCGGTCATCACCAGGACATGTGGGTTCTCGCCTTTGTCCTGCAATAGGGTCCGCTGTCTGACGCCAAACCGGTGCTGTTCATCGGTGATGGCAAGACCGAGGGCGTTAAATCGGACGGATTCCTGAATGAGGGTCTGGGTTCCGACGACAACCTGGGCTTTTCCGCTCAAAATCTGTCCTAAGATTTGTTCCCTTTCAGGCTTACTTTGGTTCCCGACAAGGAATACAACTTTTACCCCCAAAGGTTCAAACGCGGCCTGCAGCGATTCATAGTGCTGCTGGGCAAGCACCTCAGTCGGCGCCATCATAGCGGCCTGAAAACCCGAGCCCACAGCCTGCAGCAGGGCAGCCATTGCTACCACGGTTTTACCTGATCCAACATCGCCCTGAAGCAAACGGGCCATCGGCTTTTCGATGCTCCCCATATCTCGGAATATTTCCTGGATGACTCTTTGCTGGGCACCCGTCAGCCGAAAAGGAAGCCCGGAAACAAATTTTTGGGCCAAAGCTCCACCCTGGTTTAAAACGAGACCTGCTTTCTGAGGCCCGGGGGAACGAAGCCTAGCCAACGCCAGCTGGAGCAGAAGGATTTCCTCAACGACCAGTCTTTCACGTGCCTTTTTCAAGGTTTCCGCGGAGTGCGGAAAATGAATTTCTTTGATGGCTTGCCGCCGTTCCATCAAATTGTTTTCCTCATACGGAAAGAACTCGTCAAAGATTCGGTCAGCCTGCGGCAAAATAACCTGGATGATCTCCCGGATAGTTTTCGAATTGAGACGGGCTGTTTCCGAATATACTGGAACCATTTTTTGAGCAGGACCCTCGTAAAGTCCTTTCCTGATTTCGGACGCGAGCAATTCCGGGACTCTGGTGCGCCATTGTGCTTTTCCTGTCACAGTGACCTTTGTTCCGTCCGGATATTGTTTTGGAATATGTATTTGATTGAACCAGACGGCATGAATGCTTCTGCCGTCCTGTTCAATATTTAATTTGACGACCTTGACTCTGCCTTTGGTAACCAGGCTTCCAGTTACAATCCCGTCAATCGTAACATACTCCCCGTCCTGAATATCCTGAATCCGCCGTTTCGATCGGATTTCATATTTGCGCGGGTAATACCGCAGAAGATCCTCAACAGTATAAATCCCCATAATTTCGAACTGTTTGGCTCTTTGCGGTCCGACACCTTTGATATACTGCAGATTTTGGGGCTGACAGATGCTTCCTGTCTGAACTTCAAGGCTGGTTAAGACTTTCTCTGTGGTACGAAAGGTTCCTGATGCTTCTTCGGATGTTGTTCCGCAGATTGCTCCAGAAGCTATTCCAGGAGCATCTGAAGATGTTGTTTTGTCCAGTAGTTCCTGGAGTTCACGCCATAAAGCCCGTCGTTTATACGGGCTAACTTCTTGATATTCCTCTGCAATACACTGCATTAAGGCGAGGTTTTCCGCGGAAAAAACACCGTCCAGTTCAGCAAGCAAGTCCAGTAAAAAGCTGCTGAAGCCGCCGACAGCGCCTGTATTAATAAATCCCTGTTTTTCCTCGGCTTTCATCGCCCTATTCACGCTGTTTCGCCAATGATCTGATTGCAGCACATTCTCACCTTGCCAAATGATCTTTATATTTCTGAGCCGCAGGAGTGACGGCGAGTCCCCCCCGGGACGTTTCCTTGAGGCTGCAGGACATTTCCCTGCCGATTGAAGCCATTGCATCAATGACCTCATCCAATGGGATCGCACTTTTGATTCCAGCCAAAGCCATTTCTGCTGCGGTTAATGCTATAACTGCTGCCATGGCATTCCTTTTTACACAGGGCACCTCAACCAGCCCGGCTACAGGGTCACAGACCAGACCAAGAAAACTTTTCAAAGCCAATGCTGCTGCCTGCGCTGTTTGATCGGGCGATCCGCCGCACAATTCCACTGCCGCCGCTGCAGCCATGGCAGCCGCTGAACCTATCTCAGCCTGACACCCGCCTTCTGCACCTGAGACACTAGCTCTTTCCGCAATGACCATCCCAAGGCCGGCAGATGTAAAAAGAGTCCGAACGGCATCTTCTTCCGTTGCATCCGACATCTCTTGAACTGTCAGCAGTACAGCAGGCAACACGCCGCACGATCCTGCTGTCGGTGCTGCAACGATCCTTCCCATGCCGGCGTTTACCTCAGCTACGGCCATTGCTCTGGCCGCCGCCTTGTTCACCGGATTACCCAGAATCGACTTGCCGCTTTCTCTATATTTCTCCAAAAGAGCAGCTTCTCCTCCTACAAGGCCTGACAATGATTTCCACTCTCCAGTCATTCCGCTTTCAACTGATTCCCGCATCACTGCATAATGGTTCTTCATTTTTTTTAACAGCTGTTCAGCCGGTATACCTGTCCTCAGACATTCCTCCTGAAGAACCATATCACTGATTTTTTTATTAAGCTTTTCAGTTTTTTCCACTAATTCACCATAAGAACGCATCTGTCAGCCCCCCGCGTCAAATGTCTATGATAGGTTCAATAAACATCACCTGCTCGATCATCGGCATCTTTTTCATTTCGCTGCTAAGAATATCCGTGATCGGCTCATCCGTCTCAATAACCGCCAGCGCATTTTGCCCTTTGCCTTCTCTGGATACTTTCATCTGGGCAATATTGATTCCTTTGCCCGCAAGCAGTTTGGTTATTTCAGCTATCATTCCCGGATAATCCATATAAATTGCAATCAAAGCCGGATATTCCCCGGTGAACTCAACTTCAAAACCGTTTACCTCGGTGATCAGTATTTTCCCGCCGCCCAACGATGAACCACTGATTTCAGCTTTTTCACCGCCCCAGCCGGTTAGCAGGAAACGAACCGAATTCGGGTGTACATCACCCAGATTGACATTTTCAAATACCGTTTCCATCCCAGCCTCTAGTGCAATCCTCGAAGCCTCCCTGATCCGGCTATCATCCGGCTTCATCCCGAGCAGCCCTGCTGTCAAGGCAAGATGAGTTCCATGTCCCTTCCCCGTCTCCGCGAAAGAACCGTGCAGCTGGATACGGGCCTGCTTCACTTTGGCGCCAAGTATTTTTGCAGCCATCAGACCAAGCCTGACCGCCCCCGCCGTATGGGAACTTGAGGGCCCGACCATCACCGGCCCCAGCAAATCAAAAACGCTTCCGACCTTCACCGGCTCACCTTCCTTCAGTAATAATTTGGGGTAATCCGTTTTCATCCATTCATACATTCATACATTTACTATGGATGGCTTACTCCTGACTTTAGGACTTATAAGACGAAAAACTGCTAGCACTCAGCCCTGAAAAACCGTTTAGATAGCGGAGTTCAGGGCTGATTTTTATGTAGAAAATATATTATATTTTGTCCTATTATGTCCTTTTATATTAGTTGCGATTATGGTATAATAGTTTTAGATATTTTTAATCCAGAGGAGCCTTCTGTATGTACGTTGCCATAACAGGCTCGGGCAAGGCCCGGTCATACAGTTTAGAGAAGATACCCGTATTCCGGGAACAACGAAGAAAAAGACGCATGTCGTGAAGACGATTGGTAACTATGAACGAATGCTCGCTGAGGATCCGGACATTATTGCCAAGCTTAAGGCTGAAGCAGCTGAACTGACAAGGGCAAAGAAGGAAACGAACGCTCCTCTCGCTTTAAGCGTTACCGTTATGGACATCACATCACCTCAGGATGTTGTTCCTTCCTTCAGGTTCGGTCATGCGCTAATCAAACAGCTTTGGAGCACTATGGGGTTAGACGCCTTTTTTCTTGCTAATTGCGGAAAGCGCAATGCTACAGCTGTTGGACAAGCTCTATTCTACCTTGTCGCCCATCGCTGCGCAGATCCTTGCAGTATCCATGCGAGTGCATTGGAACAGAATTCCTATGCGGGTATCCTTTCTCTTGGGATCGATGTCCTTTACGATGTTCTTGATGTACTCTCCCAGCAGAAAGAGGCCATCATAAGCCACCTTGCTGACTTCTTTGAAAAGAAAACCAGCCGCAGTGGTCCTGAAGCATACTATGACGTCACAACGTACGCTTTTGAGAGCACCCGCTGGGGCGAATTACGAATGTTTGGCTTCTCGAAGGATCACAAAAATAACGAAGTTCAGGTGGTCATGGGGCTGCTTTTGGACAACAACGGCATACCCATAACGTATGAACTTTTTCCAGGCAACACGATGGATCAGTGTACTCTGACCCGATCGGTAGAGAAGCTTAAGAGTCTGTACAGGCTGGAAAAGATCACGGTGGTTGCCGACAGAGGACTCAACAGCGGCAGCAATCTTGAGTACCTCTGCAAGGGTGGGCACGACTTCGTCATCAGCTATACTTTAAAGCGTTCTCCTGACTCCTTTAAGGAACTTGTATGGAACGACGAAGGATGGCAAGATAGTGTGGACCTTGCCACAGGGGAGATAACCTCTCGTTCCAAGATCGTAGAGCAAATACTGGAGGTCAAGGTTCCCATAGATCAGGATGAGGAAAGTGCTGAAAAGAAAAAAAGAGGAAGGCCCAGGAAGTACACTATTGAAAAAATTCCCGTAAAGATACACTTAACCTGGTCGGCCAAACGGGCTAACAAAGACAGATCCGACAGGGAACGCGTACTAGAGAAGCTCAAGAAACGCCTTGACAAACCCTATCAGCTTAAGGCTGCAGTAAAACGGGGTTGCAATCAGTTTTTGCAGATGGAGCTTGACACAGAAGATTGGAAGCTGGATGAAGCAAAAATTGAGCAAGCCGCCCGCTATGATGGGTATTATGCGGTCATTACCAACAACCTGAACTTGAGCACAGATGAGGTTTCCAAGATATACGGAGGACTATGGAAGATCGAAGAGAGTTTTAGAATACTTAAGACTGACCTTAGAGCACGACCGGTTTTCGTATGGAATGACGAACATATTAAGGGGCACTTTGCCATGTGTTTCATCGCGTTATGCATACTCCGTTATGCACAGTACTTACTCGAACAATCAATGGGCAAGAGCGTTTCGGCCGCGCAAATCATGGAAGCAATACAGGACCCCCTTGCATTAGTTCAGGGAGAATACCCAAATAATATCGTTACCCCAACCCAAGTTTCCCAGACTTATCTCGATCTCGCATCGATACTCAAACTGACTCCTCTAAAGACAAACATGACACTGACCAAGTTCCGTTCATGCACAAAATTGGATCTAACAATAAACCTAAAATAATAGGACAATTTAAAATCGCTGAATCTCTTGCGCATCAAGTGATTCAGCGATTTTTCGTCTTTTATCTTCTAAAGTCAGGAGGGCCCGACCATCACCGGCCCCAGCAAATCAAAAACGCTTCCGACCTTCACCGGCTCACCTTCCTTCAGTAATAATTTGGGGTAATCCGTTTTCATCCATTCATACATTCATACATTTACTATGGATGGCTTACTTACATAACCATTATGCTAGGGTAAGTCTGGGGGCCACAGTTCCGCGACAAGCGAAGCCTGGATGGCGTAGCGCGGCTTTTTGCGTCAAGGAAGACGCAATAGCCGAAAGCGGTATTGTGGCATGCAGACTTACCCTAGCAGATTGGCTCAGGAGATCTGCCCTAACAAGACACGTTCGAAGACCTACATCGAGAAACCGGCTTGATAAAAAAAACTTCGGCCGAAGCCGAAGTTTTTTGTTTATTCAACCCCGAGAATATAATAATATAATGGCTGTTTCCCGGAATAAACCTCGACTTCAATCTCCGGTTTCTCCTCGCTAAGCCAGTCCGTAAGCAGGCTTACATCTTCTTCAGCCATGTCTTTACCGTAAAAAATGGTGACAAGATCCTTTTCGCGCCAATTCATTTCCTCCAGAACATTTTTGGCAACGTCGAGAATATCTCTGCCTGTCGTCTTTATTGTTCCCTCAATCAGGCCAAGAATATCCCCTTCGGCAATCTCCAGCTCGCCATACTGCGAATTTCTGACTGCATAAGTTACTTCTCCCGAACTTACCTGTCTGAATGCCGTTGTCATATTTTGAACGTTTTCCTCCGGAAGGCTGTCAGAATTGAAAGCAAGTAAAGAAGCGATCGCCTGCGGTATTGTCTTAGTCGGAATAACGTAGATTTCTTTGTCTTCAATCAGTTCGTTGACCTGACCGGCCGCCATGATGATGTTACTGTTGTTCGGCAGAAGGAAAATATGGCGGGCGGGAACTTTCCTAATCGCTTCGGCAAGATCACTGGTACTCGGATTCATAGTCTGACCGCCGAAAACAACCTCATCGACACCCAGACTGGTGAAGATTTGGGCAATACCTTCTCCCATGGCGACGGCAACGATCCCATAGTCCTTGACCTCTGTTGTCCCGGCCGAAGCCGCCTGGTCTGCAGGAGCCCCTGATGAAGTATCCGCGAGCCCGCCGGTATAAGCAGCTTCACTGCTTTCAGGCACATTTTTAGCCTGATGGGCAGCCAGCTCATTCTGGGCAAGCATATTGTGAATCTGAACTTCATGCAGAGAACCATATTTGATGGCATAATCCAAAATAAGTCCGGGGTTCCGGGTGTGAATATGGATCTTGACCACATCCTCCGTGCCCACGACCAACAAGCAGTCACCTTTGTCCAGGAGTGCCTGTCTTATAACATCGGGATCAAGGCCATTTCCTTTCATCAGAAACTCAGTACAATATGGAAATTCCAGGCTTCCAACGGCAATAATACCTGAAACCGCAGGAATCTGGACCTCCTCCTGCTGTACCTCAGCGTAACCAATTTCCTTGCCTTCCAAAGCCGAGATCCAGCCGTATAGAATAGTCAGGAAGCCCTGACCGCCGGCATCAACCACACCTGCCTGTTTCAGAACAGGCAGCATCTCAGGCGTCCTGGCCAGCGCCTCTTCACCTTTTTCACAACCAGCCCTCAAAACTTCCAAAATATCAGTCGTTCCGCTTTTTGCTTTAAGATATGCACCCCGGGCAGTCTCCCTGGATACAGTAAGAATTGTTCCTTCGACCGGTTTCATTACTGCCTTGTACGCGCTTTCAACGCCCGTTTGCAGCGCATGAGCCATCTGGAGAGCATTTGCTTCGTTAAGACCTTCCAAGCCCCTGGCAATCCCTCTCATGATCTGAGACAAAATAACACCTGAATTCCCCCTGGCACCCATCAGGGAACCTGTAGAAGCGGCACTTGCGACTTCATGCACAGAATTGCCCGTTACCTTGTCTGCTGCTAATGATGCTGCTTTGAATGTCAAATTCATATTTGTACCCGTATCCCCGTCCGGGACCGGAAATACATTCAAAGCATCAATTTCCTTCTTCCTTTGCTCCAGCAGACGAGACCCCGACCTTATCATATCTTTTAATACGTTTCCGTCAATTTTTTGAGCGTCCGACACGGCTTTCAAAATTTATCCTCCTACTCATCCTAAGATCATCTGAGTGTATTCTCAACTATTCTAAAAATCTTACCCCTTGAACATTTACGTTTACTTCAGCCACTTTTAGACCTGTCATTGTCTCGACAGTGTATCGGACCCGGTCCATTACATTGGAGGCAACCTCCGATATTTTAATTCCGTATCCCACAATGATGTTAAGGTCTATGATCAAGTCCTCTTCCTGAAGGGTGACACTCACCCCTTTGGATAAGTTTTCCCTTTTAAGCAAACCTGAAACGCCGTCCGAAATCTTTCTCGAAGCCATACCCACCAATCCATAGCACTCGATTGCCGCCGCACCTGAGATCGTAGCTATAACATCTTCTGATATTTCTACATTTCCCAGTTTTGTTTCCATCAGCTTTGCCATCTTTTCAACCTCGCTTTCCCTATAATCCAGCATCAATTTAATCTTTTGCATGATAAAATTCCATTTTGAAAGATTCACCGTTTCCTTTAATATAATTAGGATAATATACGCGGTAGCTTTCGTCAAATACTATGTGAATACCTCAGGGAACAACTCCTTATTTTTTCTTATCAGTACCCGGTAAATGTAGTATAATATATGAATAAAATATTTGCATTTGCAGGATGTATAAGACCTATATAAACCTCGTCGGATAATAAAAACCTGCCCTTGCCAATTCTTTTAAGTTCTGCTAAACTATAATAGTGTCATTTTTGGGTGAAAAGGAGGTAGAAGAAATCATGGCTAGTATTTGTGATGTTTGCGGAAAAGGAGTTTCTTCCGGGATGAGTGTCAGTCACTCCCATATTCGCTCCAAGCGTACCTGGAAACCAAACCTCCAGCGTGTCCGTGCTGTAGTGAACGGTACTCCCACCCATGTCAAAGTCTGCACAAGATGCCTTCGTTCAGGTAAAGTGAAACGAGCAATCTAACTTCATCGTGAAACGACTGTGATTGGATTAAAACAACCCCGACTTTAAAGCCGGGGTTTTTGCTTTTCAACCAATTTTGAGGAGTAAGTTTTAAGATTAACAAGGCATCTGAACATAGATCAGAACTTTGCCTTCATGAATTTCAATCGAAATATCTTTATCCGTAAACACATTGCTGATTCCACGCGGGGAATTATGCGCAAGATTTAGCATATCCAGCTGATAGTACAGCCCTTCGGCAGATACCCGGGCATCATCGGATAAGGCGACGATCGACAACTGCTGACCAATGCTGCCCTTGATGTTCTCTTTACCCTGAAGCATCACCCAAGCATCGGATCTCGGGTCTTTCATCTTCAGCCGTCTGCCTTTCTCAGCATACGCAATCATGATTGAGATATTCCCCATCAGGTGATCCAGCCTTTTACCGCCGGCGGCATAAAGGACGATTTCGTCCTGAAAACATCCCTGAGAATCTAAATATGTATCTGCATAGGCCACAGCGAGCTCTAAATCCGTCTCATTTTTTTCGCAGGGATATTGTTTGACGGTTGTTTTGGCCGCTATACATTTTTCCAGATTTTCTTTTGTAATGGAATCGAGGTCCCCGATCAATACATCAGGGATTCTGTCCGAAGCGATGGCCTTGTTGCCGCCTCCGTCCGCGCAGATCAACATCTCGATATGATTCCCGGCGAGTTCGCCGCGGCCCCACGCAGCATCCCATTCTCCGTTTGCCACGACTGCAACCTTCATTGCTTGATCTTCCCCCGGAATCTTTTATTTTTGTTATCACGCTGTTCCTCTTTGGCTGCTTCAAGGATATCACAAATCGCCTGTTGCGGATCCGGAGAACTAAATACAGCTGCACCAGCTACTAATATCTCGGCCCCGGCTTTGCTTACCAGACGGGCTGTCTCAACATTGATTCCGCCATCCACCTCAATACGGCAAAGCGGGTTCACTTCCTTCAGAATCTCCGACAGCGCTACGATTTTCGGCAAGACTTCCTGAATAAACTTTTGGCCGCCAAAACCAGGGTTCACAGTCATCAGCAACACAACATCAAGTTCCTGCAAAACATATGTCAGCATTTCCAGCGGGGTTGCAGGGTTCAGTGCAACGCCCACATTCGCCCCCAGAGATTTGATCAGCTGGATGACCCGGTGAAGGTGCCTGGTCGCCTCAGCATGAATCGTGATCGAGTCGGCACCTGCCTTCACAAAATCTTCAACATACTTTTCAGGATGTTCAATCATCAGATGAACATCAAACTCCAGCGCGGAGACCTTGCGGAGCGATCCAACAACGGCAGGCCCTATCGAGATATTCGGAACAAAATGTCCATCCATAATATCTATATGCAGCATATCAATCCCCGCATTTTCAACAAGACTGACGTCCTCTCCCAATCTGGCAAAATTGGCAGACAGTATCGATGGGGCAATCGTCAAAGCCATAAAGATCCTCCTTCCAAACCTATGGTGCTGTTTCTTTGGCTGCGTGCAGTTTCTTATCATTAATTGTACGGTTTTCTGTAATTATTCTTCGTTCAGCCCTGAAACCCTTTATTAGGGTATCAAAAAAATTCTAAGTTAAGTTCTGATACATCTAATATTTTTTTTCATGTTCGATGACTTCTTTTAAAAACTGCAGATAGTGCTCATATCTGGAAGAATTAATAAGGCTCTCGCTCAGGGCTTCTTTTACAGCACAGTCAGGTTCCTTGTCATGAAGGCAGCTTGAAAAGCGGCATTCATGTTTAATCCGGACAAACTCAGGAAAGTAGGATTGCAGTTCCTCTCTCTTCATTTCGGGCAGGTACAGGGATGAAAATCCCGGCGTATCTGCAACAAGTCCTCCTGCTACGGAAAGAAGCTCGACATGCCTGGTTGTATGCCTTCCCCGGCCGATTTTGTCGCTGACGTTACCTGTTTTAAGTGTCTTCCCGGGATTCAGAGCATTGATCAGGCTGGATTTGCCAGATCCGGAAGGTCCTGCTAACACAGACACATTGCCCTTGAGCCTTTCAGCAATTTCATCAATCCCTGTCAGAGTCCGATTCGACACCTGGACGACTTCATAGCCGATCCTGCGGTAATCGACAGATGGGGTTTTATTTCCAACATCCAGATCTTCCTTGGTGAATACGATCAAAATGCTGATTCCTGCTTCCCCGGCCTGAATGAGCAGCCTGTCCAGCAAATTGTAATCCGGATCAGGGGTCTTCAAGGAGAAGACCAAGAGAACCTGATCCACATTTGCAATATACGGCCTGACCAGAGAATTTTGACGTTCGAGTACCTTTTCAATCGTGGCCTTATCCCCTGTTCCTGGAAGAACCATCACCTTGTCGCCGGGGATAAATTCCTGCTTTTTTACACGAAAACGACCGCGCAGGGAGCATTCCCATACCCGGTCATCGGCGTATACGTAATAAAAGCCGGCATATCCTTTCATCAATGTTCCCTGAATCAGCATATATCCTGTTCTTTCCTCCGCTCTAATTCAAATAACTCCTGTACCTCTTATCATGTCAAAAAAATGATAGCATCAGATATTTGGGTCATTTTAGGCCGGGGGTCCCGGTCCCTGAGACACAACGATGGTCACTTCCGAACCCTGCTGGATTGGTTTGCCCGGTTTGGGTTCAGTTGTAATCACGGCTTTCTCCGGAAATAAATCCGATTCTTCCATGATCGGCATTACTTTCATATCGTATTTTTCTAGGTAATCCGTGGTAAACTCCAGTGACATGCCTGTAAAATCAGGCATAGCGGTAATCGTTGGTTGAATCCCTTCGCTGACAAACAGTTCGATCTCTCCGTTCTTTGTCCAGGTCGAACCGGGCGCAACCGATTGTCCGAAAACATGTCCTTTCGAAACGGAAGCGCTCAGCATTGTTTTGACCGTAATATTCGTAAAACCGGCTTCCTTAAGCGTACTCTCAGCGTTTTCCTGAAGTGGATACCCGGTTGTTACATTCGGTACTTTAATGTATTCTACCCCTTTGCTGATCTCAATGTCCACTGACCTTCCAGCCTTAACTTCACTCTTCGGCTTAATGCTTTGAGAAACAATCCCACCCTGCTTAATTTCATCGCTGTAGGTTTCGGTCCGGTTGCCGAGAACTAGACGGGCTTTGGTCAATTCGATTTTAGCTTCTTCTACAGTCTTACCCGTAAGATCCGGAACGTTAACCACCTGTGTATGGGTGAAAACCCAAACTCCTGAGGATGTCCCGACAACTACAATCAGTGCGGCAATAGCAATCATAACCAGCATCGGAATTTTTTTCTTGCGCTTTTTGGTACGCAGAAGCGCATCATTCTTGGCCTCATTCGGGATTACTTTATCCTTCAAGCCCCTATGAACCTGGGTCTGCATGGTATCTTCATGGTCTCTGGCCTGTCTTTTTTCCCAAACAATGATCTCTCCGGCTTCGATCCTGTCGAGATCCTCGAGAAATTCCGCTGCACTTTTATAGCGGTCTTGAAGTGATTTGGCCAGTGCTTTCATGATCACGGTTTCCAGTTCCGGGCTGACTCCGGCAACAAGCTTCCCGGGCAGCTCGACTTCCTCCTGGATATGCTTCAAGGCAATGGTAATCGCGGTATCTCCATCATACGGAAGCCTTCCCGCAATCAGTTCATAAAGGATGATTCCAAGCGAATAGATATCGGACTGTTCCGTGGTTTGGGAACCCTTGGCCTGTTCCGGTGACAGGTAATGCACTGAGCCGACGATATCCCCGGTATGGGTGACGGTTGCCGAAGAGGCGGCTCTGGCTATCCCAAAATCAGTAACTTTGGCCCTTCCATCCGGTGCAATTAAAATATTCTGCGGTTTGATATCCCGATGAATAATATTGTTGGCATGTGCATGAACCAGTGCTTCAGCAATCTGACGGACAATATGAATCGCCTTATCCTGGGAAAGAGGCGCTTGCGTACGGATAATATCCTTTAACGTCTGGCCTTTGACATACTCCATGACAATATAATCTTCGTTCCCGTCTCTGCCCACATCATAGATCGAAACGATGTTCTGGTGAGACAGGCTGGCTGCAGACTGCGCTTCCCGGCGAAAACGACGGATAAAACCCTCATCGGAAGCGTACTGTTCCCGCAGGACCTTGATAGCAACGGTTCTGTTCAGTAATGTATCCTTGGCCCGGTAGACGATTGCCATCCCTCCGGCCCCAATTTTTTCTTCTATTTCATATCTTCCTCCGAACATCTTTTCCATTAGTTTTCACCTTCTTTCAATTCAAGTGCTTTCTCTATGACTGCTTTAGCAATCGGCGCTGCCGCTCCGCCGCCGGTTCCGCCATGTTCCACCAGGACCGCTACAGCTATTTCCGGATTCTCCGCAGGAGCGAAAGCAATATACCAGGCGTGGGTATCCCCGTCTCCTCCCGGTTCAGCCGAGCCAGTTTTTGCTGCTATTTGGGCCCCAGATATGGCTCCGGGAGATGCTGTTCCTTTATTGACAGCCAAAACCATGCCGCTTGTTATTTTTTCTGCTTCTTCCTTACTGAGAGGCGTCAGCCAAACTTCAGGTGTCCTTCGATAGATACTATTTTGCTTGGAATCGAGCACACTGTCAATCAAATGTGGAACCATTATTTTGCCGTCATTGGCAACTCCGGCTGTGATCAAGGCCATATGGAAAGGACTAACCATTACCTGACCCTGACCGAAGGTACTCTCGGCAAACAAATTGAGGCTTAAGTTCTCCGGCAAAGGGTCATCCCTGGTAATTGAACTGATCGGAACATACTGATCAAACGGGATATCCCTGCCAAATCCGAAATTGGACACAGCCTCCAAAAAATGATTCACACCAGCTTTGATCCCATACTGAGCAAAATAAGTATTGCAGGAGTAGGCCAAAGCAAGATCATAATTGACCCAGCCATGCGCTTTATCATTTTGTTCCTGGATCGTCTGCCCGTTAATCACAGTAGAACCTTCACAATCATAAAGCTCCGTTGTGTCGAGTCCTGCCTGAAAAATGGCTGCTGAAGTAATAACTTTCATAATTGATCCTGGAGGAAACAACGAGAAAGCGTGGTTCACCAGCGGACTGTCCTCCTCAGCAATAATCTTGTCCCAGTCCTGTTCAATTGCTCCAGCATCATAGCTTGGCTGACTGACCAGCGCCAGAACATCCCCGTTTTGCGGATCGATTGCCACCACTGCTCCGGTCTTGCCCTGCAAACTCTGATAAGCAGTCTCCTGTAGACGGGAATCAAGTGTCAGTATCAGGTCATTACCTGTTCTCTGCAATTCAAATGCATTCTGAATCCGTCTGAGAATGGAAGGATTCTTCATTCCGAGAAGTGTTTCCGCCTCCGTTGCTTCAAGGCCGGCAGAACCGT
The DNA here is from genome assembly GCF_000305775.1 of Dehalobacter sp. DCA. Classification (NCBI taxonomy): domain Bacteria; kingdom Bacillati; phylum Bacillota; class Clostridia; order Eubacteriales; family Desulfitobacteriaceae; genus Dehalobacter; species Dehalobacter sp. DCA. Next base: position 2,209,162 of record NC_018866.1, read on the forward strand.
ATTTTACTGTGGCATACCCCAGTAAAGGCTCAAACATCTCACCCTGCGGATACGTTCTGACTTTTCCGTCAGCGGTTTGCTCCGTCTTTGCCAGAACAACGCCGTTGCGGTCAAAAATGCCGCCCCGGGTAATTCTTTCCTCTAAATAAACCGCGCGCCGGTTAGCTGGATTATCCAGCATCTCATCGGCCTTAACCACTTGCCAGTATACCAGACCCAGGCTTAGAAAAACAAAGCTAAAAACCATGATCAGTGCAATTTTGCGGATTCCATTGTTCATAAGGCATCTGCCTGCTTTCCGATTGGTATCTGACTCACGGAGAAAGCTGAGCTATGAGAAATGCCGGCCAGAATCCCAAGGAGTAAAAAGTGTCCGACCATGGAACTTCCCCCGTAGCTCATCCAAGGCAAAGGCAGACCTGTAAGCGGAAGCATTTTGGTCACCCCGGCCAGGATGATCAGCGCTTCCACACCGATCAGAATGCCTATTCCCGCCGCCAGGATCTGGCCAAACCGATCCACAGCTCTGGTGCTGACGCAGAAACAGCGCATTACGACAATAATAAACAGACTGATGATTGCCATTGCGCCAATAAAACCAATTTCCTCAGCAATCACCGAAAAGATAAAATCAGTGTCCGCATTCGGAATCTGGTAAGCACCTATCCCATTTCCGAGACCTGTCCCCAGAAGCCTTCCCCCACTTATGGCGAAGATCGACTGGGAGATCTGATAAGCCCCGCCGCTGGCATCCAGCCACGGGTTAATCCAGGTAGCAACCCTTACGCGGACATGATCAAACAGGAAATAACCAGCTGCCCCTGTCGCCATGACCAACGGAACGGAAACCACGAGATAAAGCAGTCTTTCGGTTGCGACATACAAGATAAACACCATAAGAAGGAAGAATACCAGCGCCGTTCCAAGGCTTTTCTGGGCACCCAGCAATCCGAGAACAAATACGCCGATAAAAACAAACGGGCCCATTGTTTTGGCATCAGGCAGAGAAAGTCTCCCAACCTGAATCGTTCCAAAACGCAAAAGCTCTTTATTATCACTTAAATAGGATGCCAGGAAAAGAAGCAGGGCCACTTTGACGAGCTCCTCGGGCTGGAAACCCACCCCGGCAAACCTAAACCAGCTTGTCGCACCATTGATGGTGGTCCCAAATATCAGCGTCAGCAGAAGCATAAGCAAGGCCAGCATTCCCCAGAGATACTGATACTCACCAAGCTTGCGGTAATCTCGTAAAATAAAAAAGACAGCATAGTAAATGATCAAGCCCAGATTCGCCCAGATAAATTGGTCCGCCGCCTGGGCAGGATTGATCCTTGCTAGAAAAACCAAGCCAATCGCGAGGATGGTCTGAACTACCGGCAGGAGATACGGATCTCCCTGATAGCAAAAAAATATTTCAAACAAGGCACCTGCTAGGATCAAAAAAGAAAATACAGCTCCTTGCAGGAAAAAACCGCTTTCACTCATATCATCCAGTTTCAGTACACCGAGTCCCATCCATAGAATTACTAAAGTCAGAACTCTCAAAGATAGACGATGTAGCATGTTCTCACCGCTCCACAATACAGCATATTGCCGTAAAATTATCCGGAGCCCCCCGTTCGATCACAACATTCTTCAAGGTTTCGAGATGGTCATCCCATGATTTAGCCTCGGAAAACTCCGCAGCAATCTCCTGATCACTAATTTCATTCGAAAAGCCATCCGTGCACAGAAGAAAAACATCTCCGTCCTGTACTTTAAGTTGGAAACAATCTACATCAATGTTGAGCTCCACACCCAGCGCTCTGGACAAAACATGCTTGTGCGGATGATTTTTGGCTTTCTCCTCCGTCAGCTCTCCGAGGCGGACAAGTTCGTTTACCATGGAATGATCCTCCGACAGGAGCGTGAGGGTCTGATTTCGCCATAAATAAATCCTGCTGTCGCCCACATGGCCAACAACGGCTTTATTGTCATAGATCATCAGAGCAGTCAGGGTTGTTCCCATGCCTTCCGTCCCTTCAGTCCGAAGCGATACCTCGTATACTTCACGGTTGGCCTGATTCACAGCCTGAACGATCCAGTCCTGCATATCCTGAATATCCGAAGATTTTAATTCAGCTGCTTTTTCCTCTAATTGTTCGACCGCGATCCTCGAAGCTATTTCCCCGGCATTATGTCCGCCCATTCCATCGGCCACCGCAAAAAATGACTCCTCCGGCAATATAAGAAAATAATCTTCATTGTTTTTTCTAACACAACCGGTCTCATAAATCCTAACTGCTTTCATTTCCCCACCTCGAATATAGAAAAGTAATGCTGCCTATCTTGATGAAGTCACCGGAAACAAGCTGGACCTGGGAGTTGATCCGTTCTCCGTTCACCCAGGTACCATTCGTGCTCCCAACATCCTCCAGCGTTGTCATCCCTCTGTTATGCTTGAATTCAGCATGATCCAGCGAACAATAATGGTCCGGAACGACGATATCGTTGTGCTTTCCTCTTCCGATGGAAAGCCCCCGGGAATCAATCTTAATCTTGCGTCCTTTGGGTAGCTTTTCAGCTCCGCCTAAGACCTCGATACAGCCAAGATCAGATTCGGTTTTGCTCATGATTCCCCTCGACCTTAAATCGGCCAGCATAACCGTCAATATCCGTAAGAGAAAGAGATAGATAAAACCAACAAATACAATCCTTCCAACTACCGTAAGCATTTGCATTCAATCACCGACTTTACTTATCTACCTGAAATTGAAAATGCGTTTGTCCGGCCTTTATCCTGTCCCCAGGATTTACCATATAGCGGTCAACCCTTAATTTGTTCAGATAGGTACCGTTGGTACTGCCTAGATCCTGAACAAACCACCTTCTATTCTCTGTATAAAGCTTCAAATGGTGACGGGAGATCTCCAGGTCTCTGACTTCGATATCACAATCTTCCTGGCGTCCGACGATATACTCGTCCTTATTAAGATCGTAAATCTCACCTTCATTTGTCCCTTTTATAACTTCGAGATAAGGATGAGTTTTCCTGCTGACTGTTTTGGATGATGCCATGATTAATCTTGCAGCATCCGCCAGAACTGTTGTTTTTTCCATTTCTTCATCTTCCGCAGGCAGTTTTTCTTCGTTAATCCGCCAATTGGCGACAACAGAATCTTTAAACTCAACCTGGGTTTTCATTAAGCCAGCATCAATCTTCTCCGAAGGCTGCATCCGCACAACCGGAAGCGCCAGAAAAGTGTAGCCCTGCCTGGTCCCTTCGTCATAGAGATGTTTGGCCAGCTCCACCAGCAGTGTCTCTCCAAAACTTTCCAAGACCGCATAATCCTCAGGGTTTAAACTTACAGTGTAAACATTCGGGACATAGACATGGGATATGCTGACCTGCTTATTTTTCAGCATTATTTTATTGAGTTCCCTGGCAACCTGAACAGGCTGAATCGTGCCCACCGACTTGCTGAACAAAAATGTAGCCATCTGTTCGGCGATCGATTCAACTTTGTTTAAGAGACGCATACTCCTCACACTCCAAACGCTGTCTAAGCTGACCACAGGCTGCGTCAATGTCCAGGCCTTTTTCTTCTCTGATCGAAACAGGAATCTTGCCCGCCTCGAGAACCCTTTTGAACATCGTTAACCGCTCTTTGCCCGCTCTTTGAACGTCGCTGCCGATTACCGGATTAATGGGGATCAAATTGACATGGGCCAGCATGCCCTTAAGGAGAACGACCAGTTTCTCTGCTTCCTCTTTGGAGACATTCTGTTGGTGTAAAGCAAACTCAAATGTAACTCTTCTGTTCGTCTGATCGGAATAATACCGGCAGGCTTCCAGCAGTTCCTGCAATGGATATCTCCTGTTGATAGGAACCAGCGTATCCCTGACTTCATTTCTGACTGAATGAAGCGATACAGCCAAACCGACTTGCGGGTTGTCCTGTGCCAGTTGAATGATCTTGGGGGCAACACCGCTCGTCGAGATGGTCATTCTCCGCATGCCGATATTCTGACCGTTCTCGCTGTTCAGGATTCGAATCGCTTTCATCACCGCATCATAATTAAGAAAAGGTTCGCCCATCCCCATGAAAACAATATTGGTTACCGTGAATTTCGGGTCCTCCTGCTGAAGCAGCCGACTGATTTCGAGCACCTGGCCGGTGATCTCTCCTGCAGTCAAGTTTCGGCGGAATCCATCCATTCCGGTTGCACAGAAAGGGCATCCCACAGGGCATCCTACCTGAGTCGAGACACATAGAGTGTGTCTGTCCCGGCTTGTCAGATGATCATAGTCCATCAGCACCGTTTCAATGCTTTCTCCATCAGCCAGGCGAAATAAAAACTTCCGGGTCCCATCGGCAGAACGCTGCGCTTTTAAAACAGTCAGCGGCTGGATAAAGAAAACCCTGTCAAGCCGTTCGCTGTCCTGTTTCCCGATATTCATCATTTCATCCCAATGATGAACTCCTCTGGCATTAACCCAGTTGAAAACCTGATTGGCCCTAAACTTTTTCAAGCCGTTTTCGAGGCATACTGCACGCATTTCTCCTTCAAGACAACCGCGGCAATCCAGCTTTTCCATAATTAGTATTATTCTCCCAATTTCATAATCTTAAACATGTTTTTCCGCCAGACGTAAAGCTTTGTCAATTAGAGCACATAGACTTGCTATAAAATCTTCTTGCCGCTCCTTGCCATCCGTAGCATCGCGTCACTAGGCCATCCGTGGCCTTCGAAACTTAGCGATAAAGAATCCATCCATATTGTGATGATGAGGCAGGATCTGCCATACCCCTTTCCGGAGTTGTTTCAGATCTCTCTCCTCTGCTGCAAAAGGCAAACTTCCCGACAAGTCAACGGAAACAAACTCGGGCTTAAGCTGCCGGAAAGCTTTAACCACTTCAAAGTTTTCTTCCGGCTCCATGGTACAGGTCGAATAAACAAGCTCTCCGCCTTCCCGCACATGATCGGCAGCTTTCAGCAGGATTGCCAGCTGGAGTTCTGGCAGTTTGCTGATCTCGTCTTCTCTCTTCTGCCAGCGCAGATCAGCTCTTTTCCTAAGCACACCCAAGCCCGAACAGGGCGCATCAACCAGGACCCGGTCAAACTTCTCTCCGATTCCTTCCAAAATCCGGGCGTCGCCCTCAACAGTTTTTATCATTGTAATTCCGAGCCGCTCGGCTGATTCCTTGATCAAATCAAGCTTTTGGGGATACATATCAACAGCAACAATGGTTCCCTTGTTTTTCATCAATTGCGCCAGATGGGTTGTCTTCCCTCCCGGGGCACTGCAGACATCCAATACGCTGTCCCCTTCCCGCGCTCCCAATAGATGAGCAGCCAACTGAGAACTCTGATCCTGAACCGCGAAATATCCGTTTTGGAATTCCCAAAGTTGGTCCAATCCGCCAAAATCTTTCAGAATTAAGCTTTCCGGTGTGTATTCTCCGTCCGCGACCTCAATTTCCTGACTTTCCAATAAGGTTTTTAGTTCCTGCCTTGTTGTCTTTAGGGTGTTTACACGGATAGAAGTAAGGGAAGGTTCGTTGTTGGCTTTGAGCAAAGCTTCTGTTTCTTCCTGCCCCCACCTTGCCAGCCAGCGCTTGATCATCCATTCAGGATGAGAATATCTGACCGAAAGATAGCGGACCGTTTCCTTCTTTTGGTCTGGCCATTCAAAATTCCAGCCTGTTTCAGCCGCCTTGCGCAGGACACTGTTGACAAGGGGGGAATAGGTTCGGTTCAGTTGATTCATCAGGTCAACACTCTCATTGACCGCGGCGGGCACCGGCACTCTGTCCATGAGTAGTATCTGAAAAACACCGGTCCTTAAAACAGCCCTGACTTCCTGCGGTAATGCGGACATCGGCTTATTCAGATGTTTTCTCAACGCATAATCCAGCGTCAATTTGTTTTTTAATACCCCGTTGACCAAAGCAGTAGCCAGATTCCTGTCCCGGCTCTGAGTCAGTCCTGAAAGCTGGGAACGTAAAAGAAGATTGGCATAGGCCCCTTCTTTTTCGACCCGCGTAAGAATACGCACGGCTATCAGCCGTGCGTTTTGATCGTTTATGCGTTTCCGCCTACGTTTGGTTTTTTCTTCAGTAATAGGGTTATTCTTCTCCGTCATTTTTCTATCCCAATCTTTTTTATTCTCTTGATTCGGTATTAATCATCCCGGCCTTGTGCAATCCACACAAAACGCAGCAAGGTCAGGATCGCAGTCAGTGCTGCGGCGACATAGGTCAGGGCTGCTGCACTGAGCATCTTTCTTGCACCTGTCATCTCTTCTGTATCTTTAATAATGCCGCTGTCTCCCAGAAAAGCTAAGGCTCTGTTACTGGCATTGTATTCAACAGGAAGCGTAACGATCTGGAACAGAACTGCAAACGCAAAAACATAAATCCCAATATCCAACAAGAAGGATATCGACGGCAGGAACAGCCCAAGAAGGATCAAGATGGGTCCTGCCTGACTGCCGAATGAAGCCACTGGCACAAAGGCCGACCTGAGTTTCAACGGAACATAGCTGTCAGCATGCTGCACAGCGTGACCTGTTTCGTGAGCCGCGACAGCCAGCGCTGCAATGGACGTACTGTTATATACACCGCTGCTGAGCCTCACAACATGAGTCCTCGGGTCGTAGTGGTCCGTAAGGTTTCCGGCAACCTGCTCTACCTGAACATCATAAAGGCCATTCTCATTCAGCAGCGCTCTGGCCACGTCTGCACCCGTCGCTCCCGAACTGCTCCTCATTTTGGAATATCTGCCGTAAGCACCACTGATCTTGGCCTGAGCATAGACAGTCAGAATAATCGCTGGAATCAGCAGTATAATTGTGTAATCAAATAAAAACATAATCTTCCTCCTTAAAAAGCCAGACCTGCTCAAATAGCATAGGAGTCATGCTTCTTATGTATAATTCAAGGCACTAAAACAATCATTGTTTAACTATTAGAAGTATATCCATTTATTCTTAGATTTTGCTTAAAAGAAGGAAAGACGAGTGCGATCGTTTACTCAAAACGATCATTTGCTTTAAGTCTATATCCGTTATAAAAGTCCTGGGCACGCATTTTCTTTTTCCCAGCAGGCTGAAGCTCTGAAATTTTTAAAATACCTTCCCCGGTCTGAACCAGCAGTCCTCCCTTAGCAAGGGACAAAATGCTTCCCGGCAAAGCGTTTTGCGCAGTCTGTCCGGATAAGGCAGGTTTTCCGGACAGCTCACTTAGCCATATTTTAACCTGTTCTCCCCGGAAAAGCGTAAAAGCACCGGGCCAGGGATTCAGTCCGCGAATCCTGTTATGGATTTTGGCTGCGTCCCAGGACCAATCCACCTGCTCATGTTCTCTTTTCAGAAGCGGTGCATACGAAAATACTTTAGGCTGCGGTACCGGCCGAACGGTCCCATTCTGCAATCCTTCGAGTGTATTAATCAACGCCTTAGCGCCGATTTGGGCCAGCGCATCGTAAACTTCACCCGTTGTGGCCTCCGGTACGATTGCATATTCTTCGCTGATAAGCATTGCGCCCGTATCCAGACCTTCGTCCATCAGCATGGTTGTAACACCGGTCTTAGACTCTCCGTTCATCACTGCCCAGTGGACCGGAGCTGCTCCGCGATAAGCCGGAAGCAGTGAGGCATGCACGTTAATGCATCCAAAAGACGGTATTTCCAGAATCTCTTTGGACAGGATTTGTCCGAAAGCGACCACCACAATGCAGTCCGGCTGCAAATCCCTGATCTGGTCGACCGCTTCGGGTGCTTTAATCCTGGCAGGCTGAAATACAGCAAGTCCATACTTTTCAGCCAGCACTTTGACCGGACTCGCTTTCAATTTGTTCCCTCTTCCCGCAGGTTTGTCGGGCTGGGTAAAAACGCCGCCGATTTGATGTCCTGAAGCATAGAGCGCCTCCAGGACAGGCACCGCAAAATCCGGTGTTCCCATAAAAACAAGCCGCATCTAACACTGTCACTTCCCGTTCCGTATTCTAAATGCAAAGACTCTCTCTTCGCGCATCTAGCAAATCTTAGCCATAAATCTTATGCCCCATATTTTGTCTGCATGCTACAATTTCAGCGTCAAGCGGAGCATGGAGTGCGTAGCGCGGCCTTTTGACGGCCATGGATGGCCTAATGTCGCGATGCCATGGATGGCAAGGAGCGACGGGGCAAGGATGATACAACGGCCGAAAGCAGAATTGTGGCACGCAGACAGACCCGAGATACTAAGGTACTACACATTATAAATCTTGTCTGCAATATCAACAAACAGTATCCCGTCAAGATGATCCGTTTCATGCTGCATCGCTCTGGCCAGGAAACCATCGGCATGATATTCCTTTATTTCTCCATTGCGGTCCATGGCCTGAAGCACCACTTCAGCTGCCCGTTTCACCCGGCCAGTCTTATTTGGGACACTTAAACATCCTTCTTCATCTACTTCCGAACTGGCTTTTTTAATAATCATCGGATTGATTAGTTCCAAAAGACCGTCTCCGACGTCGATCACCACAACTCTTTTGGATACGCCGACCTGAGGAGCTGCCAGCCCTACCCCTTTCGCCTCATACATGGTCTCAGCCATGTTATCGAGCAATTTAATGATATTCGGGGTAATTTTCTTGACTTCTATTGCTTTTTCCCGCAGAATGTCTTCTCCAATTTTTACTATCTGGTAAACGGCCATTACTGGATCCGCTCCCTTCTCACGCAATTTCTAAAATAATATCCCATAAAAAAACCATATAATAGAATTATACATTTCTGAAAGCCTGAAAGCAATTAACACCTTAAGAGCGACGTGTCAGGGATGACACAATGTCCGAAAGCGCTACTGTGGCGTGCTGACCTACCTCAAATATGTTGTATTTAAGATAGCGGATTCACCTCAATACTGATATTGATCCCTGAACTGGCCGTTCCAAGATAGAAAGCCCGGACTCCTTGATGGACGATCCTGCGGAGGACCGCCGGGTTCTTTCCTTTGACCGACACCTGCCAGCGAAATTCATTCTTCAGCCTGGTCAAAACAGCCGGTGCTGGGCCCAGAATCACATATTCCTGATCCTGATCAGCAAGCACCAGACGGATGCTGTTGGCCAGGTCCTGAGCCGCTTTGATTACCCGATCTTCTTTTTCATGAAAAATCATGATCCTGATGATATGAGCAAACGGCGGATAACTTTGCTGTTTGCGGTAAGTGATCTCTTCCCAAAAAAAGGCTGCATAATCCTGTTTGGCTGCCCGCTGGATCGATCTCTCTTCAGGTGAATAGGTCTGGATCACCACTTCGCCGCCTTTAGCCCCACGTCCTGCCCTGCCAGCAACCTGAGTCAGCAGCTGGAAAGCTCGTTCTCTGGATCGAAAGTCGGGCATATTGAAAAGCTGGTCGGCAGAGATTACACCGACAAGGGTAACGTTCGGGAAATCCAGCCCTTTAGCCAGCATTTGAGTCCCGACAAGAATCGGAACCTCTCCGCTGCGAAACCGTTCTAGAATTCTATTGTACTCCCGGGAACCGGAGGTCGTGTCGGTATCCAGCCGTAAGACTTCAACTCCTGGGAACAAAGCGGAAACCTCTTCTTCAACTTTTTGGGTTCCCTGGCCGAAGAAACGGATAAATCGGCTGTTGCATTCCGGGCAACGGTGAAAAACATCCTGTTGATAATTGCAGTAGTGACAACACAGCTGCTGATTATGACTGTGATATGTCAGGGAAACATCACAATGCGGGCAGCGTGCGACATACCCGCATTCACGGCAAAATACAAAAGTGGAATAACCTCTGCGGTTCAGAAAAAGGATACTTTGTTCTCCGTTGTCGATTCTCTCCTGAAGCTTGTTTCTGAGTACCATGGAAAACATTGTTTTATTGCCGCTGGCCAGTTCCTGTTTCATATCCACAATATCGACAGCGGGTAAAGCCCGTTGGTTGAAGCGTTCTTCCAGCGACACAAGACCAATCTTATCCCTTTGGGCCGCCGCATACGCTTCCAGGGATGGGGTAGCGCTGCCCAGAAGCACAAGCCCGCCTCTGTCTTCCATCCTTTTCCGTGCGACGTCCCGCGCATGATATTTTGGGTTTTCATCCTGTTTATAAGCGTTATCGTGTTCCTCATCCAGTATGATCAGTTTAAGGTTTGACAGAGGCGCAAAAACAGCGGAGCGCGCTCCGATAATCACGCGCTTATTCCGTTGCAGAATTTGCTCCCAAATTGCTAGTTTATCGCCGGAGCTGATGCCTGAATGAATAATTCCGACAATATCTCCGAACTGTTCCAGAAATATTCTAGAGATCTGAGAAGTAAGTGAAATCTCAGGTACAAGCAGAATAACATCGCCGCCTTCAACCAGTACCTTTGCCACCAGCTCTTTATAAACCTCTGTCTTGCCACTGCCGGTTATCCCATGGATCAAAACCGTCCCGCCATCATTTTTATTGCGAAACGCCAGAATATCCTGGAAAGCTTTTTCCTGGGCAGGACTTAATGTGCCTGTAATGTGCCAAACGGAACCAGCTGTTATCTGCTCAATATTGTTTTTTATATCGGCGTCTATGTCTTTATCTGAGTCTATATCAATTTTATTCTCCCTGTTATTTTTTTTTCTTTCATTTATGTCGGGACTGCCTGTTTTTCCGGAAAACCGGATTTCTTTTTTGATCCATCCCTGCTTAAGCATATCCTCAAGCAGTTCTTTCTTCGCTCCGCTTCTTTTTAGCAGGACATTTTCCGGCAGACCTCCCCGGCGCGACCTGTTAAGGGTTTTTAAGACCTGAAATGTATCCGGATCGAGAAGCTCCAAAACTTTAACGTCCTCATCGTCCATGCTGGCCATGGAAGTCATCCAGGTTTCTCCCTTTCCCTTTAAAAAAGGCCACACTGAATGAAGGGCTTGCGCCTTTGGGCAGATCGTCGTCTCCGAAAGCCAGCAGGCCAATTCTATGAGCTCCGGTGGAATTAGATAGTTTTCCTCCAGGACCGCTTCTATGCTGCGGAATTTGGGCTCACCGTCGAGTTCAGGCGGGTCGGAACTGATACTGACAACGAGGCCCCGGACTTTTCTGTACTTAAGCGGGACAACCACCATCATCCCCGCATGAATTACGAGATTGTCCGGAATGTAATAATGAAAACTCTGATCAAGACGCCTGTTGGCGACATCGATCAGCACCTCTGCGTATCCGCTCAATTTCAAGGTTCCTCCCTGCTGATGTCAAAAAATCGGATGCTGTATCAATTATAGCAGATAACTCGTCATCTGTTCATGCGGAAAAATCTCTGATATGACGGCGTTCCTCGGGCGTCAGCCTAAACTGTTCCATAATGAATTCATCTAGGATTTCAAACTGATCTTCCCCAATGATGATTCGGTCTGTTAATTGCAGGATATGGTCAATCACTGCCTGTTCCCATAAGGGCAGCGGAAGTAGTTCCAGATCTCCCCGGAGCACTTTCAGGGTATGAAATTTCTTGCGGAAAAGAAATTGATAAAGGCTGCTGTTAAATAAAGCAAGAATTAATTTCACCGGATAGTTTTCTGGTTCGGGGATCAGGATATTGGCACTGTTCAGTGTAAGACTGCCCTGATCATCATAGGCAAAAACAAGTCTTTCAGAAATGAAACGGTAAATCAGTTTCTCCGCCGCCCTATATTTTTGCTCCGGTGCTGTTTGCTGGAACTTGTCCGGCTGAAACCGTAAAAAAGAAGACGGCTTCTTCAGAACGAACCTGTCCACATCTGAGCCCTTGTAGACCGGCTCAGCACCCGGACCGTTCATCTGAAGCAGGTATCTCCGATTATCTCCGGTGACGATTCCCAAGGCCCAGCCGGCCTTATCTTTCAGGTAAGTATGTCTGGTCGAATAGACCTTGCTGAAAATAACTTCCTCCTGGCTGCTCAGGTAAATATCAAAAATGTGCCAGTCATTACTCCGAAACCTTTCCTGAGAAACCAGGTATTCCTGTTCCGGAAATTTCACCAGGACTTGGTCCTGCTCCGATGGCAAGGCTTTTCTGAGATCGAGGCGGACCACCGCTGAGAAGACATTTTTAAATCTCCTGCCCAGATATTCGATCCTGATGATCTGGCAATTCTCAAGCAAATATCCTCTGATATCGGCATGAGCACGGATGTTCAGAATGGATTCTGGCAGAATAAACGAGATAACCCCTCCGTCTTTCAGCAGATCAAGACTCGCCCTGAGAAAATAAGAAAAGGACTCCCCGGAAGTTATTTCCGGAAACTCCACAGCCATTTTCTGGCGGACACCCGCATCAATCTCCGCTCCCCACGGAGGGTTCGTGGCTACAAAATCAAATTTCCCGAAAGCGGAAGATTCCCGTCGCATATCGGTTAAAGTATTGCAGTGAATAACGTTAGGCTGAAAATCCCGGGAACATGTCAACAGAAGATTGAGTCTGGCAATCCTTACCGATGTCAGATCGAGGTCCATCCCATAGATGTTTTCGGGTTCGTCCATATTCCGGGCAAAGGATAAAAGATACTGTCCCGTGCCGCAGCAGGGATCAAGCACCTTCTGTCCGCTGCGGATATAAGCCCGGACAGCGTCATACGCAATGCCTGGCGGGGTAAAGTAAGAACCAAGGCGAGCTTTATTTCCCTCCATGGTCAGTGATTGATAGATGACACCGAGTATATCTTCTTCTAAAGGAAAACGGATGTTAAAAAGATATTCAAGGTGCTGAGAATCCGGCCTGCCGTACGAAAACTTCAAAGAAGATCCTAAAGAAGATTTTTTAGATGTCCTGAGTATATCCTGATAAAAATTCTTTAGCTCTATGCGGACATGCTGTCGCTGGAAAATAGCTTCCGGGAAATCAATAATTTGTTTCAGGTCGTCGGACAATATGTCTCCCGATCTCCGAAAAAGATTCAAAGCCAGAATGAAGACTGCCCATCCCCGGTCTATGTTGTGCCGGAGCAGATACGTCAATATATCCATGATCTGCTTACGTGTTCGTTCGTTTGGGATGTATTCTGTCGGGACAAATCGTTTATCAGCTCCGGCTTTGTTTGCTCTTTTTCTTAAGCGGTCAAGCTCTCCCTGCGCAATCCGTTCCCGAAGCAGGAGCACCTCATCAAGATCAAAGACCTTCCCGTCAGGATCAGAAGGATGGAGATAGCCATGCCGGACCCAGTTGCGGATACTTGGCACAGATACCCCCAGAATTTCAGCGATTAACTTTGAATCAATTCGATGATTATCCATTTCTGTAATCCTGTCGTTTTAGATTTAAGCTAGGTTGCCTTCCTTCCTGGTTTCCTGGCTGTTCACCGCATAGAAAAGAGAATCGAGATTGCGGACTAAGTCCTTCGCAATCTGCGGTTTGTTCATTGTATAGATATGGACACCGTCAATATCATTTGCAAGCAATTCCACAATTTGTTTGGTCGCGTAAGCAATACCGGCATCTTTTAAAGCTTCCATGTTATGCTCAAATTTGTCAAGTATTTTAATCAGTTTTTGCGGCATCCGTGCATTCGACAGTGCTAATATTCTTTCAATCTGAACCCGATTAGTGATTGGCATGATCCCTGCCAGAATTGGAACATTGATGTTTAGATTAGCAACTTTCTCCTGGAAACGAAAAAAGGCATCATTGTCATAGAACAACTGTGTAACAAGAAACCCCACTCCGGCATCCACTTTCCGCCGAAGATTTTCAATATCCTGGTCTTTATCGGGACACTCGGGATGGCCTTCCGGATAACAGGCGCCGCCCAGGCAGAACGAATGTTTGTCCTGGATATACGCGACAAGATCGGAAGCATATTGAAAATCCCTCGCCCTGCCGGTCTCTTCCGAACCCTTCGGAATATCTCCCCGTAAAGCGAGAATATTGGAGACGTTGCTGTCTGCCAGCTGCGTCAGTGTTCCCTCAATTTGTTCTTTGGAAGAGGTAATACAAGTCAGGTGGGCCAAAGAATTAATGTTGTATTTATTTTCAACAATGGATGCAATTTCTGCGGTCGTTTTGCTGGTACTTCCTCCGGCACCGTAGGTAACACTGATAAAATCAGGACGGAGCGGTGCCAGAGCATCAATCGTATCGTAAATGACCTCTATAGATGAAGTAAGCTTTGGTGGGAAAATCTCAAAAGATACGACCTTTTTCTGTTGGAACAATTCGCTGATAAACATTCTAAAACCTCCTTCATCTTGAATTCGATCCAAATTCATTCATTCCGATTGGAATAAGCTCCGGAATTATCATCACATGTTGAGTCCTTTAATCCCTATGTCGGTGCGGAAATGGGCATCAGGGAAATCGATGCTGTCGACTAGTGCATAGACATTCTCCCTGGCTGCCGCGATGGATGCATCACGGACGGTAACTCCAAGTACCCGGCCGCCTGAACTGACCAGTTTTCCGTCTTCCATCTCCGTGCCGGCATGGAAAACTACCTGGTTTTCTTGGGTCATCGTAAGACTGATCGGAATCCCCTTCCTGTATTCACCCGGATAACCTGGAGCTGCCATGACCACACACAGCGCGGTGCCATCATGCCATTCGACTTTGACTTCGGACAGTTTCCCGTCGATACACGCTTCGAAGATTGGGATCAAGTCCGACTTGAGCAGGGTCATCACAACCTGTGTCTCAGGATCACCGAACCGGACATTGTATTCCAGGAGTTTTGGGCCTTTGGCCGTAATCATTAAGCCTAAAAACAGTACGCCGGTAAATGGAGTTCCTCTTTGGCGCATAACTAAAAGCGTCGGCTGAGCGATCGTATTGATAACTTCCTGTTCCAATGCTTTGGTCCAGAAAGGAGGCGGCGAATAAGTCCCCATTCCGCCTGTATTTAACCCCATATCCCCGTCAAGCGCTCTCTTGTGATCCTGAACGGGGGTCATCGGGAGAGCCTTTTCACCGTCGCAAAAGCACAGCAGACTGACCTCCTGCCCCTCCAGGAATTCTTCTACCACGACCTTGTCTCCGGCAGCACCAAAGGCCCCACCCATAATGGTCTCGATACCTTCAAACGCCTCTTCCAGTGTAGCTGCCACAATAACCCCTTTACCTGCTGCCAGACCATCCGCTTTAATGACAATTGGAGCGCCGGTTTGTCTGATGTATCTTTCCGCTTCACTCTTCTCGGTAAAAGTCCGGTAGTCTGCTGTCGGGACCTTCGCCTGTGCCATAATTTCCTTGGCAAAGGCTTTGCTGCTTTCAAGCGTCGCCGCCGCTCCGGACGGGCCAAAAACTCTGAGACCTGCAGCCTGAAAAGCGTTGACAATTCCCAGACTAAGCGGTTCCTCAGGACCAATAACCGTAAGATCAATCCCTTCATCCTTGGCAAAGTCAACCAAAGCGTCAAGTTCATTGGCCTTGATCGGGACATTCCATTGCTCTGTTCCTGCGTTACCCGGAGCTACAAAGAGTTTCTGACAAGAAGTGCTCTGATTGATTTTCCAGGCAAGAGCATGCTCCCTTCCTCCTGAGCCTACAACCAAAATTTTCTTCCCGTTTTTTTGACAACCAGACAAGTCAGCCATCGTTTTCCCACCTCAATAAGTAATATTTATTCTTAGTGCTCAAAATGCCTTCTTCCGGTATGGAGAATAATCATCCCAAGCCTGTTGGCTGTTTCAATCACTTCTTTGTCCCGGATAGAACCACCGGGATGAACAATGGCTTCGATCCCATGGGAATGAGCCAGTTCGACCGTATCCGGGAATGGCAGGAAAGCATCCGAAGCCATATAGGCGCCCTGTGCTTTTTCTGCAGCCTGCTCAAGCGCGATTTTCGCCGAGCCGACTCTGTTCATCTGGCCGGCTCCAACACCGATGACCTGTCTCTTCGCCGAAATGACGATCGCATTGGATTTGACATGCTTGCAGGCTTTCCAGGCAAACTCCAGTTCCGCCAGATCATCTTCGGTCGGCTTGGTTTCTGTAACGACTTCCCATTCGACAGGCGGTGTTGTTCCCTCATCCTCATCTTGAACCAGGAAACCGCCGTTTATCGTACGGATTTTCCAGCCCCGCGTCTTACAGCACGCTTCCCTGCCAACTGCGAACAAACGAAGGTTAACCTTTGCAGCCAAAATCTCCTTCGCCCGCGGGCTGAAATCTGGAGCAATGATCACTTCGTAGAATTTCTCTTTAATCGCTTCAGCTGTGACCTCATCTATCACGCGGTTAAGCGCAATAATTCCGCCGTACGCCGAGACCGGATCCGCTTCCAGCGCTCTTTGATAAGCTTCCAGCAGTGAGTTTCCAAGCGCAACACCACATGGATTGGTATGTTTAATGATCACACAGACTGTCTTGTCATATTCCATAGCGATTTTCCAGGCCGCGTCCATGTCCATCCAGTTATTATAGGACAGCTCCTTGCCCTGGAGCTGCTGGCCATAGGCAAGTGTCCCTTTTCCGGCCTCCGGGTCCGCATAAAAGGCCGCCTGCTGCCCGGGATTTTCTCCATAGCGAAGATCCTGCACCTTTGCCGCCACCAGACGGAGATGCTGGGGAAAAGAGGCTTTTGTATTGATTTGACCTTCCAGATATCCAGCAATCAGACGGTCATATTCCGCCGTATGCGCAAACGCTTCGGCTGCAAGTTCCTTCCGCAAGGCCAATGGGATTAGACCGTTCTCCCTGAGGCTCTCAATCACCCTGCCGTAGTTTTCCGGATTGACGATAATGGTTACTCTGTTGTGATTTTTCGCAGCTGAACGGACCATGGTCGGTCCGCCGATATCAATATTCTCGATCGCTTCTTCGAAGGTAACCCCTTCTTTGGCAATCGTTTCTCTGAAAGGGTAAAGATTTACACAAACCAAATCGATAAAATCAATTCCGTTTTCCGCGCACTGAGCCCGGTGTTTCTCAGTATCAATTGCGAGGATTCCGCCGTGAATCTTTGGATGCAGGGTTTTTACTCTGCCATCAAGAATTTCCGGAAACCCTGTAATTTCACTGACATAACGAACAGGAATATCCGCTTCTTTCAATGTCTTATACGTACCGCCTGTTGAAATCAGTTCAAAGCCCTCGGCAACAAGGCCTCCGGCAAATTCTACAATACCTGTTTTGTCTGAAACACTGATCACTGCTTTTTTCACCATCATGTCAACCCCCTATCATCATTCCTTGGAGATTTCCTCAGAACAATCCAAAATTATTCTTTGGAACAACCCCCGAATAATCCTTAAATACGCCGATACATTCGTGCCATCTCAACCCTAAATCTTATATATCCTGAGCGGCATATTTCTCGTAATACTGCATTGTCTTGCAGCTCCTTGCTTTACAAGAAATCTGCTCGCCATTTATGATAATTTTAGGGTTGACAAGGTACTCGCGATTATGAGTCTCTGAGGACGATCACTCTTCTTCCCTCTCTTTTTATCTTCCCATTCGCAATCAGTCTGACTGCCTCTGGATATATCGTGTGCTCAACTTTCAGGATTCTTGCAGCTAGCTGGTCGGCGTCATCCTCAGCAAAAACCGGCACCGTCTCCTGCAGGATAATCGGTCCGGAATCCATTCCCTCGTCCACAAAATGCACCGTGCAGCCGCTGACTTTAACACCATATTCCACTGCCTGTTTTTGGGGATGTAAGCCCGGAAAAGACGGCAGCAGCGAAGGATGGATGTTCAGAATCGGATATTCGGCCCTGCGGATAAAATCCGAGCTTAACACCTGCATGTAACCGGCCAGAATCAGCAGTTCCGTACCGATGACTTCAAGCCAGTTTAAGATATCCGTTTCCTGAGAGCTATTGTCTGCATAACTTTCCCTCGGAAAAGTCCGGACCTGAATACCGATTCTTTCTGCCCTAACCAGAGCCTCTGCGTCTATTTTATTCGAACCTACGCCGACAAATTCTACAGGGAGCTGGCCATCCTGCCATTCGTCCAGCAAGGCTTGCAGGTTGCTGCCACGCCCTGAAGCGAGTACGGCTGCTTTCATCGATAGCTCACTCCTTGACCGGAAATCACACTGCCTATCCTGATCGGCTCTTCGCCGTTTGCAGCCAGAATATCCATGGCCTGCTTTTCATCTTCAGGATGAATGATCAGAACAAACCCGATTCCCATATTAAACGTCCTTAACATCTCCTCATCTTCAACATTGCCAAGCTTCTGCATTAACTCAAATACCGGCGGAACTTGCCACGCGGAAGTGACGATCTCCGTTCCGAGTCCGGACGACAGAACCCTTGGAACATTTTCAGTCAGACCGCCGCCGGTAATATGTACCATACCCGGAACAGCAATCTTGTCCAGAAGCGCCAGTACTGACTTTACATAGATTCTGGTCGGGGTGATCAATACTTCCCCGAGCGATCTCCCGAGTTCCGGGAATACCTTGTCAAGGGGGTATTCCGCAAAAATCTTGCGGACCAGAGAAAAGCCGTTGCTGTGCAGTCCGCTGGACTTCAGTCCCAGAAGAATATCCCCTTCGCGGATGTCCGAGCCGTCAATCAACTTGTCCCTGTTCACCGCACCCACAGCGAAGCCGGCAATATCATATTCTTCTTCAACGTAGAAACCGGGCATCTCAGCAGTCTCTCCGCCAATCAGTGCACAGCCTGCCAGACGGCAGCCTTCGGCCACGCCGCCTACAATGGAAGCAATTCTTTCCGGAACCAGTTTCCCTACTGCAAGATAATCTAGAAAAAACAATGGCTCGGCGCCCTGGACCAGAACATCATTCACGCACATTGCAACAGCGTCCTGGCCGATGGTATCATGCTTATCCAACTGAAAAGCCAGCCGCAATTTTGTTCCGACACCATCCGTACCGGAAACCAGCACGGGATCAGAATATTTTTGCAGATCCAGACTGAACAATCCGCCGAATCCGCCGAGTCCCCCTAATACTCCGGGCCGCCAGGTTGCAGCTACCGCAGGCTTAATTTTCTCTACAGCATCATTTCCGGCCTGGATATCCACACCGGCATCTTTATAGGTAATTCCCATGATTACTCCTCCTAACGGCTAGTTTAACACTCCATGTCTTCTTTGGAAAACTTCTTCGGAACAGTGGTCGGATACTCACCGTTAAAACAGGCCAGACAGACTGAATCACTACCCAAAGCCTTTTTCAGCCCTTCCTCCGACAGATAGTACAGGGTGTCCGCCCCGACAAACCTGCGAATTTCATCGATGTTCATTTGATTAGCAATTAATTTTTCCCTTTCGGCCGTATCGATGCCATAATAGCAGGAATACTTCACCGGAGGTGAGCTAATCAGAAGATGAACCTCCTTGGCGCCGCATCCTTTGACCATTTCGACAAGCTTGGAGCTCGTTGTCCCCCTGACAATCGAATCATCGATCATCACAACCCTGCGTCCGCGGATGACCTGCTTGTTGGCATTCAGCTTAATCCGGACAGCAACTTCTCTTAACTCCTGCGTGGGCTGAATGAACGTCCGTCCAACATACCTGTTTTTGAGCAGCCCCTCCTCAAAAGGGATATCCAGCGTTTGGGCATAGCCCAGGGCGGCCGGCGTCCCGGAGTCCGGAACCGGAATAATCACATCAGCTTCAATCGGGCATTCTTTCGCCAGCTGAACACCCATTTGCCTCCTGCTTTCCCAGACATTCAGATTATCCAGCGTACTGTCAGGCCGCGCGAAATAAATATATTCAAAAGAGCAGGGGGCAATCCGTTCCTGCGGCGTACCGAAACGGGTATGAAGCCCTGCTTCGTCGATCGTCACGACTTCTCCTGGTTTAACGTCCCTGACAAATTCCGCACCGATCGTATCGAGCGCACAGCTTTCCGAAGCGAAACAGTACCGCTCTCCCAGACGTCCGATGCACAAGGGCCTCAGGCCATGGGGATCTCTCGCCCCGACAATTTTGTCTTCAGCCATGATCAGCAGTGCATAGGCTCCCTTGATATCAATCATCGTTTTGATAATCGCATCTTCCAGGCTATGCCTGCGGTAACGCGCAATCATATTCAGAATGACTTCGCTGTCAATGGTTGTCTGAAAGACTGTTCCCTGACTGCCAAGCTCCTGTCTGATTTCTACGGCGTTCGTCAGATTTCCGTTATGCGCCAGCGCCATCATTCCGTTCTGAAAATGAACAACCAGCGGCTGTGCATTCGATAACAGGCTTGAACCCGTCGTTGAATACCGGACATGTCCAATCGCCATTTTCCCTTGCAGACCTGCGAGCAAATCAGGCGAGAATACCTCGGATACCAAGCCCATTCCTTTTTCTACAACGATTTTCCTTCCATCGGAAACAGCAATCCCCGCACTTTCCTGTCCCCTGTGCTGCAACGCATAAAGGCCATAATAAGTCAGACGGGCAATTTCCTTTTCAGGAGCAAAGATTCCGAAGAGACCACACTCCTCTTTGGGCTTGTCATCCCAGAGCAAATCCACAGTCAAGAACTCCTTTCAACTACTGTCATATGCTGTCTCTGTCCTCTAGCAGTTATGTTTCCAGCATCGTATTTTTAGCAATCGCTTTAAGCATTTTCTACAGCGTCCTTCAGACGGGTATAGACTTCGGCATACGCTTCTTCAATCTTGCCAAGATCCCGACGGAAACGGTCCTTGTCCAGCTTTTCTCCGGTATCTTTGTCCCAAAAGCGGCAAGTGTCCGGAGAAATCTCATCTCCGAGCATGACTTTGCCGTCAATCAGACCAAACTCCAGCTTATAGTCAACCAGGTCAATCCCGGCCTTGGCAACAATTTTGGTCATGAGCTCATTGACCTTCAAAGCAATTTCCTTCATTTTGTTGATTTGTTCGATCGTTGCCCATCCCATTGCAAGCGCATGGGTTTCATTGACCATCGGATCACCGAGCGCGTCATCCTTATAATAAAGCTCAAGCACAGGCGAAGCCAGAGAATAGCCCTCTTCTTTGCCCACCTTCTTTACGAGACTACCGGCTACAATATTGCGGACAACGATTTCCAACGGAACCATCTGCAGGCGCCGGACAATTTGTTCCCTGTCACTTAAAAGCTCAACAAAATGCGTATCCACGCCATTTTTTTGAAGATAGGAAAACATCATCGCGGACATCTTGTTGTTGATAATCCCTTTGTCAACAATGGTACCCTTTTTTATCCCGTTAAAGGCAGTTGCATCATCTTTGTACTCGACCCAGAAAACATTTTTGTCATCCGTATCATAGATTTTTTTGGCTTTGCCTTCATAAAGCATTGCGAGCTTTTCCATATCATAACCCTCCAGTAATAATGTCTAAATTTACATCCATATTCAATTTTCATCGTTTAATAAACCGTTCGAGTTTAAGGCTGCTTATAACAATGTGATTTAAATAGGTAATTTTCAAAAAGTTGATTTTATGTTTATTTATTTCAGTAGGCCGACTCTGCGGAAAATATAGTCAATGTTTTTCGTATGATACTCATAATCAAACAGCGCATCAACTTCTTCTTTGGTTAGAAACTGCATGATCTCAGCATCCTGAAGCACATAATCCTTAAACGGCACTTTGGTATCCCAGGCTCTCATTGCATTTTTCTGTACCAGCGCGTAGGATGCTTCCCTGCTCATGCCCTTATCGACCAGCGACAGCATAACCCTTTGGGAGAAGATCAGACCATAGACCTTTTCAATATTTGTCATCATCTGTTCCGGGGACACTCTTAATCCTTCCAAAGTCTGAATCATCTTATGCAGCATATAATCCAGCGCAATGGTGCTGTCAGGAAGGATCACGCGTTCAGCTGAGGAATGGGATATATCTCTTTCATGCCAGAGTGCGACATTTTCAAAAGCGACCTGGGCATTCCCGCGGATTAGGCGGGCCATTCCGCAAATTCTTTCCGAAATAACCGGATTTTTCTTATGCGGCATCGCTGAAGAGCCTTTTTGTCCCTTACCAAAAGGTTCTTCGACCTCATGGACGTCCGTCCGCTGCAGATTACGAATTTCCGTAGCAATCTTATCAAGTGAAGAAGCGATTCCGGCCAACACGCCTACATAGAATGCATGCCTGTCCCGCTGGATAATCTGGGTTGACACTGGAGCCGGCTTTAAGCCCAGGCTCTCACAGACCCATTCTTCCACGGCAGGATCAACGTTCGCAAACGTGCCGACTGCACCCGAAATCTGGCCTACCCGAATCTCTTCGCGCGCATATTTCAGCCGCTCCCTCTGCCGTTTCATTTCGTCATACCAGAGTGCGAATTTCAGGCCGAATGTGATTGGTTCGGCATGAATCCCGTGCGATCTTCCCATTTGCAGCGTATCTTTGTATTCGAGGGCTTTTCTGCCCAAAACATCAATCAGCTTATCCATCTTCTCGAGCAGGATATCGGAAGCCTCAACCAGCTGCAGCGAGAGCGATGTATCCAGTACATCGGAAGAGGTCAGTCCGAGATGGATATATTTGGCTTCATCGCCGACGTTCTCAGCGACATTGGTCAAAAAGGCCAATACGTCATGCTGGGTGACTTCTTCAATTTCCTTGACCCTGTCCCAGGAAAAAGCGGCCTTCTGACGGATTACTTCGACAGCCTCTTGCGGGATCTTTCCTTTTTTCGCCCATCCTTCGCAGGCTGCAATTTCTATCTTCAGCCAGAGCGTTAGACGGTATTCATCTTGCCATAGTCTCCCCATAGCGGGAAGCGTGTACCTTTCTATCACAGAAATTCTCCTTTATTTAAATATTTTCTAAGCTTTCAGTTTATCCTGAAGCGCACTGTCCTTGGCTTCAACATCTGCCGCCATTTTTTGTCTAAAAGCTTTCAGCTGGTTCTGCAGTTCCAGATCAGCGATCGCCAGCATTTCTACAGCCAAGAGCGCTGCGTTGCGGGCACCGTTGATCCCAACCGTGGCGACCGGGATACCGGGAGGCATTTGCACAATTGCATAAAGCGCATCTACACCCTCCAAAGCACCACTCTTGATCGGGACACCAATAACAGGGCGCGTCGTGGCTCCGGCGATCACGCCTGGAAGATGCGCAGCCATACCGGCTCCGGCGATGATCACTTTTCCTCCCTGTTTCTCAAAACTTTCCACCCATTCCACGGTTCTTTTCAGCGTGCGGTGAGCAGAAGATATTTTCATTTCAAAGGGTACTGAGAATTGCTGCAGGATTTTTGCTGCTTCTTCCATGATGGAAAAATCAGAATCGCTACCCATGATTACACCAACAGAGATCATTCGTTCATTTCCTCCTTTAAATGCTTTTTCTTATTTGTGAGCAGAAATAATCAAATTCAACCATATTATCTGCAATAAATTCTAAACATATTTTACCCGACAACAAATACAGGGTCAATCAGAATCCGAACATTATTTTGTTTTTTTGTTCTAATGTTCGGAATATGACCAATAATAAGGAGACCTCCCACAGCAATGCTACGAAAGGTCTCTTATCGGTTCATACATTTAGGCCTTGGATATCCATATTCTTGCCGCCTTCGTTCCAATTTTCGTAGAGGAATAATACTTCATCAATGATCCACAATGGTGGTGATCATCGTAGATAAATGCTTGGATAAATCCAGGTCGTCCGGATTGTCCAGGGCCTGATCACCTTGAGTGATTACCCTGACCACCGGTCTTGTTGGCAAAATAGGGTTTTGTTTGATAACAACACCGCGCAAACCATTACTAAGCTCTATACCTGTTCCTGTCGGATACGGCGCCACAGACTGAGCAAAAATGCGAACAATTTCAGGGTCAAACTGCAGCCCTGAATGAACAATGATATATTCGTATGCCAGATAAGGTGGCATTGCATCGCGATAAGGGCGCTTGCTGGTCAAGGCCTCATACACGTCGGCGACAGAGGCGATCCTAGCGTATTCATGAATTTCATTCTCTCTTAGTTCCCTGGGGTAGCCCCCGCCCTTCCATTTCTCATGATGCTGCAGCGCAACATGGGCAGACAGGATGCTGAAATCACGATTGCCGCGGATATATTCATAACCATGCAACGGATGGGTCTTAATCTGCTCAAATTCTTCTTTTTCCAATTTGCCTTTTTTGTTTAGAATTTCTTTCGATATTTTTGTTTTTCCGATGTCATGCATCAGAACTCCCATCCCGAGCTCCAAAAGCTGGTTTTGGGTAAAACCTTTGCCGATTCCGAGCATCAAAGCCAGGACTGTGGTGTTGATCGAATGATGATACGTATATTCGTCGTAGCCGTTAATATCAGTCAGATTACTAAGGATATCAAAACTGTGCAACAAATCCTGAACTAGATTTAGAACCGCAAAACGGACTGAATCCGCATCTATCTCTGCCTCCGGATGTTTCTCCAGTTCATCGGTAACTCCCCGAACCGCATTATATGCAATCTCTTTGGTCTTGTCCATAATGGCATAACCGATTTCAACATCTTGAAACCGTTCGTCTTGAATGAATACCATATCGTAGCCGATATCTTTAAGCTTTGCTAAATAGTTCTTATTGAGCTCGACTCCTTTACCGAGAAGTATCCTGCCGTAGGAGTTTCTTATCGGTCTGGCCAGCACAGATCCTTCCTGAACGTATTTGATATTGACTAACCTCATGTGAACTCCTTGTTATCAAGATTAAAGGTACTTTGACTGGTGTAATTATACCATTAAAATGCCATAATTTATATTGCATTTAAGCGGTTTATAGCGATTTTTATCATTTTTTAAAGAAATATAAGACACTGATGTCCTCAGACTCTTCTGATCTGAATTGTTCTTTAATTGTTGCGTCCCCTCCGGAAGTAGTATCGGCACTTGCCGAAGAAATGCCTATACCTAGAAAAAAGCTACTGCAGACGCCGGATCTTTGTCTGTAGCAGCTTTTTTCGTTATTCAGATATTTCTTCTGATCACATATCCATTTTATTCTCAAGCAAATAGGCGGAGACACAGAAGAAAACGGCACCCAGCATCACCTGAATCAAAATTTGAATCAAAAGAAACGTATAGCTTGGCACCCCTGGACTGATCATCGAATTGGCACTAAAGATATCCGTTGTCAGCGTATTTGTTATGGCACTGTCAGCCCAGGCTAACAGCATAAAGATGATGAAGCTGATCAAACCGCCGAATTTTTTCTCAGCAAGGATACTCTTGCGAATGGATATTGCGGCATAGATCATTAAAAACAAGCCCACAATCGATACAAACATCATCAACAGACTCACTGTAAAATAGGAAATCAAATTAACCCCTTCCAGATGAACCTGATTGACAATCATTGAAAACAGATCACTTCCGACCAAAGCCCGGAGAGGTTCCCCGTAAAATCCCACAAAATTGACCGCAAGCAGCAGCAAGTAGACCAGCAGAAACAGCAATCCTTCCAATATTGCAGTAATGACCTTGCTCCCAAGGATCTTGTAGCCACTGTTCGGCGTCAGCATAAACATATACCCCGTCTTATGGTCAAGATCGCGGCTGTACATCATTGTTACATCGATGATATATAGGATAAAAAAGACGCCGAGTATTCCCGTAAAGAATGCCCCCAGAGCAATCATTTGCTCATCAGGAGTATGCGTGCCAATTTGTAGTTTGATCAAAATAACCGCATTCAGGATCAGGACGATGGCCATAAAAATGCCCAGGCCCCTCCATTTTCGGATAAATTCATATTTTATCAGATTAGCCATGGTAAACCTCCTTATACAGTGCCTCAATCGAGCAGGATTTCTCCAGTCTGAATTTTTCCGCATCACCAGCCAGGACGACCGTTCCGCGATCCAGGAAAATTACTTCATCCAGAATCGTTTCCAATTCACTGACCAGATGGCTCGAAATAATCACTGCACAGTCATCGCGGAAAGCACCCATAATCATCTTTACAATTTTTTCCCTGGAAATCGGGTCAATCCCATTCAGCGGTTCGTCCAGAAGATAAAGCCTGGCCTTCCGGGCCATCGTTACGGCCAGTTTGAGCCTGGCTTTCATGCCCGTGGATAAACTGCTGACTTTCATATTTTCCTGTAATTCCATGAACGTTAAATATTCCAGTGCTTTATTTCGATCAAAGTCCTCATACATGTCTGTGTAAAAACTGAGGATCCCGTCAATTTTCATCCAGCCGAACAGAAAATCATCCGTTGGCATAAAAGCCGTGAGTTTTTTGGTTTCTGCCCCGATGGGATAACCCATAACCGTCATTCTGCCGGAAGTTGGCTTAAAAAGGCCTGCGGCAATCTTGAAAAATGTAGTTTTTCCACTGCCGTTAGGACCGAGCAGTCCGTATACTTTGCCCTCTTCAATCTTCAGATCCAGGTCGTGCAGTGCCTTGTTCCGGAAAAATCCTTTGCTGACATTTTCAGCAATCAATACAGATGTCATTGAACAGCCTCCTTATCCAGCCTGCTTTTTATCAGCTCGATCATGTCGTTAAAATTAAATCCCAATTCCATCATTCCTTCAATAAAGTTTCTGACGATATCCTCTGCCATTTCTTTTTTCATAATCTCCACCTTTTCCTCCGATTCTGTAATAAAAGTTCCTACCCCTCGTTTGGTAAAGGTCACTCCTTCCCGTTCCAGTTCATTGAAGACCCTTACCATGGTATTGGGATTCACCTTCAGGTTTTGGGCATACTCCCTTGATGACAGCAGTTTTTCGCCTAAATTCATTTTTCCTAGAATTATGTCTTTCTTAATCAAATTCATAATCTGAATGTAAATCGGCGCAGTATTATCAAAATTCATTGTGTCACCCCTTCAACATTGTACTAGTTCACTATGTAAATAGTACACTAGTACAATGTTGAAGTCAAGTAATAATAAACAAGGACTGGAAAATAATTTTTCCCGTCCTAACAATCTTCTAAATCGGATTTACCCTTTCCAAAGCAAAGTTTTTGCCCAAACCAGAACCTCCCCAGAACTTCTCGCTACCCATACACGATGTGAACACCGGTAAACTTTGTTGATTTACAGCCAGGAGGCATTTAAGCTAAACACAGGAGAACTTAGTAAATACTAAAATATATTTCTTGCCCTCGATCCAAAATAAGTCTAAGATAATAATAAATAGTTGCTATCTTATTAAAATCTTACTGGAAGACTCTTTCGGAAGGGGATAAACATGGGAAAAATGATGAATGATCATTATATTTTGCCCCAAAATTTTTATCCGATGTTGAAATTTCGCGATTACCTTCATTTGGGAATCATCCGTAATTATCGCAAAGGGGAATCCATCGTCTTCCCTGGAGAAACCATTGATAGTATCATCTTCGTACTTTCGGGAAAATTGGGTATCAGCTTCATGCATGAGAATGGAAAGCAAAAATTTATGTATCATGCGGATCCGTACACTTTCATAGATGAAGCCCTTGGCATATTTACAAGCTCTTATGTTCATGTTGTTTCGGAGGAAGATAGCAGCGTCTGTTTTTTTGAAAAATTTCAATTTCTTATGATCCTTCATGAGAACAAAGAATTGCTTTTAGAATTTATTACGTGTTTTTCATCCAAACGTTGTTATTTCATGCATGAGGCTAGTGAGGCGGTTCTTTATAAGCCATCCGTCAGGATTTTACGATTTTTTTATTTACTCTGCAATACACAAGGGAAACTGGTTGATAATGTTTATGAAATCAATGTGAAAATATCTCAAAGGGCGATTTCCGAAATAACAGGGGTTCATTTTATAACGGTCAATAAAATTTTAAGATATCTAAAAAAAGAAAATATTTTAAATAAAACAAGGAGTAAGATTATTATTTATGACTTCCCACAACTAAAAGTTTTGATTGAGGATTGGATGAATCATTAAATACCGCCGAAAGGCGGTTTATTTTTTTCTTCATCAAAAATGCAAAAAAAGTTCCACCTAATACGCAATGTAATCCGGGACTTATAACCGATATTGTAATAACCAATACAATAATCTTATAAAACACGCAGCAAAATTTAAGGAGGTGAGAATGATGAGTACATTCTTAATTTTTTTAGCGGGGATTCTTTTTTTGGCCGGTATCCTATTTATCAAGCCACGTGCCAAAAAAGAGAAAAATTGGCAGACCGCGCTGGTTTGGGCATTATATGTAATTTGGTTTTTAATCACATGCATGGGGATTTCATTTGTTTACATTAATGCCAGCGTAGGACATGTCAAGGCAACAAGCACAGCGATTTTCCTGTTCGGAGGAATTTCAGTGGTATTGGCCGTTGTGCTGGCCCGCATATTAGGTTTTATCGGCATAAAAAGCAAGGCAAAAGAGTCAATTCAGGCTTGTAAGTCCTTCGGTAATATGTCAAGACCCTAAGCGAGTCAATTTTTCAGTAAGTTAATAATCAGTGGGTAAAAAAGACAATAAGAAACCATCTCATTCCCAAAAAGATATGGGAAAAAGTTACAAAAATGGGATTTCAATTATCGTAGTTCATGCTTAGTTTGCATTCCCCCTATTGCCATGTGGCATATAGATTTGGTTGCTGCGTAGCAGAGCATCAACCATACGGACGAGTTTACGTGCAGTAAGCACTAGAGCACGGCGATGATGGTGAGTCTTACTTTCCGAGAATTTACGTTGGTAGAAGGCTTTGTACTCCGGTTCCTTTTGGCGTACTAATTAGCAGCCTGGATGATATAACTGCGCAAGTAGGTGTTGCCGGTTCGGGTTAAGGGTGTGTCATCGGCTGTAAAATCACCTGACTGGTGAGAACGCCAGGTTAACCCAATAAACTTTGCTAAGGCTCCTTCATTTGGAAAACGACGGATGTCTCCAATCTCAGCAATAATACCAGCTGAAAGCACTGGGCCAATACCGGGAACGGTAATGAGCGTATTAGAGAAATGCCTGATTTCTGCTTCGATCGCCTTATCGATTTTCTTTACCTGCTTCTCTAAAGTGTGGATGGTTTCGATGCTCGTGGCCAGGATAAGGTTAATGGGTTGCAATAGGCTTCCACGTAGTCGATGGGCCTTGCGGGCGGCTTCCTTCAACTCTCTGGCTTTGGCTTCTGGATCCTCGAAATGACTTTTTCCTTTCTCCATGAGGAAATCAATCAGTTCATCAAGCGGTCGAGCCGCAACCTCTTCTGGAGAAAAAAACTCAAGTGTCAAGGATTCAGAAGTAGCGCCGAAAGTGTTGCTAAAAACCGTACCTTGGGCAAGCGTGCTAAACTTCAAGAACAAGTTCGTGAGAAAATAGTTCTTCTCTCTGGAGATCATCTCAATCATATGACAACGAAAGCGAGTGAGGCGCTGTAATGGTAAGTAGCGGAAATCAACCTGAGAGCCTTCTGGGAGCCGGCCGAAGCGTAAACGTTCGGCAATGACCCAGGCATCAATCCAGTCGTTCTTCGGAAGGTCCACATAAGCTTTCTTGAAATTAGCAACGACCTTGGGGTTAAAGGAATAGATTTGGGGCTGTAAAGGTGCTAAACAAGGGTCTTCCGCCAAGAACATTTGTAACGGCCAACTGTACACGG
Source organism: Dehalobacter sp. DCA (assembly GCF_000305775.1). Classification (NCBI taxonomy): domain Bacteria; kingdom Bacillati; phylum Bacillota; class Clostridia; order Eubacteriales; family Desulfitobacteriaceae; genus Dehalobacter; species Dehalobacter sp. DCA. The sequence continues at coordinate 2,238,542 of NC_018866.1, forward strand.
AAGTGGCCTCTAAACCAATAACCAGCCGGTCCTCATTCTCTTTAGCGCAGGCTTCAGAGAGATATCGGGTAACTTGCTCACAACCAGGCTGATCATTCAAAGCCCGCAGTTTTTTTACCGGTTCATTACCCCGCTCATCTAAGATTCGCACTTTAAAATCACTGGAACTCACATCAATACCGACAAATAAACTCAAGTAAAATCACCTCACTTTCTGAGCCGAAGAATGTGTAAGATTAACGTTGGGACCAGGCACCACAACAGGTCAACAACCTCGCCGAATCAGCACTTGTCTTAAAAAGACCTTGGATCCAGCCGATCTGCTACCATCGGAGGGGATTCCCTTTAAGCTGTGCAACCTTCGAGTTAAAAGTTCAAATTGTGGGCTGGCAGTCAGACTTAATAAAGAGGTCAAAGCCTCAAGGAGGAGAAGGCCTTGCCAGAACGAACCTCACGGTACCATTTTGCCTGAAATCCCAACAAACTTAAATACTATTTTGTTAAAGAACGATCTGAGGAATCTTTTTAGTGAAAGTGTGTTCCTTTAAAGGGGAAAAGCCATTTGTTAGTCATCAAAAGAGTCTCTAACAAAAAGGGTTTCCCCCGCACCCCCTTCCCAAAATCAAGTATTCCTCATCCTGAGCCTGTGGGCAGTGCCATCCTGTGGAAAAGCACTTTGGGGTCTGTCTTAAAAGAGCTTTCCCAACAGGCTTTGGACAAGTTGAATTTGAAGTATGCTTTGGGGTTGACTTGTCCACACTGCCCACAGGCACGATGGCTACATGGAGTATGCGTTATCCTGCGCGCATCTTGTTGATGTTAACCATACTAACTGAATTTCCAGTTTTCTATGGTCATTTAAATACCCCACGTTCCATTAGTTTTTTGGACTCGTGGGGTGGAACTAAATCAATTATACGAGGAGGAGAACTGATGTCGGAGATTTCAAAAAGTGGGGGAAAAGAACCCAAGCAGCAATTTTCGGTAAGCCGCCGCGGTTTTCTGAGAACCGGGGCAGCTGCTGCCGCGATGGGTGTCATGGGGGCAATCGCAGCTCCGTCCAAGGTGGCAAACGCGGCTATTCATGACCTAAGCTATACACCTGCCAAAGGACAATGGTCGAAATTACGCCCTGTAAACAATTATGGCGGTGCCACGGTTCACTTTGTAGAAAATAACGACCAGTGGTTGGGAACAAGCAAAATTGTTGGGCCGATCAAAAAATCGGGAGAATTTAATTCGGGTTTCGGGCTTGCTACCAGAGGTCTACTGGGTAATAAGGCGAAATTCGGACTCCTTAGCCAGGGCGAAAGAAGTCCTTTAACGGGTGGCATAATGCAGGCTCTTGGGATGATTAGTGGAGATGAGACTGTCATGGGCACGCCGAGAAAAGATAAACTTCCTATTCCCGATCCCGAACAAATGTCCCAGCATATCAAAGATCTCGCTTATTATCTCAGGGCAGATGATGTTGGTATAGGCCAAATGCCTTCATACGGTTATTACGGCACGAAGAGTATGCCTCCCATAACTGTAATAGCTGCCGGTATCCTTCCGCCACAAACGCCGATCGCAGAAGTACCAAATACAGAACCGGAGTACCCCTATGTCCTTACTGTCGCGGTTGAACAGCATTTGGAAACCTATTTGGCATCTACTGGGTATGACGGAATATCTGTAAGCCAGTCAATGCGTTGTTATCATGCCACAGCTAATATTGCCGTCATTATGGCGCGATATATTCGAAATATCGGCTATAATGCGAGAGCCCATCATTTTGGCAATTATGGTCTTGCCGTTCCTCCGGCACTTATAGCTTCCGGACTGGGCGAACATACCCGTACCGGAGACTGTGTTGCTCATCCCAGAATGGGATTCCGCAACAAATGTGCTGCGGTTACCACCGATTTGCCTTTGGTTGCCGATAAACCCATTGATTTTGGAATGTTGGATTTTTGCAGGGTTTGCATGAAATGTGCTGTTGAATGTCCTTCTAAAGCTATCAGCCCAGATAAAGAGCCAGTGGAAATGAACGGCTACCTGCGGTGGAACAGCGACTACAAAAAATGTACCGTATTCCGTTGCAGTAATGAGGAAGGCGTCAACTGCGGCAGGTGTATTAAAGTCTGTCCATGGAATTCCAAAGAAAACTCCTGGTTCCATGAAGCAGGCCTGTGGATAGGCAGTAAAGGAGAAACTGCTTCAACAATGTTGAAAGCCATTGATGATATGTTCGGCTACGGGACTGAAATTGTTGATAAATACAAATGGTGGCTGGAATGGCCGGAGCTTTATAAAATTAATATGCCAAGTTAGTAAGTACAGTTTAATTGCATAATAAAATTATTGCGACGTATCTCTTAGTACGCCGCAATAATTTTTGTTTATTGACATATACCTTGGCCAAAATATTATTCTCTTGTTCAGAATAAAATCATATTTTAAAGTTCCAATAACAATACTAGCAATATCTACGGGCAATAATGCAGCATACGGAGGTTTTATGAAAGGGTTAAAAGATGCCATAGATTCTTTTAAAGAAGATTTGATTCATTCTGTGCAAGACTGCATTCGGATTAAAAGTGTCTCTAGCGATCACGATGGTACCCAAAAGGCCTTGGAGTATTACCTTGCCCTGGCTCATAGCATGGGATTTTCGACACATAACGTAGAAAACCTGGGCGGAGTAATCGAATATGGAGAAGGGGAAAAAACCTACGGGATGATTGTTCATCTTGATACTGTCCCTGAGGGAAGTGGCTGGAAATTCCCCCCTTTCGGAGGTCTGATTCAAGAAGGAAAAATTTATGGCCGGGGCGCAATCGATGACAAAGGGCCGGCGCTCTCAGCCCTCTATGCTTTAAAAGCCTTAAAGGATTCCGGATCAGGAATTAGCTCTGAATGTAAGGTTCAGATTATTATTGGAATTGATGAAGAGGGCATCTGGAATACAACACCTAAATTATTAAAAAAAATTAAAGAACCTGATTTTTCTTTTGTTCCCGATTCGAAATTCCCGGTTGTTATTGCCGAGAAGGGCCTGGTCTGGCTGGAAATCAAGAAAAAATTAAGTCAGGAATCCTCCGGCAATAGTGGGATTACGATTGAAACCATGCAAGGGGGAGGACAGTCCCTCAATATTGTTCCTGATTACTGCGAAGCTACACTTAGATTGAATGATGACCAAAAAACACAGACCAAAGAGGAACTCAAGCTATTCCAAGAACAAACAGGATATGATATCTCTCTTGAAAAAAATGCTTCTGTTTGCAAACTTATATCCAAGGGAAAATCCGCCCATGCCTTTATCTGCAATGAAGGACGAAATGCCATTTCCCAGCTCATTATGTTTTTAAGTCTGCTGGAGCTTGAAGGCGGGCAAAAGGAGTTCATCCAAGCCTATGCCCAAAGCATGGCAATGGAATATTATGGTGAATCCCTGGGCCTCAGTCTTGAAGATCAACTGACAGGTAAACTTACTGTTAACCCCGGGTATATCCTGATTGACGAGAATAACATTACCCTGAAGGTGGATATTCGTTTCCCGGCTAAGGAGCGGCTTGACATAATCAAACCTAAAATCGAGAGAGCCTTTAGCGGTTTCCAGGGAAACCTCACAATCATCGATTCACTGGAATCTTTGAGTTTCCCGGAAGATGATCCCAATATTCGTAGACTCATACAGGTCTATCAGGATTTTACTGGAGACACTGAAGCAAAACCTCTGGGAATGGGCGGAACCACTTTTTCCAAAGCTTTCAAACGCGCAGTTGCCTTTGGTCCGACTTTTCCCGGGATGCCTAAAGTTGAGCACCAGCCTGATGAATATATGGAGATTGAACATCTTATCAAGTGCACTGAGATCTACGCCCTAGCACTTCAATCACTTGTCAGAAACGAATAAGCGTTACCTTCTTATTCGTTGCCGTTAGCTCGACTTAACAGGATAGAGTTCCCCGATAATCGATGATAACTTCACTGTACGGCACCGAAATGCCAACCTGGACCATGGCTGTTTTTACAGCCCGTACAATCCCGGAACAACATGGTACATCCATTCGGACCACCTTGATACTCTGCGGATGATTGATTCTGATGATCTCCGCGATCTTTTCCGTGTAATAATCATTGTCATCAAGTTTGGGACAGCCGATCAGCGTGATTCTGTCCTTCATGAACTTCTCATGGAAAGAAGCATAGGCATAGGCGGTACAGTCCGCCGCAACCAGCAGATCGGCATTTTTCAGGTAAGAAGCCTGGGGGTTAATCAGATTCAGTTGAACCGGCCATTGCCTGAGTTCTGACGGGCGTTCAGCCCCGATATCTCCGGAATCCTGTTTTTCCCCTGCAGGCGTTTTTTTGATCATTGCGGCTATGGTACCCGGGCAAGAGCAACCGGGTTTTTCTTTTTTCTGGGCAAGCTTGGCTTTGACCAACTCTTCGTTATAGCCTGTGGCTTCTCTTTCGATAATCTGAATTGCACCTGTCGGACATTCCGGCAGGCAGTCGCCGAGTCCGTCACAATATTCATCACTGACCAGAACGGCTTTACCATGAACAAGCTGCAGCGCGCCTTCGTGACAGGCGCTTACACACAATCCGCAGCCATTGCATTTTTCCTGATCGATTTCGATTATCTTTCTAATCATTTTTATCACCTTTTTTCTTGATTTTCTGTTATTTGGCTTATCTTTACTCTAGAGCAATAATTATTAAAAATCGGTAACCTGCGTTACAACAACTCCGATAATAACACCAAATAAAGACAAGAAAGTCAATTCAAAAAGGACCTGGCATCAAAAAATGATAATTATTACTTCTTCTTGATTTCTTCGTAGCGGCGAAACCATTCAGGAAATACTTTTTTGAATTGGACAGGCTTAAAATTGTCTTTCCGGACCAGAATATGTTTCGTGTGTCCTTCGGCGCAGACTTCACCGCTGTCGTTAACAACCTTGTAGCCGTATACCGTCCATAAACCCTGATTTTCTTCGACCCAGGTTTTCACGAACACACGCTCACCGTAGTGTACCGCTTTTTTATAGGTTACTTCGACTTGATAGACCGGAGCATAATACCCGGCTTCTTCCATATCCAGATAATGATATCCGGCATCTTCGACCAGCTGGCATCTTCCGAGTTCAAACCATTTCAGATAATTGGCGTGGTAGATTACGCCCATCATATCGGTATCGGCATAACTTACCTGGATTTCTTTTGTCGAGATCAAATATGGTTCCATTTCTTTCTCCTATTCTCAATTTTTCATATTTGACAGCTAATCATCAGCTATCTGTTATTTACTTTTCTTTTTAAGCCTCCAGCATTTCAACCGCCTTTGAATCCGATTCCTTTCTGGGTTCCATTTTCTTGGCATTGGTGATCTCTAAAATTTTTTATTAATCAGCTCGCAGAAAACAGGAAATATTTTCTTTCGGCTGCGTCATAATCGCTGCCTTATTACAGTCTATTTTAGCAAGAAAACGCATACAGATCAAAATGTTGTGAAAGGATGGTTGGAAAAATGAAACGTCATCGCTGGTTTATACTTCCTCTGGTTTTTGTTTTGATCTTCCAGCTGCCGGTACCGCTTTTGGGCGCTGATACCGTAACGCCTCAAACAGGTTCGGCGGAAACAAAAATCTCCCTGGAACAAGCCCTGCAGATTGTCAAACAAAATTTTGAAATTTCCAAAGAGCTGACCGAGTTCACTTCAAGCTTCAGCAATTATCAGTCCCGTCAGGTTTGGTCGCTGGACTGGAACACTTCCGGCAGCTCCGGCGGTAATTTTTCAGCACAGGTCGACGCTGTCAGCGGAGAAATTCTGTCCATATATTCCTGGCAGTCCGTCCAGGGCGATCAGGCCTATACACTTCCGCGGATAACCTCGGAACAGGCCAGGCAAATTGCGGAAACTACTGTCCAAAAATTAACCGGGCCGAAATATGCCAAATTGAAATTCCTCGAGAATAAGGCAATTGTTCCGATCAATCTCTATGGAGAGACCGTTTACAGCTACAATTGGCAGCGGTTTGAAAACGGCATCCCGTTCCAGGGCAACCTGGTCAGTGTACAGGTGAGTGCTTCGAGCGGCAAGGTCACTGCTTATAACATCATCTGGAATGATCTTAAGATCCCTGAAGTGAATAATATCATCAATGCCGGGAAAGCAACTGAATACTTTAATACCGCTAAACTTCTGGAACTGCAATACTTTCTGGCACCGGCTTATAAGCCATTGACCACAGCACAAAATAGTGAGAAAGTCCAGCTGGTTTATACCCTGAAAAACGGTGGAACAATCGATGCATTCACCGGAAAACCCTTGGTCCTGAACTCCGGTCAATGGCTGTTTACGAATGACCGGGCGCTGGGTGGACTTGGCTCGGCTGAAAGCGCAGCCAAATCCGTTCCTTTAACGCCGCAGGAACAAAAGGAAATCGCCGAAAATGCGAAGCTTCTACCCAGGGAAAAAGCGATTGAGGCCGTCAAGCAGTGGGTGGAAATCCCTTCGAATGTTACGTTGAAAAGCATCAATCTTTACCAGGATTACAGTCTACGCGGCGGAAAGGTATGGTCCTTTGAATGGGGAACCCCAAGCGGGTCCGGAGCCCAAACGATTAATGCCAGGGTCAATGCAGCCAGTGGCGAATTAATCTCTTTCTCTGTTTACTCCTCTTCCGCAAACGCCGACGGAAGCCATAATGCGATTACAAGCCAACAGGCCCAGACCATTGCGCAGGATTTTATCAGAAAAATCCAGCCGGCCAAATCTCAGCAGGTTAAACTCAATGCGGACAACACAGCCGATTCCGTCAAATCAGCAGAACTCACCAGCATCACGTTCAACTATGAACGGATCGTCAACGGCATTCTGTTCCCTTCCAATAACGTCAGCATTACTGTTGATTTGCAGACGAAGAAAATCACTTCTTATTATCTGAATTGGTGGAATCTCGATTTCCCGCAATTGTCGGAAGCAATGTCTCCAGCCAAAGTCCAGGAAATACTCTTCCAGGCTAGACCTATGCAATTGACCTATGTTCTGTTGTACGATCAAGGAGAAGCCAAGGAAGTCCGGCTTGTCTATCAGCCTTCCTCAGAAAGCAGTCAAACCTCCGACCTGATGGATGCCAGAACCGGATCATTTTTGGATTCCCAGGGAAATTCCTTAAAAGAGCAGCCTCAGGCTCATATCTTCACGGATATTGCCGGAAACACTGCGGAAAAAGAAATCACCGTGCTGGGAATGGCTGGATTATTCGGTGAATACGGAAGCCAGTTCCGGCCGACCGAAAATATCACTGCCAGTGCCTTCCTGCGGGCTCTTTACACAATAAAAAACGGCTCGGAGAACAATCTTTCCGATACCGATGTCGTGAAAAAAGCTAAAGAAGAAGGATGGATTCAGGATAACCTGGCCCCGTCCCAAATCGTTACCAAAGAACTGTGCAGCGAAATCATCGTCCGCTTCCTCGGACTTCAGAAAATCGCCGCGCTGAACCCAATGTTCCAGACTTCCTTCGATGATGTCCCGGTTGAAGAGCTCGGATACGCTTCACTCGCCACGGGTCTCGGCATTCTGAAAGCGGAAAATAGCAAATTTTATCCGCTTCAGCCTATGACCCGCGCTGATACAGCTTACGCCCTGATCAGAGCGTTTGAAACCGGGTTCAAATCTTAATTCCGTACGAAACCAGTAAGGAAATCACGACGGTCCATGTGCGAAACTAATAATAGACAGTAAAAATGTAACCGAGGGCTATCCCAAGGATGGCCAGTGTGAATCCACCAAATCTGAATCCTGTTTTAATCAGCGGGATTCTTTTTTGATTTCTGACTAAAAAATCTTCATTTTCTTTTTTCAGTACTTCCATCATTTTTTTCGGCTGCATAAAAGCAAAGAAGCCAAGGATGACATACGCGCCGAATCCCGCATAGACAAGGATGTCCAGATCCACATTGCAGCCAACTAAGAATGCTATCAAACTCAATATAACCAAGGTCAAGAAAACTTTCTCAAATAGGGTTGTCGATCTTTCAAAAAGAGGTTTCACCTTTATTATCCCACCTGCTGCAGTTGTATTGTATAAGTACTCATCTATTATAAAACAAGTCCGCAGTAAATTGTCCAGGTAAATAAAGACAATCCCATGCTTGCTTTCAGCGTCTGTTCATCGCATAATAATAGTTAAGACAAACAGTACGTTTCCATTTTTTTAAACAACCGGGAGGATCATATGAAAATTGATGCTCAAAACGAACTGCTGCAGCTGCAGCTTCAAAATATGGTCCAGGCGCTGGAAGGAACTTCTGAAAACTCCGAAGCTTTTCAGATGGTTTATAAAATGCTGTTGAAGACCATGCAGGAAGACAGTAATGTTACGTCGGATCTGTCAAGTCAGATGGATCAAACGGATCAGTCCAATACGTCTGGCCAGATGCAGATGCTCTATCTCTATAACCTTGTTAATCTGCAGAATTCATTGCTCAACACAGGAGACGGAACCGAAAGCCTGACCGGAACCGGGGACTTCCTAGGAACGAATAACATGACCTCATCCGGGCAGACATACAACAGTGCTTACAGTGCTTACAATATGAATAACATGAACAACATGAATAACACGAATAGCTCTTCCAACGCGTCTTCGACTGATGCTTCGATAAAAGCTGCGATTACGGGAGCTTCGGAAAAATACGGTGTGGAAAAATCTTTGATATCAGCCGTCATTCGTCAGGAATCATCCTTTAACCCGAACGCGGTCTCTTCAGCAGGCGCAATCGGCCTGATGCAGCTGATGCCGGCAACCGCCTCAGGGCTGGGCGTAACCGACCCCTTTAATATTGAACAGAATGTTGACGGCGGAACGCGTTATTTACGGCAGCTGATCGACCGTTACGGATCTACGGAGATGGCTCTGGCTGCCTATAATGCTGGATCAGGAACAATTCGGGCCAGAGGCGTCCAGGGGCCGGAGGATCTTGTGAAAATGCCTGCCGAAACAAGAAATTTTGTTCAAAACGTTATGAGTTACTATACAGGTAGAAGCGCCTAAGAGAAGCGGGGCATCTCAGCTTTTTCTAATATCAGCAGGGTTTACCTTTGGTGGAATCAATTCCTGCCAAACTGTTCGGCTTCGAGGACCGTGGGGGCATCGAACCCGGCGTCCGGGTAAGGTAACAATTATTTGAACAAAAAAACATACCAAAAGAACGTATTGAAAGAGGCTGCCACTTTATATTCTGGCAGCCCCTAAATCTTTATTCAAACAAATTGAAAAATGAAGTGGTCTTGACATTCTCAATTGATAGTATCCAAGGCAAAGATAAAGGTTACTTATCTCCTTCTTCGGGTACAATGCATAGGAATGAAAATTCTTTCCCGGAGTCATTCTGAAATTGATGGAGCGCACCTCCGGGAACATAGGCATACGCGCCTTCCTTCAGTACGTAATTCTGACCGTCTAAATGCAATGTTCCTTCGCCTGAAACAATATAATTAATATGGGGCCAATCATGCGTATGTCTGGGTGTAAAGCCGCCCGGTTCAAGCGTAAAGAGCCGCATCGTCCAGCCCTCCCAGCCTTCTTTGGGAGATACCAGTACTTTTTTGGTGGCACCCTGTATTCCTGCTCCCTGCATAGGAACCCCTGCCAATTCGTTCACATGGCCAACAATCATCGTTTCGCCTCCGATCTTATTTCTCTGTTTTATTAACTAAATATCAAGTTTACTCCGGTGATCGACTTATCGGGTTAGTCTGTGTGCCACAATTCCACTTTCGGCCGTTGTGTCATCCTTGACACGTCGCTCCCTGCCATCCTTGGCATCGCGACATTAGGCCATCCGTGGCCGTCAAAAGGCCGCGCTCCGTATCCAGCTCCGCTTGACGCTGGAACTGTGGCACACAGACTTAATCTGGGGTAATTAAGAATTAATGGATTCCTGAAACAACTCTATATTCGGTTTTTATTATTTTTACCTGTTTTGTCTATCTGACGGATAGTTCCCAAGCATCTGGAAGTAAGCGCTTTCTTTCTCGATCCCATCAACTGCTTTCTTGACCATATCATTATTCAGATTACCCTCGAAATCAATATAGAAGAGATATTCCCAGGTTTTATCCGTCATCGGACGGGATTCGATCTTCATCATATTCAGCCCGTTGCGGGCAAAATGACTGAGAACCCTGTACAATGAACCGGGTTCATGGGAAATGGCGACAACGAGACTGATCTTGTTGCCCGCGCTTCTGAGCTCAGGTTTTCTGCCAATGATGATAAACCGGGTGAAGTTCGCCGGATTATTGTTGATCTTTTCGGCCAGAATGTCAAGGCCATAGAGCTCCGCCGCTCGCCTGCTGGCAATCGATGCCAGAGCTTTCGAGCCTGCATCGGCGACTTTCTTAGCACTTACTGCGGTATTGCTGCAGGTTACCTGGTTCCATTCGGGATGTTTTCTTAAAAAAATACTGGACTGCTGAAAACCCTGGGGATGGGAGCATACTTCCCTGATATCTTCGAGTTTTGCTCCTTTAACCGCCAACAGGTTATGATCGATCTGGATACATTTTTCACCGACGATATAAAACCCAAACTGACAAAGCAGGTCGTAGACGTCGGCAATACCGCCGGTAAACGAATTTTCCAGCGGAAGAACCCCGTAATCAATCTCTTCTGCAGCCAACGCCTGAAACACATCTTCAAAGTTCACATAATTCTTGGCATTCTTGCCTTCCCCGAAATATTCCTTAAGCGCCTGTTCACTATAAGAACCCGGAATTCCCTGGAACCCGACCACATTTCCGGAAACACATTTCCCCAGTTCTCCGGTTTCCGACTCCTCTTCAATTTCCGAAATTTCCTGCCAGGAACCGGTTTCTGGCCTAAAAAAGCGTTCAGCCTGAACACCTTTACTAATACTCATGACAGCTTTGAGGAATTCTTCTGCAGTTTTAACTAGATCCTTGTTTTTGACCTGCTCAATTTTTTGCAGGACTTTATTCTCCCTGGATTCATCCAAGATATTAATGCTGTTCAAGATCTTATATTCAGCTACCTCAATGACGGTCTCCATTCTTGCTTCAAAAAGACGAAGCAGTTCGGTATCAATTTCATCTATCTTAGACCTGAGGTCCTGCAGTCTCCGATTTTTTAGTTCATCCACGTTACCCCATCCTTTTCTATCATCAAGTCCAATAAGGCCAGTGCAGCGGCGCTTTCTACGACAGGAACCGCCCGGGGGACGATGCAAGGGTCGTGTCTTCCCTGAACTGTGATTTGCGTCTCTTCCCTGATGGCCATATTCACCGTCTGCTGCACTTTGCCGATCGAAGGCGTCGGTTTCACGGCAGCCCGGAATATCAAAGGCATGCCATTCGTGATCCCTCCAAGGATTCCGCCATTATGATTGGAAAGCGTCACCACTTTACCGTCTGTGAGAGCGAACGGATCATTAGCTTCAGATCCTTTCATCTGCACAATTGCAAACCCAGCGCCGAATTCGACTCCCTTCACCGCCGGAACAGCAAACAGCAGATGGGCAATTTTGCTTTCAGCTGAATCAAAGAATGGCGACCCCAAGCCGGCAGGCAAACCTGCTACCGCTGTTTCAATCACGCCGCCGACAGAGTCCTCCTCGGCTTTGGCCTGAAGAATTTTCTGTTTCATCCGGGCACCCGCTTCTTCGGACAAAACTGGGAATTCTTGTTCTGTCAGTTCCCGGAGTAGACCTGAATCAATTCGAAGGTCATCAAAACGATCCTCTCCAATACCACCGATATTTAAAATATGGCTGCCTATCACAATGGCCTTCTTTTCCAGGATTTGTTTGGCAATGGCTCCAGCCAGCACCAATGGTGCAGTTAGTCTGCCGGAAAAATGGCCTCCACCCCGGTAATCGTTGAAACCCCTGTGTTTTACCATCGCGGTATAATCCGCATGGCCGGGCCGCACCGTGTCTTTCAATTCGCAATAATCCCCGGAGTGCTGATCCTTATTCCAGATCACACAGCAGAGCGGGGCTCCAGTCGTAGATCCATGAAAGAAACCACTTAGGATTTCAAATTCATCTTTTTCTTGCCGCGGGGTTGAAAGCGCGTTCTTCCCCGGTGCCCTTCTGGCCAGTTCCCGGCTGATGAAGGGCAGATCGAGCTTTAATCCCGCCGGCAGACCATCGAGTACGATCCCGATGCATTTTCCGTGTGATTCCCCAAACAGCGATAGTTTAAGGGTTTCACCCCATGTTCCACTCATCAGCTCTACCTCCCAATTTGCAAAAATCCTGCCAGAAATGCGGATATGATTTTTTGACGGCTTCGGCTCCGGTTAGAAACACAGGTTCTGTACACCTGACGGAGGCCACAGCCATAGCCATCGCGATCCGGTGATCGTTCCAGCTGTCGACGGTTCCGCCATGCAGGGTTTCTACCCCTTCGATGAGGAGCCCTTCCTGCAGTTCCTGAATCCTGGCCCCAAGTTTGTTCAGCTCTGATGCCGTTGCTTTGAGTCTGTCCGATTCTTTGATCCGGAGTCTTCCAGCATTAATGATTCTGGTTGTGCCTTTGCTTAAAGAAGCCAGGACTGCAAGCACAGGTACCAGATCCGGACACTGGCCGGCATCAATTACCATTCCCTCAGTCGGACCACCCAGCACTTCTAGACTGTCATCCATCCAATAAATTCGGGCACCCATCCCCAGCATCATATCGAGAATCGCCCTGTCCCCCTGCAGGGACCGAGCATTTAGATCCAGACATTTCAGACCGGACCCCAGTGTACCTGCCACCAGCCAGAACGCAGCCTGGGAGTAGTCTCCTTCAATGCGGCAATTAATTGCCTTATACCGCTGCTTTCCTGGAATAAAAAATTCCTGGTATGCGTTGTTTTGTACGGTTATTCCCGACTTTTCCAGCGCATCGATGGTCAGGTCAACATAACCGCGGGATTCTAGTTCCGTTGTAACGACAATTCTCGAATCTCCGTCCAAGAGCGGCAGCAAAAACATAAGTCCTGTAATAAATTGAGAGCTGACATTGCCTTTCAGTTTATACTCACCCGGTGAAAATCTCCCTTTGATCGTCAAGGGCAAATATCCGTCCCGGGTCTGATATTCGATTCCGTGCAGTTGAAACAGCTCATAATATGCGTCCAGAGGACGCTCCACCAGCTTGCCGGCACCGGTAAAGGTCACCGGGCTTCCTGTCAGTGTGGCCAGCGGTATCAGAAATCTCAGCGTAGATCCGGATTCCCGGCAGTTGATTGTTTCCTGCGCGATTTGAAGCTTCGGGTTCCCTTCCAGCCAAAGCGCGCCTGGTTCACCAGGGTTCGCCGAGACTTCCCCGACGGTTGTACCCAGAGACACCAGCCCGTCCAAGGTTGCAGAAATATCTTCAGAAAAAACAAGATTGTCAATGCTGCTGGTCCCCTCAGCCAGTGCGGCACATATCACTGCCCGGTGACTGATGCTTTTGGAAGGAGGTATCCTGATCTCCCCTGTTAAGGTTGAAGGTTGCAAGCGTAAGCACGTCAAGAAAATCTCTCCTTAAAACTTTTCTCTGCCCCGGCTGGCGTTCTCAAGCATTTGTTTCAGCGAATCCCGGTCCTTTTCTGCGACCGCCGTTCGGATCATCCGGACGTTTTCGATGAACACGTCAATTTGTTCTAAAATATTGTCTTTATTCTCGAGTAGAAGTTCACTCCAGAGCTCGGCATTCATTCTCGCGACCCGTGTTGCATCGCGGAAGCTGCCTCCGACAAAGCTGCCGGTATCCTCAGCACAGGAACTGTTCATCAGGGCGGCCGCAATGACATGCGGAAGCTGACTTGTCAGCGCAATTATTTCGTCATGTTTATGCGGTTCCATTCGGATCGGCTGTCTGCAGCCGAGACCAAGAATCAGCCTTTCCACCAGTCTCAAGCTTTCATTCTTCGTGCCGTCGATTGGGGTAATCAGATAGTTGGCCCCCCGAAAAATCTCTTCAGAAGCGTAGGCAAATCCGCTGGATTCTTTGCCAGCCAGCGGATGTCCCCCGACGAAGCTCAAATCTTCCCTTAAGACTGAACTAATCTCCTGAACGACTTGTTCTTTGAGTCCTGCTGTATCCGTAATCAGGGCACCGTGTTTAAAATAGGCCAGGTTGTCTTTTACAAACTGAACGGCAAGCTCCGGATAGATGCAGATCACAACAATATCCGAGCTTTGCAGCGGAATGCTTGCCTCCGTGAATCCTTTGCTGATCACACCCGTTTTTTCTGCTTGTTCCAGTACGCTGATGTTAACATCGATTGCCCAGATTTTCTTTGGTTTTAGTTTATTCAAAGCCATGGCGAATGATCCGCCAATAAGTCCCAGACCCACTACCGTAATTTCCATACTACCAAAGTCCGGTTCTTCCAAGAAATCCACCTCCAGGGATCATCTTATTGATTAAATAATCTTATTCTGTATAACCGCCAGCTGTCTCAGCGAATCCATTAAAGCCTCGAATCTCTCAGGTTTGATAGACTGCTGCCCATCACATTTGGCATTGGCCGGGTCGTTGTGCACTTCGATCATGACACCGTCGGCACCTACGACCATCGCTGCTTTAGCCATCGGTTCGACAAGCCACCACAGCCCTGCCGCGTGGCTTGGATCAACAATAACCGGAAGGTGACTCAGTTTCTTGATCACCGGCACAGCAGTCAGGTCAAGCGTATTTCGGGTGTAATTTTCGAAAGTCCGAATGCCTCTTTCACAGAAAATAACATTCTCGTTGCCATGCGCCAGAATATATTCCGCAGCGAGTAATAATTCCTCAATCGTCGAGGATAACCCTCTTTTTAGAATCACCGGTTTTTGAATTTTTCCGACTTCTTTTAAGAGTTCAAAGTTCTGCATATTACGGGCGCCGATCTGAATAATATCCACGTCTTCAACGAATCTCTCCAGATATTCAGTCGACATTAATTCCGAGACGATTGGCAGTCCTGTCTTGGTTCTGGCTATTTTCAGAAGTTCCAGACCATCTTCTCTTAAACCCTGAAAGCTGTACGGTGAGGAACGCGGCTTAAAAGCGCCGCCTCTTAAAAAAGCAGCCCCGGATTTTTTGACCGTTTCGGCAATGCCGACGATTTGCGTTTCACTTTCTACCGAACACGGACCGGCAATCACAGCAAAGGTGTCGCCGCCGATTTTTCTGTCCCCGACACTGATGACCGTATCTTCCGGGTGGAATAAACGGTTAACCTTTTTAAATGGCTCCTGAACATGAATGACTTTTTCAACATAATCATTTGCATGCAGCGTGTCCGGGTCAATGCTGCTGGTATTCCCGATCAATCCAAGAATATGGTAGTTCACGCCTAAAGACTCATGAACCTCACATCCTAGGTCCAATATCTTCTGTTTCATCTTCGCGATCTCCTCTGGTGGCGTCTTCGGCCTCATCACAATAATCATTTTTCCTACCTCCTTAAACTGTCCTACTTACTTACATGATACTACTCAAGCTTGAATAAAAACAGAAGGCTCATTATTTCTAATGAGCCTTCTTTAACAGTATCGTATTTCAACTTCGGTTTCTCTCGACCGGGGTCAGGCCGCAAGGCATTTTCCCGGACGCTCATTAGTGAAGAGAGAAAGTATTCGATTGTAGAACAACCAAAAATAACCGGTGCTAAAATAAAAATAATAATAGCACTGGCTAAAGCTTCTAAACGTAAAGCTATTGATTTTGATTTGTTCTAGCATTCTCTTACCGTTAAGCATTTTCATTCTCCCAAAAGGTACTTTTGAGTTTTGTTCATTATACCGTATAAATTCTTTGGCTGTCAAACGAAAATCAAATTAGTTTCGACAATCATCTAAACAATTCTGGTTAACGCCATCCCCTGGTGTAAGTCTCATTGCAGTCGGAACAGATGATTTTTCCTTCGACAAGATGCGCTTTGACTTCCGCAAATGGCTCCCCGCATTGAGAACATACGACTGTCTGAAAAATTCTGGCCGGTTCAATCCCGGGCATAGTGACTTCGGTAACCGTAAATAATCCATCAGCAGGTGCGGCCAAAAATTTTTCAATTCTGTCCTTCTGCAGCGTCCCCCAGACTGCCTTTTCCTCTTCACTGGCCGAATCGGCTGATATCTTTGCCTTCAATTCAGTATATTGTTCATCATCAGGTTTGTTGCCGAGTTTTCTTAAAATCCTGACCGCTTTGCCGGATTTGCGGTTGGCCAGCGTGACCGCTTGTTTGCCGGCATCCTTATAAATCAGATTACCCTTTCCGAGCGTACAACCGGTAAGTACCTGGATCGCATCAACGCCGCAGGCATCGTTTTCGACGACCGCAAACAGTTCTTCATCAGCCGCCCTTGTCACACCAAGCGCATTGAGTCCGATAAACGCCTGTCTGAAGCCAATTGCAAGTCCCATGCATTGATGTCCATGAAATTCAACACATTTTTCCCAGGGTGTTTTTTCTCTGCACATGATTGGTCAGTCCTTTCTTAAATAACGCGGTAAGCTCATTCAATCGTCACTATTGCTTCAATCGGTAGTTCTAAAATTAGTATACCTATTATACACTATAATTCACTGGTACAACGTTCTCAAATTATTTTCACGTATTTATTAGGGCTAGTCTAGGGGCCACAATACCGCTTTTCGGCTATTGTGCCCTCCGTGGCACAAAAAGCCGCGCTTCGCATCCATGCTCCGCTCGCAGCGGAACTGTGGCCCCCAGACTGATTATCAGCCTGTTTAAGTTCGTCTGCATGCCAAAATTAAATCAATTTGAATGCTGGATATGTTTACTTATTTCCAAAGCGTTCTACTAGAATGGTCATCGTAGATCTTATCTTGTTGAAACTTTCCAGATAAATGTCACGGCAAAGAATAGGGCAAGCACCAGAACAATGGTGGCGCCTGTTGCCGTTCCCCAAAAATAGGACAGGATCAGTCCTGCCAGACCGGAAATCAAGGCGATGATCACGGCAAAGACATGATACTGCCTCATGTTGGACGCCAGGTTTCGGGAAGCAGCTGCAGGCAGGACAAGCAGGGAACTGATAATCAGAATGCCTACCCAGCGAATCGCGAACGTTACCACAACGGCGATCACGATTGCAAATACAAATTCATAAAGGCGGATATGAATTCCCCGGCTTTTGGCCAGGGATTGATTGACACTTACCAGCAGCAGCTTGTTGAACCAGCCTGCCCAAAACACCAGCACCAGCACAAAAATCAGGGCTAGAATTCCCAGCTCTGAAGGGGTTATGCTTAACAGATCACCGATCAAATACCCGGAGTACTTGCTAAAACCACCGTTACGTGACAGGATCACGATGCCCAGCGCAACTGCCGTTGAGGAAAATACGCCGATGATCGTATCCGTCGATGCCGTATTGGCATTTTTAACACTAATCACCGCAACCGCAAACAACACCGAAAAAACCAGCAGAGCCCAAAAAGGGCTTTGTATCCCGAGTACAACTCCCGCCGCAACGCCTGTCAACGCCGAATGTCCCAACGCATCTGAGAAAAAGGCCATCCGGTTATTCACGATCATTGTGCCGAGGATGCCCAAAATGGGCGTCACCAGAAGAACAGCCAGCAGAGCGTTCTTCATGAAATCATATTCCAGCCAGGCCAGAGGAAGCAGGGCATCAAGCATCCTATACCATTGTTCGATCATTGGCTTGTTCTTCCTCTTTTCTTTTGGATTCAGCGTTTCCTTTGGCCCACCCCATACCAAATGTTTCAATCACTTTCTCGTTGTCGAAGACTTCAGCAGCGGTTCCACAGCATTCGATGGTCGCATGATTCAGCAGTATCACGCGGTCCGCATATTTGACCACGAGATTCAAATCGTGCGAAACAAGAATAATCGATAAGTCATAGTCCTGACGCAGCCTGGAGACAATATCATAGAACAGTTCCAATCCTTTCTGGTCGATACCAGACACCGGTTCATCAAGAAACAAGAGATTTGGGACGGGGTCAAGCGCCAGCGCGAGCAATACTCTTTGCAACTCCCCTCCGGATAGCGCACCTAGTTTTCTGTTAAGGAGATGTTCAGCCTGCACAAGCGTCAAATTCTTTTGAACACGTTTTTTTGTTTTTTGAGAAGAACCGAGCCAGACGGGAAAACGTTTGTAAGTCGCCGTAAACAAGTCCAGCACAGTGACCGGCGAACTATTGTCAAAATCAAGTTTCTGCGGGACATAGCCGATGACCGGACGGCCCTTTTTGTTATCTTTAGGATCAAGAAATTCAATCGTTCCCGTGTGTGGAATTTCACCAAGGATGGCTTTAAACAAGGTTGTCTTACCAGCTCCGTTCGGTCCAATCACCGCAGTTAAATCACCACAGTATATTTCAAGATTAATATCCTGCAGTATTTCTTTGTTATTCAGTGTTACCCCGAGGTGGTTGATCCGGGTACGGCATAAGCCGCATCCACATTCTTCATTTAATTCATGATTGCAGCATTTATTTTTCATTGGAGGGCCTCCTGCAGTGTCTGCAGATTTTTATCCATCAGATCAATGTAAGCATCCGCTTCCAGCGGGCCCGTGACGATCGGGTCAAGGTAATAGACCCGGGCACCTGTTTCGTTCGCAATTGTCTCTGCCGTATCCGCAGAATACTGAGGCTCGGCGAACAAAGCCTTGACGTTTAATGCTTTGATTTTTTCGATAGTTTCCGTCAGTTCTATTGGGCTGGGTTCTGATCCGGGCTCCCGCTCGATCACTGCTGCCACATTCAAATGGAATTCTTCGGCAAAGTACGGGAATGCCTCATGAAAAGTCACGATATCCCGGTTCTTTACCCCATCCAGGGCCTGGTGCATTTTATCTTTTTCCTGTTCGAGCTTCGCAATATACGCTGCAGTATTTTCCTGATATTTTTCAGCATTTTCGGGATCAAGAACCGCCAGCTGATCGCCAATATTCTGAACCTGTCTGATCGCTTTAGATATACTCAGCCACACATGCGGATTTTCCCTTGTTTCATCCTGAATCAGGGTAATCCCTTCACTGGCGTCGATGATCTTCAAATCCGGCATCTGCTCTACAACCTTACCGAGGAATGATTCCATTCCCGCGCCGTTGATCACCAGAGCCTTAGCATCTTCCAGGCTTTTCAGATCTTCAGTCGTCAGGGCATAATCGTGGAGACAGCCGGTTGTAGGTTTGGTCATATTGACGACAGTCACGTTTGGAATATCCTTCGTGATGTTTAAGGTGAATAGATAAATCGGATAGAATGAAGTCGCAATTTTCAGCGATCCCCGACTGTCATCCGTATTCACCGCTGCACGCTCTTTCGCACCGCACCCGCTTAAGGTTACCATGATTGCCAGCAAAGCCGCGCAAAAAGGTTTCGCCCATTTAAAAAACATTTCTTTCCTTTTGGTTCTATTTGCCCTATTCATTGCCGTCTTATCAATCACAGCCGTCTTTGCGATCTTAGCAGTCATCAACTAATTTCCCCTATTTTCTTTTTTGCAAATGGTTTGCATTTGCATTAATATATAAATTGATTATACTACAAAAGTATGCATTTTATTCCCCTTGATTTAGAAATTATTCCAAATATTTTTTGGCAAAGTCATTAATACTTTGTGAAGCTGTGTAAAAGTATTACAATAGAGTCAGAGTCAGATATATAAGGCTGAAATCATTAAAAATCTTCTGGAGCGACTGACAAAAACAACCTCATGATCAATTTGGGGGACACTGTTCCGTTGTGCGCAAAAATTTGACTAAAAGGACTGAATTCTTTGCCTGAAAACCAGCAAGACCCATTAAAAGAAATCATGAAAAAAGCAGGGATCAAGAATACCAAGCATAGGAACTTGATATTTGACCTGCTTCAAAATGCGGAAGAACCTCTGACGGCTGAGGAGATTTTTATTTCTCTAAAAGATAAAAGTTCGTCCATTTGCCTTTCTACCGTCTATCGTACGCTGGAAAAGCTGATGTCGGGCAATCTGCTTCTCAAAACAAATATCTCAGATGACGGCAAAGCCAGATATGAACTGAATCATGACCAGCATAAACACTATCTGATTTGTATGAAGTGCAACAAACGGATCTCGATTGCGGACTGCCCAATGAAAGAATTCGAAAAGGCCCTGAAAGACCAGGCCAATTTTGATGTGATCCAGCACAAACTGGAAATCTACGGTTACTGTCAGGACTGCAAGACCTCGCCGCAGCTAAAAAGATAAAAGTACTTTTCTTTGACTTTTTTCCCTGTCAGCATTTCCAGCGCCCTGGCGTAATAGAGAATCTGCTGGCGGTACCTTTCTAGAATAATGCGGGATCCGCCTTCCGGAATCTGGTCCGTCTTATAGTCAACCAGGACAATCCCATCCTCTTCCTCAAAATAACAGTCAATAATGCCCTGTAACAGGACGACCTCCTGCCCGCAGACACCTGCCGCCATGTCGGAGAATACTTCCCGGCATGGTATTTCTATATTGAAGCGGACTTCACGGTTCACACTGCCTGAAGCCTTCATTCTGCATCCGAGCGGAGATTCGAGGAAAAGTCGTATCTTTTCCGGATCGACGCTTTCGGCCTGCTGCTCTGTAAGCAGTTCTTTTTTAACCATTTCCTGAATCTGACTTGGGATATCATCGTGTTGAATATCCAGGTGCTGCATGACAAAATGCAAAATTGTTCCGGCTTCTGCCGCATTCAGCCCTTTCTTTTCTTCGAGAAATAACGGCTTTTTGATCAGCTGCGGCAGGGAAGCCGATCCGTTTGCAAGCCCCAGCCCCATCTCTTCCGAAAGCTCCGCTTCCAGCCGTCTCTTCAGTTCGGTGACAGAGACTTTGGGCGGGATTCGGGTACTGGCAGTGAAGGTATACTCCCAGCCAAGCCTTCGCGCAATCTCTTTCTTTACATCTTTGCGGTGGAGCCGATCACTGTCGCTGTCGTTATTATCACGATTATCTCTACTATCGTTATTATCGTTTTTATCATCATTAACTTCGGTATCACCGTGATCTTCGGTCTCCTGATGTAAACCGGCCAGCCATCGGATGAATGTTTCTTCTTCCTGTTCCTGAACGGCTGATCTGCCAAGAAGCTCATTTTTTGTCCACATGCGGATCTGCCATTCGGACGGATCGTCAAGCAGACCGTTTCCCGGTGCTCCCTCTGTTACATCGGTAGGATACCCGAGCCAGCCGGTCCGAGTGGCAGTGCTGCAGCCCCGGTGCTTTATGAGTGCCGGCCCGATCCAGTCCAGATATTTTTCTCCTTTGAATACTTCGTATGCAGGCAGCTTTTCCTGATCACCTGCAGCAGCTTTAGACCATTTATTCAACGCCTTCCGGGCATTGGAAACTGCTCCGGAGATAATCAGCTTTTCCCTGGCTCTGGTCAAGGCCACATAGAGAATCCGCATTTCTTCCGACAGGGTCTCCATCCTGATTTGTTCCCGAATTGCATATTTAGGAACAGACGGATACGCTATCCTGAGCCTCGGATCCGCAACGTCAGGACCGAGTCCAAGCTCCTGGTGAAATAAAATACTCCTGTTTAAATCCTGAAAGTTAAATTTCTTGCCGCATCCGGCCAAAATAACGACCGGGAATTCCAGCCCTTTGCTTTTATGAATACTCATAATCCGGACGACATTATCATTTTCACCAAGGATTTTAGCACTGCCAAAATCACCCTGGTTGCTTTTTAGCTTGTCAATGAAATTAATAAAATTGAACAGCCCTTTAAAGCTCGTTTCCTCATATTGTCTGGCCCGTTCAAATAGAATCCGGAGATTGGCCTGACGCTGCACGCCCCCAGGCATCGCTCCGACAATCCCATAATAGCCTGTCTCGGTATAAAGCTGCCAGAGCAGCCTGTCGGCAGACAGATATTGAGCGGTGTCCCGCCATCTGTGAAGGTTGTTCAGGAACATTGCTGCTTTCTTTTTCAGCGTTTCTTTTTCAGGTGTTGCGTTTTTCATCTTTTTTATCTCAGATTTTCCGTCCACGAGTTGGTTCTGAAATTTGATTTCCGGCTTACTGCTCTCTAATTCGTTATCAGGCTTTCTGCTCTCTGGTTCAGGGGTATCCTCTTCTGCCGTCTCTTCCACCAACTGTTTGATCGCCTCATAGATTGGCACATGCCGTCTGTTAAGCCGCAGCCCGGCGAGTTCATCAGATGAGAAAGCGGCCAGCGGCGATCTCAGAACGGCCAATAACGGAATATCCTGCAACGGATTATCAATGATCTGGAGCAGTGACAGGATTACCTGTACCTCGGAAGACTTGAAAAATCCTGTGCCGGTATCAGCAAAGGCAGGGATGCCAGCCGCCGTCAGTTCCTCTGTGAATACCTCGGACCAGTTCCGGGTGGTCCGGAGAAGAATGACAATGTCGCTGCAACGCAGCTCTCGGTATGCTTTGCTTTCCTTATCATAAACTGCCGTCCGTCTGCCCTGTTCGTCCGGCTGGAATAGCTCCTCTATCCTTCGTACCGCAAAACGGGCTTCACACTGGATCGCATCCAGCATACCCGGGTCAATCTGTTCCGTTTCATCAGAGAGTCCATTTGAGGCGTCCGCAAACTCCGTCAATTCCTGTTCTTCCTGACCTGAACTGTCAGAAAATCCGTTTTCCTGATCCAACCGCTCCGGATCACCTGTTTGAATAAGATGAAATTCTACGGATCCGCCAACAGTCAGCTGTTCCTGGTCATTTTCGGCAAAGACGGCTCCCGGATTCAAAGCCTCGTTGTCATTGTAGTCCAGTTCCCCGACCTGCACCGACATGATCTGCCTGAAAATGTAGTTAACAGCATCAACCACTTCCCGGCGGCTGCGGAAATTCTTATACAGGCAAATTTTCCGATGGCTGGCGCCTTGTTCCGGAGAGTAACTGTGATACTTCTCCAGAAACAGTTCCGGTTTAGCCTGTCTGAATCTGTAAATACTCTGTTTGACATCTCCGACCATAAAGACATTCGGTCTGGCTGATCCTGTGCGGGAAATCATCTGAAGCAAAATCTCCTGGACCAGATTGCTGTCCTGGTACTCATCGACCAGAATTTCCGCGAAACGTTCCTGATAGCGTTTGGCTGCTTCAGACGGCACATACGCTCCCGTTTCATCCTGCACCGTCAGAATTTCGAGGCAAAAATGCTCCAGGTCATTAAAATCCACCAGAGACTTGCCATTCTTTTTCAACGCATATCTGCGTTCAAATTCAACAACCAGTCTGCTCAGACACTGCATCAGCGGCCGAAGGGTCTGCAAATCTGCTCTGATTTCTGCCGAATCAGCTGCCAGAGCCCGTTCTTTCAGTTTACCAATCTTCTTTTTGACCTGATCCCGGATTTCTTTGACCTGCTCCTGAACAGCTTTATCCGCATCTTTGCCGGCTGACGGCAGTCTTTGAAACGGGTAGTTCCGGACTGTTTGGCCAAGGTCATCCCATCTGGCATTACGCTCTTCCAGACAAAGCTCCCGGATATGCTGTAAAAAGCAGTATTCTTCCTCGAAGACAGGACGGTATTTATCCAGTCCGGCACCAGGCTGCAGAAGCGCAACTGCGGCCTGCATATTCTGTATCAGTCCCTCAATTTCGAGCCCGATACTTTTAAGCAGGACTTTTCCCCAGCAGGTCTGACTGAAATCCGTACCTTCGGGTATGCCGAAACGCCCTGTCATCTCTGCAAGCCATTTTTCCGGCCAGGGACTGCTTTGTATAAACGTATGCAAATTCAGCACCATGTCCTGTAAGGCCTGATCGTCCCTGTTGCCGCCATAACACTCTAAAAGTTCAAAAAAATCCTGATTCTCGGCATTCTCTTCATACATTTCATCGAACAGGTCATTGAGTACTTCCATTTTCATCAGCATCGTTTCCGTCTCATCGGCAATCCGGAAAGACGGATCAATATTAATGGCCTGGAAGTTACTGCGGATGACCTCAAGACAAAACGAGTGAATGGTTGTAATACTGGCTTTGCTCAACAGCGTCAGCTGTTTTTGCATATTGGAAGACCCCGGATTGCTTTCCTGTACTGCAGCGAGCGCTTCGGCAATCCTTTCCCTCATCTCTGCCGCAGCTGCATTGGTAAACGTCACCACGAGCAGCCGGTCAATGTCCACAGGATCATGGCTGTCTGTAATTCTTTGGATGATCCGTTCCACAAGCACGGCCGTCTTGCCGGCCCCGGCGGCCGCTGCAACCAGCAGGTTGCAGTCCTTGGCCGTAATTGCTTCCCATTGTTCATTCGTCCATTTCGTCTGATCAGTCATGATTTTGTTCCGCCTTCATGATATCGTTCCAGATTTCCTCATCCCCACGGTCGGTCAGCAACCGGAAGCTGTTTTCCTTTCTGGCCGGATCAAATTGGCAGACTGCTGCGTAGCAGCAGTAGGTACACGAGGTTATCCGCTTTTTCTTGTACGGCGTGATCGAAACACTGCCGCTCATCATTTCCTCACATAAGTTTTTCAGAAGGTTTCGGACATATTCTCTGAGGATTTCAAATTGTTCCAGGGTAGCTGCCGATGATTTGCCCAGAAGGTCTCCCTTATTGATCCTGGCCGGAATAATTAGCGAAGTGCCGTCGATGGTCCGATCCATTTCCTTAATCAATTTGACATCCGCGAGCAGCAGGCCCTTCATCTTAAGCTGTTTCATAATGTCCAGCTCGATCTCTTCCTCCGTAAGCCTGCCGTCGGCCCTGACGATAGGATCATCGATCCGGAAATACAGGATGCCTCCCGGCAGGACTGGTTTTTCCGTCTCCAGCCCGCTGTTCTGCCAGAGGGCATCGAGATACGTGAACAACTGGATCTGCAGTCCATAATAAACGTCGGCCAGTTTGAAATCCTTGCTCCCAGATTTATAATCCACGATTCTGAGGTAGGTCCCTTCTTCAGCTTCCAGCGCATCGACCCTGTCAATCCTCCCGCTTAAAGATACCTTCCGGCCTGAATCAAGTTCAATCACAATCGGCGGGAACTTTTCCCGCTCGCCAAATCCAAGCTCATAACCCAACGGCTCAAAGCCGCTGCGCCTGAGGTGCTCCGCAATCATCCAGACCGCACGCGTGATAACCCTTTTCAGTCTCAAGGCAAGTGAAGTATACCGTTGGGAGGCTGTGAGTCCGGAACCCTGCATATTCTGAAGTATTTCGTCTACAATCGCCGAGACTTTTTCCCGGCACCACGGTCTTTCCATCTCTCGCCAAGAGATTTGCTGCTGTGCCGCCTCCAGCGAAAATCTTTCAAGAACGGCATGCATAAACGTCCCGACATCCGGCGGGCTAAATTGATAAATCTTTCTTTCTTTGGCTTCAAGTCCATATTGAAGATAAAATGCGAACTGACAGGACGCATATTTTTCGAGCCTCGATGCACTGGTATGAGCCGATGCGCCATACAATGCCGTTATTTTTGCTGAGCTGACCGGCTCGGCAATATTTCTGGCTGAAAATGCTGTCTGAAGCGCCTCACAGCGCGGTTTCCATTCTTCCAGTCCATTGTACCAGCGATAGACATCCTGCCACCAGCCGTTGATTTCCAGCCCTTCTGCCTTACAGCGGAAAGCTGCAACCATTTGTTTAAAAGAAGGGGATTTCCCTGTCAGCAGCTCAAGTTCATCACTTTCGATCCAGGTGTTTTTTGTCTCGGCATTTTCTTTACCAGCAGCAAACCTGGATAGCACTGGAATCAGCGTACTGTTTTCCGAAATTTCCGGGAACAGCTTCCTCAGCCGGTAAATCACCAACGAAGGCCGCAAGCTTCGGCCTTCCTGGTCGGCGATCGGCCAGCTCAGGTGAAGATAAGAAGATGCGGTCGTCAAAGATCGGTAAATCAGATACTGGGCCTGAAAAGCCTGCGTTCGGGTGTCATTAGCCAGTTCGACACCCAATGTATTCAGCACAGCACGGTCCGCATCAGCCAGGATGCCTTCCGTCTGAGCAGAGGAAGGGAACACCCCGTCATTGACCCCTAAAATAAAAAGTGCTTTGATCTCATGGCTTCGAAACCGCTCGATGCTGCCGATCAAAACCTGATCCAGGGAAGCCGGTATCAACCCGATCCGGTATTCGGCAAAGCCAATTTTCAGGGTATCCGCAAAGTTTTCAAGACTCAAAGGCTCCTCATCCATGATCTCCACAGTCTGATCCAGTACGTTCATCAGGATATTCCAAACCTGGCCGTATTCATTAGCCAGACTCAGCATTCCCTGCCTTCTGAATTCTTCCATGGCTGTTTCCAGCCTGGCCGGGACGCCTATCCCGCAAAGAAAATCATATAAGGCCTCGCAGATTTCCGAAGCCTTTTTTCTGTTCTTGGTTTTGGCGCGGAATTGAAGAAGCGGGGCTACAATCTCGCGTCTGGTCTGATTGATCTCCTTCAGCTCCGTTTCGGCCTTTTCCACATCTTGAGACCGGTAATTTTCTTCCGGCAGTAAGCCTGGACGCATTGACCAGTCTTCATTTTTCGTCCAGCGGCTTCCGCGGACTCCGCAGGCCAGTACATAATTTTCAATGCGGTCCATACGCTCCCTGTCCAGACCGGTCAATCCGGTTTTCAGATACGCAAATACCGCTTCATAAGACCAGTGGTCGTTAAATATGTCGAGCATCGCCAGAATCATTCTGACCAGCGGATGATCCGTGATCTCGGTCTTACTGTCCAAAAAATACGGAATTTCATACTCAGCAAAAACAGTTTCCAGGAAACTCCGGTAGCCGTCCAGATTTCCGGTGACTACGGCGATATCTCTGTATCTGAGCCCTCCATCCCGGCAGAGCCTGACTATGTCTGCCGCTGCAGCTTCAATCTCCGTATAGACATTCACCGAAGCATGCAGGGAGATATCCCTGGTTGCTTCTGGATATACCCGGTACGGATAGGCATCATAATATCGTTCGAGGTGGGACAACTCTCTACTGTAGCGGAACCTGGGCAGAGGAACTTCCGCCAAATGAACCGGCGGCTCAATCTTCAAACCCGCCTCCTGGCAGATTTTCTTAAACTTACGGTACACGCCTTTAACTTCAGAGAATACATCGGTTTCCATCAGACCTTCTTCATCAAGACAGTCCGTACACAGACAAATGTTCACCCTGTTCACCTTAAGCAGCAGCCTTGTGATGACTTTGTATTCCTGCGGTGTAAATCCGGCAAAACCATCAACCCAGATTTCTGCGCCGTCAAAAATGTTCGTGGATTCCAGCTTGACTGCCGCCAGGGCAAGATCATCGTCACTGTCCCGGTATCTTTGCCGGATCAATTCCTCGAACCCGAAATAGACGGCATTCAGTTCGGTCAGTTTGTCCTTGAGCGGCTGATCCGCCATACCGGCAATGACGTTCTGCAGATCTTCCGGCGTGACATTATATCTTTTCAGTTCCGTGATCAACCCAGAAAGCGAGCTGACAAACCCCTTGCGGCCGGCTGATCTCGCATAGAACTTCAGTTCGTCTTTGATCTGCGTTAAAATTCGATAAATCAGCATGCTTTTGCCGGCTGGATGAATATGCGGATACGTGATTCCACCCGCCTCATTAAATACCCTGAATGCTAGGCGGCGGAAACTTAATACTTCCGTCTTTAAAATACCGCCGGTCTTCAGCACATTAATCAAGTCTCTCTCCGCCTGCAGCGTATACTGTTCCGGCACAAGCAGCACCAGCGGATGATCCGCTCCGGTGTTGATACGTTCCTTTATTTCGTTCAAGCAATAGCTGGACTTGCCGCTGCCGGACCGTCCATAGATAAACCTAAGACTCATCCTGATGTTCTCCGATCATCTGAGAATTAACTAACTAGTTTCTCCTGAAAAAGTCCAATTTGCAAACTGATTATACCAAATCAGATTTTGGGTAGACCCTATTCTCTAACTTTTTTCATTTTCCTTATGTCAATTTGCCGCTTCCGCTGCCAGAAAATGCATCATTAGCGTGTTTAGCCAACTTATTAAGCCAGCCATGCAAAGTATTAGCACTCTAATATCTAACTCACGTGCGACTTTGGCAACCGGTTTGCCACTTTCCTTAAAGCGACTGACGGCCATCAATTTGTATTCGCGATCAAATGTTCTCAAAATGGACACCTCTGTGATTAATTTTATCACACGTTCTGTGTGTCCATAAAATCGCGGTAAGGTCACTCTGTCTTTTCTTGAATGAAACTACTGCAAAAATTGTACAGAATATTGGTGCCAGAAACGAAAAACTAAAATCTTTTGAACTAACCGGAAAGGGCAATACCTTTGTTTAATCGGCCAACTGCTTTTCTGTTTTGCTTAAAAATATCTGCAACGCTTCACAGATATCGATATTCATACGCTCAGCTAAAATAATCAGCCACCATATGCATTCACCAAGTTTATGCTCCAGTTCAGACACTGTCTCTCCACTTTTTGGCCAACGCTCTTGCTGAGACATTGTCAGACGCCCCACTAAACCAGCGTCTGTCAAAAAAGCCAAAGCATCTTCTTCTACTGTCCATTCTTTTTCATGATATTGCCTTTCCAATTGATGATAGCATTTTCTTATTTGAACGGAACGTTCAACTACCTCACTAAAGTTCATATCTTTCATATCACATCTTCTTTCTTAATAAATATTTAGTATACATGCCGTTATTATATCACGTTAAACTTGATGACAGCATGTCATGTTAAATTCAGTCTTTTCAATTGTAATAGGTGTAACAGGCAATAAAAAGGTTATACATGTCACTAAATAAAAGCATATCCTCATTAGCTTTACCTGATGGCGGATGATTAAATTGTTCTTTGAGTCTATATAAAAGCAACGGCAAATATTTGTCATATGTTTCTGAGGCATATTCTCCCAAGCAAAATTAACTATGGGAACGTAACGAAACTTGGTTTCGCTGCATCCCCATTTTGTAGAAAAAATAAACATATTCATTTAATTTTAAAAATGTTGAATAGACCTGTTCCAAAATTATTTCGGGCGAATAACCGCGTACTTCTCTCTGGAATAAGTAAGAATCACTGTGAAAGCTGTAAGCAACATGTCAGCTCTAAAAACACTGTTAGTTATCGGGTATTCTTTTTCATTCATCTCTTCGAAAAGCTCGGCAAATATTTAGTGTAATTTATATTTTGGCTATTACCCTTCCCAAAAATATTTTGAAGCTTACAAAGCAAATATGAGGGAGCTTTTTTGGCTTATTTGAGCCATTTTTTCTTCTGATTTGGTCTGAGCCTTTATGGATCAGGTACACAGAGATGCACGTGCCATATTATTCTATTTCATCTGTAACTACCGCGATATCCATTTAATACTTACTGAAATCCTGTTTGGATTTTTCTGCGGATACAGGTCGTTGTAGCGTAATTACCGTATTCGCTTTCTCTGCACTACTTACCGGATTGGTATAGGCATATTCCATTGACAGTGACTTTTTGGCACACCCTTCAAGACAATAATTGCAGGTAATACAAGACAGGAAATCGATTGTCCAAGTTTTCTCCTCCCTGTTGACCATAATCGCTCCTGTCGGGCAATGTTTTTCACATAGGGTGCAGAAATTGCACAGACTCATATCGTTGGCAATTTGTCCGCGGGTCGCTTCAAATACTTCATTCTTAACAATCGGGTACATTTTGGTAGACGGTTTGCTAAACAAACTCTTCATTAGTATTCTGGGCATCGGAAATACAGACATCTTTCTCACCTCTCTGTGCAGCTTATACAAGGATCGATAGTTAATACCAGAACCGGTACATCTGCCAGGTCACTGCCGGCCAAAATCTTCAAAAGCGGCGGTATGTTGGCAAAGGTTGGTGTCCTAACCCGGAAGCGGTCCAGATTCTTGGTGCTATTTCCTTTTAAGTAGTAAACGACCTCTCCCCTAGGCTGCTCTAAACGCTGGAAAGTTTCCCCCTGGGGATTGCCTTTTGGTTTAACAGCAATTTCCCCATCCGGTATTTTCCCGATAGCCTGTTCGATTAGATCAATGCTCTGGAACAATTCCCGAATCCGGACTTTGGTCCTGGCATAACTGTCGCCTTCATTTTCAACAATCGGTTCCAGATCCAATTGGCCATAAGCGGCATACCCGAGTTTTCTTAAGTCCGAGGCCACACCGCTGGCACGGAGAGTCGGCCCGACTGCTCCAGTCTCGTAAGCTTCTTGGCTGGAAAGAATTCCGACACCCTTCGTCCGCTTCTCAACGGTATAGTTTTTTGAGAAGACATCCGTTACTTGTTTAATCTCAGCTTTCATTTCCTTGAGTTTTTCGAGCATGAACTTCAAGGTTCCGGCCTCGATATCACGCCGCACACCACCGACTTTGACAACGCTGAAGATGACCCGGCCGCCGGTGGTAGCTTCGATGACATCCAGAATCTGTTCGCGCAGCCGCCAGCAGTGCATAAACAGGCTTTCAAAACCAAAGGCGTCTGCCATTAGCCCCAGCCACAACAAGTGGCTGTGAATCCTGGAATATTCGCCCCAGATTACTCTCAGGTATTTGGCCCGCTCCGGAATTTCCAGGTTTAAGAGATCCTCGGCGCCCTGGGCATACCCCATGCTGTGAATAAAGCTGCAGATACCGCAGACCCGCTCGGCTACAAAAAGCATTTGGTTATAATCCCTTGTTTCCACCAGTTTCTCCAGACCCCGGTGCACAAATCCGATCGAAGGCAGGGCCTCAATGACTTTCTCATCTTCCAGGACAAGGTCCAGATGGATAGGCTCCGGCAAAACCGGATGCTGTGGCCCAAAGGGCATTATCGTTTTTTTGCTCATGCTTCAGCTACTCCCCTCTCGTTGCCTTTGCTGCTGCCGGTTTCTTGAAAAGGGGTTTTGACTTTCATCTGATAAAGTTTCCCCTGGTAATCGACGGCGATACCCATGAAATTCAATCCGAATAAATCATGCAGTTCATTTTCGTATAAAAAGGCACATAAGAAGATGCCGCTGATACTGGGAAGGTTCATCCCTGAACAAACCGGAAGACGTAAGTTAACTAAATCCATCTTCCTGTTTTCGAGGGAATAATAAAGGTCAAGTTCCGGATCCGCTTTGGTGCAGTGCATCTGAATCATACGATACCCTTTATCCTTATAGCTTTTAATCGTATCTTTCAGGTTATCGGCTTGGGTATCTAGAATTACTTGCTCGCTTGACATGACGGTTCACTCTCCTCTCGCATGGTCTTACCCTTGATTATGCCGGCGTTTTTTCTTTTTTTCTCCAAAACTCCCAACGCTTTTACCACGCCGTCAATGATCGCTTCCGGGCGTGCCGCGCATCCTGGAACATAGACGTCTACCGGGAGGATCTTATCCACACCGCCCGATACATTGTAACAATCTTTAAAAATTCCGCCGCTTGCCGCACATATCCCAACCGCTATGACGACTTTGGGGTCAGGCATCTGATTATAGATATTCAGAATAACCTCTTTGTTCTGTTCATTAACCGATCCGGTAATAACGAAAATATCTGCATGTTTGGGACTGCCGATATTTAAGATACCAAACCGTTCGACATCATACATCGGCGTCAGGCAAGCCAATACTTCAATATCGCAGCCATTGCAGCTAGAGGCATCATAATGGATAATCCAAGGAGATTTTGTTAATGACATAATATCTTTCACCTCTTCTAAAACAGCATTAGAACCGCAATGTTTCCTGCTCCCAAAATCAGGGCAATGACCCAGGAGGCCAGTAAGGTATGCTGCCATTTCAGCCTTGCCGAGTTATTATCTATAAAGATTTCCAGGAAGTAAACCACCAGGACCATGATGATCGCGGCGATGGGGTTCGAGCCCAGGAATAGATACACTAAACCGAGCAGGAACACGTTTTCATACCAATGCGCAACTTCGATCCATGCAAGTTCAGGTCCGGAAAATTCCGTAATAAGCCCTCTGACCAGTTCCTGATGGGCATGATGCGACATAGAAAGATCAAACGGAGACTTTCGGAGTTTGATCGTCAGGATAAACACGTATCCCAGGAATACTCCGGGCAGCACACTGATGATCGGCTTACCGAAAGCAGCTATGTTCCTGACAAAGAAGCTATGGGTAACCATATATAAGCCGACGGTCGTCAAAATGACCATGGGCTCATAAGCCATCATCTGAATCAGTTCCCGTTCAGCACCGAGGTAGCTGTATGGGGAATTCGTGCTGTAAGCGCCCATGACCAGGAAAATACTGGCTAAGGTCAATACAAAAATGACCAACAGCAAATCTCCGCCAGCAAAAAACAAACAACCGGTAAAGATAATAAAGGTGAAGAAGCCCAAGACATAGAATTTCTGTGACTTGTTAACGACAATACTCTGTTTGCTGAACAGTTTGTGCACGTCATAAAATGGCTGCAGGATCGACGGTCCAACCCGTTTTTGCATGTGAGCCGATATTTTTCGGTCGATTCCAGCGATTAAACCGCCAATAACCGGAGCTAGAACAATATAGGCGATTACTATAAGCCATGTTTTCACAGTGCCACAACTCCTATCATCAAGATGATTAATGTTGTTGATAAGCCTATCGCAATTTTATTCAGCCGATGTTCGCCAAAATAGTTGGCCAGATACAGACTGCGCATGCTCAGTTCCCTGTCCACATGCATCGCTCCGTAATAACTTTCCTTACCGGCGTTGGCTCCACCCATGTAAATCCCAGTGTAATGAACATCTTTATAAAACCACAGGCTAAGCGGCATTAAGATGATCATGACCATCATGATCAACATGATAAAAATGTTGCCCTGGGAAATGATCGTATTTGTGCTGTTTAAGAACGGGATAATGAATTTGGTAGAAATGAACGGGAACAGAACGCAGACTGCAATGGTCAGAAAAGCCAGGATTCCCAGGGAGTATTTCTCCAGTCTCGGAACTTTACTGTCAAAATCTTGAGGTTTTTGCTTAACCATAACAATTTTCCCCAGCCATTTGCCCCAGAACAACACGGTTGCGGCACTGCCGAAAGCGATAAACACCGTAAGCAGGGCATTGGCTTTGATGAGTCCCTCCAAAGCAGCCCATTTGCTGATCAACATTCCAAACGGTGCCAGAAACATGCCGAAAATACCGATAACAATCATTATCGCCAGGGTTGGTACTTTGGTAATCAGACTGTCCATGATTTCAATGTTGCGGTCACCGATTTTATGTTCAACGGAACCGACAGCCAGGAACAGCAGAGACTTGGCTACGGCATGGAAGATCACCAGCATAATGGCGGCCCATACCAACTCAGCGGTGCCGATTCCGGCACAAGCGACGATCAGACCCAGATTAGCAACCGTGGAATATGCCAGGACGCGTTTGGACTCATCCTGGGCAATCGCCAGGCAGGATGCTGTCAGGAAAGTGAAGGCGCCGACCAAGGCGACCATCAGACCAACGTTGGTGCCGAGTAAAACAGGCGATAAACGGATAATTAGATAGACTCCGGCTTTGACCATCGTACTGGAGTGCAGCAAGGCCGAGGTTGGTGTCGGGGCGACCATCGCGCCTAAGAGCCAGGAAGAAAACGGCATCTGCGCCGATTTGGTGATCCCGGCAAAGCTCAAAAGGGCTGCCGGTAGCAGGATCAATGCCTGGGCGACTCCCTGTAGTTTGTTGAGTTCAATGACATCAGCCTGGGTGGCGAGAAAGACGATGGCAATTGCAAAGCCTAAACCGCCAATCAGGTTCATAATGATAGCCCGGAATGAGTTGTTCATTGCAATCACTGTCTTACTGTAACCGATCAAAAGGAAGGAACAAAGTGTGGTGATTTCCCAGAAAAAGTACAGCCATATTAGATTATTGGCAAATACCAGGCCAAACATTGCGGCCAGAAATACAAACATAACGAAGAAAAAGAAAGGCGTGCGATTTGGGACATCCGGGTTATGATGATGATAATCTTTCATATAGCGGATCGAATAGATACAGATCAGTCCGCCGATGATACCGATGATCAGGGCCATAATAATAGAGAATTCATCGATGAACAGATTATTATCGGCATGGAGATTGTGTCCGTATGTCAGTTCAAAATAGAACATCAGTCCTTCTTGCAGCAAGGCCAGTACCGATGCCAGATACTTTTTGTAGCGTATTCCCATATAAATAATGAACAGGGCAATAAGTCCTTCGATCCCCAGCATAATTTGGCCTGTTGGTTCGGACGCGAACGGAAAAAACACGCTTCCTTTCGACAGTCCCTGAACTGTGAGATACACTGTACCGAGAGCGATTACGATCGTCGAAAGTTGGACAATAACTCTTCTGGCAGGATACCACCCAAAAACCAGAAGTAGAATAGCCACGATCAGCGGGAAAACGATTAAGCCGATCATGGTGGTCAATAGCGTATTCATAAGTCCACCCTTTTCTATATATAATTAAGAACTTAGACTGGTCATTTTGTCTTTAAATACGTATCGATGGAAGCCGCAGCAGTTTTTCCGGCGCCCATTGCGAGAATGACCGTGGCTGCGCCGGTTACGATATCTCCGCCAGCATACACACCTGGAATCGAGGTCGCCATAGTCGTTTCGTCGGCAACAATATTACCCCACTTGTTCAGTTCCAAGCCTTCTGTCGTGGTGGTAACGAGCGGATTCGGCCCCTGTCCGATGGAGACAACGACAGTCTGGACAGGCAGTTCGAACTCAGAACCTTCGATTGGTACCGGACGACGGCGTCCTGAAGCATCCGGCTCACCCAGTTCATATTTCAGACAGGTCATGCTCTTGACGTTCCCGTTTTCATCCCCGTTGATCGTCACCGGATTGGTCAAGATCTTAAACTGAATGCCTTCTTCCTCAGCATGGTGCACTTCTTCAAGACGAGCAGGCAACTCTACCATAGAACGGCGGTAGACGATATAAACCTCTTTCGCCCCGAGGCGAAGCGCTGTTCTGGCAGCATCCATCGCAACATTGCCGCCGCCAAGTACCGCAACCTGCTCCCCGACTTTAATCGGTGTCGCATGATTCGGAAAATCATATGCTTTCATCAGATTAGAACGGGTTAGAAATTCATTAGCGGAATATACGCCGTTGAAGTTTTCACCCGGAATATTCATAAAGTACGGTAGCCCGGCACCGGTGCCGATAAATGCAGCATCATACCCGCTGGCAAGCAGTTCCTGAACCGAGGTGACTTTGCCGACGACCTGGTTGACCAGGATTTCTACGCCCATATCTTTGAGGCTGTTGATTTCCTTCTGTACAATGGCTTTCGGCAGACGGAATTCTGGAATTCCGTACATCAGAACGCCGCCGGCGACATGCAGCGCTTCCAGAACGGTAACGGCATGGCCTTTGCGGGCTAATTCTGCCGCACAAGTAAGTCCCGCTGGTCCGGCACCGATAATGACAACCTTCTTACCGGTCGGTGCGACCTTTTCTAGTTTACTCGTGCCTTTAGCCATTTCGTAGTCAGCGGCAAAACGTTCCAGGCGGCCAATAGCTACCGGTTCACCTTTAACTCCGAGAATACACTGAGCTTCACATTGGGTTTCCTGCGGGCAGACACGTCCACAGATTGCCGGCAGCGTATTTTTACTTTTTAAAAGAGAAGCCGCTTCAAGAAATTCCCCTTCAGCAATTTTTTTTAGAAACTCCGAAATATCTACTCCGACCGGGCATCCTTCCACACATTTGGGCTTCTTGCACTGGATGCAGCGTTCAGCTTCTTCGACAGCTGTTTCTACCGGGTAACCCAGTGCAACTTCACTGAAGTTTTTGCCCCGGATAATTGGGTCCTGGCAGGGCATATCATGTCTTGGTGCTTTGCTGGCCATTCTTATTTACCCTCCTTTGTGCACTGGCACTCATGCTTGATTTTGTTATAAGTGACAGCTTCTTCAGTTTTGTAGAAAGCCGAACGTTTCATGGCCAAGTCAAAATCTACTTTATGGCCGTCAAATTCCGGTCCGTCAACACAGGCAAACTTAGTTTCGCCACCGACATCGAGTCTGCAGGCGCCGCACATTCCTGTGCCGTCAACCATAACCGGATTCATACTGACAATTGTTTTAATCCCGAGCGGTTTGGTAAAGTTCGCTACAGATTTCATCATAACGACCGGACCGATAGCCCAGATCGCGTCGACTTTGATTCCCCGGTCTAAAACGGACTGGATGCCGTGGGTGACAAACCCTTTCATACCATAAGAACCGTCGTCTGTTGTGATGACAACTTCATCGCTGACTGCTCGCATTTCTTCCTCGAGGATCAGCAGGCCTTTACTTCTTGCTCCTAGAATGGAGATGACCTTGTTACCTGCTTCTTTTAGTGCCCGCGCAATCGGATGAACCGGCGCTATGCCGACACCGCCGCCAATACACAGAACCGTACCATAATTCTCAATTTCTGTTTCTTGTCCAAGCGGTCCTACAAATGTTACAAAAGAATCCCCTTCTCGCATCCGGGTAATCAAGTGGGACGAATAACCCGCTTCCTGGATGACGATGGTGATGGTCCCTTTTTCCCGGTTAAAATCCATGATGGTCAAAGGAATCCTTTCAGAGTCTTCATTTTGGCGAACTATGACAAATTCACCGGGTTGAGCTTTCTTGGCGACTTCCGTTGCCAAAACTTCAAGTAAGACAATCGTCTCAGATAGTTGTTGTTTTTTTACAACTGTGAACATCTTCGTTTTCCCTCCTTGTGTAGCATACTTTGATTGCAGAATTGTACTACCTGTTTAACCTCTTGATAGATGTCTTTAACCCCCATTTTAGTTTGCAAATTTTATGCCAATTAGATTGAAAGAATGACTTTTCGTCAAAAAGCGTTTGAATAGGCCTCATAGCGAATGTTATTATTGAAGAGTTGGCTGATTACTATATAACTTCCGACCAACAATCAATTGGTTAGGATTTGGATGCCAAAGAAATCGCAATGAAGAACAAACAGTTAAAGCCGTCAGTTCTCTGACCGCTTTAACATGGGACTATAGGATCATAGGCGGAGGGCTTTTCTTCCGAGACAACAATATACCTGACCATTAAATGCTCCCAGACTTGCTGCTTCGTAGCTGAAAGCGTTTTGGAGTTGCTGTCAAACTAACGACCCATGAACATACCGCCGTCAACGCCGATTATTTGCCCGGTGATGTACTTGGACATGTCACTGGCAAGGAAGATGGCGGCGTTGGCGGCTTCGTTCACATCGCCGTGCCGGTCAAAGCCCCACTTGTCGCCCAGAAAGATAGTGCTGTTCAAAAGAGCATCCAGGGTGGCTCGGTACTCGTCATCGCAATTGAGATAGGCTTGCCTGGCAAAATCGGTGGCGACCACCGGCAGCATGACATTGACCCGAATATTATATTTGCCCCACTCTTTGGCGACCAAGCGAGAGAAGGTATGCACCGCGCCTTTGGAAACACTGTACGCTGTCTCGCCTTCCACACCGTTGATCCCGGCGAATGAACCTAGGTTGATGATGGAGCCGCCCTTGGTCCGCATGTGTTTGAAGGCAGCCTGATTGGCGAAGATAGTGCCGTTGACATTGACGTCAAACACCTGCCGCAACTTGGCCGCGTTTACTGCGTCGGAATAGCAGCCGCTCTCAAACGCGGCGGAACTGACCAGGCAGTCCAGGCCGCCCAAAAAGGCGACGGCTTCGTCGAAGACTTGGAAAACAGCGTCGCGGTCGCTGACGTCCAGTTGGATGTGCTTGAAGGAACCCGCGCCCAGGCTGCGGCAGGTCTCGATGACCTTAACGGCTCGTTCATCGGTGGGCAGAGCGCGAGATACGGTGACTACCGACGCACCTTCCCTGGCGGCTCCCTCGGCGATAGCCTTGCCGCAGCCGGTGACACCAGCGGTGATGATGAGCTTTTTCCCTTGCAATAACATAGTCTTGTCCTCCTGATTTTATATTTTGGCGCACTGAAAGTACAGCCAACCTTAATGTAAATAATCAGCAGGGCGATAGCAATTTCCATATTGCATTGGACGTCCAATTATTGTACAATGAAAAAAAATGTCTAATTTATGTGGAGGAAGGCCATATGTCCATCGGGACTAAGAAAGCGTTGGCTGATTCTTTACTTGATTTATGCAAGACCATGCCCATGCAAAAGATCACTATAAATGATATTACGAAGCATTGTGTGGCCAGCAGACAGACGTTTTATAATTATTTTTATGACAAACAAGAGCTGATCGAATGGATATTTACCAGCAATTATGACAGTTTTCAGGAGGAATTTAAGGATTTAGACAGGTTTGCGGTAAAAACTGCCCGTCTGTTTTATGAAAACAAGAAGTTTTATACCACTGTCATGCTGATGAAAGGACAAAACTGCTTCTATGAAACATTCAACAAGATGAGCTATGAAAATATGCGCAATCAT
Organism: Dehalobacter sp. DCA; assembly: GCF_000305775.1. NCBI lineage: Bacteria > Bacillati > Bacillota > Clostridia > Eubacteriales > Desulfitobacteriaceae > Dehalobacter > Dehalobacter sp. DCA. Next base: position 2,276,876 of record NC_018866.1, read on the forward strand.
ATCGTCCTTGATTTTGGTCCTCAGAAGTTGACAGAAGTTGTGGATTACAGTCTGGAGTTCTGGATATCTGGCGCGTCAAGTATGCTTCTGAAATGGATCATGTCCGGGATGCCTTTCCCACCGGAAGAGCTCGTAGATAAAAACAAAAAAAATATGCCCGATGTGCTGCAGAAATATTTTTCGTAAGCAACAATGCCCTCTTAGTGAGGTATCCATAAGACAGTATCAACAACAAACCGATCATGGGTAGCGGACAACACGTCCCAACCTGAGAGTATCCCAGAAATTGTGTAAACCTCCATATTGGTGTCAATGGAAGCACCGATATGGAGGTTTTTTTCTGAGTCAAAGACCCCTACAGCTCTTTGATGATATCCATCATAGAGGGTGTTGCACAGGAAGAGAGTGCTGCCAGAAGTAAGAACATCACTTGGGGTATCATTTTAGACGTATTTATTTTGGGTTTTTTCGATCAGCCTTAGGAAAGCCATCCTGAACCGTTCATTGTCTTCTTTGGTCCTTTTTTTAACATTTGTGGTTCTTCCACCCCCGCGCCGTACCTTTTGTCCGACGTGACGTTCAAAAAGGAGGCGTTCAATATTATTGTCGGTATAAATAAGACCATTTTGATTAATGGCCCTGGCGCCTTTCCCCAGAACAAGCGCCGCCAGTCCGTAATCCTGCGTGACAACAATGTCCTCCCTGTCCAACCGCTTCATCAGTGCAAAATCCACACTGTCCCGGTCCTGGTCCACGGTGATCACCGTACTGTAGTCGTCCTTCAGTTCATGGGAAGTATCGATGATCATGATGACCGGAAGTTCAAATTGTTTCGCGCAGCTCACAATGAGCTCCTTTACCGGACAGGCATCCGCGTCAACCAATATTTTCATGTCCTTGCAGGGCCTCCTTGATCTCGGTTAAAAATAAATCCCCGTATTTCTGCAGTTTCCTTTCGCCAACGCCATTTACCCGGATCAGCGCATTTCTGTCCTGCGGACAGTTTTGAGCCATTTCCCTGAGCGTGCTGTCCGGAAAAATCATGTACGGAGGTAATCCCTCCTGCTGGGCAATCTGTTTGCGCAAGGCCCGCAGTCTTTCAAAGATTTGTTCAACGGCGGTGAGCGATACTTCTTCCCGTTGCACCTGAATCTGATACACTTTTTCCTCACTTTTAAGCACAGCCGCCGCTTTCGGCGCAAGCTTCATTACCGGATACTGACCGCCTGCAACCACGAGATAACCTTCGGCTGCCAGGAAACTGATCCTGTCCTTAATCTCCTGCAGCGGTGTGTCCTTCATGATCCCATGGGTAGATAGTCTGTCCAGCCCAAACTGAAGGACCTTTTTGTTCTGGGAGCCTTTGAGCACCTCGGCTACCAACGCCGAACCAAAACGTTCCTTCATCCGGTAAACACAGGACAGGATTTTTTGGGCATCCAGAGTTACATCAACCTTTTTCCGGTCATCGTCACAGTTGCTGCAATTCCGGCATTTATCCGGACTTTCTGTTTCTCCGAAATACTCCAGAATGGTCTGCCTTAAACATCTCGATGTATGGCAGTAATCGACCATGGCCTGCAGTTTTTTATACTCATTGGCCACACGCTGTTCCTGAAATATGGTTTCTTCAATCATCATTTTCTGAATCTGCACGTCCTGGGGGCCAAAAAGCAAAAAACACTCTGCCGGCTCTCCGTCACGGCCCGCCCTGCCAGCTTCCTGATAATAGGATTCAATGTTCTTGGGCATGTTGTAATGGATCACAAACCGGACATTGGATTTATCGATTCCCATGCCGAAAGCGTTTGTTGCCACCATCACAGCAATCTCGTCATAGATAAACTTTTCCTGATTGCGCTTTCGTTCCTGATCGGGCAAACCGGCATGGTAACAGCCGACTGAGAATCCCTGTCCTTTCAGCAATTTATAGAGTCTGTCGACATCTTTGCGCGTTGCGGCATAGATAATTCCTGAATCATCGCGGTTATTTCTCAGACGATTCTGAACAAATACCTTCTTGTTTTCACCGCGAAGAACCGAAAACTTCAGGTTCGGCCTGTCAAATCCCGTGATAAAGCAATTGGGTTTCCTAAGGCCCAGCATGCGGATAATATCCTGCCTGACTTCCTCGGTGGCCGTAGCCGTAAAAGCCCCGACCAAAGGCCTTGCGGGCAGAGATTGAAGAAACTTGCTGATCCGCAAATAGCTCGGGCGAAAGTCATGGCCCCACTGGGAAACACAGTGCGCTTCGTCTACAGCCACAAAATGGATTGGCAGTCCATTCAACCTGGCAAGGAACTCTTCGGACTCCAGACGCTCCGGAGCTAGATAGACCAGTTTATACTCTCCCCGCTGCATCCTGTCAATGCGCGACCAGGTCTCTTTCGGAGAAATAGAGCTGTTGATAAACGTAGCCGGAATCCCGGTTTGCCTGAGGCTGTCCACTTGATCTTTCATTAGAGAGATCAAAGGGGAAATAACCAGCGTAACCCCTTCAAACAGAACCGCCGGAATCTGATACGCAATCGATTTGCCTGCCCCTGTAGGCATAATGGCTAACGTATCCTGCCTCTGAAGCAGGCTTTCAATGACTTGTTCCTGCCCTTCTCTGAATTCCCGATAACCAAAATACTTGAGCAGGGCTTCTTTTGCTCTGGCAATCATATCAAATCAATCTCCCATCCGTCGGGATTATAGAAAAATAACCATAGAGCAGAATCTATGGCAGAACCTATGGCTGATTTTATGTATTAAAGTTCGCCGAAAAAAAGTCATTTCCTTTATTAATCTCAGGATTTTTGTTACAATTCTTCATATCGTTGATATCGTTGCAGCAATTATTTTCAGGAGGTGTTTCTGTGAACAAGAAACCAAAAACCAAATTCCCGCGTGCTTTCTTCAAGGTTAAAATGGGCACGCAAATCATCCCTCCCAAAAAAGGAGCCGGAGCCAAAGATCTAAACCCTTGCAACCGCAAAGCCAAACACAAAAAAACCACTGCGTTCGAACATTTCGATCCGGTGGTTTTTTTGTGGTATTCGTTTGGATGGATATCTTGAAAATTTGCCGTTTTTGAAGTTTACTACACTAGTATAGTAGATTTCAAAAACGGCAAATTTTCAATGTAGGTTGTCCCATTCTGAATATATAAATGAGCATCATCCCTTTTCTAAAGAAAAGGTTGTTTGGAACAAGACCAAAATTAGTTAATTCTGTTCTCCCCCCAAAATAAGTACACCTTTCGGATAATGATCCTGCACCCAGACCAAACTATTTTTATCTGTTATCTCCTGGATATGTTTCTTATAGGAATCATACCAGTCCTGATGATTCGTACTGGCATATTTGATATCCTCACTGCCAAGGATCTTTCGGCATAGGATCTCCATAAGACTTCCCTTTAAGCCTGTCTGCCCGCCTTTTGCAAATTCGGAGAATAGGTAAGGCAGTGCTTTTTCATCCATGGCAATAATTGTTTCAACCTCTGCCGGATGCGCATTCAAATAATCATAGGGATTTGAGGAAGCCATTGGTGATGTCATGATCTTCTCCAGACAATTTTTAACCTTATTCGCATTATTGGCTACTGTATTCCCATCTGTATATCCATAACTGACATAGACGCTGCTCAAGCGGTCAATCAGTTCTTTCAGCTTTCCGATATTGTCGGAATAAAGACGTACATCTCCTTGCATGACCTGCTCAATCCGGCTCCTTGACTTTGACCAGCTATACCCTTCCAATTGCCCAGTACTGTCGGCAAATCGAATGTTAATGATTTGGACGTTGTCCACCAAAGCAAAGAGCAAAATGGCATTGCGGTCAAACACATTTCCGATGATTCCGTCTTCTGCCGTAATCGCCGAAGCGTTATTAATCCGATAATTAATGGTTATGCCATATGGCTCAGCGGACGTCTGCAACTCAACTTTATCCCGGACAACCCCTTCCGGCAAAGGCATCGCGTCAATCAGCGCGATAACCTTGCTCGCATTGCCTACATACGGTGTTTTGTTGGCCAGTAATTTATCGACCGCGTAGCCTGAGTACGTTTTCTGCCCTGTAGCCGTCCCATTTATCGGGTTCGCTATGAATCCAATCATCAACGCCGTGATCACGATAATTATAGCCGCGCCAATCCAAACACGGGGCTTTCTGTAATGGATCACATTTTTGATTCTCTCTTTAATATTGTTTTCACCGAAAGCTAAAGGGGTAGCCTGCCAAAAGCTGTTCTTCTGAACTGCCAACGCCAGCAGGGAATTGGAATAATCCGCTTTGATCTCTTGCCCCTTGTTTCTGATAACCGTTTCATCGCAGGACATTTCCATGTCCTTAACCATCAGCGCAAAGCAGAGCCACATCAGCGGATTAAACCAATGGATGATTAGAAGCAGAAATGCCGCCGGTTTAATCAGATAATCGCGTCTCTTAATATGTACCGTTTCATGCGCCAATACATAGGGTAATTCCCGGGACGAAATGCCTGCAGGCAAATAAATTCTCGGTCTCCTAAAGCCAAAAACAAACGGCGTGCTGATTTGATCTGTCTCGTAAATATGCGGTAAAGAAGCATCCAGCAGCGTAGCCGTTTTGATCTTTCCTGCAATTTTAAAATAGGAAAAAATATTCCAAATCAGCAGCACCATCACTCCGGTAATCCAGACCATGCTACCAGTTAACATCATCATAGAAAGCGGACTTACACCCATTACTGCGTCCAGAGGCAGCGTACTGCCAACTGAGCTGTCTACTGTACCGTTTATCGCATAATTTATGTTCTCAAGGCCTGCCATCACCAGCGTCTCAGGCAAAGCATCAGGCAGCATGGCGGGTTTGACAACGTTTAGGAAACTGAAAACCGAGGTAAATGAACCAGGACAAACCAGTCTGAAGAAAACCGCCAGCCATAACAAATAAGAAAAGATTTTCGGTACCCTTTTCAGAAGCAGGCGAATCAGGATCACACCGAGAGCCACATAGGAAGCTGTCATGCTCATACCGACAACAGTACTGAAAACTGTCATCAAGCTGTTCATTGCATCGCCTCCTCAATAATTCTTTTCAGTTCTTCAGCTTCCTTAGCTGTAAGCTTTTTCCGATCGAGAAATGCTGTTAAAAACTGCGGCAGAGAACCTTCAAAATTTTTTTCAATTAAAGATTGGCTTTCATACTTCTGCACTTCTTCCTTTTTAACAAGTGAAGTGACTACTGCATCAGCATTGTCTAAAATGCCCCGTTCACATAGTTTTCGCAAAACCGTGTAAGTGGTTGACTTCTTCCAGCCCAGTCTTTCCAAAGAAAGCCGTGCAAGCTCAGTCGAATTCACCGGTTCTTTTTCCCAGACGATACTGACAAATTTATACTCCGCATCAAATAATTTATAGTTCTCCATGATACCCCCAAGGTTTATCTCAATAGACCTACTTGTAAGTCTATTCTAATAAACCTTATTTGTCAACAGAAAATCCGCGGTGCTTCAGGACCCTAAAAATTTTGTTCGAGGGCAACCGATCAAAGCCTGATATATTTTGTTGCCACTGATTGCACAAACGCACTATCATGCTCCACAAACAGCAGGGTCGGCCGGTATCTTACAATGAGGTCCTCAATCTGCATCCGGGACAGAACGTCAATATAGTTCAGTGGTTCATCCCAGATATACAGATGGGCCTGCTCGCAGAGGCTTTTGGCCAGGAGCACCTTTTTCTTCTGCCCTGCGCTGAACATACGCATATCTTTTTCGAACTGAACGCCTGAGAAATCGAGCTTGTGCAGAATGGTCAGAAAACGGCTTTCCTCAATCTGGTACTGCTCCGCAAAACTTCGCAGACTACCCTGCAGGTAAGCGGTATCCTGCGAAATATAGGAGATTCTTAGATTACTTCCAATATTGACCTTGCCGCTGAAGACAAGATCTTCTCCAATCAGCAGCTTTAAAACACTGGACTTGCCGCAGCCATTCCTGCCACTTAAGGCCACCCGCTCTCCTCTCTCTACAGTAAAATGAACATTCTCGCAGACCTTCCTGTCCGCATAATAGATTGCCAGGTCACGTAATTCCACAAGTGTATTTTTCGGGTGTGAAAGGGGTTTTATATTCAGGCTGTCGGCCAGCTCGATATTTTTTAAAAGTTTTTCTTTCGTCTGGATGTTCTTTTGCTGCCGAGCTTCGATCACTTTGGACCGTTTCATCATTTTTGCCGCCTGGTGGCCGATATAGCCTTTATCCGGTTTGATGCCGGAGTTCAGCGTACCCTTCTTGGTTTTCTCGATTTTATCCGACCAGTTGGCCGTCCGCCTGGCTGCTGCCGATAATTGTTTGATCTCTTTCTGCAGCCTGTCATTCTCCGCTGTTTCAAACGAGTCCATTCTCTCTTTATTGACCCACCACGTTGAAAAATTGCCTTTTTGAAGTTCAATATTGGTTTTATTGATGGTCAGGATATGGTCGATACAACGGTCCAGAAAAACCCTGTCATGCGAAACCAGGATGAAGCCGGTTTTCCTGTTCAGATATTTCCCGACAACGCGCCTACCCTCTATGTCCAAATGGTTGGTCGGTTCATCGATCAAAAGAAAGTTGTGGGGTTTAATGAACAGTGCTGCAAGCAAAACCTTGGTCTGCTCCCCCTGGCTTAAGGCCGCAAAAGGCAGCTTCAGGACATCCTCTGCGACTTCGAGCAATGACAATTCTTTCTGAAGTTCCCAATGTTCAAAAACAGGGCAGATACTTGCCACTACCTCAATGACATTTTGACTGGGATCGGTAACCTGAAAAGGAAAATAATCAAAAGACACGGGGGATTCAATTGTTCCACGGTACTGGTATTTCCCGCACAGCAGCTGCAAAAAGGTCGTTTTACCGCGCCCGTTCCGGCCAGTGAACCCAAGTTTCCAGTCCGTATCGATCTGAAAAGATATATTTTCAAAAATATTGTCATAACTGCCGTCATAGCAAAACGTTAAATGGTCGATGTTAATCAACGCCATCGCGATCACCTCACTGTGTAAAAATAATAAGGCTGCAAGAAAGCTTATTCTTGCAGCCTCAAAATATCCTTGAACGCAGTTGATATGCAGAAAAAATGTCAACATAATGCACATCCTGAATGCTGTCGGTTTAATTTGATTGCTTTAAAAGATTATAACTTTCTTGCTCCGTGGGCTTACTGCTCCTTGCCATCCTTGGCACCGCGGCATTAGCCCATCCGTGGGCGTCACAAGGCCAGCAGCACTTGCTGCTTACTCCGTAACGCTCTTTTCACTTCACATTTAGCAAGAAAGTTTGCGCATCTTCCCATCTCCGATCAAATTTATCTATTAAGAAAGACTCCAAATCACCCTATTGATAGATCACTTAATCTTAGTATTATATCAGATAACCCTATCATTCGATACTAGGCTAGAAAACCCTGCAGAATCATATCTTCAGCTTCTTTTTCCGTGAGGCCAAGCGTCATCAGCTTGATCAGCTGATCGTTTGCAATCCTGCCGATCGCCGCCTCATGGATCAGCTGAGCATCCGAATGGAAGGCCGAAATTTCCGGAATAGAAGAAACTTTCGCTTGATCCATAATAATCGAATCACATTGAATATGTCCGCGGCATTGGGCATAGCCGCGCATATTCAAATGAAAAACTTGGGTGGAATTATCCTGCGCCACGGAACGTGAAATGATCTGGGCGGCAGCATCTTCTCCTGTCAGCTCAACTGTAATATTGGATTCGGCATTCTGGTTGGTGGTAGTCAGCAGTCTTTCCATGACAATCAGACGCGCGTTCTTGTGCAGGCGCACTTCCGTATCCCTTTTGGTTTGGTCGACACCTCTAATCTGAACCATTTCCAGCTCAGCCACGCCGCCCTCTTCGACTTCAATAATCGTCTTCGGATTCAAAATCCTTTCCCCGCTGCCATCGCCTTCGCCGTAGTGTTTTTCCACATACTTCATCTTGGCGCCCTTACGAACAAAAAATTCGTGAACGCCATCATGCTGGGCTTTCTTGCTTCCCGGGTTATGAATCCCGCAGCCGGCCACAATCAGAACGTCCGAGTCGGCACCAATTTCAAATGTATTGTAAACGAGGTCATCCATCCCTTCAGATAGAATAACCGGAATATGCACGCTTTCTCCTTTGGTTCCGGGTTTCACAATGATATCAATGCCAGGCTTGTCCTGCTTGGTGATAATATCAATATTTGCAGTCGTATTTCGTCCTGCTTTCTCACCATTTTTACGGATATTATAGGCTCCATGAGGTATTTCATGCAAATCAGCGACTTCAGCCAGAATTTTTTTATCGATCGCATTCAACATTGGGCTTTTCCTCCTACAATGGTACAGTTATTTCTGCATTCGCAGTTGGAATCCAGCAGCTCGATTTCACCCAGAATTTTAGCCTTGGTGGTCACTTCGCTGATTTTTCCGTCGGACACTAAAACAACCTGGTCGGCCAGACGGAGAATCCTCTCCTGGTGAGAGATAATCACGATCGTCGTGTCATACTTTTTATTTAAATTTTGGAACGTCTCGGTCAGCTTCTGGAAGCTCCACAGGTCAATCCCTGCTTCCGGTTCATCAAAGACAGCCACTTTCAGGTTGCGCGCTAAAATACTGGCAATTTCAACTCTCTTTAATTCCCCGCCCGAAAAGCTCGCATTAATTTCCCTGTCCAAATAATCCTGCGCACATAAACCCACATCATAAAGCAAATCACAGGAATTTACCTCTTTATCCGGACCGGCAGCCAGCTTCAAAATATCGCGGACCTTCATTCCTTTGAAACGGGGCGGTGACTGAAACGCATAGCCGATACCCAGTCGTGCTCTTTCCGTAATTCCCATACCGGTAATATCGGTACCATCCAAAAGTATTTTCCCTGCCGTAGGCTGGTAAATACCCATAATCACTTTGGCGATCGAGGATTTTCCTCCCCCGTTCGGACCTGTCATGACGTAAATTCTTTTCTTATCCAGGGTGAGACTGATGTTCTCAAGAATTTCTACATCTGTTCCCTTGTCATCGTCTAACGTCAGGCCGACATTTATCAGTTCTAACATCTCAATACCACCTTTTAAGCATTTTCCAATTTGAAAATGGTTGCAACATCTTCCATCATTATCTTCTGATAGATATTTCTCCGGATATTATAGCATCCCAAATAAAATAAAGGAAATCCCAGTGTTCTTTAAATTCTTAATTACTTTGTTAACGCCTCAAAAAACAATTAACTGCTATTGAGGGCAAATATCTTCCTTAATGGTTATAAAGCACAAGCGTGAAAAAACCGACTTTTCCCATTCCTGCGTTATACGTCATATTCTGGTCTATGGACATCCGGACGACATCGATCCCGCTGCCTTCCATCGAATATTGCTTTTTGTCCGGGAAGCGGCAGGGCTCTTCCTCAAGGGCCGAGCATTTCTCGCACAATGTGCAAGGACCTGCGCCCATGATCAGAACATCATCCGCAGTGAATTCTTTCCGCAGCGCTTTGTTCAGATTATCCAGAATCTCAACCGACTCCTTCATTTCTTTTCTGGAACGGATCGAGATAATTTTGCAGAGAATGAAAGCGTGACCGTATTTCTGAACCCTGGCTTTTCTTTCCTCCTCCGTACCTGCTCCGGGCGGACAGGCATGGTTCTTTCCAAAATTCCCGCAGGTATTTCTGGCGCACTGATTGAATACATCCTGTGAAAAAACAATGTTATCAACTTTGATTTCTCTGTATTCATCAAATCCCAATTTTGTGAATATTTCGATTAACCGCTCTCTTAGATCCATGTTCTTTAGCCCCTTTTTTCTTCATTTCTGGCACGCAGGAAGCTTGGAACCCTACATATGGAATACTATACAAACTGATCAATTAATTCAAGGGTAAAAGGATTGCTAAAATAACAAATGTAAAACACTCCAGGTAATTAAGCTGGAGCTTTGTTTCATTGTATAAAATTTTGGTGGATTTCTAGAGTTTGACCCAATTTTTGACCGAATCCTTATTTAGCGATTACTCCTGCAATGCTCTTCCCTTCTCTCAGTGCTTCTTTTATTTGGCCTATATTCAATAATCCAGCAAATTCAAGGGGTTTCAGATCATAAAAAAAGAAGGTTTATATTACCTTCTCTTCTAATTTTGACACCCTGTCTTTTATTCGGCTTATGTCTTTTTCAAAGCCAACCTTTAGATATTTATGTATATCTGCAATATCTTGTTTTAATTCTTTTTTCATTTCCTTTTGTCCTTTTTCTAAGGATTCTAGTTTTTCATCCATTGAGTTTGTTTTACTATCCATAGATGATAACTTTTCTAGGATTAAGTCAAGTTTATCCATTTGGCAAACATCTCCTTTGTCCATTAGTATAAATGGAGCAGCGTCATATGTAAATAAATATAATAAATCGGTAAACGACAAATACTGAGCCACTACTGAAATAAATCTTAAGCAAAAGCGAGTAAAATGACCTTGTAAGGTGAGCAAGTAAGCAAGGGGATGGATTATACCTTTTGAGATTTTGAACGGCTTATGCCTCTTTGTCTTAAATTTGTTTCTAGCAAATCCTTGAGAATCTTTTCTAGCCATAAAAAAGCAGAACCCCAATCATCTTTATAAATGAACTGAGTTTCTGCTTTGACCTTTACGATCCCCCGCACTATAACATATGTCTTGTCCTTAAAAATGTTACAAGTCTTTTCACTTACAAAATATTCGTTATTTTTATATATCAAAAGAGAGCTGAAATAGCTCTCTTAGTTTTTCTAAGTTATTATTTTGCCTAGGTTTCTGACTAGGTTTTTGACTAGGAACTTATGGATACTTATAGTAATTTGCGGTATTCTAAAGTACATTTTTAGTATAACTGCTCAACCCCAAATATATTTTCAAATCTGGCACCTGATGCGGATCTATAAGGAATTCGGGCCTAAACGTTTTTGGGTAATTTTAACGAGATTAATATAAAAAAGAAAGTAGTCTGTTACATTACTTTCTTTTCTAATTCTGTTACTCTGCTTTTCAGCCGTTCAATATCTACATATACACCTTTTGAAATGTGCAAATTGATGTTTGTTACGTCTTTTTGAATTTTCTTGACTGATTTTTCTAAGCTATCAAGCTTTTCAAGTTTTTTGTTAATGCCTTGCAATTCGCTTAGAATTGATTCGTTAATGTCCATTTGGATCAACTCCCTTTCTTTTAGTATAAATGGAGCAGTTTCTTATGTAAATAAATATAATAAATCGGAACGGAATAAATAAATCTTGACCAACAATTAAACGAATATAATTTTCAGCAAGAAAGCTTGAATAAAAATATTATATCCCCAGAGCAGTATAGAAATCTGCCTCTCGAATAATTTCAATTAATCTTCCGTTTGCCTGTGATTCCAGAGCTTTTTTTACTTTATTACCATAATTTCCAGCACTCCAAGCTGAGCTTCCCTGCCCTCCTACAACCAAATCGCCAAAATAGGCGGCATAATGACAGAATTTATATATAAAAAGAGAGCTATTTTAGCTCTCTTAGTTTAATCTAGCTTATTATTTTGTTGACCGAATTTTGACCGAATACTTACGGAAACTTAGGGAATTTTATGGACATTTAGTTTAATTTATCGTTCAGGCCCACATGTTTTTTGTCTTCTGAAAAACCTGGAAATCCGCTTTTACCAACGGACTCAGTCATATTATTTAATTTAGAATAATTCTTATTTGGTGGGTTTGATAGGATTCGAACCTACGACCCCCGCGATGTGAACACGGTGCTCTAACCGGCTGAGCTACAAACCCACAAATAGCATGGACATAACTTATTATAGCCCTATTATCTGGGAAATGCTACCCTAAAGCTCTAAAAAGCAACGATCTTTATCAAAGTAAAGGACTGATTAGAAACTTATAGATATACTCAATGGGCGGCCCGATCACGATATTGATCACATTTGTAATAATCAAAATCAGTAAGATAAACGTACTCATCTGATAAATTTGGCTGTACAGACTACTGTCTTTCAAACCGAGCAAACCAAAGACAACATGGGAACCGTCAAGCGGCGGGATTGGTAGAAGGTTAAAAACAAACAAGACGACATTCATCCAGACCGCATTAACAAAGATCGTTTGCAGAATATTTAAAGTATTTTTATCGAGGACGCTTTCTGGAATATAACTGGTGGCCCATATCAGGACCACGAAACATACCGCAAGCAACAAGTTCATCACCGGTCCGGCCAGGGATACCAGGATGTCATCTCTTTTTCTGTTTTTAAAATTGCTGGTGTCAACCTGAACAGGCTTAGCCCAGCCAAAATGGGCGATGACCAGCATCAGAAATCCAATAATGTCAATATGAACCAACGGGTTAAGCGACGTCCTGCCCTGCAGTCTGGGCGTATCATCACCGAACCACACTGCGGTCTGGGCGTGTGCAAACTCATGAAAGGTAAGACCAATAATGATTCCGGGTAACATATAAAGGGTTTGAACAATATCAAAATCCATGCTTTACTTCCTTTCGGGTAATTTGTTCTCTTAACTTTTGAGAGGCCGCCACATTAAGGGGATAAAATCCTATAATCCTAATAATACATAATTCCGGCCCATTTGACAAAGGAATACTTCAGATACAATATAAGATACAGGATAAGATACAGGATAAAGCTTAAGAATATGTGAATAAAGAAAAGGAAGTGATCCTTATGGAAAAACATTTTCTTAAAAACATTGATTTTGGTAAAGTTCTGGATATGGCTTCTTTGGTAGATTACCAGAACGGTCAGGTCGTCAGCAGAACGCTGGCCCAGAACAAAGCCTTAAGTCTGACACTTTTTGCGTTTGATCTGGGAGAAGAGATCAGCTCCCACTCCTCTGGCGGAGATGCGATGGTCTACATCCTTGATGGCAGCGCCCGGATCACGATCGGATCTCAGGACCATGTGCTGGAAAAAGGCCAGACCATCGTCATGCCTGCAGCTATCCCACACGCCATATTTGCTGCCGCGAAATTCAAAATGCTACTGATCGTTGTATTCAATATTGACTCATAATAGACTTTGCTTACACAAGAACCCCCCTGCAATCGGGAGGTTTCTTGTTTCTGATGATCATCGGCTTTTCTAATATTTTACTGCCTTATTTTAATCGGATATTTTTGGTTCAATATTCTATCTACGCTATCAGCTTATCTGTATACCTTCCTATCGTTTGAAGCCTCTTCCGCCTCCCGGCCCGCCACCGGATCCAGGCTGAGTGGTCCCGGCTCTGCCGCCCATTCCTCCGCTATAGGAACCGACACTCGTAACCTTCTCGGAAATCGCAACCTCTTCGTAGCATGTTCCAGCCGTATAGGTTCCACCTGAATAGAGACCGTTGGCAGAGGTGCCTGTTGAACCTCCTCCATAATAAATCTTGTAGGTTGTGCCTTTGGTTAATTCCGATGAACATACGACCAGGTTCCGGAACGTTTTGGTCGGCGCGAAAGTAAGCACTTCTTTTCCATCTGCAGTTTCGATCCTGACGATCGTACCGGCCTGCTGATCAGACGGCAGGTTAATGTTCAAAGCGTAGAGGGATGAATTCGTATCCGGAGCCTCTGCCATGCCTGCGCTGCCTGCCGCTGCCAGGAACCCGCCGGTTACGGTGAATGATCCGGTATAATCCAGAGCACCGTTGCCGTTATCCGTTGGTCCGTTGACAATTACCTTTCCATCGGTCATGGTGACTGGTCCGTTGATATCAATCCCATCACCGCCTGAATCAACAACGATGGTACCACCATTGATACTCATACTGCAGTCACCCGAAGACGCAAAATCATTTTGACCCGGCCGGCCATTCACTGAGGAAGAATCTGTACCGCCTGCACCGTTGATACCATCGTCGCTTGACTTCACGTTCATATCCCCGCCATTGATATTGATCACAGCACTTTCAATTCCCTCATAGGATTTCGCAATCGTAACCTCTCCGGCGTTAATATCCAGCGTTGCATCGGAATGCATCCCGTCATCACCGGCTGTAATATTAATCTTTCCGCTGTTTACCGTTAAACTGCCATTGGAATGGATCGCATCGTCCGCCGAGTCAATGCTGATCGTACCACCTTCAATCGTAATTGCCAAACCGGCCTTGAACCCTTTCATACTGGCAGTTGACGTACTGTCATCGGTCGAAGTTGCTTTGGCCGCGGCATCGCCGGGTCTCATCATACCTGAATTTGTTTTTGTATTAATGCTGTTGGCGCTGCCTCCGCCGGACGTAATATCAATCGTTCCGTCTGTGCACCAAATGCTTGTTTCTGCCTGCATCCCGTCTTCACCAGCGGCAATATGGATTGTTCCTGCTTCGATCAGGATAAAGCCTTTAGCAGCATCCGCATCATTAGAAGATTTAAACCCGTCATCTCCTGCATTCACCGTGATACTACCATCTTTAACGGCGATGAAGTCACGGCCAATGATCCCGTTATTCACGGCATTGATGGAAATGTTGCCGTTCACGATCCTAAGTTCATCTTTGCTCGTTATGCCATTTTTGAAGTTAGCTTTGATATTCAATGATCCGCTGCCATTAATCGTCAGGTCACTTTTACTGAAGATCACTGCATTCGGTTCCTCTTCTTTAGGATCCGAGTAAGTGTAGGATGAGCCGTCCTTCAGCGTATTTTTTGTGCCGTCTGCCATGGTAATGACAGTCTTCTCAGATTTCAGCACATAAATAGGTGCACTGGTTGAACAGGTCATATCGACACCATTCAGGATCAGTCTAACGGTTTTGCTGTCCTCGGTGTAGACGATAATCTGAGCGTCGGCAATTGTGCCGCTGACAACATACGTACCTGCAGATAGAATGGTTATAACGTTATCGACGACGCTGACTCCGCTTCCCTCTGTCTTTACGGATTCCCCTGAAAAAGTAATATGCGAAGCCTTGGCATCATCCCATTCCGCATATGTATCTTCATCATTATATTCAACGGAGATACGGCCCTCAGTACTGTCCAGGACAGTACTGGAGCTGTCCGATTCCGCTGTCTTCTGTGAGGAGCAAGCTGTTAACGTTAAAAGGGATACGCACAATATAGCAATCATGCCAATGAAAATTATTTTTTTCTTGGAAATATTGGGAGTATTGGGGGTCTTAGGTCCCATCAGTCTTCATCCTTTCCAGGAATCTTTTTTTGTGATTGTACAACAGGTTTGTGACTATGAGGTGTAGGCAATGTGACAGAATGATGAAAACATTCAACAATCGATAATTAAAAGCCGGTTCAGATCGAACCGGCCTTATACTAGGTATCCTATACTATTGTAATTCTCTTTCATTTGTCCATTGTTCCAAAAAAATTCTCATAACGGATTTATCATGCTGTCTTGTGGCAGCTTTTACGTATGTTTTTACTTGTCTATCTCTTTATCTTTCTGATCTTAATAAGGGTCAAGATGGATATTCACGCGGGTATTTTTCAACTTGTCACTCATGTCCTTTTTCAGGGTTCCAATAATATCATGCGCTTCTTTGACGGTAACGTTGTGATCGATCGTAATGTGAAAATCGATGTGTTTCATATTTCCTGATTTTCTTGTTTTAAGCTTGTGATAATCTCTGAATTGATGACTGTGCTCAGAAATGATCTTTTCAATCTCAGCTTCTTCTTCATCAGAGAGCTTCGAGTCGAGAAGGAAGTTAAAGGCTGTTTTGCATAAGTGAAACGCTTCTTTGATGATCAGCAAAGCCACAATAACCGCGACAACGGAGTCCAGTGCGGCAACTCCGGTAAGTTCAATCAGCAGGATTCCTACGCCGACGCCTAACGACGTATAAACATCGGTTTTCAGGTGAAGTGCATCTGCTTCCAGGGCCATGGATTCCTCTTCTTTGCCCACCTGATATAATTTTTTTGATACAACCAGATTGACAAGCGCCGATACCAGCATCACTCCGATGGCAACAGCTGCCTGTTCAATCTCGGAAGGCTCAAATATTTTCTTAATAGCTTCAATAATAATCAGTGCCGCTGCAACAAAAATTAGAAGCCCTTCGACAAGGCCCGAAATATTTTCGATCTTTCCATGTCCGTAGGGATGATCCTTATCCGCCGGCTTTGTTGACTGTCTCACCGAGAAAAAGGCGACAATCGATGCGGCAAGGTCCATGCTTGAGTGGATCGCCTCGGAAATAATACTGACGGAACCACTCAGAATGCCTGCTATGATCTTAAATATGATCAGCGCAGTATTCGAAAAAATGGATAACAATGCAAACTTGACTCTTCTGTCAGCCACCGCTTTTCTTCCTCCCAAAATCACCAAAAATATCAATTTCTTAAAATTACCTAGTACCTTGTTAACCCTAAAATTACAATATAATGACGAGCAGATTTCTGTAAGACAAGGCAAATGATTGAGAAACCCCTTCTTATATAAAAAAACTGTGGAACTATAATTGTTGGAAATATAGTCCCACAGGGTTTGTCTCCTGCTGCCAGTATACCGGCCCAGCCTTATACACCTAAATCAAGTGTCAAGTGTATCGGCCTGATCGATGCGCAATATTTTTTGATAAATCAAGAACCAGTATATTTGAAAACAACCTCTACTGTCAATATCGTTTTGCCTAAAACTTGAGATAGCTCTACCTAAAATTTAGGATAGCTCCCTGCGTTTAAATACCATTGCAATCAAGCACACCAATCCTGCTGCCGCCCCGGCCCAGCCGGTCACTTGGAACAGCTGAACGTAGCCGGATGCAGTCCCGGCAATATCGAGTATCCCCTTCAGCAGACTGCCTACGGTTAATACCGCAATGCCGGAATTATAGATATTGTAAAACAAACGATAGTTTCTGCGATCGCTGATCCGGGGAACGATCAGCCCCAGAGTAAAATAGAACAATGCGCCGCCCAAAAGCGGATACAGAAACATCAGGGTCATTGCCGCCGAACGAACCCCATGACCGAACTGTGCATAGATATTATTGACAGCAATGGATACCGCTGTGAGTATCAGATAGACAATCACCGTTTTGCGGATCTGCCGTGATCCTTCCCTACTATTCATTACCGATATAGACAATGTCGCTCACCTCTCTCTGCTGAGAACTCCTGCCATCGGTCGGATGATTGACGATTTCTCCGTTAAAGTACATGGTCGAAGAGCCTCCTCCATCCAAATTATACGCGATCGTACATCCTCTTTCGGCAAACTCCTGCGCAAGCTCCAGCAAGGAAAATCCTGCGCTCTCTTCCGTCCGGCCGTCAGAGACAATTACGATATAATGCAGACCGGAGACCTGACCGATCGCGGTCCTCGGATTGCTGTTTTTGGACTGGGATACCTCACTGGTACTGTCTACCACGATTTCTCCATTTTCGATCAGGGCTGGTCCAAATGAAAGCACCTGCCAGGTATTTGTCAGGGAATCGGCACTGACCGCATTTTCATTAATAATTGAGAAATTCCCATGGTCGTCAATCACCAAGGCTTCATCGTTTCCGGCCTCCCGGGCCGTATCCCTGTACAAGACGCCATTGCGTAAAACATAACCGTTATTTCTAAATCCGTAGTAGTCGCCATTGACCGCGAAGATTGCCTGATGTTCTTCGGCCATATCCGAGGTCGTCTCCTTGAGATTGCGCCCAAAGCTGTTCTCGGCCAACGCCGTTTTCAGGTAAGACACATCGCTGAGCCGGATATCGGCGACATAAAAGGTTGTTTCATACGCCTGTACTGTGTCAATCGTTATTTTGATATTTTCATCCTGATAAGAATGATCGGTAACCGCAGCTTTAGTCTCCGACCCGGACTCGGACGGATCCTCTGCTGCACTTTGCTGCTCAGAGGATGTATTTTGCTGTTCGGCAGCCTCGCGCTGCTTGACTTCGGTCACGTTCTTTGGAATTACAAAGGTGTCCAGCAGAACAAAAACAAAAGAAAATGTCAGTAAAACAGCTAAGACGGCCGCCCAACGGTAGGGTTTGGCTAAGAATTTTTTCATGTTGCCAATGAACACTCCTGTCTTCTGTCATCGATTTCTGTTTTATCTTAAATGACCCATGTGACAGTTTGATGAACTATTGATGAGCATTCATTGAATATTATGTTCTTTTCCAGCGCTTAAACCCTTTGACAACCTCATACCATCCGACAGATACGACGGCCAAAGCAGCGGCCAGGATAAGCTGTTTCCAGGACAACGGCGCGAGCTTCAATAAGTGATTCAGCGGTGTATAGATAATAAGAAGTAATCCTGCTATTGTTCCAATATTTACCATCCACATGACCTTATCTCTAATCAGTTTCGCAAAAGACCGAAAAGCAGAATCCGTATTGGAGCTGTTCACCTGAACCAGCACTAGGTTTGCCAGCAAAATAATCGCTAGTGCCATGGTCCTGGCCAGAGAAGCCTGATCAGGATGGTTGTTTAAAACAGTGAAATAGGTTCCGAATGATGCACCAAAGATCACGAGACCCTGTAGGACACTTTTAGACAGTATTTTTGCAGTGAGCAGCTTTTCATTGGGATTCCGCGGAGGCTGATCCATGATATCCCGTTCGGCCGGCTGCCGCTCCAGCACAATTGAACAGGTGGGGTCAATAACAACTTCAAGCAGTACCACGTGCAGCGGCAACAGCAAAAGACTCGCCGGACTGATTCCCAGGAAGGGTGCAAGTAAAGAGGCAAATGCGATCGGGATATGGATCGTGAAAACATAGCCCACGGCTTTTCTGATGTTATCATAGATTCTTCGGCCATCCTTAATGGTATCAACAATGGTTGAAAAGTTGTCATCCAGCAGGACCAAATCGGCAGCCTCACGAGAAACCTCAGAACCGCGCTTGCCCATTGCAATCCCAATATCGGCATATTTCAAGGCTGGCGCATCATTGACGCCGTCTCCGGTCATCGCGACAATCTCGCCGTTATCTTTAAAAGCTTTGACGATTCTCATTTTATGTTCCGGAATCACCCTGGAAAAGATACTGACATCCTTGACTTTCTCACGCAGTTCTTCCTCGCTCATTTGATTTAGCTCATCGCCGGTGATAATCTTATCGCAGTTCGGCATGTTAATCTGCCTGGCAATCGTGCTTGCCGTAATCCCGTTATCTCCGGTGATCATAACGACCCGGACCCCGGCTTTGTTGCAGATTTGAATATCCTGCTTAACAGATTCCCGCGGCGGGTCGGCAAGACCCACCATGCCACAAAGCTGCAGCCGGCATTCCGGCAGGGTGTCCGGGACTTCCTCTTTGCCGGCCAGTACCATTTGGCCAACGGCAATCACCCGCAGACCCTGCTGCGACATTTCTCTGATTTTGTGCTCGGCAACTTTTCTCTCCTGATCCGTCAGACTGCATACGTCCAGAATACGTTCAGGCGAGCCTTTGGCTGCAACCACAAGCTCATTTTCATTTTGCCAGACGTGTCCCATCATCTTGGTCTGGTCCGTGAACGCATATTCTTTGATCAGCTCTCCGCCAAAAAGGAGCTCTCTGCCTATCCCTTGCACTTCACAGTAAGCAATCATAGCCTTCTCCATCGGGTCATAGGCATCCGGCTCGCAGCCCATGCCCATAATCCGGATCAACCCTTTGCCATCGTCGTTCAGACTCCAGGTATCCCGGACCGTCATTTGGTTCATGGTAATGGTACCTGTTTTATCGACGCAAAGAACGGATACTGCCCCGAGCGTTTCTACGGACGACAATCTTCTGACCAGTGACTGCTTTTTAGCCAGCCGCCAGGCACCCATGGATAGAAACACGGTCAAAATAACAGGAAACTCCTCCGGGATCATGGCCATGGCCAGGGTGATCCCAGACAAAATGCTTTCAATGACCCGTTCACTGCCAACATGGTCCGGCAGATTGAAATAGGTCACGACTCCGACCAGTGCGAATAAGACTGCGGCAATTCCCGCGCACAGCTTGACCAGTTTTCCGGTTTGTTTTTCCAGCGGGGTCGGACGGTCAGGCGCAGCGGCTATCTCCTGCCCGATTTTCCCGTATTCGGTGGCCGGGCCGATTTGATCGACCCTGATCGTTCCGGTGCCCTGGGTAACCAGCGTCCCGGCGTAGCAATAGTCCCGCCGCCAGTATTCTTTGCTGTCGAGGGACAATTCCCCATTGGCAGCCTTATCTCCGTAGACAACTTTCCAGACACCTGCCGATTCGCCGGTCAGCGAGGATTCATCGACACATAGTGTACTCGCTTTTAAAACCGTGCCATCCGCCGGCACTTTGACGCCTTCAGCAATAAACATGATGTCGCCGGGCACCAGGTCCGAACTGTTGATGATCTGCATCATCCCATCGCGCAGTACGGAAATCTTCGGCGTGGATAAATCCTTCAAAGCCCTAAGTGTTTGGTCGGTTTTCCATTCCTGGATGACTTCTATGCTGATAATCCCGACAACAAAAACAAGCATGATAGCGCCGTCCCGGGGTTCTCCGAGGATAAAATAGATCACAGCCGCAATGAGCAGCAGCAAAAACATTGGTTCACTGATTACCTGCAGGATCTTGTGCGGAAAGCTTTCTTTTTTTTCAGGCACCAACTCATTCTTTCCGAACCTTTCCTGAAGCTGTCTGGCTTCGGAACTTGAAAGTCCCTGCAGTTCCCTGATTTGTTGTTCTGTCATACAGATGCCTCCATTATTGTCTTGAAGGATATAAAAATACCTGTAGAACATTTTACTGTCCCACAGGTATATGTTATCATCACCTGCTGCCCATCGGGCCCAGCCCCATGAACTTGTGTCCAAGTTCATCGCCTGCTCAGTTTGTACTGTAGATTAATATGCAGTGCAAAGAGATAGTTGAATTTTACCATATCGTTTTTTTTTAAGCAATATTTTATGCAAATTTTATTTAGACGATTTTATTTAGCATTTTAAGGCATCAGCTTTTTTTAATGAATAATTAATTGAATTTTAGTGGACATTTAATAAATATCGTATACGATTGAAAGAGACCAATTTTTTAATATTACGCAAAGGATATAAGGATGACAACACCTAAGACAAATAAACAGAAAGATATTCTCCATATCGGCTTCGAAATCGGTTTGCTGATGAAAGGCGTTGACGGTCTACTGGAAATCATCGGCAGTATCTTGCTGCTGTTTCTGACGCCGGACCGGTACAACTGGCTGATACGCCTCTTGACGCAGCATGAATTATCTGAAGACCCGCAAGACTTGTTTGCCAATTACCTGATTAATTCCAGCCCCAGCTTTTCCTTCAGCACGCAGCATTTTGTGGTATTCTACCTGCTGTCACACGGGATCATCAAATGCATTCTCGTGCTTCTGTTATGGCGCCAAAAACTGTGGGCTTATCCTTTGGCCATTTTGTCCTTAATCTTGTTTGTCGTTTACCAGCTTTACCGCTATACGTTCACACATTCCGCATTTCTGATTCTGCTTACGATCTTCGATGTGCTCATGATTTTCCTGACTTACAAAGAATCGAAACAAGTAAAATCTAAGGCTATGTGATTCTGTTTGATCGGTCATTTAGTTTCATTTTTGTAAATGGTACGGTATCGTCGCCACGCACACATTTCTCCGATATAACAAATGTGTGCGGATTAGTAAGCTCGACTGGTTATGCAGAATATGGTGCCATCCTTTTTTCGGAATAAATTCCGGGATCAGAACCATGATCTGATAATTCTGATCGGTTGCTTTGTGTTCGATCATATCGATAAATTTGGTCAGCGGGTGGATAATACTCCGGTGTAGAGAATTCAACGTTACCAAACGGACGTCGGGATTCCATTTCTCCCACTTTTCCTCGAGCTTTTTCTCTTCTTCCTTATCAAAGCAAACACTTACCGCAATGATCTGGTTTGCCGACAGCGATTTCGCATAGTTTAACGCATTTTCCACCACGCGCGTGATGCTTGCGACAGGAATAATGATAATATTTCCTTTAATCGGTACTGTTGGTTCAGCCGCTGATACCCGAAGCTGTTCTGCGACGTCCATATAATGCTTGTGGATTCTGTGGAAGAGCAGAATAATCAACGGCAGGAAGATTAAAATCGGCCAAACCTGCGTAAACTTGGTTAACAGGAACATCATGACAACGACGAGGCTGATCAGCGCCCCGAGCGAATTAATAATCAGCTTTGGCATCCAGCCTTTCGGCTTTTCGCGGAACCATTTCACGATCATTCCGGTCTGGGCCAGGGTGAACGGAATAAACACGCCAATCGCATAAAGCGGAATCAGGCGTTCTGTTCGTCCTTTAAAAGCCACAATTAAAAGGATCGATAAAATGCCAAGGATAAGGATTCCATTGGAGAATCCAAGACGGTCTCCGCGGATCGTGAACATCCTTGGAATAAATTTGTCTTTAGCAAGATTCACAGCCAGCAAAGGGAAAGCCGAGTATCCGGTATTTGCGGCCAGAATCAAAATTAACGCGGTTGTACCCTGAATAAAGTAGTAGATAAAATTACGTCCGAATATTCCCTCAGCCATTTGGGAAACAACCGTTTCCTGTGCATTCGGGGCTATTCCATAATAAAAGGCCAGAAACACAATCCCCGAAAATAATATTGCGAGCAAACTACCCATCGCCATCAATGTTTTGGCCGCATTATTCGGAGCGGGCTCTTTAAAATTCGGGATCGCGTTGGAGATAGCTTCAACGCCAGTCAAAGCCGAACAGCCGGAGGCAAAGGCCTTGAGCAGAATAAACAGGCTTATTCCTGCGACAGGTGTGCCGACAGCCGCATGCAGTTCAGCCGGTACTTGACCGGTAAAGACATTGTACAGACCGACACCAATTAAGATAAACAGGGCGGCCACAAACAAATAGACAGGATAGGCCAGGATAGAAGCGGATTCTCTTATCCCGCGCAGATTAAGGACCGTAATTAAGAGAACAAAAAACACAGCGATCGCTACCGTATGGGCATGCAAGGCCGGGAAAGCTGAGGTAAGCGCATCGGTTCCCGCAGATACACTAACCGCTACAGTCAGAATGTAGTCGACCAGCAGGGAGCCTCCGGCGATTAAGCCTGAATTCATGCCGAGGTTGTTCTTCGATACGACATACGCTCCGCCGCCGTGCGGATAAGCAAAAATGATCTGCCGGTACGACAGGATTAAAGCGATTAAGAGAACCAAAACGCCGATCGCGATCGGAACAGAATACCAGAATGCTGCCGTTCCGACCGTAAAGAGAACGATCAGGATTTGTTCCGGGCCGTACGCTACCGAGGATAAAGCGTCGGAAGAAAGAATCGCAAGGGCTTTCTTCTTGTTCAACTTCTGTTCGCCAAGCTCCGTTGATTTTAAGGGACGCCCGATTAAGAAGCGTTTAAGGGCAGATACCATGAAATGTTTCACCATCCAATTAAAATAGTTGCTGTACGTATAATGCCTATAGAAAGCTTGGCTGGCGCCAAGCCTTTGGCAATCGTTCCTTGCCATCCATGGCCGTTGGCAGCCTTCGCTGCACTGAGATATATTATGAAGTACTTATACTTCATGATATACCAAAAAAGGTTAATTTCGTTCGCACACCTATTTATAACACCGATGGCATAAAGAAAGAATTCAGATATATGCCCTTCATATAAAGAATGTATAAAGATTATGGTAAATAAAAAAAGCCCGTTTGTACGGGCTAAATCTCCTCAACCATTCGGTATCCTACCCCAACCTCGGTTAGAATATACCTGGGTTCTGCAGGGTTGATTTCCAGCTTTCTGCGGATATTGGCCATATTGACCCTGAGAGCTTGGATCTCATTGGTGTAAGGTCCCCATATTTCCTTCATGATGAAATCGTGGGTCAGTACTTTCCCTGTGTTTTTGGAAAGCAGCACGATGATCTTGTACTCAATCGGTGTAAGGTGGATTTCTTTACCGGCCATGGATACAAGCCTTTTCTGATAGTTTATCTCGAGATCGCCGACTGTCATCTTCTCTGATTCGGGGAAACTGACACTGACGTTCTTTTGACTATGACGGATCCCGGTTCTTATCCTGGCCAGCAGCTCGGAAGTACCAAACGGTTTTGTCAGATAGTCGTCCGCACCAAGATCCAGGGCTTCGACTTTTTCCCGCTCCTGTCCGCGGGCCGACACAACGATGATCGGGATTCCACTCCACTGCCTGATCGTACGCAGCACTTCCACGCCGTCCATATCCGGCAAACCGAGATCGAGCAGGATCAAATCGGGCGAATAGGATGCCGCCATTGAGACAGCTTCTTTCCCCCGGGCCGTCCGGATAATCTGATAATCATTGGAAGTCAGGATCGCCGAAATAAAGTTGCAGATTTTTTCATCATCTTCGACAATCAGGAGCAAAGATTTGTTACTCATAAATGTTCTCCTCCTCCAGAGGCAGTGTGAACCGGAATACGGCACCGCCCTGCTCTTTGTTGGCAGCCTCCATTTTCCCATTGTGAGCCTTGATAATCGACATGCATATTGACAGACCGATTCCCATTCCGCGGGCTGAATCCGAGCTGCGTTTGCCGCAGGGCACATAACTTTCAAATAAATACGGGAAATCCTCTTCGGCAACTCCTGGTCCGTTGTCACTAACCTCAAAGACAGCCTGAGCTCCGGCTTTTGTCACCCGCACCGCGGTCACGGCGTCATCCGGAGAATGTTTGACCGCATTTTCGAGCAAATTGATCAAAACCTGCTCAATCAGCTTGCCATCCATCGGCACCAACAAAAGGTCTTCAGGCACCTGCACCGTTATTTTACGGTCCGGGTATCGATGACGGGTTCTGCTGATCGCTTCAGCCACGATCTCCTCAGCGGCCTCAAATGTTTTGGCGACATTCATGGTTCCTTCCTTGATCCGGGTCACGGACAATAAGTTTTCGACCATGCGTATCAGCCATTGCGAATCTTCTTTGATGTTCGAGACCAGTTGGATATGCGTCTCTTTAT
Source organism: Dehalobacter sp. DCA (assembly GCF_000305775.1). Taxonomy (NCBI): domain Bacteria; kingdom Bacillati; phylum Bacillota; class Clostridia; order Eubacteriales; family Desulfitobacteriaceae; genus Dehalobacter; species Dehalobacter sp. DCA. The sequence continues at coordinate 2,301,804 of NC_018866.1, forward strand.
CCAGATGATCACCATTTTCAAGGATTGCTGAGCTCGCCCCGAGAATGCCGGTCAGCGGGGTCCTCAGATCGTGTGAAATTGCGCGCAGCAGATTGCTTCGCATTTTTTCTTTTTCTGATTCGATTAATATTTGCCGTTGTTCATCAGACAGGTACTGCCGTTCCAAAGCCATGGCGACTTGGGAAATAATCATTTTTAGCAGCAGACGGTTATTACGGCTTAATCTGCCTTTGAGACATGAAATTCCAACCACGCCAAGCACATCGCCTTGGGAAATGATCGGCATATAATAAGCGCCTGCTTCTGTATGTGTATCTGTTCCTACGCCGGCCTGTTTTTGATTGGCAAATACCCATTGAACAACCTTGCTTTCGCGCTCCGACAGCAGAAATGAAGCATCAGGTTCTGCGGAGGATTGCGTCAGGATACCTGATGAACCATGATGATTTGATGAACGATGCAGGTTTGCTGACCCATACTGATCCCGGGTGTAAAAAACCGCCGAGCATTTAAAAAGCTTCACAATATATTCGTTGGTCAGCGTAACAATATGTTGAAGTCCTCTGGTCGTTAAAAGCCTTTTATTAATCTCATACAATAACTCAGTACGCCCTTCTCTTTCCGCGGCGAGCCGTGCCTGGGTCTGAATGCGGACAGTCGTCGTACTTGTGATCAAAGCCACAACCAGCATAATCACAAAAGTGACTGGATAGCCTGTCTGGATGGCATAAAACGAGAAAAGTGGAGAAACAAAAAAGAAGTTAAAAACAAGTACACTTAAGACCGAGGCAGTAATGCCGTATACATACCCCATGGTGAGTCTGGAAATAAAAAACACAGACAAGATGTAGACCATGATAATATTTTGATTGCCAAATTCCAGCGCCCGAAGGCCAAAGGAAAGCAGGGTCGCCCCAGTCAGAACCCCTATCGTTTTCCAGATATCCGGCCAGGATAAGAACAGATCCTTACTGATCCGCTTCCGTCGCGGTTCGCGATAGGATCTTCGAGGCCCGCTGCTTGGGATGATATGAATTTCAATATTTGGCAGCAGCCCGATGAGCTTGTCCTCAAGTGCCGGATCAAATAATGTTTTCAGCGTCTTTTTATTTCTGCTTTTTCCAATGACAATATTCGTAATGCCGGTAAGCCTGGCGTATTCCGCGATGATGGAAGCCAGACCTTGTCCGTTCAGCGTCACAATCTTTGCGCCTAAGAGCTCGGCCAGATCCAGATTCTCCTGGACGTTTTTCTTTTCTTCTTCCGTAAAATATCTGCTTTCCATATCTTCGATATATAAAGCAGTCCACGGGGCATGAAAGGCCTCTGCCGATCTGGCCGTCCAGCGGATGCATTTAGCGGTCGACGGAGAAGAACTGATACAGACTAATAGCTTAATACCAGCTGTTTTTGCGGATAAGAGCTGTTCATTTTGATTCTCATTAACGATCCGATCCGTAACCTTGCGCATAGCGGTCTCCCGCAGGAGGCGCAGGCTTTCAAGACTTAAGGGACATTTCTTTTCCGCATAGCGTTTCATCAGTTCGTCCGGCTCAATATCGATCAGCTCGACTTTATCGGCGCTGTCAAACATATAGTCCGGAATCGTGTCCTGCTCATTAACCTTCGTGATATCCTGCACAAGATCTCTCAGGCTTTCGATGTGCTGCACATTGACTGTGGTGTAGACGTCAATTCCGGCGTTCAGCAGCTCTTCAATATCCTGATAGCGTTTTTTGTTCCGCATGCCATCTGCATTATTATGGGCCAGCACATCAACCAGCAGGAGCTCAGGTTTTCTTTGCAAAGCGGCGTCCAGATCAAATTCTTTGCGGTATCGGTTTTTATGGTTAACAGTCTTCGGCGGCAAAGCCGGCAGCCCATCCAGCAGCTGAATGGTTTCAGAACCTGTATGCGGCTCCAGATAACCTACGACAACATCTACCCGGCTTTTCAGCTGGCTGCGGGCATCATCAAGCATCGCATAGGTTTTTCCTACACCCGGGGCATAGCCAAAGAAGATTTTTAGTTTTCCGGTTTTCTTTGCAGCCCTGGCGCGAATATCCTGCACGCCGCCACCACCCTGACTTTTCATTCGTTTAACTCTTCATCGTTTAGCTTTTATAGCTCTCTATAGAACATTATCATACGCCCGATAGGATGATTTAGCAAGAAGCGTTCAACTCACCTTGCCGCTTCATTTGAACACATGGTATACTGAGGAAAATTATGCAATCAATCTCTTATTAGCAAAGTGTGGGTGACGACGTTGCACAAAATCCTGATTGTCGAGGATGACAGCATCATTGCAAAGGCAATCAAAAACCATATTGAAACATGGGGCTGCGAAGCAGCATGTGCCGCAGATTTCAAGGACGTCCTGTCGCTGTTTGTCCATTATGATCCGCAGCTTGTGCTGTTAGATATCTCTCTGCCGTTTTACAATGGCTACCATTGGTGCAATGAGATCAGAAAGATTTCCAAAGTCCCGATCATCTTTATCTCATCCACCTCGGACAACATGAATATCGTGATGGCCATGAATATGGGCGGCGATGACTTTATTGCAAAGCCGTTTGACCTGGATGTCCTAACGGCCAAGGTACAGGCCCTGCTCCGCCGCACCTATGATTTTTCCGGACAAAGCCATCTTCTGGTGCATCATGGTGCCATCCTGAATATGAACGATGCCACCCTGACGTATAACGGCGAAAAAATTGACTTAACCAAAAATGACTATAAGATTCTGCAGCTGCTGATGGAGAACAAAGGAAAGGCCGTCAGCCGCGACACGATTATGCTGCGGCTCTGGGAGACCAACAGCTTTGTCGACGAGAATACGCTGACCGTGAATATGACGCGTCTGCGCAAAAAACTCGAAGCGGCCGGTCTTTCCGACTTTATTACAACAAAAAAAGGGCTTGGCTATCTGGTGCCATAATCAGCAAAGAATCCATCATTTGGTTTCATAAGTTTCATAATTATGAAATTAGTCTCATGGAGTACGTATGCGTGAATCAAATAGGAATTGCACGAAACCAAATATTTTGTTAAATTATCTGCAACATCACCTCGGGACCATTGCTCTTTTTGGCCTGTTTGCAGCCGTATTTGCCACTGTTTTTTCTCTTTATGCTTTGCCTATAGAGGCTGTTGCCTATGCTGCCCTGCTCTGTGTCTTTACCGGTCTGATTTTTGCTGTGGCCGGCTTCTTCCGGTACTTCAGACGCCATAAAACCCTGCATGATATGCTGAGCCGCATCACCCTGAGCGTGGACGGCCTGCCTGCCCCGCGCGATTTGCTCGAGCAGGATTACCAGGCTCTTCTCCAAGCGGTCCATACCGACCGCATGCTGCGGATCTCCCAGGCCGACAGCATCAAGAGCGACCTGACCGACTATTATACACTGTGGGCTCACCAGATCAAGACGCCGATTGCCGCGATGCAGCTGCTGCTTCAGTCCGGAAACCCGCCCCAGAAAGCGGAGCTCTCCATGGAGCTGTTCAAAATTGAGCAGTATGTTGAAATGGTCCTGTACTATCTACGACTGGACAGTGACTCTTCTGACTTTGTGCTGAAAAAATATGACTTAGACGAAATTATCCGCCAGGCGGCGCGCCGGTACGCAAAGCTGTTCATCCTGAAGAAAATACCGCTCGATTTTACGCAGAGCGACCTGACTGTACTGACGGACGAAAAGTGGCTCGTATTTGTGCTTGAACAATTGCTTTCCAACAGCCTGAAATATACAAAGGAAGGGAAAATCTCCATTTATACCGAGGACCAGACACTGCTTATCGCGGACACAGGCATCGGCATCCAGCCAGAGGATCTGCCGCGGGTGTTTGAAAAAGGCTTTACCGGCTACAACGGCAGGCAAGACAAAAAATCTACCGGTATCGGGCTGTATCTCTGCCAGCGTATTCTGACCAAGCTCGGGCATGGAATTGAGATTGAATCTGAGGTGGGTAAAGGGACTTCTGTCAAAATCAAACTGGATAGTATTGATTTTTTTGCTGAGTAGACAGAAAAATAGATGTTTGATCACTCAAACCTTACAAAACGGTAAGATTAGCCGGGGAAATGAAAGCCAAATCGATGGCTGGCATTTCCTCTTTTTGTTATTGTAGTACTAGTACCATGTCGACCCTAAATCTTATATATCCAGTCGTCAGATTTCTTGTAATAACAAGGTACTGGAGGGTTAATTTAACTATACAGGAGGAATTCTCATGTCTCTTTTAAGTGTCAGCAACCTGAAGAAGATATACACGACGCGCTTTGGCGGCACCCAGGTCCAGGCCCTTGCCAATGTATCGTTCTCGGTGGAACAAGGCGAATATGTTGCTATTATGGGTGAGTCCGGTTCCGGCAAAACCACGCTTTTGAATATCCTTGCCGCGCTGGATAAGCCGACAAGCGGCGAGGTGCTGCTGAATGGCAGGAACACTGTAACAATCAGGGAAAGTGAGATCTCGGCTTTCCGCCGGGACAACCTCGGTTTTGTGTTCCAGGACTTTAACCTGCTCGATACGTTTTCCCTGCAGGACAATATTTTTCTCCCACTGGTTCTTTCTGGTAAATCCTTTGAAGAGATGAGCCTCCGTCTGGAGCCAATTGCCCGGAAACTGCACATCACCGATATCCTCAGCAAATTCCCGTATGAGGTATCCGGCGGACAGAAACAGCGCGCTGCCGTGGCCCGGGCGCTGATTACAAATCCCCAGCTGATCCTTGCTGATGAGCCGACCGGAGCACTCGATTCTCACGCCACCGACGGTCTGCTCCAGTTTTTTAATGAGATCAACGATGACGACCAGACGATCCTGCTGGTGACGCACAGTGTCAAAGCAGCCAGCCATGCTAAACGGGTACTGTTTATCAAGGACGGTGAAGTATTCCACCAGCTCTACAAGGCATCCCAGACCTATGACGAGATGTACCAGAAAATCTCGGACACGCTCACCATGATAGCCACGGGTGGTGAACGCTATGCGTAAACGCACTTTTTATCCGAAGTTGGCTTTCCTCAACATTCAGAAAAACGGCAAGTTTTATCTGCCCTATCTGCTAACCTGCATTATCACCGTCGCCATGTTTTATATTATGCGTTATATCGCCACCAACAGCAGTCTTAACAATATGCTCGGGGCTGGATCACTGAAGGAAATCTTATTTTTTGGCAGTATCGTCGTCGGAATCTTTGCTGCAATCTTCCTGTTCTATACAAACAGCTTTTTGATGAAACGCCGTAAAAAGGAACTTGGACTGTATAATATTCTCGGCATGGAAAAGCGGCATATTGCCTGGGTCCTGTTATTTGAGACGTTTATCGTCGCTGCAGTCAGCCTTGTCCTCGGTCTGTCCCTCGGCATCCTGCTGAGCAAGCTCATCATACTTATTTTGTTTGAGATGCTTAAATTCACCATACCGTGGGGATTTTCCGTAAGCAGTGCTTCCCTACTGGTGTCTGTCTTACTGTTTTTCGGCATCTTTCTGGCCACCCTGCTTTTTAACCTGATGCAGATCAGACTGGCCAAACCGATCGAGCTACTTCACGGCAGTCAGACGGGCGAACGGGAACCCAAGACCAAGTGGATACTGGCAATCCTCGGGATCCTGACTCTTGGAGCAGGCTATACGATTGCAATCGTGACAGAGTCTCCGTTGTCTGCTATCTCGCTATTTTTTATTGCCGTCGTGCTGGTCATTGTCGGCACCTACTGCCTGTTTACTGCAGGCAGCATCGCACTCTTAAAGCTTCTGCGCAATAATAAACATTTTTACTATCAGACGAAACATTTCATTGCTGTATCCGGGATGATTTACCGCATGAAACAAAACGCCGTAGGGCTGGCCAATATTTGCATTCTTTCAACCATGGTCCTAATCATGGTTTCCACCACCGTCTCCCTGTACAGCGGCATGGAAAATATGCTCGACAACCGCTTCCCAACCGATATATCCGTCGGCTTCAAGAATCCTACTGACGGAGAAATGGAAAACAGACTCCGCCAGCTTCAGGACACCGCAAGTGAGCAGGGCCGCTCACTCAGCAAATTAACCAATTATACCGCACTGTCCTTCGCCGTGAGTAGGGACGGGAATACCTTTGCCACGGATACCAATAACTATGTCAGTAGCTCCGACGCCTCGGAACTGTGCTTTATCACTGCTACTGAATATGAACATCTGACCGGCAGAACGGTCACGCTTGCTGCCGATGAGGTGCTAGTCTACAGCAATGGCGGGCAAATCGGTGAATCTTTCAGCCTGTTTAATCAGAGTTTCCGAGTCAGAGAACATCTAAACAGCATCCCGATCACCGGTCAGTTCAACGCCAGGCTTGTCGACGGTTATTTTATGGTAGTCAGTGACGATACAGTGCTAAACCAGCTTTATACCCAGCAAAAAACCGCCTATGGCGACTGGGCAAGCTCGATCAGGGGGGAGATCTCCTTTAATCTGGACGGTACCGACGAAGAAAAACTAGTCTGCTATGACGCGATCAAAGCAGTGCTGAATAAACCGCTGCCCTCTGAATCCGCCGCAGCGTACACTGGGGAGTACATCGACCACCTCAGTACAATGGAGTGTAAGCAGGCAGCTGCCAGTGACTTTTATGCCCTGTATGGCGGGTTTCTTTTCCTGGGCCTGTTCCTCGGCACGCTTTTCCTGATGGCGACGGTATTGATCATCTATTACAAACAGATCTCGGAAGGATATGACGATAAGGAACGTTTTGAAATCATGCAGAAAGTGGGTTTAAGCCGCAGTGAGGTTAAACACGCGATCAGCAGCCAGATTGTGATGGTCTTTTTTCTGCCGATCTTGATGGCCGGCATCCACATCCTAGCCGCTTTTAAAATGATCACCAAGCTGCTCGCAGTGTTAAATCTTACAAATATCCCGCTGTTCATCGGCTGTACAATCGGTACTATCCTGGTCTTCGGCTTGATTTACGGGGTTGTCTATGCGTTGACGGCCCGGGTGTATTACAGGATTGTGAGTTAAAACGCACAAAAGTAAGCCTGCCCAACAAGAAATTGACACAGGCTCACTTGATATCATAATTGCAAACCATATTAATCAGACAGGCACCCCGTCTAACATCCGGGGTGTTGTTTATTATGTGATGCACACTTTTTTCTTCCCCAACATATTCTGTTTTAGAATCACTCGTTAAAGTTAGCTTCGGCTAACCTGCAGAGAATACCTACAGTTATTTCTCCCTTGTATGACGCAGAACAAAGTCGTCAAAATCCTGTTTCCAGGACGTATTGCTTTTCATGAACTCCACCAGCGTTTTTATCGCATCAATCGATGCAATTGAAAGGTAGTGTTCCATTGCTTCAGCCTCAGCAGCAATATTGCATTTGCTACATATCAGCGAAAGAAATTCCTGCAGCAGCTGATTCCTGGCAACCAGGTAAAACCCATACTCTTTTCCTTTATCCGTAAGCTTGATTTCGCCATACGGTTCGTACTTTATATAGTCAGAGTCTCGCAGTCTGTAGAGAGCTTTCGTTACGGAAGGCAAAGCGACTTGAAGCCTATTACTTATATCCGTGACTCGAACTTCATCAAGTGACAGCGAAAAGCGATAAATTTCCTCCAAGTAATCTTCCAGGCTCGGTGAAAGCATCTTCCCCACTCCTTTGCTTCACCTGAAGTTACTGATATTTGTTAGCGTCCACCTAACTAAATGCTTATCGCTATTTAAGAAAGAATGATTCAGCCGTATCACAGTAGATTCACATCTATGTGTACTGCTTCGTTCTATACCTATATCATTTTCTTGCCTCATATGACAGTTCATTAGAAATAAGCGGAGGATTATAACAATGAGCAAAGAAATCAACCTTGTTCAAACTTCATTAACATTACCTTTGCCTAAAAATACCTGGCTGGAAAAGATCAAAGACACGCTGAAATATCTGGGTCCGGCCTTCATCGTGAGTGTCGCCTATATTGACCCCGGCAACTTTGCCACCAACATCAGCGCAGGTTCCAATTTCAATTACAATCTTGTTTGGGTTGTCTTATGGAGCAACCTGATGGCGATTTTCCTGCAAACACTGTCGGCGAAGCTCGGCATTGTCACCGGTGTTGATCTGGCTACGCAGTGCGGGCGTGTTTTCTCCAGACCGGTAAATTTTTCACTTTGGATCATCATGCTATTTGCCGTCATCGCAACGTATATGGCAGAGTTCCTGGGCTCGACGCTTGGCCTGTACCTACTTTTCGGCATACCGCTCGTGACAGCAGGCCTGATAACCGTATGTCTGACCTTCGTCATTGTTTATTTGCGGCGTTTCGGCCAGCATATGGTTGAGAGAATTATCATCAGTCTGGTGGCTGTCATCGGGGCCTCGTATTGTCTCGAGCTGTTCCTGGCTGACCCGGATTGGTCCGCGGTCGCTTTGCACACCTTGGTTCCTAGCCTAGGTCCGGAAAGCATTCTGGTGGCCGTCGGCATGTTGGGCGCGACCGTTATGCCTCACGTCATTTATCTCCATTCGGACTTGATGAAAGCAAGACGTACCTCCGATGATTTGGCCGAAGCAAAAAAGCATTTCCGAATGGAATGCTTGGATATCGCCTTTGCCATGAACATCGCGTTTCTCGTCAACGCTGCAATGGTTATTATCGCTGCAGCCGTTTTTTTTAACCAGGGCCCCGTCGACTCCATCGAACAGGCGCACAAGTCCCTGACGCCGCTGCTTGGCAGTTTATCCAGCGGTGCTTTTGGTCTGGCGCTGCTTGCTTCAGGCCTTTCCTCATCCACCGTTGGCGCTATGGCCGGGGAATGCATGCTGAAGGGATTCATCGGTCTGGATATTCCGGTCAATATCCGGCGGGCAATCACCATGGTTCCGGCCATCATTCTCCTGTGGCTCGGCTTTAACCCGATGAAGATGCTGATTATGAGCCAGGTTACCTTAAGCTTTGCTCTGCCGGCAGCAATCATTCCGCTGCTTCTGATCACTAAACGCCGGGACATTATGGGTGAAATGACAAACCGCAAAATCACTAATGCTGCCGGTGCTGTGATCGTAAGTCTTATTGTCTCGCTGAATGTTGTTCTGTTATATTTAACTTTTTCCGCTTAAGTTAGAACTAAACATCAGTTTTGAAGATGCCTTAACCCTTTCCGATAAAAGATAATCATGAACAGCGCAGCAATCAGAGCCATCACAGAGCCATAGTAAAATGGCACGCTGTAATTGACATGATCATAAAGCAAACCTGCTATGACACTGGCCGGAAGAAGCGTAATACCCACAAGGCTGTTATATATGCCCAGTCCTGTCCCCCGTTTGTCCTTATCAACCAAATCAGACACCAATGCCTTCTGTACGCCGTCAGTGGCTGCGCTGTAAAGTCCGTACAACGCAAAAAGCAATACCACTACGGTTCCGCTGTTTGTTCTACCAAATCCGAAATACAGGATTGAATACAGCAGATAGCCAAAAATAATCAGTCTTTCTCTGCCGATTTTATCTGACAGCATGCCGGCCGGTACGGAGAAGAGCGCTGACACTGCGTAAAAGATCAGATAGATCATCGGAATCAAGGAGTCTTTGATCCCGATATCACTGGCTTTGACCAAAAGAAGCGCATCGGTTGAATTTCCCATCGTAAAGATAAAGATGATTCCAAGAAAGGCATAGTACTTTTTCGGGAAGTCCTTCAATGTAATTTTTCCAAGCGGTTCCATCTTCTCCGATTTTGCTTCCTTCACAAAGCATATAATGTTTATCAGTCCCAGCAAGCCTGGGATGGCTGCTATAAGAAATACCAGCCGGTAATCATTTGGAAACAACAGCAGGATTCCTGCTGCCAGGAGCGGTCCAACGATTGCCCCGCTGTTATCCATCGCTTTATGAAAGCCAAAGTTTTTGCCTTTGCTGCCGTCTTCAGAGGCCGCGGCGATCAGGCTGTCTCTTGGCGCTGTACGGATACCTTTGCCAACCCGCTCGGTAAATCTGATAAGCAGAACCTGCAGCGGCGAGGTTACCATCGAAAACATGGGTGAAAGAACTGCCGTGAAAGCATACCCTATGACCATGAATGGCTTATTCTTTCTGATCTTGTCACTCCACCAGCCGGATAACGCTTTAAGCACGGATGCCGTACTCTCCGCAATCCCTTCAATCAAAGAGAGCTCCGTTTTAGTTGCTCCCAAGGACATTAAAAATAACGGCATTACAGAATAAATCATTTTCGTCGTCGTATCCGTTAAAAAGCTTGTCAGGCCTACAAAAAAGATGTTCTTCTCTATGCCTAAGATCTTCTTTTCCCGGATCTTATTGTTATTGCTCATTTTCTTTTCTCATTAAAAAGAGCGATCTCCATCGCCCCAGCTCCCTTTGTAACATCCCTTACGTCAATGCTAACACATTGTAATATCGGTTACAAGTAGGGATAACACATATCGCCGTTTCATCCCATTCCATATCCCAGTTCGCAAATCTTACGTGCTCAGCCAATCTTTGAATCCAAAACAGTATTCATAAATAACTTCATTCCTAACGGGAAATACTACGTAAGGTTAGGTTCAAAGTGGAAGGATGAAAGCAGTATGTTCCGCTCCATTCATTCTAAACTGCGTTTTTGGCAATTGGCAAATCATAACGGCACTGACGCCAATCATTCAGGGAATTCTCAATCTAACCTTTTCGACAATCTGAACAAAAACCTTACTGCTCTAAAAGGTGTGTTCGGAAATAGCTATGATCTTAATATGCGTGAATTTAACTTTGGTGATCAGGGACTTACACGTGGTGCGATCATCTTCTTATCCGGGATGACGGATACAGCCATAATTAACGAAAGTATTATAAAACCATTGATGTACGACATCCGGTTAAGCTCCAGACAAGATACATCATTACTGAATAATATGAGTATTATTCAGACAACGCTGCTTACAGTGGGAATGGTTCAAAAAGTTTCTACGATCAATGACGTCGTAGACGGCTGTTTGTCCGGAAAAACAATTCTACTGATTGATGGCTCAAAAGAAGCTTTAGTCATTGGCACCGAAGGTTGGGAAACCCGTGGCGTGGACGAACCCAAAACAGAATCCGTTGTTCGGGGTCCGAGGGAAGGCTTTACCGAAAATTTGCTTACCAATACAACCCTGTTGCGTCGTAAAATAAAAAACCCTAATTTAACTCTGGAAACAATGAAAATAGGTGAACGAACCAAGACTATCGTTTGTGTTGCCTATTTAAAAGATCTCGTTAATCCACAGCTCATCAAAGAAATTCAACGGCGTCTTCAAAGAATTAAGACAGATGCAATTCTGGAATCAGGGTATATCGAGCAGTTCATTGAGGATGCTCCTTTTTCTATTTTCTCCACAGTTGCTAACAGTGAAAAACCAGATCTTGTCGCAGCAAAAATCTTAGAAGGAAGGGCGGCCATTTTTGTTGACGGGACTCCCTTTGTGCTTAGCGTTCCAATGGTTTTTATTGAAAGTTTCCAAAGCGCTGAAGATTACTATTCCCGGCCTTATTTTGCAAGCGTGGTTAGACTCCTCAGGCTTTTAGCTTTTCTGATTAGCATTACGTCTCCGGCAATCTATGTTGCTTTAACAACTTTTCACCAAGAATTGATTCCTACTTCCTTACTTTTTACCATGGCTGCATCCGAGGAGGGCGTTCCTTTTCCTGCAATGGCAGAAGCACTCATTATGGGAACAACATTTGAAATTCTCAGGGAGGCCGGGGTTCGCTTGCCCCGTCCTATTGGTCAAGCGGTCAGCATTGTGGGGGCTTTGGTTATTGGCGAAGCTGCTGTAGGTGCCGGAATAATCGGAGAGCCTATGGTTATCGTGATAGCTTTGACAGCAATTTGTAGTTTTGTGGTTCCTTCCCAAACAGATTCCGGTAGTATCTTACGATTAATTCTTGTTCTCCTAGCCGGGGCAATGGGAGGGTTTGGGATTGCACTTGGATTAATGGGGACATTTATTCACCTGGCTTCCTTAAGATCTTTTGGAACCCCCTATTTATCACCTTTCGCTCCTCTCAGTACGCAAGACTTGAAAGATACATTCATCAGGGTACCTGTTTGGGCAATGTTTACCCGCCCTAGAACGATAGGCTGGCATGACCCTGAACGCCAGGAGTTCAGATTAAAACCCAGCCATCCGTCAGAAGAAGACAAGAGTTAGACCGGCTTGAATAACGTTGAAAACAAGAGGCAATTGATGAAAAATCGTATGGGTTCCATTATGAAAATCATAGTATGTTTCATGTTAATTTTGCCCCTAAGCGGTTGCTGGAGCCGCCATGAGTTAAATTCTTTATCGTTCGTCGTAGGCGTAGGTTTAGATAAAGCCGAGAAGCCCGGAGAAATACAATTGACGACACAAGTTGTAAAACCGGGTGAACTAAAATCTGCTTCTACTAAAAGTAAGAGCGGTGAGAGTGGGGAAAACGCTTACTGGAACATAAAGAAAACAGGATATGTTGCCTCTGAGATTATCAGAGATTTTAGTCATGAATCCAGCCACAGGTTGTATTTCCCGCATAATCAGGTTCTGATGTTTGAGAGAAAGTTGGCTGAGGAAGGAATACAACCATATATAGATGCGTTTATACGAGATAGTGAGACTCGTTTTAATGTTTTGCTCGTGGTCTCCGAAGACCAAGCAAGTGAGGTACTTGATGTTTCGCCTGAATTAGAGAAGTTGCCGGCAATTAACATTGCAAAATTAGTTGAAACTCAAAAGATAACGTCTGAATCGCCAACAGTTAGGTTAATCGATTTTATTCGTCGTTTAATGAGCAAGACCACAGCCCCCATCGCCCCTCTGATTAGAGTGACCGGCGACGGAAATAAAAAAACAGTGGAGGTCTTTGGAACAGCAGTTTTTAAGCATGATAAATTGGTTGGTGAACTGAATAAACGTGAAACGCGCGGACTGCTATGGGTTATTAACAAAGTAAAAGGCGGAATGATTGATGTAGCTGTCCCTAGCGGTGATGGTACAGTGAGCTTAGAGATTACGCTTGCAAAAAGCAAAATGACACCTGTCATCAAAGATGACACGATTCTGATAAAGATAGATATCAAAGCGGAAGGGATCGTCAATAGCCAGAGTGGTTCAGAAAACATAACATCATCAATCACTGTTGCCTCTCTGGAAAAAGAACTATCCGCTGAAATCAGAAAGGAAATCATAGCTGCTTTAAAAACGGCCAAGGATCTCAATTCAGATGTATTTGGTTTTGGTGATTCAGTCTATTGGAAATACCCCTCCGAGTGGAAGAAACTGAAGATGAAATGGGACGAGGTCTTTCCGGACATTGAAGTAGCATTAAATATCGATACTAAGCTACGCAGTACAGGCAATATCAGCGCTCCTGCCGTACCTGCCAAGGAGTAATTCATGAGGCTTGAAAAAGGAATCATATCAAGTTCACAGTTGATGTTTTTAGTCGCAGGATATGTCCAGGGTTCTGTTTTGGTGGTTGCATTTACGAATGTTATTACCAAGCAGTATACTTGGCTGGTTGTTTTATCTGGATTGGCTGCAAGCGTTCCCTTTGCCATGGCCTATGTTGCCTTAGCGAGAAAATTTCCCGGCAAGGATCTGATACAAATCAATCATATCATCTATGGTCCCTATTTAGGCAAACTACTTTCCGCCTCGTATATTTGGTTTTTTTGCTCTATTGCAGGCTTTATGTTAACCTATGTCGGCGAAATCATAAAGAATTACATGATGCCGGAAACTCCTAAGTTTATCATATGTATTCTATTTGCTTTCATCTGCGCCTGGGCAGTCCGCAATGGAATAGAGATCCTCGCCCGGACCGGTGTTATATTTGTCATGGTCATCATAATTGTAATCCTAATAACTTTCGTTCTACTGCTGAAAGACATGGAACTAACCAATTTCCTACCGTTTTTTGATCTTCCCCGGAGGGATTTCATTCAGGGTACACATATCATGCTGACCCTTCCTTTTTGTGAAATCATGGTTTTCCTCATGCTATTCCCCTATGTGAACAAGGGAGTAGAAGCAAAAAAGTCTGTTATCCTAGGATTAATCATTGGGGGGGCCAGCATATTAATTGATACAGTTCGCAATACAGCTGTGCTGGGAATAACATCGACGATTATGGTTTCCCCTTCGATTGAATCAGTACGCCTGATAGACCTGGCAGAAATCATAACCAGGCTGGAAATGCTTGTTATTACTTTATTATTAATTGCAATGTTCATAAAAGTAACTGTTATGTATTATGGCACGGTATTAGGGATAGCCCGATTATTCAATTTACGGTCCTATAGGCCACTGGTACTTCCGATCGGAAGTATCATTGTTAGTTTATGTATTCTGTCATTTGATTATTTGACACAAAACGTTGATTTTGGAGCTAGGTCAGGGCCTTTTTTCACCCTTACGTTTGAGTCTTTGCCTGTATTAACATTGCTTGTAGCAAAAATACGAAAATTACCAAAATAACAGAAAAGGAAACGGCCATGATTTTTTTATTAACGATAACTTTCGTCGCCATAGGATTATTTGAAGTCCCTGCTCTTGTCAGAAACAAGCACTGGCGGGAACTTACCGTCTTTTCGGTCCTTTTTGTGTCAGCGTTTATACTGGCTCTATTACAAGCAGCAGATGTCAAAATACCCAGTCCAGTCAAAGGCGTGGAATATTTGATTAAGGATATATTAAAAATTAGTTATTGATAAAAATTCCGCTGATTTTTTCTTTAAAAATACCAAAGAACCAAAAAAAAACTACCAAAACTTGCTATATTTAAAATATTCCTTTGACATATACTTTCATTCCAGTTATACTAAAGCAGCTCGTTCATTTTGTGGATTTACTAATAACCTCTCCATTGCCTAAAGCTCTGGGAAGCTATGAATTCTTCCCATAAAGCGGGTAATATATTTTGGAGGTTTTTTTATGTTTGAAGACAAGGTTTTAACCTGTAAGGACTGTGGAAATGAGTTTTCCTTCTCCGTTTCCGAACAAGAATTCTACGCAGAAAAGGGATTTACCAATGAACCTGGCAGATGTCCGGAATGCCGCTCTGCGAGAAAGGCACAGGGTAGATCCAACAACCAATATGGTCGTCCGCAACGAGAAATGTTCCCGGCCGTCTGTGCTACTTGTGGAAAAGAAACTCAAGTCCCTTTCCAACCCTCAGGTGACAAACCGGTTTATTGTCGTGATTGTTATCAACCACGCACACGAAATAATTGGTAAGTATTTGAAAGAAGCCTTCCTAGTACACACACTAGGGAGGCTTTTTTATTTCAGGTCTTCTTAGTCCATAAGCAGCTCATAAGGATATTTTTGAACGTATAATTTTTTCAACCTTTTACGATTTTATAAAAAACGTTTATGGATATTAATAAGCTTTATTTTACAAATGAAGCTTATTAATTTATTAACCATTAATTCATTGATAATAATCATTGACATACATTTTTATAAATGATAAAATAATTGATTTGCTATATATCATTTTTTATGATATGCTTAATGAGCTACTGACTCAGGGAGGTGAATATATGTTCCAAGTTGGTGATCAGATTGTCTATCCTATGCATGGAGTCGGAACTATTGAAGCTATTGAAGAAAAAGAAATCTTGGGGAAAAAAAGAATTTACTATATTGTCAACGTACCCCAAACCAGGATGCAAATGATGATTCCCCAGGATAAAGCTGAAAGCTTTGGCATCCGGAAGCTGGTTGAATCCTCTATCTTTGAAGAGATTCTGGAAAATTTTAATGAGGGAATTACTGATCCCCTGCTTTATAAAAACCAGAAATACTGCACTGATTTAAATACGAAAAAGATGAGAAGCGGCGATATTTTCAAAGGGACAGAAATAATCCGTGATTTAACGCGAAAAAACCTCCTTGGTAAATTGGGAAAAGAAGATTCCAAAATGTTGGAGGGTGCCCGTAATATATTTATCAGTGAACTGATGCAAGTAAGATGTATGACTAAAGAGACAGCAACAGATTTATTAGATTCAGTGTTAGCAGCCAACGTTTTAGATGTAGAATTTCAGGAGGTAAAATAATTTGAAACCATATACTTGGTATGATTTTAGTTATTTATCGAAAAAACAAAAACTTCAGTTTCTGATCGACATAAAACCATCAGCAGAAAAAAATGGCAGATTTGATCTAATCTTATACAACAAATACGCAGAGCAGTTTGGTTTAGACAAGACCAAAGAAGCTTAAGAAACCTTGATTCTACTTTTATTCGAAAGAGGTAACTTTGAAAATTCTGCTGGCATATCCGTTTTTGAGGTTCCTCATGTGATGGCAAGGAAAAAGCCACCCCTTTCGAGATGACCTTCGTTATCTTTGTCGTAAACAATAAGAGGCGGATGGTATTGGGTCTGTCATACCGCCGTCGTGATATTGTACAAGAAGATTGTCAAAATCTTCAAAACTCAGCAGAGTAGAGTTCCTACTCTGCTTTTATAATGCAGCTTGGTAGATATTTATGATATCTTCTGCTGACCCCTGTCTGGGGTTAGTTAACGTGCAAATGTCTTTCATCGCATTGTTCGCCAGTTTTTCAATATCACCTTCCTTAAGACCCATCATAGATAGCTTTCCGGGAATACCAATTACAGAAGACAGATTTTTAATCGATTCGATAATAATATTTATCGCTTGCTCCTTATTATGCGTAACAGTCCCCATGGCTTCGCATAATTTCATAATCCGATGCTCCGGTATCACGGTGGAATTGAATCTAAAAACATGAGGCAGCAGTGCAGCATTATTAAATCCATGAGTCCCATTATAAAAACCACCCAGCTGATGTGCCATTGCATGCACATATCCCAGACCTGCGTTATTAAAAGCAAGCCCTGCCATAATATTTGCATACATCATTTTCTCTCTGGCTTCCAAATCATTTCCATTCTCGTATGCTCTCGGTAAATACTCAAATGACAATCTCAATGCATCCAAAGCCAAAGCATCTGTAATCGGGAACGCTTCTGTCGAAACAAACGCTTCTATCGCATGCGAGACAACATCAATTCCAGAACTGGATGTTACTTCTTTGGGCATCGTGGTCATAAAAATCGGATCGTTTACGGATATAAATGGTGTCAATAAAGCTGACGTGATCACCATTTTCACCTTTCTTGTATTGTCAGTGACTATTGCTGTATGTGTTACTTCTGCTGCAGAACCAGCCGTTGTGTTGATTGTAATAAGAGGGATCATCGGTTTGGTTATTTTGTTATATCCTTCATAGTCTATAATGGAGCCACCATTTACGGCGACTGCAGCAATTGCTTTTGCACAATCATGATTTGTACCGCCGCCGATAGATATAATTAATTTATAGTCTCGTTTAAAGACATTCCAGCCCTGTTTAAAATATCTTAATCCGTCCTCGACAAAAGATACTGTCGGATTGGGGTGTAAAATCCCGTCAAAAATATCATAGGAAATAAATAGGCTCTTTAGTATCTTTTCAATATTTTCAACATACCCAAGCTTTATCATATTCTTATCAGTGACGATTAACGCTTTACTTAGTTTCCAGGACAATAATTGATTAGGAAGATCCTTAATTGCCCCAACGCCAATCAGATTGGTTTTTGGGATAAAAAAATTATGGGTATTTTCCAAGGCCAATCACCCACCCTTTACAAAATGAATTATTAATATGAAAAAGCCGCAAGCATTGCTTAATCGCAATGCTTAGTAGGGATACATTTTCTCTCTGCTTTTATCCTCGACAAAATGGCTCCATTTTAAAAATGCCCAGGTGGCAACGAAAAACCAGACCGTAAAACCGATCAGCGGCAGAATTAATCTGCTGGAAGCCTTGAAAATCCCTATATCAAGCAATAAATTATAGTATAAGATCGAAGCGAAGACTCCTGCTGCTATAGAAATGTAATAAAACGGCCTTTGTCTTGGTAAATAATAAAAATAAATAATGAAAAATGCGGTCCAGGCAATATTGGCAAAAAGATGAACACCAATGAAGCCAAAAGGGCCAAAATTCGTCCAGTAAAATAGTCCGGTGAAATACCCGAAAGCGTGGACGATAGAATCCATCATTCCACCTAAAACAACACCGAACAAAGACAATCGTTGAATATCTTTTTTAGGCACAATAACGATTAAGAGCAAAATAAAAGTCACAGCATAGAACGGATGCAACAAAAAAATTGGCACAATTGTAATCTCCTTATTCTATATAGCAAATTTATTGTATCAATAAAACACCTTATTTATTTGTTGTTTAATATTATTTTATACATCAACTGTATAAACCCCTATTTTCGGAACAATACCCCAGCAGCTCGGTAAGCTTTCCTTCTTCCAGCTCCTGAACATCAGCCAGCCGGTATGACAGTCCCATCAGCTTGTATTTTTCGATCCCCATCTTGTGATAAGGCAACAGCTCCAATCGTTCTACTGCTACTCCGCTATCATGAATAAGACTGCACAGGCTAACGATATCATCTTTCTTGTCGTTGATGCCCGGTATTACCACATGCCGTATCCATATCCGGCAGCCTGCCGCGGAAGCTGCATGCAGAAACTCCATTGTCGTACTTAGACTGCCTCCGATATATTGATCATACCGCTCTTGATCCGGCATTTTGATATCCAGCAGGACCGTGTCGGTATTTGCCAGCACCTCGGCTACCTCCTCCGACGGTATTGTGCCGGCAGTATCCAGAGCCGTGTTGATACCGACCTTTTTAAGCTGTTTAAGCAATTCCGCAGCAAAAATTGGCTGCATAAGAGGCTCTCCGCCGGAAAGTGTGACACCACCATCCCGGCCAAAGTAGGAACGATACCGCATGGCTTTTTGCACCAAAGCTTCCACAGTGAACTCCCTTCCCCCATTCCTGTCCCAAGTATCGGGATTATGGCAATAGATACAGCGTAACGGGCATCCCTGCATGAAAATAATCATTCTCAATCCAGGTCCATCCGCTCCTCCAAGGGTCTCAATGGAGTGTATCCTTCCCGTCTTTTCTATCTCTTCCGTCTTGCCGCTCATCTACTTACTGCCTCATAGCCTTTCATGGTAGGTCCTGCTGATGACCTCCTGCTGCTGCTGGCGGCTTAGCTTGTTGAAGTTGACTGCATAACCCGATACGCGTATCGTCAGGTTGGGATAACGTTCCGGATGCTCCATAGCGTCAATCAGTTGTTCACGGTTCAAAACGTTAACATTGATGTGATGGGCCTTCATATCAAAATAGCCGTCTAAGACCGCTACCAGGTTGCTCTTCTGTTCCTCACAGTTCTTGCCGATGGTGGAAGGAGTTATGGAAAAAGTACAGGATATCCCGTCCCGGCAGGCTTCATACGGAAGCTTTGAAACAGAATTCAATGATGCAAGCGCCCCGTTTGCCTCTCTGTTGTGCATCGGATTAGCACCGGGAGCAAAAGCTTCGCCCTTTTTCCTTCCGTCCGGGGTTGCACCTGTCTTTTTGCCGTAGACCACATTGGAGGTAATTGTCAGCACCGAAAGGGTGTGTACGGCGTTCCTGTAAGCAGGCGTCTTTCTCAGTTCCCCGATAAAATCCTCTGTTAGCTCTGCAGCAATCGAGTCCACACGGTCGTCATCATTGCCAAACCGCGGGTATTCTCCATCTATTTCAAAGTCCTGGATCAGGCCTTTTTCGTTTCTGACTGCCCGGACTTTGGCATACCTGATCGCGCTCAAAGAATCTGCGGTTACGGAAAGTCCGGCGATTCCGAAAGCCATAAAGCGTTCAACATCCGTGTCATGCAATGCCATCTGCAGCTTTTCGTAGGCATACTGATCATGCATATAATGGATGACATTCATGGTATTGACATACAGCCTGGCGAGCCATCCCTGATAAAAAGCGAACTGCTTCATGACATCCCCGTATTCCAGTAAACCGTCTTTAACCCCTTCGGATACAGGCCCGACCTGTTTGCCGGTGATTTCATCCCTTCCGCCGTTTAAAGCCATAAGCAACATCTTTGGCAGGTTGCAGCGTGCTCCGAAATACTGCATTTGCTTGCCTATCTTCATCGCCGATACGCAACAGGCGATCCCATAGTCATCCCCATATAATGGACGCATTACATCGTCGTTCTCATACTGTATAGAGTCGGTATCGATAGACACCTTGGCGCAATAACGTTTAAAAGCCTCCGGCAGCGCCGCGGACCACAGCACAGTCAGGTTAGGCTCGGGTGCCAGTCCCAGACTATATAGCGTATGCAAGAAACGGTAGGACATTTTAGTAACCAGCGTCCTTCCGTCCTCGCCCATACCTCCGATAGCCTCCGTGATCCACATGGGATCCCCGGCAAAAAGCTCATTGTATTCTGGTGTCCGAAGATGCCGGGCCATTCTCAGTTTAATGATAAAATCGTCTATGATCTCCTGGACCTGCTGTTCGGTCAATCTTTGCTGATCAATATCCCGCTGAGCATAGATATCCAGAAATGTGCTGACCCTTCCCAGGGACATGGCGGCGCCGTTCTGCTCCTTAATCGCGCCAAGATAGCCAAAATATAACCACTGAACCGCCTCTTTAAAATCTACGGCTGGTTGGGATATATCGAAACCATAAAGCTCCGCCATCTTTTTGAGCTTTTCTAAAAAATCGATCTGCTTGTACAATTCCTCGCTTACTTTGATATTCTCCATGTCCATCAGTAACTGACCCTTTTTGCGCTTATCTTCTTTTTTTCCTGCAATCAGCCTGTCGACTCCGTATAATGCTACCCGCCTGTAGTCTCCGATAATCCTTCCCCTTCCATAGGCATCCGGCAATCCGGTAATGACTCCGCTTTTGCGGGCTTCCTTCATTTCAACGGTGTAAACACGGAAAACGCCGTCATTGTGAGTCGTCTTGTAAAAAAACTCCCTTTCGATTTTTTCATCCATGGTATAGCCATAGGCCTTGCAGGCCTTTCTGGCCATATTGATCCCGCCAAAGGGGTTGACTCCTCTCTTTAACGGCCTATTGGTCTGAATGCCAACGATGAGTTCCTTTTCCTTGTCCAGATAGCCCGGCGCATAGCTTAGCAATGAAGAAACCGTCGAGGTATCAATATCCAGCACACCGCCGAATTCCCTCTCAAGCTTTTGCAGCCTTGAAAGCTTCTCCAGGATATGCCGCGTCCGATCCGTTACCTCCGTTAAAAAAGTTTCATCTCCTTTATAAGGCTGGTAATTTGCTTGTATAAAGTCCCTGACATCAATTTCCTGCTGCCATCTGCCGCCTTTAAAGTTTCCCCATCCTGTATTATTCATCATTTTAACCCTCCTAATCTGTCAGGTTCTGAATTTTATGAGGGTGACTCAGAAAATAAAAAAACCTGGACAATATTTATACTGCCCAGGCGGTCGACGTTTGAACTCTTCCAATCCCTTATGGTTAAACCCATATGTCCGCCAGTCTTGGAAGCTTACCGATATTCTATTATGGATGTAATGACTTTGTCAATTACCTGTTTATATGGAGCTATGTTTATTCAACGCTCGAACAGAATAACGCTTCAATTTAAATAATCTTCATCTATCATTCTAAACTATCTTAAAGAAGTTTTTAAACGGAATTATTTTGCTTTACGTTCATAAAAACTTTTACAAAATCAGTTTCTATATCATGTATGCTCTCATATTGTGTTTCCAAGCCAAATAGTCTTCTTAAAAAAACTTTTTGCTCCTGTGTCAAAGATATTTCGTCATACCATGGTAATTCTTGAGCCCAGGGTTTTCTTTTTGTTGTTTTTTCAAAAGAAGAATATAGCAAATACAGGAAAAAGTCTCCTAAGTACGTAAAATCCAAATCATAAGGAGCCGTTTTCTCCGCCCACCTTGCCAGTCCAAAGTCAATCAGATATACCTTCCCTTGGTCTATAACAACATTGGGGATTCGGATATCCCGATGGACAATGCCATTGTCATGAAGATACTTTATGATATCTATGAGCTGGATTCCAATATGATAAAATTCTTCTCCCGAGAATTTGTGGCTATGCTTAAAAAGCAGGTCTTTTACGGTACATCCATTCTTATACTCCAAAACAAACCCGTAAAAGCCTTTTTCATTGATAACCCCCAAAAACTCAGGAATTCGCTCATCCTTAAGCTGTGAGAGAATTACCGCTTCATCAATGCAGTCTGGAATATTATTTTTCCTTAGTCCTTTTTTATATTTTTTAATAACAACTGTACTGCCATTTTCGGATCTGGCCAAAAAGCACAACCCGTATCTGCCTTCACCAAGAAGTCTGTCAATCGTGTATTGACAGACCTTCTTCCCCTCATATTTGAGATTCAAGTAAAACCTCATCGGACTACCCGTTCATTTTTGTACCGCATTTAAGACAGAATTTTGCATTTGAAGGCAATTTCTCCCCACAGTTTGTACAAAATAAAGCATCAGCCACCTTTTCTCCACACTGCAAACAAAATTTTGAACCGGCAGGAATACGAGAATTGCATTTACTGCAATTGGTTAAGTTTTGGCTCTCAATCGGCTGATGCGGCATAGCCGCGGGCTGATGTTGCACAGGGGCAGGTTGATTGTAGTGATTTCCCTGGTTGTAATAATGCCCCTTTGAGCCGCTTCCCGAACCCAT
Source organism: Dehalobacter sp. DCA (assembly GCF_000305775.1). NCBI lineage: Bacteria > Bacillati > Bacillota > Clostridia > Eubacteriales > Desulfitobacteriaceae > Dehalobacter > Dehalobacter sp. DCA. The sequence continues at coordinate 2,324,432 of NC_018866.1, forward strand.
GATGTTTAATAAATTGCCTAATAACCCTTTCTGTTGATAATGACCGCTTCCATGTGTTCCTCTCTTATAGTGGTTGCCGCTTGAAGACCTTGATAAAAATCCCATAGTATATTCCCCTTTCATTGTTTATTTATTGATAATTGATTATTCCCATTTTATTTCTTGATGAACCCTATATCACGGGTACTTAAACTCAATTTAATTTCCCTCATTTTGATAAGGGTCTATATGAATGTTTACGCGGGTGTTCTTGAATCTTTCACCCATAGCTTTTTTTAGACATCCTATAATATGATGTGCCTCCTCAACGGTTTGGTTGGGATCAATCGTAATATGAAAATCGATATGCTTAACATTTCCTGATTTTCTTGTTTTGAGCTTGTGGTAATCTCTGAATTGATGGCTGTGCTCACCAATGATTTTTTCAATTTCTGCTTCTTCTTCATCAGATAGCCTTGAATCCAAGAGAAAGTTAAAAGCAGTTTTACATAGCTTCCATGCTTCTTTAATGATAAGCGCTGCCACAAGGATAGCAACAATGGGATCCAATATTGCCAGCCCCGTAAGCTTAATCAGTAGAATTCCAACACCTACTCCCAGGGAAGTATATACATCTGTTTTCAAGTGAAGCGCGTCCGCTTCAAGTGCCATAGATTCTTCCTCCTGGGCTACCTTATATAACTTCTTCGATACGAATAAATTGACTAACGCAGAAGTAAACATAACTGCCATTGCGACTAACGCCTGTTCTATTTCAACAGGTTCAAATAATTTTTTTACAGCTTCAATGATAATCAGTGCAGCAGCTACAAATATTAATAACCCTTCAGCTAAACCTGATATATTCTCTATTTTTCCATGGCCGTAAGGATGTTCCTTGTCTGCAGGCTGTGAAGATTTCTTCACAGAGAAAAACGCTATGATGGATGCACCAAGGTCCATTCCGGAATGTATCGCTTCAGAAATTATACTGACTGAACCGCTTAAGATTCCTGCGATAACCTTAAATATAATAAGAACGGTGTTTGATACAATTGATAATAAGGCATATTTAACTTTTCTGTCTGTGGTAGCCATATTTCCTCCTATGAGATAATACTTTTCGATTGTAAATCATAAACCTTAAGATTACTTTAACCTTTATTCATGATAAGAAACCAATTATTCCTCTGGAAAAGCAACTTCTGTTTTCCCCCTCCTTGCCTTAAACCCAGCAATCATTTGTGGGAAGCAGCCAAGTATTTATCTATATGATAATAAACTCTGTAAATTGAATAATAATTTCCATATGGTCTCCTTACGAGCTAGTATATCTTAGTTACCATTGAATAGGTTCTTGAAAAAGCTATCAATAATCTGTTGAATAAATCCTCGAATTACATTATCCGGAGAATCACCAAATATAAAATTAATAATCCCCATAAAGCCGTCATATATCTGGGTATGGTATTTAACTGCCAGAATAATTGCTATGACCAGCAGTATTATAAATACTATGATCAGCAACAGACAACCCGTAAGAACTATCTTTACGGCTTTCTTTCCTAACCGGTTACGCTTCATGTGATATAAAATTTCTTCGAGGTCCATATTTTTACCTTTCTTTTTTTAGATGTTTTTGCATAATAAAAAAACACTTCTGAATATTCCTTTTAGTCATATGTCTTTCACTTTACATAATAAGTTCGAAATAGTAGACATACTTAAAGAAACAGAATAGTTACACTACTGTAGAGGTATGCTTAAACCTCCCATCAAAGGTAACTTTTCAAAGTATTTAACAGCTAGCTTCCTTGTATTTACTTGTATGAAAATAGCAGTATAGAAATGAATATAATTGAAGAATTGATACTTTAAAAAAGAGTAAATTGAATAAATCAAATCGCGTATTTATTTTTTCAGCAATAGTCGAAAGTCTTTTATTAATCCGCAATATATATGTTTTTATTTTTTTGAGGAATTTTCTTAGATTTGTTAAAGGTCTAAGATTATTGGCTACCTGCTTAAACAGACTCTTAAAATCCTGGTGCTCATGTGTTTCAATGACACCATGGGGCATATAGACTGAAAGTAAAGAAAGTAATACCAGTAATATAATAAAAAACAATTTATTATTCTGTATATTTCCAAAGTAATATGCATTCATAAAATATCTACTCCAATTAAAATACCTGTGGCACCATAATCTATCTTAATTATAGTCCCACAGGTATTTTATCCTGCTGCCAACTCTTACGCCGGCCCAGCCCCACACACTTTGAAAAGTGTATCGCCTGCTCTATTAATCGTGTTTATTCAAATTTGTTTATAGTCTATAATATTACAAGTTTATTTGTCAATAGCAAGATATCCATTAATCAGTTTTTCTCCGGAAAATGTATACTGCATTGTCTTCCGATTGCGGTAATACAAGTGCTGACAATCGCTGATTATACTCCATAGTAAAAGCATCCTGTTTTTGATAGGCTTCATGATCACCTGTAAATAATGGATTTCTGCTACCAATAACAATATAGAGTTTTATAAAGTCCATTGTAAAGATGCTTTTCTCAAAAGCATTTCCTGGAGGCGACCATGAACAGATGACCGTTTCAGGTTTGTATTTACCAAGAGCTTCTTTGGCCTCCAGTTTTTCAACAAAATCAGGATACTGGATATATTTCCCCCAGCTGTAATCATCCGTTGCATCGCAATGAACTCCCATTTCTCTTAGAAATGTTGTCAAAGTACCATCACCTGCGCCTATTTCTAGGCATTTTGTTTTCCCAACCAAATTAGAAAGTTCTTTGATAAGCGTTCTTGAATAAAAGCAATAAATTCCTTTATTATTGACAAGTGGCATCAATATCTTTTTGTCTGTAATAAAAGTCCAGAATAATTTAAACCAAAAAAGCGAAACGGGTTTTCTTTCAAAACTCTTTTTAAATAGAACTTTTTGAAGGATTAATCCATCCCATAAATTAAAGCGGATCTTGCCGGAGGTCTTTCCGGACTGAGCTATAAAATAGGATTGTTGAAGAATATCTATTGCGATCCTAGCCTTGATGATATCCGGAAGAAAAGCATTCAATGTCTTTTGATTATTACCGCTTTTATGAATCCTATTCATCGCAAAGCGAGCTTTAGCTTTGTAAGTATTGATAATCGCAGCGATTTCCTCAACATTACTTTCTTTATTTAAAACAGAGAATTCTTTTAATACGGTTTCTTTATACTCAGGATATTGAAGTGCCAAGGTTTTCGGATCAATCTGATCCTTGAGCACCTCGTCAGCTTTCTCTCTTAAAAAAATTCTCATTTTTTCTCCTAAAAACAATAAACATATCAATGTATTATAATAATTCAAAAGTTCAATGAATACCAGGCCAGTTTTTATCTACTTATGACTCAAATCCAATTGCTGCACTATTGTCAACCACTTTCTAATTTGCAAGAAAGAAACTTCCGAATTACCGTCAAAGATAGATAATGCCAATGTTACTTTTGCCATTTAAAACTCCCTGTTTATATCAAAAAGTACTAATAACTAAAAATAATCATTAGCACTTATATACAATCTGTTTTTTTAATAAGGTTGGAACAACCCATATTATTTTATTATTTGTTTTATAGTATGTTTGGTGGAGATGATGGGATTCGAACCCACGACCTCTTACATGCGAAGCAAGCGCTCTCCCAGCTGAGCTACATCCCCACTGTTTTAAAACAAAAAACAATTATTTAATTCACACAACTATTATTATACTGAATAATCCTAGTTTTCGCTAGAGTTAGATAATTAAAAATTATAATCCCGGACTATTTTTTGATAAACACTTGATTTTGACGAGAAATGCGGATGTTATGAACTGTACCAACAGCATTTAAAGGAAAAAAGCAGGTCTGTGTGGAATATATTACCTCATCATACTATAGCAGCACTATAGTATGATTGCTTTATTTCTTTACTATTCTATTACTGTTGGAGGATGAAAACATGCGTGAACGTCAAGGCCCCTTGTTTATTCTGCTTACTTTGATCCTGACCTTTATCTTTTGGTCAGTCAGCGAACCATTAAAGGATGTTGCCCCGGTCAGACAATACTCCGAGATGGCTGCTTCGCTCATGCTGGTTTGCTTTGCCTGGGTCAATTTTATTTCAACCCGCCATCCGCTGCTGGACTCCCTGTTCCACGGCCTGGACAAAAGCTACCTTTACCATAAAGCTTTAAGTATCATAAGTGTTCTTTTGATCTTTGTGCATCGGTTTACTCTTGATGCAGGCAAGGGCAATCATTACGGGGAAAACAGGGCGAATTTGGGACCGGGTCCAAATGGTCTGAATGGTCCGCCACCGGGGGCGGAAAATGGGGCGGAGTTTTTTTCCGGGATCGCTAATCTGAGTATGCTGCTTTTTATCGTCTTAATCCTGCTTGCCCTCTTCGTCTGGAAAACGAATTATGAAAAATGGAAGAACATCCACAAGCTCTTTTTTATTCCTTATATGATCGGAATCATTCATTATTACGGCAGTTCGGACTATGCCGTTACAGGCTTAAGCGCCTTGGGGCTGTGGCTGAATCTGGTCAATCTGGTCGGCCTGACTTCGGCAATCTACAGTATAGGGTTTTATGAAAGAACGGCATTTCAGCCCCGCTATGTCGTAACGAACATCCGCACGGTCGCCAAAGATACCCTTGAAATCACCGGCAAAGCCTTAAAAAAAGGAATCCGCTATAAGGAAGGACAATTTACTTTTATCAAGTTTACCGAGGAAGGCAAGAAATTTCCTTCTCATCCGTTCACGATAAGCCAGTCTTTCCGAAAGAATGAGATACAGTTTGCGATCAAGGCTTTGGGAGATCACACCTCTGCTTTACTGGAAAACGTTCAGGAGGGAGATACTTTTGCCGTAACTTCCTCCCATGGCCGCTTCGATTATAAGGCCGGATCTAACCGTCAGGTCTGGCTGGCGGGCGGAATCGGCATTACGCCATTCCGCAGTTTTTACCAGTCTGCGATCCCTCCGCAATATTCCATTGACCTGTTTTACTGTTATAACAATGAAGCCGAAGGACCCTATTTGGATGAAATAAAAACCCTTGCAGCCGGGAGTGGTATTCGCGTGCATTTGCACGATCTCCAGACGAAAGGGTTTCTGGATGCCGAAGATATTTGCGAAGCGGTACCTAAGACTGAAACTGTTGATGTCTATTTCTGCGGTCCGGAACCGATGAGGATCAAACTGGAAAGAGAATTAAAGACCTGCGGCCTGCGTATCGGACATTTTCACTACGAGTCTTTTCAGTTTAAATAGGTAAGGAGCAGCGACGATCATGGATGATCTAGTGCTGCGATACCATGGATGGCAAGGAGCAGCCGACGCCCAAGTGTTCCATCAAGCTGAAATACTTTTTCTTCTAGTTCACTTACCGGCATGACTTCCATCAGGGAATTTGTAAGGAAAACTTCATCAGCATTCAATAAGTCTTCAGGATAATAAACGCCTTCACTGAACGATATGGTCAGCTCAAGGGCTTTTTCTATCACGATCCTTCTTCTGATACCGGCCAGGCAGCCGCTTTCCAGGGAAGGCGTATAAAGATGCCCATTCTTTACAAAGAAAACATTGCTTCTAGTCCCCTCAATTATCTGGCCCCTGCTGTTCAACCAGATCCCTTCAAACGCACCGCTGCCCTGCACCGCGCGCAGGGCAGCGGCAGTATCCAGAAAATCCGCAGATTTAATGTAGTTGAGCGGTATAGGGTCAATCCGGTGCTCCGGCATAAACAGGACCCGGACACCCTCTTCATATTGTTCACGAGTATAGGAAACTGCTCTAGTGCTCAAAAGCCACTGGTTATTATGATTTTGGCTTTGATCGAAAATCAGACTCGGATCTTTCCTGATTTCTGCTCTCAAAGCAAAAGGCAACTGCTCAATTTTAGTTTCTCTTAGGTAAGTTTCGATCTTGTTCAGCCATTCATCATAAGCGGGAATGGTGATTCCAAGAAGCTTACCGCCCTTGCTCATCCTCTCCCAATGCAATCCAGGTACGACGATTCCGTCGGCAGTAACCTTTATCGTTTCAAAAATACCGACAGGCTCGATTTGACCGAAGCTTCTGTTTTTACTTTTCTGATTTCCCATCAAGTTTAACCCCCAAAACTTCCAGAAGCCTTCCCGCTTTATGGATCGTTTCTTCATATTCTTTTTTGGGGATTGAATCGGCAACAATCCCTCCCCCGGCATGAAGATACGCCATTTTCTCTTTCAGCAGAATGGTCCGGATCACAATATTCAAATCCCAGGCCCCATCGAAGCCGATATAGCCGATGCTCCCGGTGTAAATACCCCTATTGTATGGTTCAAGCTCGTCGATGATTTCCATCGCTCTGATTTTGGGCGCACCGGTGATCGAGCCGCCCGGGAAAATGGCTTTGATCAGTTCTTCCGGTTTTAAGGATTTCTTGAGTTTTCCAACGACTGTGGCAACGAGGTGCCAAACAGTCGAATATTTTTCCAGGGTCAGCAGTTCTGTGGTAAGCACTGATCCAAACTCACAGATCCTTCCAAGGTCATTGCGTTCGAGATCGATGATCATGGTAAGTTCAGCCCTGTCTTTTTCACTATTAACCAGCTTATCTGCAAGTTTCTGGTCTTCCTCCGGAGTTTTCCCCCTTGGCCGGGTTCCCTTGATTGGACGCGTTTCAATATCTCCGTCCGGTGTAATCTGAATAAACCGTTCCGGAGAGGATGACAGAATCTGAAAATCGGGATACGGTAAGAACGCAGCAAACGGAGCAGAATTCTTGTGATGAAGCTGTTCATACAAATCCCAGGGATCTCCTTCATACCTGACACTGAACATCTGGGTCAGATTCGCCTGATAAATATCACCGGCATAAATGTAGTCAATGACCCGCTGGAGATCCCTGTAATATTGTTCCCGAGAGACAGCTTTATGGATTTCGGCAAAGGAGATACCTGAAACAGCTAATTCATTTCCCGCAGAGGAGAGCTCCGCTGAACTATTAGCCAAATATTTTTCCTCTACATAGTGCTGGAGAAGTTTCTCCAGTTTATCAAGTCTTTCCTGCGCAAGAGAAGGGTCGCAGCAGCCCTGATCCGTCATGCCGCAGGCCGTCAGACTGTAAGTTCCCGTTGTATGTTCGTAGACAACAATCCCGTCATACCAGGCCAGCCGCCAGAGCGGCATCCCAAGGTCATCTTTGACCCGAACAGGCAATTCTTCAATCTCATTTTTCAGATCGTAGCTGAAGTATCCGACAGCCCCTCCGGCAAACGGAAAAGGTGCCACGGAGGGAGCCTGATATTTCAAGACATAGTCGTTCAAAGTTGTAAGGCTGTACTGTCCAGCAGAATAAGTGATCAGTTCCTCATGTTTACAGTTCTTTGCGATAGCATACCGGTCTTTATAAGCACTGATCTTTATAAAAGGGTCCGCCCCGAAATAAGAATACTTCCCCAGCTCGGTATAACCGTCCCCGCTGTCCAAGAAGAAAGGATCTCTGGCATTTTTAAACACCTGAAGCATCTCGAACGGCTTTAGATTCGTAATAAAAGGTCTAACCTGCCAGATATTCTGCTTGGTTTTATCTTTATCAGGCGTTCCCTGTGTTTCTGATATCTCTAATTCTAGTGTTTCCAATGACTTTACTGATTCCGGTATTCCTGGTTCCTGAATTATTTGTAGCATTACTGATGCTTTTGATGCTTGAATCATCTTTAATTCACTGTGTTTACTAAGCCACCTGCGGGCATCCTGTACTGCGTTCCGCAGCATTTGATGACCATTTTCTGTAAGAATAGCCTCCGGATGGAACTGTACTCCTTCAATCGGCAAATAGCGGTGACGGATTCCCATCACCTGACCGTCTTCTGTTTCCGCGGAAATAATAAAGTCAGCAGGTATACTGTTTCTGCGCAGGGCCAGAGAATGGTAGCGGGTTACCGTAAACGGGCTGGCAATATCTCGGAATACGCCGGACCGGTCATGCGTGATGCGCGATACTTTGCCGTGAACCGGCGTCTTGGCCCGGACAACTTCAGCCTCAAAAACCTGCCCGATCGTCTGATGTCCAAGACAAATGCCCAGCAACGGAATTTTCCCCTGGAAATGCCGAATGACTTCCAGCGCAAAGACCGCTTCATTCGGTGAGCAGGGACCCGGAGAAATCACAATAAGCTCCGGTCCCAGCTTCTGGATCCAGGCAATCGTGCACTCTTCAGGACGCCGAACAAGTACTTCCTCCCCGAGATCTCCAAAATACTGGTACAGATTGTATGTGAATGAATCATAATTATCCAAGATGAATATCACCTATAATTCTCCTTTGCTGATTATCAATAAATAGTTAAATTATGCCGAAATAACACGTTATTCAGGTAGAGATAATATATCACAGATTCCGTGATTTTACAGCCTTGCTCCAAAAAATTATCAACTCTAAGATGACAAAAGACGTCTCATATATGACTGAGACGTCTCTCGATTATCTGAAAAAATTTTGCTTAACTTACATCTAGAAAGGAAAAATCGCATTTCCTGCCATATTCGCCAGCACTGACAGTGGTTCGGCATAGACACCGAGAACCAGCGTGAGAACCAGAATCAGCAGCAGGGTAACATTAGTTCCGACCGGAACCTTGATCGGCGTGCTGGATACAGGATCGTTCATATACATGGCTTTAACCACGAGCAAATAGTAATAGACGGAAACCATGCTCATGACCAGACCGAGAATGACAAGCCATAAATAGCCCTGGTTGACGATCGAGGAGAACAAATAAAGCTTGCCGACAAAACCGGCGAGAGGCGGTATCCCTGCCATCGACAGGAGGCATACCGTCAGCACGGCGGCCATAAACGGTGAACGCTGGGCCAGACCGCCAAAGTCTTTGATCTCTTCACTGCCTGTATTTTGAGAGAACGTAATGACAACCGCAAAGGCTCCGATCGTTGCGAGGACATAAACCATCGAATAAAACGCAACCGCTTTGATCCCAGCGGAACTCATAGCGATTATTCCCGTGATAATATAGCCGGCCTGCGCAATACTTGAGTACGCAAGCATTCTCTTTATATTGGTCTGCGGAATGGCAGCAATATTTCCGATGACCATCGTCATCGCAGCCATAATCGCCAGGATATACGTCCATTGTTCGCTGTAGCCAGGCAGCGCTTCAATCAGAATGCGGGCCAGAGCTGCAAACGAAGCCGCTTTTGAACCGGTAGCCAGGAAAGTGGTGACAGGCGTCGGGGCACCTTCGTAGACATCAGGTGACCACATATGGAAAGGCACCAGTGATACTTTAAAGCCAAGTCCCGACAGCAGGAAAATGATTCCGACAAGGATCGCCGGTGACAGTCCGTCCATCTGCCTTATGCTTTCAGCAATATCACGGATCACAAAGGTACCGGTCATGCCATAGACCAGACTTAAGCCATACAGCAGAATCCCAGAGGAAACGGCACCGAGAACCAGATATTTAATCCCGGCTTCAGAGGACTTGAGATCGGTCTTGTAGCCTGCCAGGATATAAAACGAAATCGTCATGGTTTCCAAGGCTACATAAAGCGTCAGCAGATCTCCGGCGGAAGCCAGCACCATCATGCCCAGCGCAGCAACGAGCGTAATGACGTAGAACTCATAGTTACCGCCCATTTTTTTGACATAAACGGTCGAGGTCAGGATGACCAGAATGGCGGCTACCATAAAGAGCTGTTTAAAGAATACGGCAAAATCATCGATGATAAACATACCGTCCATCACACTGGTATTCTGTCCGTAGCTTCCGAAGCTGTATACGAAGATCACAGCAAGCCCCACGGCAATGACGTAACCAAGCCTATGCCGTTTTTCTTTGGTCAGGAACAAGCCGACAGCCAGGACCACCAGTCCAAGGAGTGCAGTTGCAATTTCAGTGGTAAATAAAGACACGTTAATATTCATTACAGCGTACCTCCTATCTGGGAACTGGCCTCGACCAGTTTTTCAGCAATAGGCTCTATTCCTGAATTGACCATATCCATCAATAACGATGGGAACAAACCGAAGATTACGGTGAATGCGACCAAAACAATGATCGGAATCATATAGGAACCTTTGATGTCTATTTTTCCGTCCCATTCTGTCTTGCGTGGTCCAAATAGTACATTGGCTGCCATTCTGAGGACATAGACGGCTCCGATAATAATTCCCGTCAAGGCCAGAATCGCAGGAATCCTGATGGCAGGTTCGCTAAAAGCGCCCATAAACACGGTGAACTCAGGAACGAACGTGATCAAGCCCGGCAGTCCGGCCGAAGCCATCGTTGCGACCAGGAAAACACCAGCCATGCGGGGCATCTGATGAGCCAGACCACCGAGATCAGGAATATATCTGGTTTTCGTTTCAGCGTAGATATAACCGACGATCGAAAAGAATAGGGCTGCCATAACGCCATGCGCAAACATGTTCGCCACCGCGCCGTTCAAACCAATCACGTTAAGCGAGGCAATACCGATCAGCACAAAGCCCATATGGCTCACACTGGAATATCCGACAACATATTTCATGTCTTTTTGGGCCAGGCTGATAAACGCCGCGTACAGCACGTTGCAGACAGCCAGGATAGCAATCAGCGGTGCCCAGAATTTTGCACCGAGCGGGAAAATGAAGATGCCAATCCGGATAAGACCGTAGCCTCCGATCTTTTTCAAAACACCGGCATGGATCATGGAAACAGCAGTCGGTGCACCGGCATATCCGTCCGGTGACCAGGAGTGGAACGGGAACATGGAGATCAGGGATGTGAAGCCCAGCGCCATCAAGCCGAAGATCGCAATCTGAAGGTTTCTGGAGAAGTTCAGTGTGGCGAGCTTTTCAATATCAAAGGTTGGCGTACCGAGCATGTTGCCGGCCAGCACATACATCCAGATCAGTCCAGCCAGCAAAAAAGCACTTCCAATGAGCAGATAAATGGTCAGCTTCATACCGGCGTACTCTTTGGTGACATCTTTCGTTTTGCTGCCGCTTCCCCAGATGATAACCATGATGTAAATCGGAATGACCACCACCTCGTAGAACAGGAAAAAGATGAACAGGTCTCTGGCAATGAAGGTTCCCATAACCCCGGCAATCAGGATCAAAAGCAGGATATAGAATTCTTTGGCTCTTTTCTCAACGCTCCAGGAACGGGAAAACACGGCCGAAAAACCAATGACGTTAGTCAAGAGCAGAAGGGGCAGGCTCAAGCCATCGACCCCGAGTGAGTAGACAACACCTAAATCCGTAACGAACGGAATGTCTTCCGTAAACGCAAATCCGCCAACAGCCAGGTTCTGTGTGTAGTAGATGTAATACACAAAGATGGACAGAGCCAGGGGAATGAATGTCGTGATACCGGCAACGGCTTTAATCGCACCGGATTTTTCTTTCGGAATAAAGACATTGATCAGCGCACCGATGATCGGTGCCAGTAAAATGGTTGTTAAGACAGGAAAATTCATTACTTGACACCTCCCAGCAGCCCGATATTCAGTTGACTTAAGTCTGCAGTCGTTAAAATCATGATCAAAACAATCACACCGACAAAGAAGACCATCGCATAGTGTTGAAGGTTTCCGGTATTGACTTTGCGGGCGGCATCACCCGAATCACGGGTAAGGCGCGCCAAGCCGTTGACGATGCCGTCGACGATAACCACATCGACCCACCACAAAATCCGTCCAAATCCATCGATGATGTGATGGATAACCCAGAGGTAAAACTCATCAATATAGTATTTATTAAGCGAAAGCTTGTACAGGAACGGGATCTTTTGGGCTACGGCTTCGGCTGAGAATGCCTTCTTCAGATAGAACAGCGCAGCCGTTCCAATGCCAATCAGGGCAAGCACTGTTGACAGAATGATCAGAAACCAGTTGGCTTCTACCTCGTGGAAATGACCCAGTCGGACAAAATACCCGAAAGCCTGTCCTTCGCCGAGTCCAGGCCAGCCTACCCAGCCGCCGACCAGAGAAAATACGGCAAGAATGATGAGCGGGATCGTCATGGTCTTCGGTGCTTCATGCGGATGGGCCTCGTGGCTTCTGAGTTCGCCATGGAAGCAGATGAAGAACATCCTGAACATATAAAATGCCGTCAGTAGGGCCGTCAACGCTGCCAGAATAAACAGGACCGTGTAGACGCCCTGGAACGGACCGGCAGCATGTCCCGATAATGATGAAGCAGCATAGGTGACTTCCAGGATCAGGTCCTTACTGAAGAAGCCGGCAAACGGAAAGATACCAGAAATGGCCAGGCAGCCAACCAGCATGGTCCAGTAAGTAACCGGCATGTATTTTTTTAAACCGCCATATTTCGCAATGCTGGCTTCGTTGTGCATTGCATGAAGCACAGCGCCTGCACACAAGAAGAGCAGCGCTTTGAAGAAAGCGTGGGTAAACAAATGAAACATACTGGCGGTAAGGCTTCCTGCTCCAAGGGCCAGCATCATGTAGCCGAGCTGGGAAACCGTTGAGTAAGCCAGGATCTTTTTCATCTCGGTCTGCGTTAAGGCAATAGAGGCTGCAAAGATTGCGGTAAAGCCGCCGATAATCGCCACAAAAACCATCGCCGTGGGAAGCGTAATGAACAGGGTTAATGTTCTACCTACCAAATAAACCCCTGCGACAACCATGGTTGCTGCATGGATCAAAGCGCTGACTGGTGTAGGGCCTTCCATGGCGTCGGGAAGCCAAACATGAAACGGGAACTGACCGGATTTGGCCATAGGTCCGAGGAATAGCACGATCGCAATTGCGGTCAGCGCGCCGACTGAGAGCGTGGTGTACTGCGCGAAATTCGGGATCATTTCAGCGAGTTCCTGCAGATCAAGGGTTCCGAAGTTCACTTGAAGCAAAATAATGCCCAGCAGCAGGCCGAAGTCCCCTGCCCGGCAGGTGATAAACGCTTTTTTCGCTGCTTCACGCGCTGAATTTCTTTCGTACCAGAAACCAATCAGCAGATACGAACATAGGCCAACAAGTTCCCAGAATACAAACATTTGCAGAAGATTCGGTGCAATGACCAGCCCCAGCATCGAGGCGGCAAAGAGCGAAAGATAGGAATAAAAACGGGAAAACCCAGGATCTCCGTACATATAGCCAAGAGAGTAAATCTGAACTAAAGATGCGACCAGCGTCACCACGAAAAGCATCATGGCCGAGGTTGGATCGATCTGTGTTCCTACGTCGATCGCCAGTCCATGCATACTGAACCAGGTAACAACGACTTTTAAGGGATGTTCTATGAGTAATTCGCCACGTTGAAACACGCCTATCCCGATAGCAACCGACAGTACAAACGACACAAGGATGCCCAGAATAGATATGAAAGCGCTTAGCTTCTGCGATGGTTTCGTTACAAAAACAATCAGAGCAAAAGCCAACGCGGGCAATAGTGGAATCAACCAGGCGTTATTCAAAGCAAAATCAATCATGATGGGTTTTTACACCTGCCTTTATCTTGAATTAAGACTACCATTTCATCGAATCGATATCATCCGCCTCAACCGACTTGTGCTGGCGGTAGACAGAAATTATCAAGGCTAAGCCTACGGATACTTCCGCCGCTGCCAAAGCGATCACAAAGAGTGCAAAAACGTGGCCGTGCAGAGCCGGAGCAGTGGTGTATCTGTTAAATGCAACAAGATTGATGTTGACTGAACTAAGCATGATTTCCATTCCCATGAGGATGGCGATGAGGTTTCTTTTGGCCAGGACACTGAAAAGCCCGATAAAGAAAAGTGTTCCGCTAAGGATCAGAAAATGCGGCAATCCAATATTGAATAAAAAGTCGGTCATACTGCTCATGAGGATCTTTTCACCCCTTTTACAATAACAATCGCACCGAGCATGGCCACTAACAGTAGTACTGCGGTCAGTTCAAACGCAACCACGTATTTTGTCAGCATCAGATTCGCGATTTCCTTTGCTGTTGCTTCCGGAGGTATCAAATCCTTAAGTGGCCACTTCGTTGTCAGTACCATTACCGCATTGACGACGATCATGATCAGCGAGAGCAGCGCGCCTGGAACCAGGTCCTTGGAGAACAGGTTTGTCGTTTTCATATCCCCGCGCATGGTAAACATGATCGCAAAGACAACAAATATCGTGATCGCCCCGGCATAAATCAGAACCTGGGTGGCGGCCAGAAAATCAGCATGAAGCAGAACAAAAACCCCCGCAATACCCAAAAATGCTACCAGCATTAAAAGCGCACTGTGGAAGATATTTTTGCTGATGACCATCATGAGTGCCGAACCGAGGGTAACGATGGCAATTACGTAAAACATCACTGTAAAGCCCATCACGCTTCACTCCTTTCAGCCTGAACCGACTGAGGCTCGGCTTTATAAAGGATTCTGTTAAGATCTTCCCGGAAAAAGACCGTCTGTTCAAAAGCTTGCGTATTGTACAAAGCATCTTGAGGACAGGCCTCAACACAAAATCCACAGAAAATACAGCTTTCCATCAGCATACGATACTGAGCCAGCTTTCTTTTGTTGTTCTCATCTTTATAGCTTTCGATGAAGATAATCCCGTTAGGACAGGCGTTGACACAAAGCCCGCATGCCGTACATTTATCCGGAGTCAGTTCAAACCATCCCCGGGAACGCTTCGGCAGGTTAGGCTTCTGCTCCGGGTACATCTCTGTGACTTTCTTCTTAAAAAAGTGTCTGATTGATATGCTTAAACCTTTTAAAAGTCCTTGTCCGTACACGATCTCACCACCTTAACCTGCAATCATCCGGTAGACGTAAACGCCAATGCCGGTGATCACAATATTGAATAACGTAAGCGGAATCAGGAATTTCCAGCCGATATGCATCAAATGCTCGACCTTTACCCTGACAAATGTCCATCTGACCCACATGAACAGGAAAATCATCAAGTAGATTTTAATCATCATCCAGATGAATCCCGGTATGAAGGTCAAGCCAAACGGCGCATTCCAGCCGCCGAGGAACACAACGGCTGCAATCGCCGAGACCGCAACCAGATGGGTATATTCAGCGACCATAAACAACGCATAGCGGATACCCGAATACTCAACGAAGTATCCCGCAACCAGCTCCTGCTCCCCTTCCGCCAAGTCGAACGGTCCGCGGTTTGTTTCCGCGATGGAACAAACAAAATAAGCGCAGAAGGCAAGAATCTGTGGAAAGACAAACCAGACGTTTTTCTGGGCATCGACAATCTCGGTAAGGCTTAAGCTTCCGGTGATCATGACGATGCCGAGTAAAGAAAAGGCCAGTGGAATTTCATAGCTGATCATCTGAGCAGCCGTTCTCATGCCGCCGAGCAGCGCGTATTTATTATTGGAAGCAAAACCGGCCATGACAAAGGCAATCGTTCCTGTAGAACCAATCGCAATGAAGTACAATAGTCCGACATTCAAATCTTCCAGGATCATGCCTTTTCCGAGAGGAATAACGGCCCAGCCCATAATTGCCGTAAGAAATGCGCAGATACTGGCAATCTTAAATACGGGTCTGTCCACGTTTTCGGGAATGATATCCTCTTTCCCGAGCATTTTGACAATATCAACCGGAAACTGTAGAAAACCTGCAGGTCCAAGGCGGTTGGGGCCAACGCGGTCAGCGTAAAAAGCAGCAAATTTACGTTCCAGCCAGACCAGAACAATCAGGTTCGTTAGCACAAAGATAATGACAATTAAAACCAGAATGGTCTTAATAAATATTTCAGCAGGCAACACCGGCATTCCAATTCCAACTAGCCACTGTCTGAACATATCGGCCCAAACAAGAAATAGATCCATATTTTCCTCCATCTTCTGAATTCTTGTTTCTGTCTATTAGCGGTCAATTTCTCCCAACACAATATCCAAGGAAGCAAAAGCAACGACTGCATCCTGCAGATGCAAACCGACAGCCATTTCTTCAAAAATTGCCACATTCACAAAACAGGGAGAACAAATCCTTAAACGGTAAGGTTTGGGTGTACCGTCACTCACAATATGGAAACCAAGGTGTCCTTTGGAATGTTCGATACGGTTATAGACTTCTCCGGCAGGAGGTTTGATTATTTTCGGAACCTTGGCCAGAACTGGACCTTCCGGAAGTTCTCTATAAGCCTGTTCCAGAATTTTGACGCTTTCAGCTATCTCGTCCATACGGACCATATAACGGTCCAACGTGTCCCCAGTCTGACGGACCGGCACATTGAATTTAAAACGGTCATAAATCCCATATGGCTCGTCCCGGCGCAGATCATAATCAATGCCTGAAGCCCTGGCCGAAGGACCGGATATCCCGTAATTCAAAGCTTTTTCGCGGGAAAGCGGGGCAACCCCCTTTGTACGGGCCTGGAAGATCTCATTGCCGGTTAATATACCGTGGTACTCTTCCATGCATTTCGGCATGATATCGAGTAGTTTGCGCAGGGCAGGCATAAATTCTTCGTTCAGATCAGCAGCAACACCACCAAACCGCATATAATTCGGCATCATGCGGCTGCCGGCTGCCATTTCAAATAGATCTAGAATTGTGTCTCTCTCTCTGAACCCGTAAGTCCAAGGTGTGAAACCGGCCATGTCCAGCGCCATCGAGGAATAAAACACCAGGTGGCTGGCGATACGCTGAAGTTCAGCCATAATCACCCGGATATATTCGGCCCGTTCGGGAACCTGATCGGAAATACCCATCAATTTTTCCACCGTACGGACATAAGCCTCTTCATTCAACATGCCTGAAACATAGTCCAACCGTCCGTTGTACGGAATAAACTGGGTATAGGTACGGGACTCCGCCAGTTTTTCAATGCCGCGGTGCAGATAACCGATATGGTTCACGCACTTGGTGATATATTCACCCTCCATTGTGAACACTCCGCGATACACCCCGTGCGTACTGGGGTGCTGAGGACCAAAGTTTAAGTTCATCTCCTGGGTTCTTATGTCATTCATTCTTACACCTCAAATTCTGTTTCGCATGTTGGTGTTTAATCAGCCTGCTGCGTAAAATCTTTGCGCAAAGGATGTCCGGCAAAGTCCTCCGGCAGCAGAATCCTTCTGAGATCAGGATGATCATTAAATAGAATCCCCATCAAATCGAAAACTTCCCTTTCGTGTACCTGAGCCGCTTTCCAGACGGAACTGACCGACGGTACCCAGCAGGGATTCTCTTTGGTTATTTCCACTTTAACAGTCAAATAATGCTTATGCGCAATCGAGAACAGGTGATAGATCACAGTGAAGTTTTCCGGATAATCCACAGAGCTCAGATTCATCAGAACATCGAATTTGTACTGTGGATTTTCCCTAAGTTCCTGCATGGTTTCCCCAAGCTTCAAGCGGGATACTTTTATGGAACCTTCCGTATTATCCTCAAAGACTTCCGCTTGAGCATCCATCTTCTCATTAAGAAAGGCAACCAGCGCTTGACGATCAATCTTCTTATCCATTCTGCATGATCCTCTCCTTGTTGTTCTCCGCGAATTTTCTGGGGTTAGTCACTTTTTTCCGCAGCTCGAGAAGTCCGTAGAACAGTGCTTCCGGTCTCGGCGGACAGCCCGGTACGTAGACATCTACCGGCAAAAAGGTATCGGCCCCTTTCACAACACTGTATGAGTCTTTGAACGGACCGCCGCTGATCGCGCAGCTGCCCATCGCCATCACGTATTTCGGTTCGGCCATTTGTTCATACAAACGAACCACAATCGGCTCCATTTTTTTCGTAACTGTCCCCGCGATAATCAGAAGGTCGCACTGACGCGGTGAAGGTCTGAAAACTTCAGACCCGAAACGCGCAATGTCATAGCGGGCATCTCCGGCTGCCATCATTTCAAACGCACAGCAGGCCAGACCGAACGTCAGTGGCCAGAAGGACCGGGATCGGCACCAGTTCAGCGCATCTTCGATCTTGCACATAATAATATTGTTCGGTACTTCATATTCAGGGACTTCAACTTTATAGTTTTTCTTAACTACATCCATTCCAAAGCGCCCTCCTTCCAGGCATAGGCAAATCCAAGAATGAGAATCGCAATGAAGATCACCATCTCAACAATAGCAAACAAGCCCAGATTTTGGAACAACATGGCCCAAGGATAGAGGAAAATTGTTTCAACATCAAAAACCACAAAAATTAAAGCATACATAAAGTAACTAATTTTGAAACGAATCCACGTATCCCCCTGGGTATCAAGGCCACACTCGTAAGTCAACAATTTTGCCTTGGTTGGATTGTTAGGACAGAGCAGTCTCTGAACCACCAGCAGAATTACCGGAAATACAATTCCCCACGCTAAAATTACTGCGATCCCTGCGTAATTAATTAACATTGTCTACCTCCTCCTCTATATAAATTAAAATGAATTTAAATTCTCACCAGAGAATTATTGCAAGATGCGTGCCAGAAGCCTCCAACACCCAACTTATAAAAATAAAGGCCCAAATACAGGCTTTCTCTCAAATTGTCAAAGCCGAAAAAATAAAATATAATTCCGAAAAATTCATAAGTGTACGATTTATTTTCAATTTGATCAAATGAAACAAAAAAGAGATGGTAATTTCAGTCTTTATTATACCATCCCTCTCCTATGATCTCATTATCAACTATTAAGAATAATAAACCTTAGATCTATTTTGTTTTCCAGAGTCCATGAAGATTGCAGTATTCCCTGACCTCGAGAACGGCTGCGATATCTACTGGGAAAGAAGCCTCAGGCTTCTGACCAGGTTTAAGCTCTGCACGGCAGATTTTATCTGCGGTCAGAACTTCGATAAACTGAATAAAATGTTTTTCTTCCATGGGGTGCTCAATGCTGCCAACCGTTACTTTAATGCCCTTTTCTGTTGGCTGAACTATCGGAAGGTGTTTTTCCAAACCCATATCTTCTGAACGTCCCTCAAGCTTTTCCATGGGCTGGCCGCAGCATACCAAGGCCGGAGCCCCTGTGTGAACAATCTCCACAACATTGCCACAGACGTTGCACTTGTAGATCTCTCTTAAATTCGTCATAGAATATTTCCCTCCAATTTCTCTTTCATTTCTTCCAGTTGATCCTCTTCCGGAATATATTGAATCCTGATATTTTCCAGGGTTTCAAAACCGCAGTCCTTCAGATACTGCTCCACTTGCCCGATACTCTGGCCGCTCCAGCCATAAGAACCGAAAGCCAGTCCAATTCTGTCCTTCGGAGCCAGACCCTTAAGATAGGTTAAGAAACTGGCTACACTCGGCATCAGGTTATTATTCAGGGTCGGTGAGCCGACGCAGATATATTTTGCTGTGATCACTTCAGTCATAATATCTGAAATATGGTTATTTTTAAGATCCATGAACCGGACGTTATAGCCCTTTTTCTCAAATACATCGCTGATGCTCTCCGCAATGATCTCCGTTGCGTTCCACATCGTGTCATAGACAATCACGGCCTTTTTCTCCGTGGCATTCGTGGACCATTTTTGATATTCGTTGAGAATTGCCGGGATGTTGGAGCGCCAGATCAACCCATGGCTGGTCGCAATTACCTCTACATCCAGTCCGCCTAAGGTTCCTAAAGCTTTTTGAACCTGACCGCCGTACGGCAGGACAATATTCGCGTAATATTTCCTGGCTTCTTCCAGGATGACCCCGAGCGGGAGCTCATCATCAAATCTCTCGGTTGAAGCAATATGCTGGCCGAAAGCATCATTCGAGAATAGAATTTTATCTTCCTCAAGGTAGGTCACCATATTATCCGGCCAGTGTACCATTGGGGTCTGGACAAAAGTTAGATTCCTCTTGCCGATATTCAGGACATCTCCTGATTTGACAATCCGATAGTTCCAGTCTTCCCGGAAATGCGCCTTGAGCCCTTTTTCCCCATTGGGGGATGTGACCAGGGTCGCCTTGGTGGCAATCTCCATAATTTCCGGCAAGCTTCCTGAATGGTCCTGCTCAACATGATTGGAAATAACGTAATCAATATCTGCCGGATCAATCACATCCGAAATCCGTTCCAGCATTTCGTCAAATAGGTAATGCTTTACCGTGTCAATTAATGTAATTTTCTCATCAATGATCAGATAGGCATTATATGTACTGCCCCTCTGGGTCAAATACCCATGAAAATTTCTGATGTTCCAGTCAACTCCGCCTACCCAGTAGACATTTTCCTTAATTTGAATCGCTTTTATAGAAATCACCTCATATCTTCGTCTTGATATTATCTTCCTGGAATTCACACTTATTGATTATTTTTTCTAAAAACTAGTTTATAATACTTTTATTATTTTTTCAATATCTTATTTGTTAGGAATCATTATAACATAAAGTTATTTTTAGTCATTAGGCAAATCATTCAGTGAAAGAAGGAAATCATCACGCCCTTCAAGAATATATCTTCAAATACAATGGAAGACTCTATTTTTGCATGACAAAGGAGGATGAACACATGTCTTGTTTTAAGCTTATGGCTGTAGCTGTTAACCACAGGGCGAAAAATGCTGCCGAAGTACAGGGCGTCTTGACTAAATATGGTTGTTTGATCACCGTGAGACTAGGTCTTCATGAGGGCGGTAATGTATGTTCGGACTCAGGGTTAATCATTCTTCAGCTTTCCGGTACTTCCGAAGAGACAGAATCCTTCGCTGGAGATTTGAACTCGATTCCCGGCGTCAACGCCAAATTTATCGAGATCTGCACCGAGTAAGAAACCTACTTTTAATCTTTTATCATTTTTTAATTTTTTACAAATTATGCTAAATTATTTACACCTTTTGTAATAAGATAAAGATACGAATACTACGATAGAGTCGAAAAGGAGGTATCATTTATGTCGAAAACCCAAGTAAGCGAATTATTAAAAATTCTTGACAGAGAAATTATGACAAAAAAAATACTCTCCGAACTGAACAATTATATCAATTTGAAAGACTCAATCATTACAGTTATGAAACATTTAAAGCAGATCACCAATTGCGACGCTATCGGCATTCGCATATATAATGGAAAAGATTATCCCTTTTATGCCTGTGAAGGCCTGCCTGAGATGAAGCTTTCTGAAGAACCCCCCCTATGTTCCGTAAACCCTGAACTCAAAATCCTGAAGATTTCACAGGATGAATTCTGGTCCACAAAGTGTATTTGTATGGATGTCATCCACGGGAAAGCAGACAAAAACATCCCTTTTTTCACTTCTCAGGGAAGCTTTTGGGTCAATGATCTGCCTTCAGTCCTGAAGACCAAGGATAAAAATTGCATTGCAGCAGGTTTTAAATCTGTAGCTTTGATCCGTATCATGGCTAGGGATAACTGTATTGGTCTGATTCAGCTGCTCTGCAGATCAGCTCAGTTTCATCTTGATATGATCCTTTACCTGGAAATGGTAGGGACCTACATCGGCATGGCTATCAACAACAGTCTGACCTATACCCGTATGAAGGAAGCCTATGATTCTCTGAATCAGCTCATCCCGATATGTTCAAGCTGCAAAAAAATTAATACGGAAGAAGAGAATTGGATCACAATTGAAGAATACCTATTCCAGCAGACTGGTTCTGAATTCACCCACACTATTTGCCCTGTGTGCCTTGAGGAATTGTATCCTGCGCTCTATCATAAAATTAAGGAAAAAGAAGAAGAAACGTTCAAAGCTATGTAATTACGCTATGTAATTACAATACCATTATGAAGGTAAGTCTGGGGGTCACAATAGCCGCGTGCCGCGGATGGCACAATACAAAAAGCCGCGCTCCGCATCGTGCTCCGCTCACAGCGGAACTGTGGCCCCCAGACTAATATTACCCCAAAAAAGAAAGACATCATATGAAATGACATCTTTCCTTAGCCAAGCTTAGTTACAGTATAATGTTTAATAGTTCTGTGCAATCACTTCAAAGTACGCTTGCGGGTGGTCACAAACCGGGCAGATTTCAGGCGCTTCAGTCCCTACATGAATATGTCCGCAATTACGGCATTTCCAGGCCGTATTTTGTTTTTTTGCAAATACTTCCTTGTTCTGCAGATTCAGCAACAGCTGTTTGTATCTTTCCTCATGTTCTTTTTCTATTTTTCCAACGCCGTCGAATAATGCGGCAATGTCATCAAATCCTTCTTCTCTGGCCTCTTCCGCCATTCTGGCGTACATGCTGGTCCATTCTTCTCTTTCCCCTGCGGCAGCTGCGACCAGATTTTCCGTCGTGCAGCCAATTCCCTGGAGTTTCTTAAACCAAATCTTCGCATGTTCTTTTTCATTTTCTGCTGTCTCTAAAAAGATGGCGGCAATCTGCTCATAACCCTCTTTTTTGGCGGCAGATGCGAAATAGGTATATTTGTTTCTCGCCTGTGATTCTCCAGCAAAAGCCTCCATTAAGTTCTTTTCTGTCTTTGAACCTTTTAAATCTTTCATTTTATAACTTCCTCTCTAACTTTTTTCAACTGGTGCCAAGTACCTTGTCAACTCAGCGGGAACATGTAGGTTTAGGACTGATATGGTACTAGATGATTGATTTCATATTTGAGGATCTAGAAAAATTCTAAACGATTCAAAGCAATTTTGCAATAGTTATTTATAATAATTATCAATTTGCTATAATTATTCACACTACGCAATTCTTCAACACGCCGATCTTCTCAATATAAGTATCAATCCTGTCTCCAGGATTCATTGCTCCGATTCCGCCAGGTGTTCCAGTCATAATGACATCACCGGGCAGCAAGGTCATGATTGCCGACAGATATTCCACGAGCTCAAAACATCTAAAAACCAGATTTTTTGTGTTGGAGTTTTGGCGTACTTCCCCGTTCTGGGTAAGCTTAATGGACAAGTTGTCAGGATTAACAACATCAGTCTCAATCCACGGTCCCAGCGGACAAAATGTATCAAAACCTTTTGCTCTTGACCATTGACCGTCTTTATTTTGAAGATCCCTGGCAGTCACATCGTTCCCGACCGTATAACCAAAGATATATTCAACGGCTTTGCTTTGCGCCACATTTTTTGCTTTTTTGCCAATCACGATGGCCAGCTCCGCTTCATAATGCAGGTTTTGCGTTTGAGGCGGATAGACAATATTCTCTTCAGGTCCAATCACACTCGTAGAAGGCTTAAGAAACAGCAAAGGTTCCGCAGGAATGGGCTTGCCAAATTCGACCGCATGATCGCGATAATTCAATCCGATACATAATACCTTGGAGGGTTCAACAGGTGCCAGAAGATGAACATCTTCCAGCGAACATGTTCGGTCCGTTACCTCATAAACTCCAAAAATATCTCCTTTGACATAATGGATCATCTGACCTGTCAATACACCGTACCTAACCTGGTTTTCTGCATCCCTGAATCTAAGAAATTTCATGTGTCTCTACTCCCTCTATGATTGCCTTAACCCATGACGTAACGGTAAATGAAAAGATAATGTACGATACTCCCCGCTAAGATAAAAAGATGGAATATTTCATGAAACCCAAGTTTACCCAGTCCGATCCACTGAGGTTTCACAGCATAAAAAACCGATCCTGCAGAATATAACAGACCTCCTAAGATTAGAAGGAATAATCCCTGGCCAGGAATAGCCAGAGAAATTGGGTAAATAAAAAATATGGCAATCCAGCCCAGAAGCAAATAGAAAGCGGTATATAACCAACGAGGAGCATTGAACCAAACAAGCTTCAGGACGATCCCTAAAACGGCCAGCGTCCAGATCCCGATCAGTAAGCCCATTCCCAGCACACCCTGCAATGTGATCAGACAAATCGGCGTATATGTACCCGCGATCAGAACATAGATCATACAATGATCGATTTTTCGCAGCGTACGGATAACCTGTGCGCTGGACACCACCCAGTGATAGATCATCGAAGCAGAATAGAGCAGAATAAGACTCCCCCCAAAGACCAGGGCAGAACCTAAATAGGCTGTACTGTCATGTTCCAGCGACCTCAACAGAAGCAGTACCAGCCCGGAAAGCGAAAGTACAGCCCCGAGCATATGGGACATTGAATTGACCGGTTCCCGAATTCTTAAAGACATTTCTTACACTCCCACTGAAGATTTACTCTGGCACAAATGTTAAAAAATCGTAAGGATAAAAAATGAGGCGGGTTTCCCGCCTCATTTTTTTTATTTTTGCAGTGACTTTGGTGTCCTTGGCTGATATAACCAGTAGGTGCAGGCGAAGACAGAACTTGCAGTAGCGAGGAGTACGAGCATAGAAGCCATTAGGGTGTAAAGAATTCTTTTCATGGGGCAGTCCTCCTTTTTTTATTAAATACGGGCATTAAGGTCATCGTCTGGCAGGCGATTCCCAATACTGCGCCGGTATTCACCCATATATTGTGACTAAAGAGTACAACCATCAGTGCCAGTATAATGAACCCGATTGAAGCTAGCTTCAGGTTTCTTCTGAAAATCCGGGAATGAATCGGTTTGGCTTCACAATCCACCGGGGCCAAAATTGCGACAGTAGCAAGGCAAATTGTCAATACAACAATATCGATTCTGGTACTATACAGGCCAAAGGAAATTAAACCCTTTGCAGTCACTCCGAGCAAGGAGTAAACCACGGCTCCGGAGACCAGACACTTCAGCGGCGTATTGAAATGAGCTCCGCCGGATACCTTCCTAAGCATCCCGCCAAAAAGAGCAGCAATGACCGTTGGCAACAAAGCTCTGAATAGAATTGCAACCAGGATGACCGCCAGAAACCCTGCAATCGTCAGCGCGACAGATTCGATGCCGTAAGCAACGATTTCCTTCTTTTCCTCATCATAATCCAATTCAGCCGTCAAGGTATTGGAGAGCCGTTCGCTGATTTCTGAAAGATTCATTATACACTTACCATCCTATAACACTTGTAGACTTTTACGTTTTCGGACTTTATACACGATAAATGCAACGAGAAAAAGTAGAAGCACCTGCGGGTAGCCAATAAGGACCCTTACCACCATATTGGTGTTTAGGATTTCTGAAGTAATCTGGAACATAGGCATCAGTATGCTCAAAAACAAGGTTTCCCCAATTATAACAATTAAAGTACTGATTAGGCTCGCAATAATCGCTGAACTATAGCTAGCTTTGCAAAACAGCAAAAGAATTAAAAATAATAATACAATTACGAGAACAGTATGAATACCAAACGGAAATGAAAGCAGTTGTAGTAAATATCTTATCAGATAGGAACAAAACGCCATGATGATTCCCAAAGGTACAATTCTTTTCCAGTTGAAATTGAGGCCTGCAATTGCATAAGACAAGGTAAATAAAGCAATATTTTCAGGTATTCCTTGTAAAATCAGTGCTATTAACGGTATTTTCATTTTTTCCTCCTCCGGAAATATATGTATATTTCTTTTTCTTTTTCGTTTTTCCTTTAACACGACGAAAAAATTTTGACTTTAGTCCTAGAACTATTGTAATGGGAAGGTGATAAAAAAGGTTGTGCCGTCTTCTCCTGTCAGAAATTCAAACTTAGCTTGGTGCCTGCGGACAATACCCAGCGAAATTGGAAGGCCTAAGCCTGTCCCATTTTCTTTCGTGGTAATAAACGGTGTACCCAGCGTATCCTGAACACTCTGCGGAATCCCTTTGCCATGATCCTTAATAGCTAGGACAATCCCCTCCTCTGCCTGATACGTTTTGATGTAAACCTTTCCCTTCTCAGCAGTCTCTTCTAAAGCATTTCGGACTAAATTCAGGATCAACTGTCTGATCTCCGATTCATTAAGATTAATACTTGGAACATCATTTAATTCCAGGATAAGCTCTTTGCCTGAATTATAGGCATCGGCCTGAAGCATCGGATACAGACGGTTGATAACATTATTGATATTCTCCTCTTTTGTTCCGTCGGGACTGACTTTGGCCACAGACAGAAAATCGGTGAGAATCTCATTGGCTCTGTCAATCTCTGTAATCATCAGATCCATATATTCTGTCTTAAGTTTTGAATCAGACTGCCCCTCCAGCAGCTGTAGAAAGCCTCTGACCGTACTCAGCGGGTTTCTGACTTCATGGCTAATCCCTGTCGCCATTTGTCCGATCAAGTTGAGACGCTCCAGGCGTTGCATTTCTCTGTCTCTTTGCTTTAATTCGGTGATATTCCTTACAAAGACTGTCAGGCCTTGTTTAAACGGATAGGCATGGTACTGAAAGTATTGATTCTCAGGTGGGGAATATTCCTCCCAATGCATGGATACTTGCTCAGCCAAAGCCTGTTTCATGTTGGCATGTGAGGGAGCGTCAGCCAGTTGTTTGTAAACATCCCAAATATTCCTTCCAATGAGATCCACATTCTCTTGTCCTATATATTTCCTCATCTCTTTATTGACATAGGTAAAGCACCACTCCCTGTCCAGGGCGAAGAACCCGTCGCCTATCCCTTCCATGATGGTCAAGAGCTTGTCATTGGAACCTTCCAATTCCATATTAAGCATATGAAGGTTTTCCAGATGGTTTCTAATTTCTTCCAAAACAGGTTTGAGCTCGGGCAGTCTTTCCAGATCTTCTTCATTCTCCAAACTGTTACTTTTGATTGTACGGGCAAAGGAATCCAAAGAGGCCTTGATCCGGACAATATTGTCTTTGATGACGACTAGTACAATGATCCAGAGAATAATACTTGGAACTAATACTTTCGCATATTCGAACGATGACAGATAATAGATATTATTGTTCTCCATTTCGGCCCATGTATATCCGATCATCGTATTCTGGTGATAAAGCGGCACCGCGACTGCAATAATGCCTTGGCTGTTCCAGTCGACAACACCGGATTCATTAATAAATTCCGCAGTCCTGGATTGAAACAGTCTGGTGTAAATCTCCGATTGAAGCTGGCTATTTTTCTCTGGTTCCATGTTTCCCGGCGTATAAAAGATAACGCTGTCCATCTCCTTGTCAAAATAGCCTACATGGATATTCGGATTTTTCACAGAAAGATCAGCGATATCCTGTCTCAACAAGGAATTGATTTCGGCAATCTTTTCTTTTGTCGACAGATCCTGGTTGTCTTTATATAGCTTGATATTCGTATAATCCGTCTGAAGCTTATTTTCTAAAGCCGAAGCAATACTCAGCAGATGAAACTCCTTCTTTAAGACCTCTTCATCCCAGTAAATATTTGCAATAAAGAAATACAAGATGAGCAAGATACCGAACATAAGCAAAGTTATCTTAATCATCGTCGATTGAATAATTGACTTACTGAATCCCATTCTTCTACCTCTTTCCACAAATGCCAATAACATTCCAAAATATGCTCACTTGTGTAAACAGTTATTTATATATTACTTGTTTATATTACTTTCCATTATTTCAGAACTTTGGCATTAATTCAATAAGTTTCTTAAGAATAAGAAGCAAGAAACTGTAAATAATAACAGAAAAAAGTAACAAAGGGAGTATTTATATGGGATATTTTACAATAAAAAGTAGGAATTGGTCTACAAAATTATTCTGCTTTTTTATCATTTCTTTATTGTTGTTTCCGGGATGCAGCATGCTGAATAAAATCACAGGCAAGCAGCCTGAAGAATCGGTAAAGTCCGAAACAGTCCCTAAACAGCTCGAAGACATCGAGTCATCGATCGAAAAAATCTTTAGCGTTTTAAAAGGGCCATCCCTCATGGCGGAAGAAACAAAAGATCAGAATGAACAGACCCAAGCCGGTGGGCAGAATCAAGCAGGTAGTCAGAATCAAACGAACGGTAAGAGTCAAACCGAAGGAGGCGATCAGCAGAAAAAGCAGTCGGGACAGGACACCTCCGGACAGGCAAAGACGAATCAGACCCCGGATCCATTACAGCAGGCAGCACTCGAAATTAGCCAGCTCCATAATCTTTGGAATGAAGTTATGCCTAAAATCAATCAAAAAGGCGCTGCCAAAAAACTCATCGAGAATTTCAGTAATGCTCTGAATAATCTTACAGAATCTGTGACTACCAAAGACAAAATGAGAATCATGATGGCCTTAAATGCCCTATACGAGAAGATTCCGGATATTTATGCACTTTATCAAACCAATACTTCTCCTCAAATCAAGAACATCATCTATTTCAGCCGAAGCTCCATTTTGTTCGCGGAGTCTAAAGACTGGGAAAAAGCATCAGCGGCGATCAAAGAACTTAAATCATCCTGGGCCATGTTCAATAACGCGCTGGAAGGAAAACAGCAGGATGATTCCAGCAAGCTGGACCTGTCCATTCTGGAGCTTGAGAAAGTGGTCCAGGAAAAAAATACGCAGCTTGTGCAAATCAAAGGAAAAATCACGCTGGCCAATATTGCCGCACTTGAGAAGTCCTTGCAGGAAGCACAGCAAAGCAAAAAGCAAAAGAAATAAACAAAACCCCATGCTTAAGATCTGACAATTGGTGTATCCTTTTGGGTTGCAAAGAATTTCTGCTATTTTTGACAAAATCATACTGGTAAAAACTTAGATTATTTGTACAATTAATTCTGTATTCCGGTATTTTTTTTCTGAAGGACTTTTTACAGCACCCTCAATGCCTTATAATAGTAGGAATAAGATGATTGATTTAAAGGCCAAAGGAGATACCAAATGAAAATACAGAATTTTAATAAAGTGCTGGTCGCAAACAGGGGAGAAATTGCGATCAGGGTTTTTCGGGCCTGCAAAGAGCTCGGGATCAGAACCGTTGCTATTTATTCGGAAGAAGACAAATACGCTTTGTTCAGAGCGAAAGCGGATGAATCCTACCTGATTGGCGAGAAAAAGAAGCCGATCGAAGTATACTTAAGCATTGGTGAAATTATTAACCTCGCCCTAAAAAAGGGCGTCGATGCCATTCATCCTGGCTATGGCTTCTTATCAGAAAACCCGGAATTCGCGGAAAAGTGTGAGGAAGCCGGTATTGTTTATATCGGACCGTCTGTTCATACACTTGAAAATCTTGGGGATAAAATCAAATCTAAACTGCTGGCCCAAAGTGTAGGAGTTCCTGTCATTCCCGGCGTGGACAAACCGATGACTTCCGTGGACGAAGCTGTGGTCTTTGCCGAGAAATATGGATATCCCGTGATTCTGAAAGCGGCAGCAGGCGGCGGCGGAAGAGGAATGCGCGTCGTCTACAGTGAAAAGGACCTGGAGCGTGAATTTAATAATGCCAGAACAGAGGCTAAGAAGGCTTTTGGCATTGAAGATATTTTTATTGAGAAATATCTGGAAAGACCCAAACACATTGAAGTTCAAATCCTGGCCGACAAGTACGGTAATATCGTTCATCTGTATGAGCGGGACTGCTCCGTGCAGCGCCGCCATCAGAAGATCCTCGAATTCACGCCGGCTTTCTCGATTCCGCAGGAAGTCAGAGATCGGCTGTACCAGGATGCGCTTAAGCTTTCCAGAGCTGTCAATTATGTTAATGCAGGCACTGCGGAGTTTCTGGTTGACAAGCACGGCAACCACTATTTTATTGAAATGAATCCCCGGATCCAAGTCGAGCACACAATCACTGAGATGACGACAGGGATCGATATTGTTCAGAGCCAGATTTTGATCGCTCAGGGCTACCCGCTAAATTCGAAAGAAATTGGGGTTTCGTCCCAGGAGTCGGTGGTTCCACGCGGATACTCGATCCAGTGCAGAATTACCACGGAAGATCCGCTCTCAAACTTTATGCCGGACACAGGAAAAATTGACGTATACCGGACCAGTTCCGGTTTTGGCATCCGGCTCGACGGCGGTAATGGCTACACCGGCGCGAACATCTCACCTTACTATGACAGCCTGCTCGTTAAAATCATTTCTTGGGCCAGAACGTTTGAAGGAACCACGCAAAAAGCAATCCGTTCCGTTAAAGAAATGAATGTCAAAGGGGTCAAGACCAACGAAGCCTTCCTTATTAACGTCATGAACCACGAGAAATTCTTAAGCGGAGAATGTGATACCCATTTTATCGATGACACGCCGGAGCTTTTTGACATCAAACCCAAAAAGGATTACGAAACAAAGCTTCTAAAATATATCGGCGAAAAAATTGTCAACGAAGTCAAGAGCACCAAGAAAGACTATAACATCGCCCCAGTCCCAAAAATTGAACTGCCTTCCGAACGTACAGGAATCAGAGACATCCTGCAGCAGCGCGGCGCTGACGGCTTCGTATCCTGGGTCAAAGACCAGAACAAACTACTGCTGACCGACACGACTTTCCGGGACGCGCATCAGTCCCTGCTGGCAACGCGGGTTCGGACCAAGGATCTTGTGTCGATTGCCGAAGCGACTTCCGTCCTGGCCAGTGATATGTTTTCCATGGAAATGTGGGGTGGAGCTACTTTTGATGTTGCCTACCGCTTTTTACGGGAATCACCCTGGCGCAGGCTGCAGAAACTCAGACAACTCATCCCGAATATCCCGTTCCAGATGCTGATCCGTGGCGCCAATGCCGTAGGATATACGAACTATCCCGACAACCTGATCCGAGCCTTTATCCAGGAAGCCGCAGTACAAGGCATTGATATCTTCAGGATCTTTGACAGCCTGAACTGGCTGAAAGGTATGGAAGTGGCTTTTGACGAAGTGATGAAGACCGGGAAAATAGCAGAAGTATGTTTATGCTATACCGGGGATATCCTCGATGAAAGCAAAGAAAAATACTCGCTGAACTATTACCTGAAGATGGCGAAAGAAATCGAGAAGATGGGCGCCCATATACTTGGCATCAAAGATATGTCCGGCCTGCTGAAACCCTATGCCGCGGCTAAACTGATCAAAGCCCTGAAGCAGGAAATATCCATTCCAATCCACCTGCATACGCATGATACCAGCGGAAACGCTGTCGCCACGATTCTGATGGCGGCTGAAGCAGGGGTGGATATCGTCGATGCGGCGCTCAGTCCAATGGCAGGAACCACGAGCCAGCCTTCCATGGATTCAATCATTGCTGCGCTCCGCAATACCAAGATGGATCCGGGAATGGACCTCGACGATATTCAAAAGCTCTGCAATTATTGGAGTGAAGCCAGAACGTTCTATGAGCAGTTTGAATCCGGACTGAAATCTGGAACTGCTGAAATATACAAATATGAGATCCCTGGAGGCCAGTATTCCAATCTGAAGCCGCAGGTGGAAAGTTTCGGTCTTGGCCACAAATTTGATGAAGTCAAAGCGATGTATATAGAGGTCAACCAGATCCTCGGTGACATCGTCAAGGTGACCCCTACCTCTAAAGTCGTCGGAGATATGGCCATCTTTATGGTTCAAAACGGGCTGACCGGAGAAAATCTGTTCAAAAAGGGCAAAACGCTCGCGTTTCCCGATTCGGTCGTCGACTATTTCAAAGGAATGATGGGTCAGCCGGAGGGCGGTTTCCCAGAAGAACTGCAAAAAATTGTTCTGAAAGGGCAGGATCCGATTACCTGCCGGCCCGGTGAAATTCTTGAAGCAGTCGATTTTGAAAAAATCAATAAGAAGCTCCAGGAAGAATACCATATAGAGCCCAATATCCGGAACGCCCTGAGCTATGCACTTTATCCGAAAGTGTACAGCGATTACCTCAAATCCCTGGATGAATTCGGGCATCTCTATAACCTGGAAAGCCACGTCTTTTTCTACGGATTGAAAGAAGGCGAGACCAGCGAAATCGAACTTGACGAAGGCAAGACCATGATCTTGAAGTTGGTTGAAGTCCGCGATGTTGATGAAGAAGGCTATAAGACGCTGCTTTTTGAGATCAACGGTAACAGAAGAGAAGTACGGATCTTTGACCGGAACTTTGAAGAAAAAGAAAAGGTCTCCGTCACACTGATGGCAGACCCGAATAATCCAAAGGAAATCGCCTCATCGATCACCGGAATTATCTCCAAAGTATTTGTCAAAGAAAACGAAAAAATTATCAATAAACAAAGCATGCTGATCATTGAGGCCATGAAAATGGAGACGAACATTATGGCCCCAACGGACGGAGAAATTGAAAGCATCCTGATCAGCGAAGGCCAACAGGTTAAATCCGGTCAACTGATTATTAAACTCAAGTAAAAGCCATCATTAATAAATAAACCTTAAGTAATAAGATTCCGTAAGAATTGCGCAGACAAACCTATTTTTGTCTGCCTTTTCTTCATCCGAAAAAAAGAAAACCCGGCATAACAGAGTCCGAAGAGCGACACAATGTGCCCGCCTCGACATCTGTAATACCGGGTGTTTTTTCAATCATGGTTATTTACAGTTTGGCAGCCGTATCTTTAACCGTCTCTGCCAGTTTCCGCAAGTGATCGATCGTGGCTGCATTCTCCTGAGTGGCCGCAGCCTGCTGCTGGGCGATCTGTCCCGATTCTTCAGCTGCATTGGTCATGTCGGTGACCGCCGAAGAAATCGATTCAATAATCTGCCGGACTTCTTCCGCTGCTTTTTTACTGTTTTCGGCTAACTTTCTGATTTCCTGGGCAACTACACCGAATCCGCGGCCGTGTTCCCCGGCCCGGGCTGATTCAATCGCGGCATTTAGGCCAAGCATATTCGTCTGATTCGAGATGTTTGTAATGGTGTTGATAATGACTTCAGTTTCATTAATTTTCTGGTTAGATTCCTGCGCCTTTACGGAGAGGGCTTGACCGACTTCGGCAAGTCTCCCGGCACCCATGGCGATCTCCTCGACCGCCGAGGCAATCTGATCCAGATAATTGGACAACTGTACAGCTACCTCATTAACATCCTGCTGTTTCTTCCTTCCGGTCGCACATACCACCGTCCCGACAGGACTTCCGTTTTCATCAGGTATCGGTATATTAACTCCGCGAAACAACGTCCCGGTCCGGACATTAAACACGGTCTTCCTGTTCTCTTTCATGCATTTTTCGGTAGCTGTTCCCATAATCTCACTGCCGACTTCAATACCAATATTAAGCTCTTCTCCCTCGGCTACCTGAAGATAATTTTTCCCATCCGTCACGTATAAGGCCACGTCAGGAGGAAGAGCCTTAACAACATAAGGCAATATGCCGCAGAGTGCCTCAAGTGCATCTTGTCCCTTAAGTAAGACCATTCTATTCCATCCTTTACTAAAACAATTATTTACACTTTATCTGAATATTCGACGCAATTAAGGCAATTCCTTTTTGTTAAAAAAATAACTTGTATATTCAAGTAATTTTTAAGGTAGCCTACTCTGATCTTTTCAGGCTAAACAGGCAGTATTTGAATGTACCAGATAAAAAAGCCTGCAAGCAGCAGGAATACTGTCGTAGCAGTCCATCTGAGAATTGACAGGATTCCTTTAACCGAAGCTGCCAGGCTTTCAATATCTTTTTCTTTTTTGACGCACTCCATCTCCTGCTCTTTCATTCTTTCGTCGTGGCTGCTGAGCATCTCCTTGATATCAAAGCTGAACTCCATCAACTGCTCGCACAAACTATCTAGCCGTTTGGATTCTAGCACCGAGGAAGATTCCAGGATCGCCAGCCGTTCATCGTGCTTCTTCAAAGCCTTTTCATGATCTTTCAATCTTTCTTCAAGTTCCTTCTTTCTCTTCTCATTCTCTTCCGCTGCCATGGCCTTTTCCTCCCTTCGTTTTCATAATCCGAATAAGCGGTCCGGATAAGACTGCTGACCGCATCAATGATTGCCTGCGTTGAGACTTAAAATAAAAACGCCCTTACAAGGACGTTCCAATTAAGTTGCCAAACTATGTTTGATGTGATTCTCACTGTACTTATCATACCCGAGATTTTGCTTTAAAATCGGCAAATTACCGGAAAAAATTCGGAAAACAATATCTGTTGATGAAACCAGTTATCCAGATATGTTATTCGCCTCAGATGATCCTTGATTTTCAAGATTATTTTTCAAATTTTCTTTGTCCATGGCCTGCAAAACAGCTTTCTCCTTCGTTGGAGCCACAATATAGTCATGCGCCGCTCCTGCGATCAACGCGACAAGAAAAGCATTGATGACGGCCAAACCAATGTTTTCGCCACTAACTTCTCCTCGAATGACCAGTGTCCAAATGATAATCAGGAAGGAAATCAGGACAGAGGACGGACGCACGATCCAGTCCCCTGTCCCGTCTTTGGAAATTCTCTTTCCTAATATTTTCAGGTAATCTTTCAGAAAAGATACAATGACGTAGACAGCGATTACTGTACCACCGAGTGATGAAAGATCCTGCAGGGTAAAAAAAGACTGGGGCAGCGTAATAGTATCCATAACTTCCTCCTTACTTGGCTTTACAGAGATCAAGCACTTTTTGGCAGGTATCGTAACGGTCCGCACCGATGATATTGATTGATTTTTCTGCTGCCTGATAATCGTTGCCGATCACATAGACTTTTTCTGCACAGTCAATGAATTCTTTCGTCACATTTGCGAGGTAACATACCGGTGCCTTTAAATGATCTGCCAGATAAGCTGCTGCTCTTTCATCCGGGCCTGGATTGCATAAAATAATGTTTTGAACCACCTTTTTCCCCTCCTCACTTGAATTCGCAGAAACATTTTTTACGGGTCCTTCTTTGTTCTCTATCCCCAGAAACACAGCTGGATTAATTTCGTTATTGTTTGTCCAGGGTGCCCTTCTGACCTCAAAATGAAGATGAGGGCCGGTGGTGTTCCCTGTTCTGCCCATCATACCGAGAATGGCACCTTCATTGACTGTCTGTCCGCGGGTCACCTTCACGGAGGCAAGATGGGCATGGATCAGATCGTAATTGCTATTCCTGGTTCTCAGGATAACGTAATTTCCCCACCCTGCCGGATCTGCACCCTGACCGCCGGCATAGGCTGTCTTAATGACAGCGCCCGCAACAGCAGCATATATGACTCTGTTTCCTGAAACCAAATCAATTCCCTCGTGATAACCTTTACCATATACACTGTTTCTGACACCATAGGGGTAAGATACGCTTGCTGACTTTAAAGGCATCATCCGCTTTCCCACCTTTCAGATAGACCAAAGAAAATAAGACCTGTCCTTTATTAGATAAATATTCATAAAGTCTCAGGTCTTATGCATAATATGTGGCTTGTCTTATTCTTGTGCTATTAGCCGGATTTAACGAGGTGTTTTACCTTCAAATAATCGCTGAGTTTCTGATTAATATTTTTCCGGCGGTATCTTATGGTCTTTTCGTCCATATTCAACGCCAGTCCGATTTGTAAATTACTTTTTCTTTTTAAACCATAATACTGTTCACAAATCATCCGTTCCACAGGATCCAGCAAGTTCAGCGCAAAACCAATTCCCTCAATGGAAGATTCCAGATGCATGATCTCCATTTTTAGCCTAATCTTTTTTTCAAGCAAAATCACAAGCTCCCTTTGCGATTTTTCCATGGAGCGTGTAAATTCCGCATAAGCTTGCGCAGTTGGATCACAGACTAAGCCGTTTCCTCCTCCCGTGACGGGACGATAACTCGAAACTGTTCCTTTCGAAGGAATAAGCTGATTTACATCCAATAATATTCTTCTGATATCTTCGGCATTCTTTTCCACCGCTTCCAAAGCTCTTTTCTTGACCTGCAGTTCATCTAATTTCCGGTAATAGCTTCGCAAGGCGGCTTCCATACCTTTCATAGCGGTGTCGTTCATGTTCACTCTCCTCTCCGGTTGTTCCTGTATGTTCTTTATGGAGAATACTTCCACTGTAACAAGCATACGTTATTTTCAAGGATTAATTCGGCAAAAGCCAGGAAAAAATTCGGAAATCTCTTTGCATGTCTAGCACCTTGTCAACCCTAAAATGATTATATAATGACGACAACGCGGTATTACGAGAAATCTGCCGCCAGGGTATATAAGGTTCAGGGCTGACAGGTACTAGTTATTGATTCACACACAAACAATCCTGCAGGTAAAGGTTGAGTTTCTGATTAATTTTTTTCCTTCTGTACCGAATCGTTTTTTCGTCCATCCGAAGTTCTTTGGCAATTTGAAGATTGCTGTGCTCCTTAAGGCCGTAACACTTCTCACATATAGTTCGGTCAACAGGATCAAGTAGACTTAAGGCATAAGTGATCCCTTCAATGGTTGATTCAAGATAGATGATCTGAATCTTCAGTTTGACACCGCGATGCAGCAACGCGGCTAATCTCTTCTCAAATTTTTCTACGGATGAAGTAAATTCATAATAGTTTTGCGCAGACCTGTCGCAAACGTACACACAACCGCCTGAAACAGCCATATATTGTGTAACAATCCCTCTGGAAGGTACCAGTTCATTGACATCCAGCAAAATATTTCTGATCTCATTAGCATTTTTTCTAAGGTTTTCAATAATCGCCTTTTTTACCCACAGTTCATTCAAGCTTCGATAGTAATTTTTCAGCATGTTCTCCGTGTCTGTTATCTGTGATTTCTGCAAAACTTCACACCCCTTTTTTGCCCGCAACCAAATGTCCTTACGCTTTAATTCAAAGCGTATATTAATTATATTGCTACATTGCGTAGCAGTCAACTTCTATTTTTGGAATTTTATGTTGTAATTTATATTTTGTCCTATTGAATTGCTACTCATTGTAGAGTAGAATATTTTCTTAGAGGTGATGATGTGAGTTTTGGTGAAACTTTAAAATATTTGCGCCGGACGAAGAAAATTACGCAGAACCAGTTGGCCTTACACCTGGAGGTATCGCGTTCAGCTTTGTCTTTGTATGAACTTGGTTTAAGAGAACCGGATTATAAATTTCTGCAGAAAGTCTCTGATTTCTTTGGGATCTCTCTGGATAGTCTGCTGGGCAAAAACCCTGCGATGAACGAACTGCCGAATTTTAATAACGGGCATACCATTCCTGATCTTGCTATGGTTCCAATCGTCGGCCGAGTCCCCGCCGGAACCCCGGCCATTCCTTTCGAAGATATTGAAGATTATTTGCCGGTTCCCCGTTCGTTTGTCCGCGAAGATGAATTGGTCTTTGCCTTGAAGATTAAAGGTGATTCGATGATTGATTTAGATATCAGTAACGGCGACCTTGTGCTGGTAAGAAAACAGCAAATGGCCCAAAACGGGCAGACAGTAATAGCCAGGATCAACGGGGAAGAAGTGACCTGCAAAAGGTTTTACAATGTTGATAATAGAATTACGCTTGAACCGGCCAACCCTACCTACCGGGCGTTGGAACCTGATCATGTCGAAATTGTTGGCGTTGTGTTCAAAGTCATCAAAGATATCTTCTAAAAAGGAAGTAAAGAAGAATAAAAAAGCAAAGACTCCGTTTCATTTAATTTGAAACGAAGTCTTTTGCTTGGGAAATAAGCTGTTACTATTGATCCATCAGCTTATTTCTAGATAAGTATTTTCTTGCTTCCTTTTTTGTATAGATAATTGCTTCAACAAGCATTTTTTTATTTTCAAAGACTTTTGGTCCTACTAATATTTCCGGTGTATTGTCATCCTCAGACAGGCAGAGTCTGGCTTTTTCCCCCATGCAGTCAATGATCCAAACTCTTATCTTCATAATGATTTCCTCCTCCTGATGTAAAAGAAGATCATGAAAGGAAATATTAATGGTTTTACTGCCGTGAAGCCATAATTTTTTTATTAATATCAATTTTGTTAAGACAGATCTTCATGTTGAAATTGACTAAAAATTTATCTGTTATCTTCTCCCTTCGTATTTGGCTCAAAATCTTAATGAGTAAAAGTAATTATACCATTTACTTCCTGCGAAAATTGTAGAAATACTTGATTTTCATAAAAAAATGACCTTAGGATAGTACTTTCGTCCTAAGATCAATCTTCGGCATAGAATAAAAAAAATCTATTCAAAAATCACAATTACAGCAAGCCCTTCTCTCGCAGGATTTTAACAATACCGGCTGTTGATTCGCTTCTGTCCATAGTGTAGAAATGCAAGCCGCAGGCTCCTTCTCGGAGGAGTTCTTCGCACTGTGCCGCAGCGTATTGAATACCAAATTCCACTAGGGCATCCGCATCGCCTTCCGGCAATGAAGCAATTCCTTTTTTTAATTGTTCCGGTATGATGGCCCCGCAGTTTGCTGCAAGCATTTCCATCATTTTGACACTGTAGACAGGCATCAGGCCAGGAATAACAGGAACAGTAATGCCGCTCTTTTGGCAGCGCTCCAGCAAATGATAGAAGTAAATATTGTCATGAAAGAAGTTGGCAATGACAAAATCCGCGCCTTGATCCACCTTATACCTTAAGTATTCAATATCCTTTTCCAAGCTTGGCGCCTCAAGATGACCTTCGGGATATCCTGCTACCCCTATACAAAAGTTATAATTCTTTTTGGCAAACGTTACGAGTTCATAAGCGTAGTGAATGGTATCCGCAGGAATTTCCTTCGCTCCGTCTTTGCCCAGGTCTCCACGCAGTGCCAAGATGTTCTCAATCCCAAGGTCCCGGTAAGCATCCAGCACTGCAGCCACTTCGTCCAGCCTTAAACCATAAGCCGCGAGATAAGCAACAACTTCGAGCTTTTTCTCCTGCTTCAATTTCTTGACCAGTTCATAAGATCCTTCCCTTGTTGACCCACCTGCCCCGAAGGTGACCGAAACAAAACTCGGATCAAGGCTCGCTAAGACACCAAGCGTCTTTTCGAGTGTTTCCGCATTTTTTTCCGTCCGTGCGGGAAAATATTCAAAAGACAAGGTTGGCTTGCCGGTTTTGAATAATTCAGATATTTTCATACTTCTCTCCTTATCCATTTTCTTATGTTATTACTTGCGTCAACCATATTGCGTTAAGGTTTAACCGGTTGCCAAATCATGGTGATTGACAGCTGCTAGTGATATATTAATTCAGAACGATGATTTCTGCAAGCGTATACTTTTATAACATATACTTTTATAGCGAATACTTTTATCATATACTTTTATAGCAGTACTTTTGGACATTAACGGCATTTGATTATTATGTATATAGAATACATAATTCTTTATGAAAAGCATCATCTTGTCTTGTTTTTTCTGATAAAATGGTGTGAGGCTCTTACATAAAAATACACTATTTCAGCTTTATTTTTTATAAAGAAAGGAAATACAACATGCCAAAAAGAACCGATATTAATAAGATCCTGATTATTGGGTCAGGTCCCATCGTGATCGGACAAGCCTGCGAGTTCGACTATTCGGGGACCCAGGCTTGTAAAGCGCTTCGCAAACTGGGCTACAAGATTGTACTGGTCAATTCCAATCCTGCCACCATCATGACAGATCCCGGAATCGCTGATATCACCTATATTGAACCATTAAACCTTGAAAGTCTGACGAAAATCATTGCCAAAGAACGTCCCGATGCCCTGCTGCCGAATTTGGGCGGTCAGTCGGCCTTGAACCTTTCCTCCGAGCTGCACCAGGCAGGCGTCCTTACGAAGTATAACGTTAAGGTTATCGGTGTTCAGCTAGACGCGATTGAACGTGGTGAAGACCGAATTGCTTTCAAAGAAACCATGAACAGGCTCGGCATTGAAATGCCCCTCAGCAAAGCGGCCTACAGCGTAGAAGAGGCAGAAGCGATTGCCCAGGAACTCGGGTATCCGGTGGTTATCCGCCCGGCCTACACCATGGGCGGAACCGGCGGCGGTCTGGTTTACAATGCTGAAGAACTGAACGTAATTGCGAGCCGCGGTATTGCCGCAAGCCTGGTCGGTCAGATTTTGGTGGAAGAATCCGTACTTGGCTGGGAAGAACTCGAGCTCGAAGTCATCCGTGATGCCAAAAACCAGATGATCACCGTATGTTTTATTGAAAATATCGATGCGATCGGTGTCCACACCGGCGATTCTTTTTGTTCGGCCCCAATGCTGACGATCAGTCCTGAGCTTCAGGAGCGCCTGCAAAAATATTCTTATTCTGTCGTCGAAGCCATTGAAGTCATTGGCGGCACCAATGTGCAGTTTGCGCATGATCCGAAGACCGGCCGGGTTGTCATCATTGAGATCAACCCGCGAACTTCCCGATCCTCAGCGCTGGCCTCCAAGGCAACAGGTCTGCCGATTGCGCTGATCTCTTCCATGCTGGCGGCAGGGCTGACCCTGGACGAAATTCCGTACTGGAGAGACGGCTCTTTGGACAAATACACACCTTCAGGCGACTACGTTGTTATCAAGTTTGCACGCTGGGCCTTCGAAAAATTTCCCGGTTCGGTGGACAAGCTTGGTACCCAGATGCGCGCCGTCGGCGAAGTCATGAGTATCGGGAAAAACTACAAAGAAGCGGTGCAAAAGTCCATTCGCTCTCTCGAGACCAACCGTTACGGCCTGGGCTTTGCGAAAGATTTCCACCAGCGGTCTCTGGAAGAACTGATGGCCATGCTAGCTGAACCGACCAGCGAGCGTCAGTTTATTCTTTACGAAGCGCTGCGCAAAGGCGCGGATATCAATGATCTGTACGCTTTGACCTATATCAAGCCTTACTTCCTGCAGCAAATGAAAGAACTTGTACTGCTGGAAGAAGAGATCTTAAAATACAGCGGCCAAAAGCTACCGGATGAACTGCTGACTCAGGCCAAAAAGGACGGCTTTGCAGACCGTTACCTTGCAATGCTCTTAAACTTAAGTGAAGCGGAGATTCGCAAACAGAGAGCTGCCCTAGGGGTAGTGGAAGGATGGGAAGCTGTTCCGGTAAGCGGCGTTGAAGATGCCTACTATTATTTCTCTACCTATAATGCGCCCGACAAGACCACAAGCAGCAACCAGCCAAAGGTAATGATCCTCGGTGGCGGACCGAACCGGATCGGTCAGGGCATAGAGTTCGACTACTGCTGCGTGCATACCGCCTTTGCGCTGCGTGATCTTGGCTATGAGACCGTCATCGTGAACTGCAATCCCGAAACGGTCTCCACGGACTACGATACCTCCGATAAACTTTATTTTGAACCGCTTACCGTCGAAGATGTTCTGAGTATCTACGAAAAAGAAAAACCACTCGGCGTAATCGTGCAGTTTGGGGGCCAGACACCACTGAACATTGCAGATGAGCTCAAAAAAGCCGGTGTCAAGATTCTTGGTACAACCCCGGAGACCATCGCGCTGGCTGAAGACCGTGATTTGTTCCGTAAGATGATGGAAAAGCTGGATATTCCGATGCCGGAATCCGGAATGGCCGTCAACCTGGAAGAAGCGCTTGTTATCGCTGACCGGATTGGTTATCCTCTGATGGTCCGTCCTTCGTTTGTTTTGGGTGGACGCGGCATGGAAGTTGTTCACGACGCAGAGATGCTAAGCCGTTACATGGCAGCTGCGGTAGGCGTGACGCCCGACCGGCCGATTCTAATCGACCGTTTCCTGAGCAATGCGATAGAAGCGGAAGCCGACGCGATTGCGGACGGCAAGGATGCTTTTGTGCCGACCGTCATGGAACATATCGAACTGGCCGGTATCCACTCCGGAGACTCTGCCTGCGTCATCCCGCCGATCAACATCCCTGAAAAACACCTCGCGACGATTGTGGAATACACGAAAAAAATTGCCCAAGAGATGAACGTTATCGGGCTTATGAACATGCAATATGCAATTGCCGATGACAAGGTTTATGTTCTGGAAGCAAATCCGAGAGCTTCAAGGACTGTACCGCTCGTATCCAAAGTCTGTAATATTTCCATGGCCCGGATCGCGACCGAAATCTTGATGGCTGTCAATGACGGTAAGGAAACATCCGTCAAAAACTTGACTTCCAAAATAGTACCTTATTTCGGAGTCAAGGAAGCAGTCTTTCCGTTTAATATGTTTACCGAAGTTGACCCTGTGCTCGGACCGGAAATGCGTTCGACCGGTGAAGTGCTCGGCCTGGCCGATTCGTTTGGTCTGGCTTACTACAAAGCACAGGAAGCAACCAAGTCCCCGCTGCCGGAATCAGGTACCGTGCTGATTAGCGTCAATGACGACGATAAGCCTGCAGCGCTCGAGATAGCCAGGAACTTTGCCCAGATCGGCTTTAAGATCATGGCTACGGAAGGGACCCACAAATTCCTACTGGTGAACGGAATCGAAGCCGAAAAAATCAAGAAGCTGTATGAAGGCCGTCCGAACATCGTGGATAGCATCACCAACAAGGAAATCCATCTGGTGATCAATTCGCCATCCGGCAAACGCAGCAAACATGAGGATGCCTATATCCGCAAAGCGGCAATCAAGTATAAGGTTCCATATATCACCACGATGACCGCTGCCGCGGCAAGCGCCAAAGGCATTGCCGCCTATGACGCGAATGGCGCATCTGGAATAACCTTAAAGTCCCTGCAGGAATACCATGCCGAAATTAAAGGATAACGCAGGCGTCCTATTAAACATGGTTCTTAACCTGGTTAAATGATTTCGGGCAAGCGTTAAGTGGCAGTAGCATGCAACAAACAGAAATCCTCAGCGTTAGATATGCCAACGGTTTACATGCAGTAAGCCCGGAGGTTTTGGCATATTAGCTGAGGATTATTGTTTGTAGCTGCGAAAACGTTCATATTAAGAATTTTTATTCTTCACAAGCTCGAGCTTTTCCATGACCTCCAGAAATTTGACGGAATCAATGGGTTTGGATGCATACGCGTCACACCCATATTCAAAGGCCTTTTGCACATAATCCGATTCAGCCAGAACGGTCGTCATAATGATCTTGGCTTGTTTTTCACACGGAACCCCTTTTTGTATTTCCAGATCCCGAATAGCCTTTAACGCCCTGACTCCATCGACCTTCGGCATCATGACATCGAGACAGATCAGCTCATAAGGGCTCTCTTCCTTGAGCGACATCAGATAGGCATCGATCGCTTCCAGTCCGTCAACAACCAGATCGCACTCACCATATTCTGATAACAATTTGTACAAATATTTTCTGCTGGCTAAATCGTCTTCAGCTATGAGTATCTTTAACATCCCAGTCCCCTCCTATTACTTCGTTACTTTGTACTTCGTTACTTGTATTTCATTGCCTAATAGCTTAATTGCTAAGCGACTTTTTGAAAACATAATACGCTTCTTTAAATAAGCTGAAATACTCAATCTCATCCTCAATATTATTTTTTCTTCTCGCCAATTCGATTTTAAAAGCACAGAATTTTAATTCATCTGCTTCGATCTGATTGCACAGGTTTTTCAGCTGGTTGGCAATCGATTCTATCGCTTCATATTGCATGCTTTCAAAATGATCGTCGAGTTCTTTGATACAATGCTCGATTTCCTGCATTACGGAAGTATAATGTTCAGTGTCTTTATTCTCAGATTTACTTGTAAAAATAATTTCGCCATGATCCCCGAGCTCAACCTTATTCGGAAACTCTTGCCGGCTTTGACCCATCAAGCTGATTTTTTTCATCAGATTGTTGATGTCAATCGGTTTTGCCAGATAATTATCCATTCCCATTGCCTGAAATCTTTGTTCGTCACCCTGCAACGCATAGGCAGATACTGCAATAATTGGTGTATGGGTTCGGCCGCCTTCAGATTCTCTGATAATTTTCGTTGCTTCTATCCCGTCCATCACAGGCATCTGGATATCCATAAGGACCAGGTCATAATGTTTTTTCTTAAAAAGATCCAGGACCTCCAAACCATTGTCTGCAGTATCGACCTGATGGCCCCTTTCCTTCAGCATGCGGCGAAGAAAGACTTGACTTACTTTATCATCCTCAGCGAGAAGAATATGCAAAGGCCGGATGATTGGACTGATGTCAGGTCTAAGGAACGGCACCGTTTCGCTTTGTATTCCTATTTTAAATTTGATCGAAAAATAAAATGTGCTTCCTCTTCCTTTTTGACTGCTGACCTGCATGGTCCCACCCATTAGCTCGACTAGCTGCTTGGAAATTGCCAACCCCAGACCTGTTCCGCCATATTTTCGGGTAATAGAACTGTCGACTTGGGTAAATGTTTTGAACAGGAATGTCTGATCTTCTTCGGAAATACCAATTCCGGTATCCTGGACAGCAAATTTCAGTTTAATGTCCTGATCTGTCTTCAAAACGTTGTTTACAGTGACAGATATTTTACCGGTGTCCGTGAATTTTATCGCGTTATCAACCAGGTTATTCAGGACCTGCCTAAGTCTGTTCGGATCACCGATCAGATACTTCGGGATGCTGGGATCGAGATCATACGTTAATTGAAGCCCCTTTTTACTGGCCCGCAGCGTATGCACCTTCGAATTCTTCTCAAGCAGATCATGCATGTCAAAATTGATGTTTTCAACAACGAGTTTCCTGGCCTCAATCTTGGAAAAATCAAGGATATCACTGATTAACGCCAGCAGGGAATTGGCACAGATTTTGGCCGTTTCGAGGTTATCCCGTTGTTCAGGATTCAAGTCAGTGGCCAGCGTTAAATCAATCATTCCGTTGATACCGTTCACCGGCGTCCGGATCTCATGACTCATGTTGGCGAGAAATTCACTTTTGGCCCGATTCGCGGCTTCAGCTTCTTCTTTGGCCTTGATAAATATTTCCTCATTCTTTTTTCTCTCCGTAATATCCCGTGCAATGAGAATGAGATAATCTATATGATTAAGTTTAAATTGCCGTATATTGATCTCAACGGGAATTTCTCTGCCATTTTTGGAAACATGAATATCTTCAAACACATAGGTTTGATAGTTTCGAACTTGAGTCATCAATATATCCAGTTCCGCTTTGCCTATTCTGGAGATCATCTTTGGCGAATGTCCAATCAGCTCATCCCGCGTATATTCGAGTCCTTTGCAGGCGACTTCATTCACTTCGACAATCGTGATTTCACCTTTTTCATTGACCTGCTCCAGGAAAATGGCATCTCTGGCATTTTCAAAGACGCTTCGGAATTTTTCTTCACTCTCGATCAATGCCCGCTCCGAAGCTATTCGATCTGATATATCCCGTGCCAGGGAATAGATGCACGTTTTGCCGTTAATATTTATCAGATGCACACTGACTTCAACCGGGATTTCCTTT
Organism: Dehalobacter sp. DCA; assembly: GCF_000305775.1. Lineage (NCBI taxonomy): Bacteria > Bacillati > Bacillota > Clostridia > Eubacteriales > Desulfitobacteriaceae > Dehalobacter > Dehalobacter sp. DCA. The sequence continues at coordinate 2,369,229 of NC_018866.1, forward strand.
CCGTCTTTAGTGACATGCACATGTTCCGCTGTATCGGATCCCTGCTGCATCAGCTGTTTCAATTGTTCAATTTGATCTTGCGTATCGTATTTAGCGATATCCGGCAGATATAGCTGAAGGAGTTCCTCTCTCGCATAGCCAAGTCTTTGACAGGTAATATCATTGACTTCAATTATTTTCCCAATCCGGTCATCATTCTCGATAATTTCAACGATGTAGATTGCATCCGTGACATTGTTATATAAATTTCGATACCGGGTTTCACTGTCCAGCAGCTGTTTTTCAATTTTTTTACGTTCGGTTATTTCTCTAAGCACGCACAACAACACCTGTTGGCCATTGATCATCGTGGTCTGTGCACTCACTTCCACAGGAACTATACTTTCATCTTTCCGTTTCGTGTTTGTTTCGATAAAGAATCCTTTTTCCACGGCAATCTTCAGTTGTTCTCTGACAAACGCCACATCATCTGCAAAATCAAAAACTGTTTTTTGCACAATTTCATGATGATCATAGCCGTAAGCTTTCAAAGCTGCTTTGTTGGCTTCGAGAATTTTCCCATCCTGTGAGACGAACATAATCATATCCCTGGCATTTTCCGACAACAGTTGATAGCGCTTTAAAGCGTCTTCAGCATTTTTTCTGTCGGTGATATCCAGTATAATGCCGATTAGGCCGGCATACTCTCCTTCAAGATCATAATATGGGCCGCCTGAACTGAGACACCATCGATACTCCCCGTCATGATATCTTAAGCGATGCTCATATTCAAAAGATGTATGGTTCGCTTCTGCATTTTTTAGTATTTCTTTATAAGCGGCTCTGTCTTCGGGATGTATGACTGATAACCAGTGAATATTCATGCACTCTTCAAAGTTCATACTCAAAAAATCCAGCAGATTTTTATTCAGGTAAGTTATTTCTTTTTCTGTGGAACGCCAGATAGAAACCGGGAAATAATCCAGCAGCTTCAGCTGGAAATCGCGGGACTTAATCAGTGACACTTCAAGTATCTTTTCTTCGGTGATGTCATTTAACGCAATAACGATATTTTTTTTGCCGTCTACGATCAGCGGGGAGATGCTGACATGAAACCATAATTGTTTTGTCTTGCCGTTAAGGATAAATGATTGGGAGAACTCCAACCCCTCGATAGATTCATTGTTTTTAAGCGCCCGCAAGCCGGCATGTGTAATCTCACACTGCTTACATTTCGCTGCGTAGCCGCAACCCCTAGGATGTTCAAAGCTGGCTGCACATTTGAAAGCTTCGCCAAATGTTTTACCAAGCACATCTCGTTTTTCCACATGCATCAGTTTGAGCGCTGCGTTGTTTACGCAGCTAATGTGCGCCAGCTCATCGATAATAACCATATTAACTGGAGACGAATAAAAGATTGTCCTAAAATTTTCTGCTTCATTTTTATAGTCGTTTTCAATTTCTTTGATTCTGGTGATGTCCCTGAAGACAAAGATGACCCCTCTGACTTGGCCGTCTTGTTCGATCACTGGGGAACTGCTGGCCGAAATGCAGATGATTTGGCCATCTTTTTTGATCAGTGCCGAATGGTTTTTTAAGCCCAGAGCTTTCTTTTTTTTAATGGTCAGCCCTATCGGAGAATCCATTATTTCTTCGGTCTCTTTATTGATAACTGGAAAGACTTCTTCAAATATTTTACCCTGAGCCTCTTCCGGCAACCAGCCCGAAAGCCTGGCAGTGGAATCATTGATGTATAAAATGGTTCCCAGATGATCCGTATACACCACACCATCTCCGATGCACGCCAAAGCCAACGCCATTTCATTTGTTGTGACATTGTAGCTTTTTCCGCCTTTATTCATTGGCCTTCATTCCTTACTTCAGCATCGTACAAATCAACTGAGGGATGTTCATTAAAGAAGTTTGTCTTTCAACGGCCCCGATATCATGAGCAACTTTCGGCATGCCGTAGACCACACAGGAATCCTGATCCTGACCGATCGTTCTGGCCCCTTTTCTTCTCATCTGCAGGAGTCCCTTGGCCCCGTCATATCCCATACCGGTCAAAATGACACCCAGCGCATTTTTGCCTGCTTCCTTGGCCACAGATTCAAATAAGACATCGACGGAAGGACAATGACCGTTGACCTTTTCTCCTGCGAAGCACTCAATCCTGTATCGATTGGCTATCTTTTTGATTCTGACATGCTGGTCTCCAGGCGCAACTAAGGCCATTCCCTGTTCCAGGTAATCCCCGGTCCGAGCTTCCTTGACCTTCAGTTTGGTCTGATTATTCAGCCGCTCGGCAAACATCCGGGAAAAAACAGGAGGGATATGCTGGACGATAACGATCCCGGGCATATTCGCAGGCAGTCGCTTCATGATATTGCAGACGGCTTCCGTTCCGCCGGTGGAAGCGCCGATCGCAATGATTTTTTCCGAATTCTCGGCATGCTGGCTTTCAACTTTTTCAGTCGTATCCTTCATCGACGGGATAATCCGGGCGACGGAGGCTACCTTGATCTTAATCTTCAACTCATTTAAAAAGGTTTCCACTCTCTGCGCAGCCTTCATATCCGGCTTGCCGACAAATTCGACAGCCCCGGCATTCATCGCATCAAAAACAGCATCGCTCACCGTACTGATCACAATCACCGGAATCGGATATTGCGGCAGCAGCTTGCAGATAAATTCAATCCCGTTCATTTTGGGCATCTGGACATCACAGGTCATCACGTCCGGTTCAACTTCCAGGATTTTATCCCTGGCTTCAAACGGGTCTGCGGCCATACCCACAACTTCGATCTCCGGGTCACTGGCGATTCCTCTGGCCAGAATCTCCCGGAAAACGATGGAATCATCTACAATTAAAACCCTAATCTTTTTTTTGGCCATGATATCAACCTACTTCTAAATATTATTCTTTTCTGTATACGGCTGGCATGACATATTTATATTGGGTTGTATCTTTGTTGAGTGATTCCGAATGACCGATGAACAGGTAGCCGCCATACTCCGTCATGTCATAAAATTTCTGAACAAGCTGTTCTTTGGTTGGCCCGTCAAAGTAAATCATCACATTTCGGCAAAAGATCACATGGAACTTCTTTTTAAAAGGAAATACCTTTTCCATCAGATTAAAGTTGCGGAAGATCACTTCATTCTTAATTTTTTCTACAACAATCGAATTTTCCCTGTCGAGCTTTTTAAAATAATTTGTTCTCCACAGCGCTGGCAGCGCCGCAACCTTATCATTGGCGTATTCGCCATTTCTGGCAATCGTTAAGGCTTTATCGGAAATGTCCGTTGCAAGAATCTTCGTATCCCACCAGACTTTTTCCCTGCCAAAAAACTCATCAATGATCATCGCGAGGGTATACGGTTCTTCACCACTGGAGCACGCCGCGCTCCATATCCGTAGATCCTTATCCCGGCAATGGGCCGCCAGCACAGGCAGAACGTTCTCTTTTAAGAAAGTAAAATGCTCCGCTTCCCGCATAAAAAACGTATGGTTGGTGGTAATCTTATTAATAAAGGTGGTCATGGCCTCCCCGCCATTATGTGAAGTAATGAAATCGTAATATTCCGAGAAACTTTTAAAGCCGTTCTCGATAAGGACACCCTGCAGTCTTCCGTTAATCAGCGATTGCTTTTCTTTTTTTAGATGAATCCCATAATTAGCTTCGATATACGCTGCAAACTTCACAAATTCTTTTTCCGTTATTGTTATCATAACAGACCACCATCTTCTCCAGGCGTTTTTTATAGAAACTTCTAATTTCTGTTATTCTGAAGAGAGAGCCTCGAATCAGGCCCTCTCTTCTCTTGCATTTCACTTAGTACTTGCCGAATTCGTCGTCACTCAGGACAATTTTCTTTTTTGGCTTTTCCTTTGGTGCAAGAGTCGGACTACTACTGTTCATATTCTCGAGCATTTTCAGAATATCCGGGCTCATGTTTTCGATTCCTTTTAAGGAAGCGTACTGGCCGTTTTTCCGCAGTTTGAATTTGGCAACCTGAACATTCAGCAGCTCGGACTGGCTCGCCAGTTCCTCACTTGCAGCGGCACTCTCTTCAGCAGTTGCCGAGTTGGTCTGAACGACTTCCGCGACCTGAGCAATACCCTGGTTGATTTGGTTGATGCCAATGGCCTGTTCATTGGAAGCCACTGCAATGTTGTTCACCAGGTTGGCTACCTTCGAAATTCCTTCGACGATATTGTTTAATTCCTTCGCCGTGTCGCTTGCTATCCGGGTGCCATTATCAACATTCTTGATTGAACCCTCGATCATATCCGTTGTTTCCTTAGCAGCGTTGGCTGAGCGAGCTGCGAGGTTTCTGACTTCTTCTGCTACAACGGCGAACCCTTTGCCGTGCTGTCCTGCCCTTGCAGCTTCAACAGCAGCATTCAGGGCCAAGATATTGGTCTGGAAGGCAATATCGTCGATGACTTTGATAATTTTGGAGATATTATTGGAAGAATTATTAATTTCATCCATTGCGCTAAGCATTTCCTTCATCTGGCTGTTGCCCTGGGCCGCATTCTTCTTGGCTTCTTCCGCCAGCTGGTTTGCTTCATTGGCATTTTGGGCATTGAGTTTGGTCTGGGAACTGATTTCTTCCAGAGAGGCCGTCAGCTCTTCAATCGAACTAGCCTGCTCGGTTGCGCCCTGGGAAAGGGCCATACTGGAATCGGACAGTTGCTTCGAGCCTGAAGCGACCTGCTCGGAAGCACTGTTGATATTACTGATCACTTCATTCAGGGTCAGCGTCATGGTCGAGAACGATTTGGCAAGCGCTCCGATTTCATCTTTGCCGCGGACATCGATATCGACATTCAAATCGCCGTCAGCAATTTTATCGGAAACTCCTACCAGTTTGCGGACAGGGTTTGTGATCGAGCGAGCCATAAAAAATCCGAGGATGATCGACAGAACGATTGCGGTCAATGTGGAGACGGCCAGTATAATTATAGTTCTGGTTTCTTTGGATGCAATACGATCTTTTGCCGCATCAATGTTTTGAGCTCTTTGCCCTGCCATTTGCGTATTTAATTCGATTAAGGCTTTTGTTTCCGGTGCAATTTTTGCCCCAACTGCCGTGATTTGTGCAGCATTGCCTCCTTTGACTGCCGCAAACAGCTCTCCACTTACCGCAGCGGTCCAGGCGTTGCTTCTCTCTACCATGGCCTTGTTCTCAGGCGTATTCTCCATGGCTAACAATTCCTCTTGCAGTTTGGTGCACTTCTGGGAAATCGCATTGAAATCGTCAACATAGGACTGTTTTCCATACAACATGTAAGCTCTGGCAAGACTTGCTCCATCGGTGAAGCTTAAGGCCAGGTCTTCATTAATTTGGAATTTCACAAATTCGACTTCGGTCATCTGATTAACATCTTTGACCATAGAATTAACCTGGGTATAAGTGACTACAGAAATGACTGCCAGGATGACGACAATGACAATATAGCCAGCTAAAATCTTGGTTTGAAGCTTGTTGAAATTCATGATATTACCCCCTCACTAAGTGTAGATGTCAGATTAGACAGTTCTTCTTCTTTTAATAATTTGTCGCAATCAAGAATGAGCTTGATACTGTTATCGACCTTGCCGATTCCTTTAATGTATTTGTTACTGGCACCTCCGTTAACACTGGGAGGAGGCACTATTTCGTCTTCAGGGATGACAAGCACCTCGCATACGCTGTCCACGATCAGACCAATTGATATTTCCTGAATGTCGATCACGATGATACAGGTCCGGTCACTGTATTCCATAAATGGCTTTTTGAAACGCAGGCGCACATCGATGACCGGAATGATCTTCCCTCTCAAATTGACAATTCCACGAACATAATTGGGCAGCTCCGGCACTTCAGTAACCGGCTGGATACCGATAATTTCTGTCACGTACTTAATTTCAATCCCGTAGATTTCGTTGCCTAGAGAAAAGGTTAAAAACTTGTTTTTCTGAGTATCTTCTTCCAAATAATCTTCTGCAATCATTTCTGCCATTAAAATCACTCCTTTCTTGTTATTTCTTCACAAGTCTGGTTATACTCTGGATGTCAAGGATTAAACTAATGCTTCCGTCACCTAAAAGCGTACACCCTCCTAACTCATTATCTTTTTTAAGATTTTGTATGTAATACGGCAGTGCTTTAACAACGACCTGTTGTTCTCCAAGCAGTTCATCAGCAAATATACAACAAGATGTTTCTTCATTTTCAACCATGATAAATATGCCCTGGCTTAATTCCGTAATTTCAGTTTTGACTTTGTACAGCGTATGGAGCCTGATAACCGGATAACACTCACCCCTTACCATAATCATTTCATTTTCATCAGGGTCTCTGATAATATCGGATTCTTTCGGCCTGAATGATTCTCTGATGGATATTGTCGGTATGGTATACCTTGAATTTCCGACTTTAATATTCATTCCGCCGATAATCGCCAATGTTAATGGGATCTTCATCGTAATGGCAGTGCCTGCACCTTCAGTACTGTCTACCGAAACGGATCCGCCTACCGTCTGGATATTCTTGGAGACGACATCCATGCCGACGCCTCTTCCGGAAAATTCCGTGATGTTCTCTTTGGTTGAAAATCCGGGCAGAAAGATCAGATTAAAGATTTCGCGGTCGCTTATCTCCTGTTCCGATTTGGTCAGAAGGCCATTCTGTCTGGCTCTGCTCAGGATTTTTTCTTTATTCAGTCCTTTACCATCATCCCTGACAATGATCAGAACATCGCTTCCAGCATTTTTTGCTTCCAGGGTGATTGTCCCAGCTTTGGACTTCTCTGCCGCAACCCGTTCCCCAGCCGCCTCAATCCCATGATCAATCGCGTTGCGGATCAGATGCATCAGCGGATCAGAAATATGTTCAATAATATTTTTGTCAACTTCCGTTTCCTCACCGATGATCTCTAAACGCACTTCTTTGTTCAGCTTCTTACTCATATCGCGTACGATTCTGTGCATTTTGTGAAAAGTCGTCGACAGCGGAACCATCCGGATCGCCATGACCATATCCTGCAATTCCCCAGTGATTTTCCCGAGCTGCCGGGCTGCCTTATAGAAATTATCTAGCTGCAGCCCTATAAGGTCAGGGTTTTGGGTAACCATGGCCTCGGCAATCACCATTTCTCCGACCAGGTCCATCAGTCTGTCCAGCTTGGCGACATTGACACTGATGATGCTCTGCTGGGCAGAAGAAAGAGAGACTTCCTTCTCGGCCTTTTCCCCCCTTTCAACTGTCTGTAGGACAGGAATCTGTGGGGTTAAAGCATTCTCATGTTGATTCATCACCGGTTCGTCTTCCTGATCTTCGATCTGCTCCAACTTCAGCTCTCTGAGGAAAATCGTCTGCATGAAGAATTCATGCATTTCTTCATAGCTTTTATCTGTCCTTAAGACTACTGTAAAGCCCTGTTCTTTAATGACCTGAGCACTCAGATCATTTTCAATAATATCTTCCGGGGTGAAAATGTACTTGTCCGCAATTTCTTTCAAATTATGGATGACGGTGTAGGCTCTGATATTTTCCATTTCACAGCCGTCCTGATAGAAGATTACAGCCTTGTACCAGTTCTTTTTAGACAGGGCCGCCGGGGGCTCTGTTATGTTCGGGGCAATATAATATCTGGGTTTTTCTTCAGGTATTTTTTCAGGTATTTCTTCTATGTCTTCCGGTATGTCCTTCAGATCTTCTACTGAATTTTTCTTCGTTTCTTTCCTGGATGTAAATACTTTTTCTGCTGAAGAATTTTGTAATTTCAGTTTGTTCAGGAAATCTGCAATCGTCTCTTTCAGACGCTGTGCATCTCCGTCAACGGGATCTTTGGCTTTGACTTTTTCCAGTTCGACTTTGAGAAAATCGACACCTTCGAGCACAATATCCGAAAGCGCGGAGCAGTCGACCTCCCGTGGATCGTTTTCGCGGATGAAATAAAACAAGTCCTCAATGGAATGGGCGAGAGAGGCGATGTTGTCAAAAAGCATCATTGCAGATGAACCCTTAATGGTATGCATGATCCGGAAGATCTCATTGACATCGTCTTTGGAAATATGATTGGATTTTTCACTGGCCAGAATGGAGTGCTCTAGCTGTTCAAGCAAATTGGACGTTTCGAAAATATACAGGTCTAACATGGATTCATTGGAATAATTACCAGCCATTTTTATCTGCCCCCCAAACATATCAACTGACTATTTTAATGCATTCACCTGATTTAAGGTTTTGACTACGACATCCTCTTTGAACGGTTTGATAATAAAGGACTTTGCACCAAGCGCAACAGCCTGCCTTACCATACTTTCCTGTCCCATCGCGGAAACCATCACGACCTTGGCTTTCGGATCAAATTTCATGATTTCAGGTAATGCTTCCAAACCGGACATTTCAGGCATCGTAATATCCATGGTAACGACATCAGGTTGCAATTGTTTATAGCTTTCCAGGCCTTCCAACCCGTTCGCAGCCTCACCGACGACCTCAAAACCGTTGTTCTGAAGCATATTTCTGATCGCCAGCCGCATAAATGCCGCATCATCTACAATCAGTACTCTAATCAATGGACTCCCTCCTTTGAGGATTAATCTTGTCTTGAATGAAAGAACCCAGGATCGTGTTAACTGCCTCCAGGCATTTTCCCCGCAAAGAGAAAGAATACTGCTGTAGTCTCCACCTCGCGCAAAGCGCTACGCAGGTTCCGATAATGATATCAGTCAGCATCTCGCTCGATAGTTTCGGAGGTATTTCCCCTGTCTCCTGGCCTCTCTGAATAATTTTCTTTAAAAAGACAAATCGCGTTGAATAAATGTCTTCGACTTTTGATTTTAACGCTTCGTCATAGCGCATAATTTCCAAAGATAGAAGTACTGCGGTGATTGACGGATAATTTTCGTAATACGAAGAAAGTGATTCGACAAGAAAAATAATCGCTTCTTCCGTGGTTTCTTTCTGCTGGGCCGTAAGGAACAGGTCGCTGTCATACTGCGAGAAATAATCCAGGACGCCGAGCATCAGTTCATTTTTGCTTTTAAAATGCTTATAGATGGCTCCCTCGGTGATATTCTGCTTTTTGGCAATCTCGCGTGTCGAAATTTGGTGGATTCCGTATTTATCGATCAAATCAATTGTCGTTAAGATGATGCTTTCTTTCCGATGTATTAGTAAATTCATATGGTAATAAACTCCTCCCTTGGAAAGTAAGTGTTTACTTACCATCTTTTACACCTAATATACTGCATAATTTGTCGAATGTCTACAATTTTTGACATAATATTTTAAATATTTTGATATATTCTTCGTATGGCTAAATATATATTTGGATTGGCTTACATACAATTTTAGGGAATAAAAAAAGGCTTCCTGTTAAATCAGATAAGCCTGTTTCCCTATTTAATATTTTTTCGTTGAATTTGGATTAAAGGAATCAAAAAAGAGATTGATGCAATTTGATTGATTCAATCTCTTTTTTGAGCTTTATGATTCACAGCTTCCGGAACTGCAGTCCGATCCGCACTCACCTTTTAAGGGTGATTTAATTTCAAATTGGTCCCCATCGGGGGTGTCAATATAATTGATCACAACACCCTCAAGAACTTCTGTAAATTGCTTGTCTGCAACAATTTTTAGTCCATGCTGTTCATCAAATATATCGTCAGGGGTCTTTGACTCATCCAGAGTCATGCCGTAATTCGGCCCCCTTCAGCCAATGCCGGCTACATAGAGCCGTAAGTAAGAATTATCCATATTCTGAGTCACCATGATGTCTATAATTCTCTTGGCCGCGATTTCAGTAACTTCAAACATAATCGCACCTCCTTTTTAGTCTGACAATCGTTATCCATATTACATGAATAAGAAATGCTTGTCAAAATGATTGAAAAACAAATTGAAAAGTTGTAGTATGTCTAATTAATTAGCAGATTTTACATATCGTCAAGCAGGTTATTAAACCGGTTTGTTGCCTTGATATATTTCACCAGTTCGTTAATCATAATTCCGGTTATGATTCCGGTAGGCACTGAAAACAGTAGCATAACCGGCAAGTAAAAAAAGATCCCTGAAAACCTTAGAACCAAGGCTGCCATGGCCAATTGCCCGAGATTATGGGCTACAGCCCCTGCTACACTGATACCAACCATACTCAGACCTGTAAATAGATGTAACAGCACTGCCATGACGATCGCAGCTGCAACAGCGCCTAAAAAGCTCATAAAAAAACCCATGCCGAATAAGGTCCCACTGAGCAGAGAGCCGAGAATTGTCCGCAGTACGGTAATCTGCAGGGCCGTCTTAAAGTCAAAGACAACCAAAGCCACCAAGGTAATAATATTGGCCAAACCCAGCTTCACTCCCGGTATAGGCAGCGGACTAGGGAACATACTCTCAAGATAATGAAGAACGGAGGCTTGCGCCACGAGAATGGCAATAACAGCCAGTTTCTTTGTTGATATCACATTTTTGACATGTTCCATAACTGGATCTTCCTCCGAATTATGCATTCCCCTTCAGATCATGCAATTTTTATTTGATGTCTTGTTTTAATCGAAGTCTTATTTTAATCAAATAGATTTATTTTATTTGCATTAAACCCATATAAGTACTATTATTCATACGAAACAGAAATTGTCAAAGGAGCCTTTTCAATGATCGGTATGAAATTAGGCCAATACGTCTATGGGAATTCCCTGCTCCATTTATTGGATCCCCGAACGAAAATATTGAGCTGCTTATTGGTCATTTTTTCCGTCATAATTACCGATAATTTGTATTTTCTGCTTTTCTTGATTCTATTAATGGCTGCTGCCATTATTTCTTCCGGATTAAGCTATCAATTAATTCTGAGCAGTTTATTGAAATTAAGATATCTGCTTCTTTTTACGCTGGTCTTCCAGGGATTTCTCACGCCGGGCGAAACTGTTTTGATGGTTGGAAAGCTTAGTATGACCAGAGAAGGTCTGATCTTAGGGCTGATCAATATATCGCGGCTGGTTATTTTATTTTTAGGCTCTATGATTTTACTGATGACAACATCATCCCTCAAATTGTCCGCAGGAATCGAATACTTGCTGCTACCATTAAGGAAATTACATATTCCTATTCATAATTATACAACCATCCTCAGCATTTCTTTTCGTTTTCTTCCTACTTTATTTGAAGAAGCGGCCATCATAAAAAATGCTCAAAAATCAAGGGGAGCCCAATTTGATTCATCAAATATTGTTGTCCGGATAAAGAGCTATACTGCCATTCTGATTCCCTTATTTGAAGCGTCCCTGGTTCGGGCCGCTGACTTGGGTGAAGCGATGGACAGCAGGTGCTTTACTTCCCATCCCAATCAGTTAAGGTTAAACCGTTTACAAATGAAACGTCGGGATATCCTGTTTTTAATCCAAATGACCGCCGTTTTAGGTACAGGTATTACGATTAGCATTCTTCTATAAGTCAGGAGCCGAAAGTATGACTGCTCAAGGTATCGAATTCGTCAAGGTCACAAAGCATTATATAGATTACTCTCAAGGGAAAACACCTGCGCTGAAAGATATCTCCTTGTCGATCAGGAAGGGCGAATATGTCGGTTTGCTTGGGATGAATGGTTCGGGAAAATCTACCCTGGCCAAACTATTAAATGGCCTGCTTAAACCAACGGATGGAAAGGTCTTTATCAATGGGCTTGATACGGCAAACATTGAACAACTGCCTGAAATCCGCAGACTCGTCGGTATGGTTTTTCAAAACCCCGATAATCAATTAATCAGTCCTGTTATTGAGGAAGAAATTGCTTTTGGCCCTGAAAATTTAGGACTGCCAGTTCCAGAGATCAATCGCCGGATCAATTGGGCACTTCAGGTGTGCGGCCTCGAAGACAAAAGGCATCATGCACCGCATCTGCTTTCAGGCGGACAAAAACAAAGGGTGGCTCTGGCTTCGGCCTTGGCGATGCTGCCTGAATACCTCGTTCTTGATGAGCCGACTTCGATGCTGGATCCGGCAGGCAGGAAGGAACTGCTTGAACAGCTGCGGGTCTTAAATAAGCAGGAAGACATGACCATCCTGATCATCAGCCATAATCCAGAGGATTTGGTCCAGGCAGACAGGCTAATTGTTCTGGATCACGGATCAATCTTTTTACAGGGGACCCCAAGGGAAGTCTATGCCAACGCCAAATTGGCAGAACTGGGACTGGATACCCCCGCGGTTTACCAATTGATCAACCAATTGGGATCAAACGGATATCCTGTTCCCGAAAACGTCAAATCAGTCCGGGAGTTGGTGGATTATCTATGCCTGCAGTTGTAGAAACGAATCATCTTTCTTATACGTACTTACCCGGTTCAGTTTATGAACATCAAGCTCTCAAAGACATTAGTATTTCTCTGGCAAAAGGAGAATTCCTTGGCATACTGGGACCCAACGGCTCCGGTAAATCGACACTCGCCCAACATTTCAACGGATTGCTCCGGCCTACGTCCGGTCAAATGACTGTATGCGGAATTCCAACTTCAGATCCTAAACGAAGTAAGGATCTTTGGAAAAAAGCAGGGCTGGTTTTTCAATATCCCGAACAGCAGATTTTTCAAATTACAGTCTTTGATGAAGTGGCCTATGGACCAAGGAATTTAGGCCTGCCTGAAACGGAAGTAGCAGAAAGAGTCCATGATGCCCTACAGCAAGTTGGTATAAACCAGGAGAATATCAACCAATTGGCCCCGGTCACACTGAGCGGCGGCATGCGAAGAAGAATTGCCATTGCCGGGATACTGGCCATCCAGCCGGAAATACTCATCCTCGATGAACCCATGGCAGGTTTGGATGCTGCCGGCCGGAGACTGCTTTCTGATATATTTAAACAACGTCAAGAAAAAAAAGAAACAACGGTCATGATTTCTCACAACCTCAAAGAAATCATGACTATCACAGATAAGATTGCTATCCTGGACAGCGGGTCCATGATCTTTTTTGGAGACGTTAAAGACCTGCTGATGAAACCTGAAATTCTTAGTCGATATCAACTGGAATTGCCGGAGTACTTGCAAGTTGTTTATCGGCTGGCTGAGAAAGGGTTTGCTATCAAAACCGACATTAGCAGTACAGAAGAAGCCGGCGAAGAAATCCTAAGATTTCTTCAAGAAAATAAGTATGGGGGCGTAACGAAACTTTAGTTTAAGTTTCGTTGCGCCCCCTGTCTCTGTTATAAGATGTAATTTTGGATATTAAGTTTCTCTTTAACTGGCCATTTTTCATATGGTCTTTCTTCATACGCATAAAGGTGGCATCATGATCCGTCTTGAAGTAACTATTTCTTTCTTCCAGTATAAGCTCTTGCTGTTCATATTTCTGCATTCTTGGACCCGGTCTCTCTTCATCCGATTTCTTGGCCAATCTCTCGGCCCCTTTTTACAGGTGCGCCGGCGGCAAAAGTAAAATAAATCGATAGAATACTCCTTTAGGGGTGGTTGTGTTTTGTCCATTTTCCAAACCTGAACATATCATATTCCAGCAAATGTTTGGAATATTTTTTTGTTTCAGGAGGAATGAATGCAGAACATGTTTTTTGAACGGGAAGACTGGAAATTATTCAGAAATATGGAAACCTTGCCCCAAAAAGCGGGGGTGCCGAGAAGTAAATTATCCATGCTGGTTTGCAAGGAACTCACGGATAATGCGCTGGATCTGGGCGGCGATTGTGAAATCGGTTATGAGGGCGATTTTTTCTATGTTAAGGATCACGGCAGCGGCCTGGATCCGGAATTGTTTTCCATCAACAGGCCGCTACGGTCCTCCAAGTATTTAAGACTGCCAACCCGAGGGGCATTGGGTAACGGTCTGCGCGTGGTAGCCGGGGCGGTAGTGGCGTCGGGCGGCGAACTCTATGTTTCAACCCGAGGCCAAAATTATAAAATCCATTTTCAAAATGACGGTACAGCCTTCCCGGAGAGCTTAAGCGATTATCACGACGCCGGGACAAAGATCAGATTTACTTTGGGCGGAATGCCTATTAATTCAAGCTGGGCCAGTCTGGCAATGGAATATGCCCAAGGTGAAACCTACCGGGGAAAGACCTCGCCCTATTGGTATACCAGTGAAAACTTTTTTGAATTGTTTCAGTCCTATAGCGGATCGGTTCGGGAACTCATCACGCAGTTCGACGGTTGTACCGGTGGGAAAGCCGGGAAGATAGCCGCAGAATATACCAAGATGTCCGCCGCAGCCTTGGAGTTTGACGAGACGGAAGCGCTTTTGGCTGAGCTCCGAGCAGCGGTAAAAAATGTGAGTCCCGAGAGGCTGGGGCGGATCGGCAAGCTGGATGGGTACAGCTGCTATTGTAAATCAGCCGGCACCTTTAAGGCCAGGACCGTCAAAGGGAAACACGACGCGGAAATAGCGTTTGTCCTTGAAGTGTACGCGATCCCCTCCGATACGCCCCATATAACGGTACTACTCAATAAATCCCCTGTGACCGGCAATGTCAATATCGACTACAACAAAAATTTGCTCAGTATTTTCGGCTGCGGTTTAATCCTATGTGTAAAAGCCAAACCTGCCGTTATTCTGATCAATATCATAACGCCCTATATCCCGATTGTGACAGATGGGAAAGAACCGGATCTCTCGATCATCAGCGACACCATCGCAGAAAGCATTCAAAAGGCGGTCAGCAGAGCCCAAAAATCCCTGCCGGGCGATGTGGTGGAGCGAAAGAAATCTCAGAAAGAAGTCGTTACGGCATGCTTGGAACAAGCCATTGCTAAAGCCAGCGGCAACGGCGAATACCGTTTCAGCCTGCGTCAGCTTTATTATGCCGTCCGGCCGTATGTGATCAAGGAAAGCGGCAAAGAACCGGATTACGCTTATTTCTGCACGGAATTGATCAGCAGTTATGAAGCACAGCACGGTGACATTCCGCTGATGTACCGGGATGAGCGGGGGACGTTGTATCATCCCCACTCAGGCCAGGATATTCCTATCGGCACGATTGCGGTGGAAAACTATCAGAAGCCCGTCTGGACGTTCAATAAAATCCTGTATATTGAAAAAGAAGGCTTCTTCAATGTGCTCAAAGAAAAGAAAATCCCGGAGAAATATGATATGGCTTTACTCACCAGCAAAGGTTATGCCAGCCGGGCGGTCAAGGATTTGCTGGATACGCTCGGGGAGAATTCGGAGGAAGAGATAGCTTTTTTCTGCATTCATGACGCGGACGCATATGGCACGACGATCTATGATACCCTGCAAAATGAAACCAAAGCCAGGCCCGGCAGAAAAGTGAAGATCATCAATCTGGGGCTGGACCCGAAAGAAGCCATCAGCATGGGGCTGGAAATCGAAAAGGCAGGAAAAACAGGCCGCAGGAAGGGCGTAGCCAGCTATATTGATCCCGAGTGGGAGAGCTGGCTGCAGAACTACAGAGTGGAACTGAACGCCATGAGTACGCCGCAGTTTCTTGCCTGGCTGGAAGGGAAAATCAGGCTTTACGATAAAGGCAAAGTGATACCGCCCGAAAGTACCATGCTGGAGAGCCTGGACCATAGCCTTCAGGATAAACTCGGCCAAAAGCTTGCAGCGGAAATCTTGGAACAAAATCACTATGCTGATCAGGTCACTCAAGCAGTCCGGCAAGTTAAAGAACGCTGCGGCGACAGCCAAATTCGGTTAGCTGAGACAGTGCAGGCGGAGCTTAAGAAGGAACCGGTCAATCTATGGAAGGATGTCATTAAGGCCGTGTCTGAGGATATGATTAAAAATTTTCGTTTTTAAGATTTGACTACACTAGTGTAATTAATCTTAAAACAACCGAATTTTTAAACAGGGGCTGTGATGACCCTCAGAGAAAACCAGACTTGCACAGATTCACAAGCGGACGTTAGTGGCGGCAGCGTAAAGAAACCAGAAAACCGCAGCATTAAAACATGCCAACGGTTAGCATACAGAAACAGCGGGGTTTTGGCATGTTAGCGGGAGATTTCTGTTTTTAGCTGCGAGAACGAGGGAACGGTGGATCTGTGCAAGGCTGCATCACCTAAGAAAGAAAAGACAGTTCTGATTGACGTCTTTAGTTTGGGACTAAGTTGTGATACAGCCCCATGCTGCAAAAAACCCTAAAGACAATCTCTCGGGGGTCAAAAGGCTTGACGATATATTTGTCAACTCCCAGTTGGAAGCCAAGTGCTTTATTGTACCTTAGTTTGCATGATAACAATACAATTGTATAATTATGATGAGATATTAAGAACTTCTTGCTGTTTAAGCCTCATTTCCATGGGTTTATTCCCTTAAATATGGGGTGAGAAAAACTCATTGCTTTCCTGCGTAAATACTGGGGCTCTACAACATGGATGTCAGTAAAAAGTTCAGACGATATTCCCCTTTCCTGGTCTTTTTTTATCCGTTCCTCGAGATACGCAATTTCTTCTGTCGCCCGGATTTTTTCCATCTCGATCACAGCGTCTAAAATATGCTCCTTGATCATTCTCTTCGCTGCTTCTTCCTTACATTCCTACAATATTCAGTTAAAATCTAAGTGGTACGGTATAAAAATATTTGAAAAGGAAATTCTAGTAAAAATATTAATTATAACTTAGGGGTGACTGAAAGATATTTGGGAGCGGTATGTTTAAAAAACTGTTGAAGAGCGCTCTAGGCTTTAGCGGCAAAAGAGACTCTGGTAAGATAACTTCCCGACAACCGGGAGAAAAGCGGCCCCTCTCTGCAGACTATGATGATAATTTACAGACTTTACGGCAAGTTTTCGACCAGTGTTTTGATATTCTCTTCCGCGAATTTTTCATTAATGCCGATATGCCTCTACGGGCTTTTATTGTTTATGTAACCGGATTAACCAACCATGAAATGGTAAATGATCACTTATTGAAGAGTATCATGCAGGAGACGGCTAATTTACCATCATCCGTGCATCTGTCCAAGGCCAATGCACAGCAAGTCATTCAGGAACGTTTAATCAATTTGGACGAAACCAGCACGACTACAGATTTAATTGAACTAGTCAAGAAAGTTTTAGAAGGCAATACCGTCCTGCTTCTGGACGGATCGGCTACTGCGATTATTGCCGGTGTACGGGGTGTAGAAAGTAGGGCAATCAACGAGCCTGACAGCGAGCCTGGGGTGAGGGGACCGAAAGACGGATTTGTGGAAGCTCTCGACACAAACATGAGTTTAATCCGACGCCGGATAAAAACCAGCCGTCTCAAAGCGGAAATCTTCGAGACAGGGCTGTTGACAAAGACTAAACTGGCAGTATGTTACATCAAAGGGATCGCCAATGATAAAGTTGTGCAAGAGGTGAAGCAGCGGATTGGCCGGATTAATATTGATAGTGTACTCAGTGGCAACCAGATTGAAGAATTAATTATGGATGAGGCGTTCTCTTTATTCCCCCTTGTGCAGTATACCGAGCGTCCGGACAAAGCAGCGGCTTCCTTATTGGAAGGACGGGTTGTTATCTTAGTGGATAACTCACCAATGCCCCTGATTGTTCCTGTAACGTTTATTTCTCTGCTCCAGGCTGCCGAGGATTATTACAATAACGCGGTGTTCGCCACTTCAGTCCGGCTTTTGCGATTTATTGCCTTGAACATTGCGTTATTGCTGCCGGCCTTAACTGTGGCAGCCTTCTCATTTCACCAGGAGTTGCTGCCAACAGCGTTAATAAATACTGTCGCTGGTGCTCGGCAAGGTTTACCTCTGCCAATCGTCTTAGAAATTTTGATGATTGAATTCGCCTTTGAACTCTTGCGCGAAGCCGGAGTACGCCTGCCCAAGACGATTGGTCAAGCCATCAGCACTGTCGGTGGTTTGGTCATTGGGCAGGCGGCAGTAAACGCTGGCCTGGTCTCACCAATCTCGGTCATTGTTGTGGCGACTACAGCCATCGCTTCATTCACAATTCCGAATTATGCTGCAGGTACTGCGCTGAGAATTTTGCGGTTTGTTTTGATTATTCTTGCAGGTTTTCTCGGCGGAGTGGGAATCATCTCCGGTTTGATGGTTATTCTATTTCATCTCTGTAGCTTACGGTCTTTCGGTATCCCCTACTTGTCACCTATTGCTCCCCTAAGCCTGGGTGACTTAAAGGACACCATGGTGCGTGCGCCCTGGTGGGCTATGCTCAGGCGGCCATGGATGTCCGTCAGCAATGAGCCGGTCAGGCAGGACCCTGATCAAGGTCCGCAAAAACCGGATAAGGGAGGGCAAACGTCATAAATACGGAAAAGCTTTCAAGTACGCAGATTGCTGTCCTGCTGTACATAATCATCATGATTTCAGCTCTCCTGTTGGTGCCCGGGCTGACAGCCGAAAAGGCGAAACAATCCGCCTGGATCGCGGTCGGTTTAGCCTCACTCCCCGGTTTTTTTTGCTTATGGATTGTTTGGAAATTGGGTAAAAGGTTTCCAAACAATACTTTGCCTGAATATGCAGAAATCATCCTGGGCAAAGCCTTAGGCAAGGTTGTAGGCGGAGCCTATATATTATTTTTTCTTTTGGTTAATATTCTATCCGTATGTGAGTTTTCCAAATTCCTGACAGTCTGCTTTATGCCGCAAACCCCGGCAATGGTTTTTAATGTCATTCTTGTCCTCATCGGGGCTTATGCGGCATCTAGAGGAATTGAGGTAATTGCCCGTGCAGCTCAATTTGTCTTTCCTCTATTCGTGATTTCTTTACTTATTCTATTTGTATCTGTATTACCCGTCGTGAAATTAGGAAGACTACTACCTTTTCTGGAGGGTGGGATTGAACCTGTGATTTGGGGATCTGTCCCCTCCATCATCGTGTATGGTGAGGTTATTATATTGGCTGTTCTGCTTTCCATGGTCAACAAGCCCGAGGAAGTGAAGCGCAAAGGAGCTTTTGCCTTATTAGCAGCGGCAATTTTTCTCTCGGCAGGTATGATGTTCACCTTGATGATATTTGGGCCGAACCTTTCTGGGGAGCTGTTATTTCCTTTTTGGTTCCTCAGCAAATCTATTGAATTTAGCAGTTACCTGCAACGTGTAGAGGGCATCATTGCGCTCCTTTGGATGGTTGGAATCATCATTAAAATTGCAGTTCTATATTATCTGGTATGTTTTGCAACAGCCAAAACCCTTGGTCTCAAAAGTTATAACCCAGTTGTTTATCCAATGGCGCTTGTCTATATCCCCGCGGCAACTTTTCTATTTCGTAATACAGCAGAATTCCGTCATTTTCTTGAATTGTACTGGCCGTATTTAGGATTTATTTTCGAACTTGTGTTGCCTTTGATTCTTTTGTTAGTAGCCGTAATCAGAAAAAAGCATAGGAGAGTTAGGCAATGAAAAAAAATTACCGTATTTTAGGCCTATTCATATTGATTATCTTACAGTCTGTTATAAGCACCGGCTGTTGGAGCAGTAAGGAAGTTGAAAGCCTTGCCGTTGTCACACTAATGGGATTGGACTATACGAATGAAAATGGCAGCGACATGTGGACAATATCTGCAACAATCTTAAATCCACTCGGCCAGGATAAAGTGGGAGAGCAATCAAGCGGAAAAGGTAATCAGGAAACACTATTGGTAGGTACCGGAAGGACTATAGATGAGACTATTTCAGCATTTTCTGCCCATTCATCTCGTACACCGTTTTACGGACATATTAGTGCTTTTATCATTGGTGAGAAGACCGCCAAGGAAAAAATGTGCGAATTCACAGAGGCCGCAATACGGTATTGGGGAAACCGTCCAAGAACATTAATAATCGTAACAGAGGGAAAAGCTCTTGAGGTATTGCAAGCGGGACCAGCAGTCGATAAGCTGCTCTCAAAAGAATTGAAGGAATTGGGTATGAACAAAGCGTTAGCTACCGGTTATTCCTACGGTGTAACTTTGACTGATTTTGCGGATTGGTTAAAAAGTCCCGACAGGGATCCGGTAGCAACACTCGTCAATGTCATTCCTTCGGAAGTGCCCGGATTGAACCAGCAAAATCTGATGAAGGGATTAGCTGTTTTCCAAGGGGGTAGACTCATAGGTTGGCTGAATAAAGACGAAACCACAGGATATTTATTAATAACACAAAATATAAATGGGTATATTCCGTTAACGTATATAAAAGATAATAAATTATTCTCATATTACATTAGTACTGCAAAAAGTAAAATTCTGCCGGTAGTAACTGGTGATAAAATATTTTACCGCGTACAAATTAAAGTTATGGGTGGGATTGCTGAAAATTCAGGACTTAGACTGAATTCAGAAGATATTAGAGCACTTGAAAATATTATCGAAGACAGGCTGCGGGATCTTTCCACGCAGGCAGTTGATAAGGCCAAGGAATACAATTCAGATTTTCTTGGTTTTACAGAAAAACTCCATCGTACTAACCTCTCAGCATGGCAGACGCTAGGACCGGACTGGCGGAAAGTTTTTCGTACAGCGGAAGTAGAAATCGTGGTCGATGCTAAGATCGTCCAAACCGGGATGATGGGGGAATAAATTATATTATTTCGCAGATTAAATCTCTACGCTTCCTTCGAATACCTTTTCCGGTTTTCCTGTCATATAGACTGTCTCATCTGTATATTTAACGACTAGGTCGCCGCCTTTTAGCTTCACCAGAATATGCTGGTCTTTTTGGCAGAAACCGTTCAGTACTGCAGCAACGACAGCCGCGCAGGCGCTGGTACCGGCCGCAAGTGTTTCGCCGTTGCCGCGTTCCCAGACCCGCATTTTCAAGGTGTTTTGATCGATCATCGTAACAAATTCCACATTGACTCTTTCCGGAAATAACGGAGAATATTCGAAGGCCGGTCCTTCAGTATCCATCTGAATGCTTTCCTGGTTCTCCACAAAAATCACACTATGCGGATTCCCCATGGACACACAGGTGATGCGGTAATCGCGACCAGCAATTGTAACCGACTGGTTCACGATAACCTCTCCCGGCAATTTAACCGGAATCTTCTGAGGTTCCAGCTCCGCCGGCCCCATATCCACGCAGACCGAATCGACTTTCCCGTTTTGGATATAGAGTTTCAGTTTTTTAGTCCCGCTCAAGGTTTCAATCGAAATCCGATCCTTAACGATGATCTCGTTGTCGTACAGATATTTCCCAATGCATGTCAGTGCATTGCCGCTCATTTTGCTCTCGCTGCCATCTAGATTGAACATCTGCATCCTCGCATCAGCTTTGTCGGACGGACAGATCAGCACAATCCCATCCCCGCCGATACCATAGTGCCTATCGGATAAATAAACACTCAGGGATTCTGGGCTGACGATTTGTTGATCGAAGCAGTTGAAATAGATATAATCGTTGCCGCAGGACTGCATTTTTGTAAAGGTAAGCTGCCGCCGTTCGCTGCGCATATGGTTGATGTCCACAAGCTCCGTGTTGTTCTGGGAATACCGGCTCTTCAGACTGTTGGCTAACGCATTGGCGGTATCCAGCGAGGTCAGGCACGGAATTGCTGTCTCAACTGCCTTGCGGCGGATTTTGACACTGTCCAGGCCTGGCAGCCTGCCTTTAGCAGAAGTCGAAATAATGTAATGGATCTTGCCGCTTTCCAGCAGCGTTTGGATATTGTCATGCTCTGATTCATGAATCTTCTTGACCGAAATTACCTGCAGCCCCGCTTGCTCCAGCACTTTGGCCGTTCCGCCGGTCGCATAGAGTTTAAAGCCCAGCTCGCTGTATTTCCTGGCGATATCAACCATCTCCGGCTTATCGCCGTTGCGAACCGTAATTAAAACGCCACCCTGCTTCACCATCTTATACCCGGCAGCCACAAGTCCCTTATAAAGCGCCTCGGCCAGCGATTTGCCGATACCCAGCACCTCGCCCGTCGACTTCATCTCCGGGCCCAGCTGCACATCGACGTCGATCAGTTTTTCAAACGAAAATACCGGAACCTTGACCGCGACATAAGGTGGGGTTTTATACAGCCCTGTGCCATAGCCCATATCGGTCAGTTTTTCGCCAAGCATCGCCCGGGTCGCGAGGTCAACCATCGGCACGCCGGTCACTTTGCTGATATACGGGATCGTCCTTGAGGAACGCGGGTTCACTTCAATCACGTAGATTTCTCCGGCATGAACGACATACTGAATATTGACCAGCCCCTGGGTGTTTAAGGCCAGGGCCAATTTTCTGGAATAGTCAATGACCCGTTCCGTCAGTTCTCCGCTTAAGTTCCAGGCGGGATAGACTGCAATCGAATCACCGGAATGGATACCTGCCCGCTCAATATGCTCCATGATCCCGGGGATCAGAATCTCTTCACCGTCACAGATCGCATCGACCTCGATTTCAATACCTGACAGGTATTTATCGATCAGAACGGGATTTTCGATGTTGTAAGTCAGGATAATGTCCATGTATTCACAGATATCCTGGTCACTAAACGCAATAATCATATTCTGGCCACCCAGAACATAGGAAGGCCGCATCAGTACCGGATAGCCGAGCTTATTCGCCGCCTGCAGCGCTTCATCGGTGTTCATCACGGTATGTCCCTGAGGCCGTTTAATGGAGAGTCGTTCCAACAAAGCGTCAAACCGTTCCCTGTCTTCGGCCGCATCAATGCTGTCGGCCGGTGTGCCCAGAATCCGTACCCCCTGGGCTTCCAAGAACTTCGTCAGCTTAATGGCCGTCTGTCCGCCAAAAGCCACGACGACGCCATAGGGCTGCTCCGTATGAATCACATTCAGAACGTCCTCATTGGTCAGCGGTTCAAAATACAGGCGGTCAGCCGTGTCAAAATCGGTCGAGACGGTCTCCGGGTTATTGTTGACAATCACGACCTCATAGCCTGCTTTTTTCAGCGCCCAGACACAATGTACGGAAGCATAGTCAAACTCGATCCCCTGACCGATTCGAATCGGTCCGGATCCAAAGACAATAATTGTCTTCTTGCTGCTGTTCCTGGCTTTAATAAACTGCTCAGCCTCATTGGCTTCATCATACGTCGAGTAAAAATACGGAGTCTCTGCCTCAAATTCAGCTGCGCAGGTATCGACCATTTTGTAAGAAGCCCAGCGTTTCTGATAGATCCCCTGCGCGATCCCCTGTTCAATCCTGCAGCCCGAAAGCCGTTCAATCACTTTATCAGGATACCCAAGTTTCTTGGCCTCTTCGTACAGCTCCTGCGTTAGAGGTCCGACGGCCAGCTCTTTCTCCAAAGCTGTAAGGTGAGCCAGTTTGTATAAGAACCAGAGGTCGATCTTGGTGATCTCATGAATCAATTCGCAAGAAATGCCCCTCTGCAACGCTTCAAATATCACAAAAAGCCGTTCATCGTTGCACACCGCAATCAGCTGTTCAATCTCGGCATCCGTCAGTTTCTTGAGTTTGGGCAGGTTTAAGCTGTCCAGGGAAATCTCCGCTCCCCTGACCGCTTTCATAATGGCCTGCTCAAAGTTCACACCGATGGCCATCACTTCGCCGGTTGCTTTCATCTGCGTGCCCAGTGTGCGTTTCGCGTAAACAAATTTATCAAACGGCCACTTGGGCAGTTTCACCACGACATAATCCAGTGCCGGTTCAAAACAGGCATAGGTCTTCCCAGTAACGGCGTTTTTAATCTCATCGAGCGTATAGCCGACCGCAATTTTCGCGGCGACTTTAGCAATCGGATATCCGGTCGCCTTGGAGGCCAGAGCCGAGGAACGGGATACCCTCGGATTCACCTCAATGACGGCATAGTCAAAGCTGTCCGGATGCAGCGCAAACTGGCAGTTACAGCCGCCTTCCACTTCCAGGGCCGTAATGATATTCAAGGCAGCCGAGCGCAGCATTTGATATTCTTTGTCCGAAAGCGTAACGGCCGGCGCGATAACGATGCTATCCCCGGTATGAACCCCGACCGGATCGAAATTCTCCATACTGCAGACGGTAATAACATTCCCCACCCGGTCCCGCATCACTTCAAACTCAATCTCTTTCCACCCGGAAATACATTTTTCAATTAGGACCTGGGTAATCGGTGAAAGCCTCAGACCGTTGGCCGCAATTTCCTGCAGCACGGTTTCATTATAGGCAATCCCCCCGCCTGTTCCTCCCAGCGTAAAGGCCGGACGGACAATGACCGGATAGGAGATCTCCTCCGCAAAGGCGAGGGCAGCAGGGACATCCGTCACGACCAGAGAAGGGATGACAGGCTCGCTGATCGCTGCCATGGTATCCTTAAACATCTGCCGGTCTTCAGCTTTATCGATAGTTACCGGATTTGCGCCTAACAGCTTGACACCTTGCTTTTCTAGAAATCCTTCTTTGGCAAGCTGCATGGAAAGTGTCAGGCCGGTCTGACCTCCTAACGTAGATAAAATGCTGTCCGGTCTTTCCTTGATGATGACTCTTTTGATGGTCTCCAACGTTAACGGCTCGATGTAAATTTGATCGGCCATTGCGTTATCCGTCATGATCGTAGCTGGATTGGAGTTGATCAGAACGACTTCCAGCCCCTCTTCTTTCAAGGCCCTGCACGCCTGGGTCCCCGCGTAATCAAATTCAGCAGCCTGCCCGATGACGATCGGACCTGAGCCAATGACCAGTACTTTTTTTATTGTTTTATTTAACGGCATGTTGAGCAGTCCTTCCTCATCAAATCAATAAATTGATCAAATAAATAGCTGGTATCCAAGGGTCCTGCCGAAGCTTCCGGATGAAACTGCGCCGAAAAAGCAGGCATATTCAGATACTCAATTCCTTCGCAAGTCCCGTCATTGGCATTCTGAAAACGCATGCAGGCATGGGTTGGAAGACTGTCAGCGACGACTGCATAGCCATGGTTTTGGCTTGTAATATAGACTCGGCCAGTCTTCAGGTCCTTCACGGGCTGATTGGCACCCCGGTGTCCGTATTTCAGTTTGGAAGTTTTGGCACCCTGCGC
The DNA here is from genome assembly GCF_000305775.1 of Dehalobacter sp. DCA. Lineage (NCBI taxonomy): Bacteria > Bacillati > Bacillota > Clostridia > Eubacteriales > Desulfitobacteriaceae > Dehalobacter > Dehalobacter sp. DCA. The sequence goes on from NC_018866.1 coordinate 2,394,087, forward strand.
CAGGGCCAACAGCTGGTGGCCGAGGCAGATCCCAAAGATCGGTAGGCCGGATGCCGATAGCTTCGCCAGTTCTTCGATAATCACCGGATTGTCGGCCGGATCGCCCGGCCCGTTGGAAAGCATGATCCCATCCGGCTTCAGATTAAGGATACTTTCAGCTATTGCCTCCGCAGACACCGTAATGACTTCACAGCCGCGTTTGATGAGCTCGCGGCGGATATTCTCCTTTGCACCAAAATCCCATAAGACTACCCGATATTTGCCTGAAACTTCTTTGGTACCCGTTGTATCTCCGGCAACTGTTGTGTCCTTAGCTTTATCTGTTTTCCGCCCTGCGACTACGTCTCCTACAGGGATAGTTTTCCTGGCCGATACTTTCTGGACAGCATCCGTAATTTTATACTGATTAATCTCTGCCAGATCTTTTTCAAGATTGTCCAGGGTTGCGGTGATTTTGGCGTTCATTACGCCGACCTCGCGGATGATCTTGGTGAGTTCCCGGGTGTCAACCCCATAAACCCCGACAATATTCTGTGCTCTTAAAAAAGCGTCAAGCTCACCCTCACAGCGAAAGTTGGAAGGAACTTGACACCACTCCCGGACAACATAGGCTTTCAATTTCGGGGAATCATTTTCAAAATCGTCCGGAATAATCCCATAATTTCCGATCAAAGGGAACGTCTGAACCACAATCTGCCCGTAATAGCTCGGGTCAGTCAGGGTTTCTAGATATCCGGTCATTGCAGTAGTAAAGACAATCTCACCGACTGCCTCTCCTGCTGCCCCGAAAGGCTTCCCTTTAAAAACCTGGCCATTGGCCAGGATAATATACACATTCTGCTGCACGCGGATCCCTCCATTATTCTTATTTCGATAGGCTGATCATCAGCCTGTTTGCCGTAACTAAGTAAAATGATCTGAAGAGTAAAATCAATGGAATAGAGTTCTCCAAATAGCATTATATCACGGGAATCGCTGAAGATAAAACGACGCCCTTTCATGAATACTGTATTCTCTTGGTGCCGGAATCGAATACCAAGCTTTTTATAGCAACATAAAATTGAGGACATTTTTGTAACCTCTTGTCCACAGAACAACATATGATGTTATTGGAAAAAATTGGAGGTAGAATAAATTTATGACACCACCTTTTATCACCTATTCGACATTTCACAGACTGGGATTAAATTCCAGAAATTTAAACTCCCTTTTCAATACCACAGATGATTTTGAACTCCATATCATTGACAGCAATTCGCAGGACGGAACATGGGATTATATTCAAAGTCTTAATGACAGCCGCATCAAATCTAAAACAAGACTGCCCGTAAATTATGGTCCCATTTACGCGCTTAATTACAATCTGGCCCGCAGAAAACCAGACCAGTATTTTATTGTCCTCGAAAGTGATGTGTATTTTTATGTCCCGGATTGGATAAGCCGGTTTATGAAAATATTTAGAACTTTCCCGGAGGTAGGGCTGCTGGGGTTGTCCAAGGCCCACCCGTATCCATCCTATTATCCGGAGGTTTCCGTTCAAGAGAGAAGCGGTGTCAGCTACCTGCAGTTAATGCATACTGAGGTCGGCAATGTCCTTGATTTTGTACCCGGGCAATGCCAGATCCTAAGACCGGAACTTATTAACCTTATCGGCTATTGGTCCGAGGAAAACGGCTACGGGGATGCCGAACTGTCGCTCAGAATTAATAAATATACGCCGTTTAAAGCAGGATATGCAATCGACATCCCAATCGATATGCTCCAGACTGTACCTTGTGCAACCTGTGAGGGCAGCCGATGGTGCATCTGCAATAGAATAAATCTTACTTGCTTTGACCTTAGAAATACCAAGCATAAGAATGAATCCTTTGTCTTGACCCACGGGTGGAAATACCTTGAATGCTTCAAAGAAATTCGTGAAGGTAAACGAACAGTATACTGCGCATCAATTCATGATTCGGAATCCTACAAGAATCACCTTTACCATATGGATTGGGCCCTGGAGAATTTCAACTTCTATGTAAGTAATGCCAACTAGTAGATTAATTTATCCATTACAGAGACTTGGTCTGGAGCTAATGAAATCAACGTTACTCTAGAGAAATAGAAATTAAAAAAGCATTGCTAAAAATAATGTTAAGAAGAATGAAAGGACAAAAATTAATGAATACAATCAATCAAAAAAAAATAGCAATTCTCGATGACTATTTTCCTAATCTGACGACGGGTTTTAGGATATCTGAATTTAATTACTATTTGGAGAAGTATCCGAACTGTGAAGTGTACGCGACCAGATATGACATGCATCATCATGAATATGCTGCCGTATATCCGCAGTATAAGGATAAAGTAAAGCCGTTTACCCAGTTTGACTGGACCGGCCAGTCTTACGCGCTGTATTATATGGTATTTTTAAGTAACGCCGCTGCTTTTCATTTTGTCTATGAAATGTTTAACACGCCGTTTATATTTGAACTCTATCCCGGAGGGGGATTTTGGATCAATGATGACGAAATTGATGCCAGGCTGATCAAAGTCCTGCAATCCCCTCTTTTGAGAAAAGTCATTGTTACTCAGAATAGGACGTACGACTATATTACCAGCCGCGGTTTTGTTACGCCGGACAAGATTGCCTATATTTATGGGATGGTTACGTATCCGGAGTATTTCCACTCGACCGTACCCAAGCGATTCTACGGAAAAGATAAAAATACGCTCGACATCTGCTTTGTGGCTCACAAATATATGCCAACGGGAATGGATAAGGGGTATCCCATATTTATCGAGATGTGCAAAAAGCTCGCTTCAATAACAGAGGATATCAGGTTCCATGTCGTCGGCAATTTTGACCGGGATGAAATTGATGTCAGTGAGTTGGGCAGCCGGATCGTATTTTATGGTCTTAGAGATAAAAGCTTTTTCCCGCAATTCTTTTCCGGAATGGACATGATCGTTTCACCGAATCTTCCTTTTGTCCTGATACCGGGTAAGAACTTTGACGGCTTCCCTACAGGCTGCTGCATCGATGCTGCTTTGCACAACGTTGCTGTTTTCTGTACCGACGAACTGAACATGAACGAACATTTTGAACACAAAAAGGACCTTTTTATTATCCCCGCCGATGCCGGCAAGATTGCTGACAGTATTATGGAATATTACCAAAGCCCCGAAAAGTTATACAGTATGTCGGCGTGCGGGCAGGCAAAATTCAGAGAGATCTTTGACTTTGAAAAACAAATGAGAGACAGAGTATCAGTCATAGAACAATACGTGTAATCGAATAATTGAACAATCAGACAAATATCGAATAGAATCATTTATTTAGGGAGCCGCCAATGACAAAGCCGGATGGAATATCCATTATTACCTGTACGCACTTCCCTTTTTACCTGGACAATATCTTCGCGAATTATGCCAGACAAACCTACCCTGTCAAGGAACTTATTATCATCCTGAATGGCCCCGGTATTAATCTTTCCGATTTTTACAAGAGGGCGGAATTGCATCCTCATGTAAGAATCATTCAGCTGCCTGAAAGCTGCTCGGCAGGAACGTGTTTAAATTATGCTGTCGGGCAGACCCATTATCCTTACATCGCTAATTTTGATCATGACGATTATTATGCTCCAGAATACTTGAATGATTTTATGAAAATAGCGCCTTCCAGTGAGGCGGGTGTTTTCGGAAAGAAAACGCACTTTGTCTTCTTTGAAGAGCAAAGAATCCTGGCGCTTTTGCATCCTGGCAGAGAAAACAGCTATGTTGACTATCTTATCGGCTGTACCCTTTTTATGAAAAAAAATATTTTTGAAAAAGTACAGTTTATTGATGCCAATATTGCGGACGAACAATTTGGTGCAGACTGTACCAAAAACGGCATCAAAATTTATGCGATTGATAAATACAATTTTGCTTATATTCGCCGAAATGATCTCAGCCTGCATACCTACAAATTAGATAATCAGCAATTAATGGAACAATATTGTCAGGTTGTCGCACAGGTTTCTGACTTTAAACACTAGGTATTAGGGCCATTTACTTTTCATGCTTGTTGATTACCTGAGCCGGTTCTTGCTGCTGGTCGTCACGAGCTCCACCCGGAAACCTTTGCGGCTTTGCCGGACTGTCGCAGTCATAAATCCGAAGAAGATGAGTAACCATAGCCCGCTGGTCAACAGAATTCCGAGTAAAATCCTGAACAGAACGGGCCAAAATAACGGACGGCTGAGGAAATACAACCCGCTAAGTAGTCCTGACTGTACATTCCATTCGAAGGTGACCGATGGAAGCATCCGAAGCGCTGAGACCAATTCGGCAGGAGGGAATAAATAGCATAGACTTAAACCTAAAATAAGGATGAAACAAAAATTGATCAGATACATCATTAACGAAGCACTTGGCGATATCCGCATTTGTGGTTTGTCCGGATTATAGCGGCAGTTCTTGATGGAATAATACAGCCCGATGGCACTGGAACCCAGGCTTAAGAAAATCGCCGCCAGCGCCAGGATAAGCGTTAAGCTCGTTGAAACTCCGACTGCCAATGAAGTGCCAACCAGAAGAGCCTCCATCAATAGTAACGTGGGAAGCACAGCTGCAGTTAATTTTCCCCAGACGACAGGCCACCCTGCCAAGGGCACACTATTTAGCAGCCAGTCAGACTCCCCTTCCCTGCCAAACGCCTGCAAGGCCAAATTGCCGCTGAACATAATCGTGTACATGATAAGAACCATTACCAAGCTGGATACACTCGATGCCGAAGCATTGAACAGAAACTGAACCACAAAGAAGGCCATAATGATCAGAGGGATCAAATAGCTAAACCATTCTCTGGTATCCCTTTTCAAGGTCAGCAGATCTTTTTTGGCCACGGCCCACATGCCTGCCCACGTCGAGGCCGGCAAGACTACTGTTTCCTGCTCCTGGCCAACAGTCCCGAAGAAAATCTTTTCCTGTTGGCGGTTCGTCGTATCAACGCTGGAAACTGAACGTCTTTTGCGCCGTCTTCCGCCATCTCCTTGGCTGATGGAAATGAAGCCCTGCCGGAATCCCCGTTCCAAAAGAATCAAGGCAATCAAGAAAAGAAACGCACTGAAAATAAGGATCAGAAGGCTCCATCCCAGCCCAGCGGCAAAGCTATCGGTTATTCCGCTGGTTAAAGCAAGTGAACCCCATCCCCACGGAAAAAAATTCATGACGTGGATCAGCTGCTCTTTGCCTGCCAGCATGGTCCCAATATCCAAGTTACCTTGGCTTCCCAGCATCATTCCCGGAATCTGAAATACTAACGCGATCAAGACACCTGCCAGCCCTCCCATCAGTCCGACGGCTTCTTTGCTCCTGTGAGGCGGAACAATACGCATAACCAAAAGGTTCAGCAGTTCGGCCAGCGCTGTCCCGCTAAGCCATAAACCGCAGCCTGACAGAAAAACAAGAAGATAATAGGATGCTTTGGCCTCAAAAAGCAGACCGCAGAACACCCCCGGCAAAAAAACAAACAAGAACGCAACTAAAAGATTGCTCACAAGTACAGAGACTGTTTTCACGGCAAAAACGACCCGCAGAGGAACCGGTGCCATGAAAAGGAGTTCCAAATCTTCAGACATATACAGCGCTGCAAAAGCTGCCGTAAGACCAAAGAATATCTGGCTGGCCAGTCCCACCAGAAAGAACAGGGAGAGAAAACCCTGGACGGTCTCAGGCTGCATCGATTTCAACATCCCATAGGATATGGCCCCCATGGAAATCAGAAAACTCAAAAACACAATCATCAGGATACCCATTCCGATGAAAGTTCTCTTCCGTTGATGTTTCAGCGTGTTAAGTGTCACCCGCAGCTGATTTTTTAGCAGCAGGACAAAATCCTGAACAAACGACTTTTCCGCAGGCGGGGTATCCAGAGGCGGCGGTATGATCATTTTCACCGTTTATTCCTCCTCCAGGCTTTTGATTAATTCAGCATTCTCACGGACTCCGGTAAGTTCCAGGAAGATATCTTCCAGGCTTTCCCCACCGTGCCCAACTTTTTGTCGGAGTTCTTCAGGGCTGCCCTGCGCGATCAGCATGCCATCTTTCAGAATACCGACCCGGTGGCACATTCTCTCGGCAATCTCAAGAATATGGGTCGAAACAAATACCGCAGCACCCTGCCGGGCCATTTCCTGAAGAATATCTTTGAGGAGGCGTGCGCTGGCCGGGTCAAGGCCCACAGTCGGCTCATCCAAAAGAATCACCTTAGGCTGATGAATTAAGGCCCCCGCCAGAACAACCTTTTGTCTCATACCATGAGAGTAACCCTCCAATAGCTCATCTGCACGCTCCATGAGACCGAAAATTCCTAAGAGCTGCTCAGCCCGCTCTTTGGCAATGCCTTTTGGGACTCGGTACAGGGCTGAAATAAGGTGCAAAAATTCACGGGCTGACAGTTTGTTATACAATTTTGGCTGGTCCGGTACATAAGCCATTAAGGCTTTGGCCTGAGTGGGCTGCCTACGAATATCGTAATCACAGATGGATATCTCTCCCTCGCTGGGATCCAGCAATCCAGTAAGCATTTTAATCGTTGTTGTTTTACCGGCACCGTTCGGTCCCAAGAAACCGAAAATCTCTCCGCTTCTTACCTCCAGGTTTAGATCGTTGACAACCGGCACTGAACCATACCTTTTGGTTAAACGATTTGTTCTGATCAAGACCCTTTCCATTGCGTACCTCCTGCTAACTTTTTTGGCTTAAGACCTATTCATAAATTGAAGGTTATAGTAATCGTGCCCTTGTGATACTGTTCTTTCCATATTTTGAGTTGACTTGATCGATCACTTTTGTCAGATTTCCCATATCATTTTGAGGTTCATCAAACAACGTCAGTTGCTCAGTTTGATCCGTTAAGTTATTCAAGGTAATTCCAATTAGTCTAAGCGGCTGATTCATGGAGATCCCGCGCAAGAGCGTACAGGCTTCGTGGTAGATCCGATCATCCAGATCTGTGGCCTGAGGGAGTGTGCTGGAACGTGACAGGGTTCTGAAATCCGGATAACGCGCTTTCAGCGTGATTGTTTTCGCTTTCAGCGAATGTTTGCGCATGCGTCTTCCGACATCTACCGCAAGTTCCAGCAGTTCTTTTTCAAGTACATCGACATCAGCAATATCTGATAGAAATGTCGTCTCCCTGCCAACGGATTTCGTCATTCTTTCGGTTTCTACGGAGCGGTTGTCAATACCCCGGGCGAGTTCGTAAAGTCGTTTGCCCATGACCCCAAATCGTTTCGAGAGAGCACTTTCATCCAAAGAACGCAGATCTTTCACTGTTCTTACCCGAAGTTCATGCAGCTGTTCTGCCGTTTTGATGCCGACCCCCCACACTCTTTCCACTTCCAGAGGATCGAGAAACTCCTGTACTTTATCCGGAGGGACAACGACAAAACCGTTCGGCTTTTGCAGATCGGAAGCAATCTTAGCGAGGAATTTATTGGGGGCCAAACCCACTGAAGCCGTCAGGCCAAGTTCCTGCCGGATACGTTGTTTGATCAGTACGGCGATATCTTGGGCAAATCCAAAAAGAGCTGTTGATCGCGTAACGTCCAAAAAAGCTTCATCAAGGGACAAGGGCTCGACGAGCGGCGTGTAGGACAAAAATATTTCGTGTATCCGGTCTGAGGCTTCCTGATATTTTTGCATATTGACAGGGAGAAATACGGCCTGCGGACAGCGTCTAAAGGCCTCGGTCATGGGCATCGCAGAATGAATGCCAAATTTACGAGCCTCATAAGAAGCAGCAGAAACAACACCCCGGCTGTTTGGCTTGCCGCCCACGATAACAGGCTTTCCGAGTAAGACTGGATTATCTCTCTGTTCTACCGCGGCATAGAAAGCATCCATATCGATATGAAGTATTTTTCGATGGTTTTGCCATTTTTCCATAAATCAATTATACCACTATGCGCTCGACGTTTTCCATGTATCCGTGGTGATTGGTTATTTTCAGTCTAATGAATCGTCTTGCCGATTCAGCATGCAGAAGCACTATATAAAAGTTGAGCTAAATCATAAAAAGATGACCCCCGCGCAAGACAGAGATCATCTTCTAAGTGCATCATGCCTTGTAAATTGTCCTTCACATAGGGTCGACTTCATTGGTCCCATCATGTTTTACAGCGACCCCATTATCCTCAGCTTTTTTCTCTGTTTCTTCATCATTGCTCTGTAACACATTCGTGTCTTCTTTTTGTTTAGGCTCTTCTTGGGAAACCTTTTCTTTGGGAGATGTATCCTTTAAGCTGTCCATTATCGTGTCACTCTGCATACTAATCGTATTTGAAAATTCTCTTGTCAATTCGTTCATCATCTTGCGACCTTGTCTAACCAATTTTCCAATTGTACTTGCAATTACAGGCAAATCATCGGGGCCAAAAAGAATCAAGGCGACAAATAAGATTAATGCAATTTCTGTTAAACCCATTTAAATCACCTCTTCCTCTTCTCGCTTCAGCATTTTTGTTCTTCTTCTTACTACAATATAGCCTACCCAAATACTGATTTCATAGAGAAGATACATCGGACCGATGATCAAAACCTGGGTCATCAGATCGGGAGTTGGAGAAAGAACAACAGCCAATATCACAATCACAAAAAAGGCCCATTTCCTATATTTTGCGAGAGCCTGAGGAGATACGACGCCTATTCGAATTAACAGTATCAATACAATGGGTAGTTGGAAAAATAACCCAAAGCTAAGTGCCAAAGTGAAAACAAAATTAATATAGGAAGACTTGGTGACAAATGGTGTTGTATCAATTGCCCCTATCCCTGCTAAAAGTAAAAACTTTAAGCAGATAGGCAGTACAAATAAAATAACAAAAGCTGCGCCTGCAAAAAAGAGAAGAAGAGATGAAGGAAAGATGAAATAGAGGTATTTTCGTTCATTAGATTTTAAAGCCGGCAGGATAAAACTCCATAACTGCCATATGATGATGGGCAAAGCCACAACTACACCCGCAATGAGTGACACTTTTAATTTAACCATTAATGGTTCCATCGGTGTTGTCGTAATGAAATGCACCTCACTGAGACCGGACATTGGTATAGCCAGGAAACGAAATGCATAATCACTGAACGCCCATCCCACTATTGCTCCGATGGCGATCGCATATACAGAAAATAAAAGCACTTTGCGCATTTCTTTAAAGTGGCTAAAGAAAGACATTTCGTCACTTTGCTTCTTCCTACGTTGCACAGTACAAACCCCTTCCTTTTCCTGATCTAATTAAAATTAATTTTTCCAAATACGGTCTACTCGGGAGTCTCTGGTTTAAACATTTCTTTCATTTTTGCGGATAATACCATCTTGCCGTCAGTATCAATGATCAGGCCCCATGCGTTATTCTTTTCGATTAATTGCAAGCCCTTTTCAGGACCTAATACGAAAGCTGCTGTAGCCAAAGCATCCGCCATTATCGGATTCTCCGTGACGACAGTACAACCGCTGACCTCTTTTGAAGGATACCCAGTACGAGGATCAAGAATATGACTGTATTGTATTCCGTCAACAGTGAAAAACCGCTCATAGTTGCCTGATGTATCGATTGTGAGATTCTCCAATTCAACATAGCCAATGATCTGTCCTTTGTTTAAAGGATCTCTAATTCCAATGTGCCAAGGCGTTCCTCCGTCTTTTTTGCCTATGGCATAAATATTTCCGCCTGCTGATACCATCCCTGATGGGATATTACGATCCTTAAATGCATCTAGCGCTTTGCTTACGGCATAGCCCTTGGCAATCGCTCCGAGGTCTAAGCTCATCCCCTTCTCAACTAAAAAAACGGTCCTTTGTTCTTTATTCAATATTACTTTCTTGTAATCAACTAAATGAATGGTTTGGGCAATCTGTTCCTGTGGCGGTACAGATTTCTGAATGCCGTTTTCTCCGAATCCCCACAATTTAACTAAGGGACTAATGGTCGGATCAAAAGCGCCATTGCTCAAATCCGCAATTTTCAAGGACTGTTCAATAACATCAAACGTTAACTCCGATACCGCGACAGGTTGTTCTCCTGCATGAATATTGATAGCGTATACCTCACTATCAGGCGAGAACTTATTAAGCTTAGAATCTATTTCTTCCATAATGCCGAGAGCTTCTGTTACTGCCTTCTTTGCTCCCCAGCCATGAGCCTCAACATATACTTCTGTGTCAAAAAACAATTTGGTTTCTTGATAATTAACATTACGTTGATAATACTCATAACCTTGCCAAGACGATATACCGATAATGATCAACAGAAATAAAAGTATCTTAAAGCTCTTTTTATGGTACATGCTGAACTTATCCTCTATTTGCATTTAAATAATATTTTATTGCGTTATGCTATGCCTCTTTTATTGTCTCACTCTCTTCTTTTTCGCCCTCAGAAGCACTCCTGAATTCCTTAATCCCTCCGCCTAAAGCTTTTCCTAATTGGGGCAGCTTTCCTGGTCCAAATACGATTAGAGCGATGACCAAACCTATTACAGCTATAGTTGGGGTAATCATTCCAAAAATCAATTGCATTTTTATCTCCTCCATTTTATATGATTAGTATGGACTCACAAAAACATTAAGAATTCCCCTGCTTATAGATTATCTCTAGATATAAAAGTATTATTCAATATATCCTAAAGTAAATAATAATTGTTTGTAGAGTTAGTGTCAATATTCGTCCACCAAAAGCTCGTAAAAACCATCTAGCTGTTCCTGATGTTAAGCACAGAAAATGATTTAAGAAAGAGAGTTCCTTATACCAATGGTTATTCAGATCTCGCATTCTATATAGGATGGGTTAATAGGCTAGATACTAATGGCATAGTGCCATCCGCAGCAAGATTTATAAAAATGCTGATAATAGTCTGTAAGGGCTATTACCAGCATTACATCAATTTAGAATTATTCTTGTTTAGGGGGATGCCCCAACATTTGACAGAGGACCTTTAATTATTAATGCGTCTGTGGCGCTTGAGCAACCGCCGGATACTTGTACATCTCCGGCCACTCCAGCCACCATCTATATTTATCGATGCTTTCTGTGCCGTACCCAAACATATCGTCAATTGTTTTCAGCAATTTTGCCGAAGCTTCATTTTTACTTCCAATCCAAGTTCCAGCCTGGTGGAACCAGGAATCCTCCTTGGAGTTCCAGGGGCAGACCTTCATGCACCGTCCGCAGGACACTCCGTCTTCGTTAAGTATCCTGAATTCTGCACATTTTTTCATGTCGCTGTTCCAACGCAGGTATCCGTTATACTCCACAAGATCCGAATCATACGTAATGGATTGGTTCGGACAGTTTTCAGCGCATTTTTTGCATACTCTGCAGAAATCCTGGAGTCCAAAATCAATCGGTTTGTCGGGTGCCAGCGGCAAATCAGTGGTAACCGCAGCAACCTTGTGCCGGAACCCCAAGCGGGGATGAATTGAACAGTCACCGGTACGGGAAAGCTCCCCCAACCCCGCTGAAATAACCGCGGGTGGCATGACTGCGTTATAATTAAACGCATGCTGCGCCCTGGCATTATACCCAAGGCTCCGGATATAGGTAGCTAAAATAACTGCGATGTTCCCGGTTGCATGATAACTCTTCATAGACATTGCACCGCTGATTCCATCATACCCGGTCGATCCCATCATAGTTAGAAGATTTTGGTCAACCATCACGACGATGACGTAAGGCAAGCGTTCTGTTACCGGTATGACACATTCTTCTACAGGTTTGGTCATCAAACCAGCCTTATCCGTAAGCTTCTGGGAATAATAAGCATATTCCGGCATCTTGCCGATACCGACTTCATCAGCGCGCAAAAAATAGGCGGCATCTTTAATATGCTGGGACATTTGTTCCGGATCAGGGATCTCCAGTTTTTTGGGAGACGGCTTTCCTTCTACCGCAGCGGGCGGAGCAACAAACATGCCTGCATTGGCTATTGCCGCTCCAAAAGGATGCCTGAAAAAGAAACTCAAAGACGCCGCTTGTGTCTTTTTATTAGGAAGCAGCCCCCTGGTAGCCAAATTGAATCCCATATCAGCTTCGCTGAAGTTCTTAACTTTTCCGACAATTTTTGTGGTACCCAACCACTGATCATTGCTTTCTACAAAACGTACTGTCGCACTGCCGTAGTCATGTTCGGGATGAAGCTTTGACCATTGTCCCTTCGCTGCAGCAGTATACTTCAGACTTGCTCCGGCTGCGTTGGCCACTTTGGCTGGAGCTGATATCGCTCCAATCACTCCCATCGCAGAGGCTGCAACGCCGGCTTTGAGAAAATTCCTGCGACTTAGCTGATACTTTTTCTCTTGTTCATTAATCACCGTATTTTCACATCCTATCAAGCTTGTAATTCACCTGTATTCCCCGCTTTTTTCACACCAATGAAGCCCAGCAGGCGGGCTTGAACAACGGCAAGAACCACAGATATCCCCAGAAACAGGAATATCGCTGTGCTTGTGGCTTTGACATGCCCAACCGATGCGTTAATGTAAACAAAGGAAATCCCCATCCAGGTAATCCCATACCAAATAACAAATAGGGCCCAATTTACTACTGTTTTCCACATTTGTTCACGTTTAGCACGAGGTTTAATAAATAAAATACCCGCTAAGAATAATACACCTGCTAAAAAAATTAAGAATGTACCCATCATTTTCACCTCCCTTTTGATGATTCAGTCATTTTTATGACTATAGGTACATTGTATTAAATGATTTTATTGGAAGTTTAGTTATATAACTAAAACGATACATCTGGAAAAAAATTTTTATCAAAAATATTAGCCAATACCTTAAAGTATAACTGCTTAAGACTAGTTTATTAGGTTTCCGCATTTTCTTTGTTTTAAAAGATTGCCAGCATAAACAAATAGCTGAAAACCATTTCCTGCCCCATATCCCAACTCATTCCAATAGCGGGATCTTGGTCTGCAAGTTCCGGGTGCTGTTTAAGTATTTCACTCCAAGAGATCAATAATTTTTCTTCCATTGCAAGGCACACCTCCTATTAATAAATACCATACTCCATAACAAATTTATTTACAGCGATAATGTTTTCTGATTTGCCATCCTGTGCTGCAATCAGTTCCCTATCGGTGGTAAAAATGTATCCGCCGCCGGGGGCCATTATATCCAATATTTCCTTGGCCTTGGCAATACATTCTTGTTCAGTTCCATATTGCAGTAAAGTCGCCGGGAAAAGTCCAACAATGCACATGGTATCTTTCAAACTTTGCTTAATTTCTTTGAAATTTGCATGTTCAAACCAGCCAAATGATTTCTTCGCCGGCAATTCTTGAAGATGATCATAATAGCGTGACCAGTCGCCTTCATAGAATCCAAGAACACAGACGTTTTGAGCAGCAAAAAAGTCCATCATCTTTTTAAAGGCCGGCCAGTAAAACTTGTCAAAATCCGCCAGTTTCATCATGGTTGGCAAATGCATCGGGAGAAAAAGCACTTTGGGGGTTGCTTTCGGCGGCACCATATGAACCTGTCCCATACCAAACCTCAATATAACAGGCAGTAAGGCTTCAATCGCTTCTAAGACTTCCTCCGGGCGGCGGCGCATGTCCCCGAACATTCCTTTAATACCACGGTACATATCCGCAATTAAATCCATCGGGTGAATAAGTAAGCCATCCCCTAAGAGAGGCATTCCCTGTTGAGCAAGCGCACCCGTTATTCCCCCCGATTTTGCTCCATAAATGGCAAAGTGCATGGCACCTCTGGCCAAAGCGACGTCTTTCGCGGGAGAAGACTTAGCCAATTCGGCAAATTTTCGTGGTAAAATCTTTTCAACAATGAATCTTAACGGATCTTTATTAAATTCGGGATATTCGTCTCCACTCATTATCCCGGCTTGTTCGTCACTATACTGGGGAATATTATCTTTACTTAAATAGTTAAAACTTTTGCTTCCCAGCGATTGAAGCAGAGCGGCAGGCCTGGTAGACACCATATGAAGCATATCTACCGGAATATCATTGGCTACTTTCACACTGGCCTTCGCACATTTATCCAGATCGATATCGACTTGGGCCGGCGTGTAACCTGCATAGTAGGCACTCCATGTCCCATAAGTGCCTAACACAGGAACGCGGTCGGCTTGTTCCAAATTTATTGTCTTGAAAATACGGTTCAAACGTTCTTGATACAGCGCCATTACGTTGCTCATGATTTATCCCACCCACCTTTGACAAATTTTTACGCCTTCGGCAGCGTTTGTTGAAAAACCATCAGCGCCTATACTTTTGCAAACCACTTCATTAACCGGTACGCCGCCGATAATCACCTTGACTGAATTTCTAAGGCCTGCTTCAGTAAGCGCATCAACCGTTTCTTTCATACTGTCCAGCGCCAAGGTGAGTACGCCGCTTAATCCGACAATATCAGGGTTAACCTCCTGACTTTAGGACTTATAAGACGAAAAACTGCTAGCACTCAGCCCTGAAAACCGTTTAGATAGCGGAGTTCAGGGCTGATTTTTATGTAGAAAATATATTATATTTTGTCCTATTATGTCCTTTTATATTAGTTGCGATTATGGTATAATAGTTTTAGATATTTTTATCCAGAGGAGCCTTCTGTATGTACGTTGCCATAACAGGCTCGGGCAAGGCCCGGGTCATACAGTTTAGAGAAGATACCCGTATTCCGGGAACAACGAAGAAAAAGACGCATGTCGTGAAGACGATTGGTAACTATGAACGAATGCTCGCTGAGGATCCGGACATTATTGCCAAGCTTAAGGCTGAAGCAGCTGAACTGACAAGGGCAAAGAAGGAAACGAACGCTCCTCTCGCTTTAAGCGTTACCGTTATGGACATCACATCACCTCAGGATGTTGTTCCTTCCTTCAGGTTCGGTCATGCGCTAATCAAACAGCTTTGGAGCACTATGGGGTTAGACGCCTTTTTTCTTGCTAATTGCGGAAAGCGCAATGCTACAGCTGTTGGACAAGCTCTATTCTACCTTGTCGCCCATCGCTGCGCAGATCCTTGCAGTATCCATGCGAGTGCATTGGAACAGAATTCCTATGCGGGTATCCTTTCTCTTGGGATCGATGTCCTTTACGATGTTCTTGATGTACTCTCCCAGCAGAAAGAGGCCATCATAAGCCACCTTGCTGACTTCTTTGAAAAGAAAACCAGCCGCAGTGGTCCTGAAGCATACTATGACGTCACAACGTACGCTTTTGAGAGCACCCGCTGGGGCGAATTACGAATGTTTGGCTTCTCGAAGGATCACAAAAATAACGAAGTTCAGGTGGTCATGGGGCTGCTTTTGGACAACAACGGCATACCCATAACGTATGAACTTTTTCCAGGCAACACGATGGATCAGTGTACTCTGACCCGATCGGTAGAGAAGCTTAAGAGTCTGTACAGGCTGGAAAAGATCACGGTGGTTGCCGACAGAGGACTCAACAGCGGCAGCAATCTTGAGTACCTCTGCAAGGGTGGGCACGACTTCGTCATCAGCTATACTTTAAAGCGTTCTCCTGACTCCTTTAAGGAACTTGTATGGAACGACGAAGGATGGCAAGATAGTGTGGACCTTGCCACAGGGGAGATAACCTCTCGTTCCAAGATCGTAGAGCAAATACTGGAGGTCAAGGTTCCCATAGATCAGGATGAGGAAAGTGCTGAAAAGAAAAAAAGAGGAAGGCCCAGGAAGTACACTATTGAAAAAATTCCCGTAAAGATACACTTAACCTGGTCGGCCAAACGGGCTAACAAAGACAGATCCGACAGGGAACGCGTACTAGAGAAGCTCAAGAAACGCCTTGACAAACCCTATCAGCTTAAGGCTGCAGTAAAACGGGGTTGCAATCAGTTTTTGCAGATGGAGCTTGACACAGAAGATTGGAAGCTGGATGAAGCAAAAATTGAGCAAGCCGCCCGCTATGATGGGTATTATGCGGTCATTACCAACAACCTGAACTTGAGCACAGATGAGGTTTCCAAGATATACGGAGGACTATGGAAGATCGAAGAGAGTTTTAGAATACTTAAGACTGACCTTAGAGCACGACCGGTTTTCGTATGGAATGACGAACATATTAAGGGGCACTTTGCCATGTGTTTCATCGCGTTATGCATACTCCGTTATGCACAGTACTTACTCGAACAATCAATGGGCAAGAGCGTTTCGGCCGCGCAAATCATGGAAGCAATACAGGACCCCCTTGCATTAGTTCAGGGAGAATACCCAAATAATATCGTTACCCCAACCCAAGTTTCCCAGACTTATCTCGATCTCGCATCGATACTCAAACTGACTCCTCTAAAGACAAACATGACACTGACCAAGTTCCGTTCATGCACAAAATTGGATCTAACAATAAACCTAAAATAATAGGACAATTTAAAATCGCTGAATCTCTTGCGCATCAAGTGATTCAGCGATTTTTCGTCTTTTATCTTCTAAAGTCAGGAAATAGTTAAAACTTTTGCTTCCCAGCGATTGAAGCAGAGCGGCAGGCCTGGTAGACACCATATGAAGCATATCTACCGGAATATCATTGGCTACTTTCACACTGGCCTTCGCACATTTATCCAGATCGATATCGACTTGGGCCGGCGTGTAACCTGCATAGTAGGCACTCCATGTCCCATAAGTGCCTAACACAGGAACGCGGTCGGCTTGTTCCAAATTTATTGTCTTGAAAATACGGTTCAAACGTTCTTGATACAGCGCCATTACG
Source organism: Dehalobacter sp. DCA (assembly GCF_000305775.1). Classification (NCBI taxonomy): domain Bacteria; kingdom Bacillati; phylum Bacillota; class Clostridia; order Eubacteriales; family Desulfitobacteriaceae; genus Dehalobacter; species Dehalobacter sp. DCA. The sequence goes on from NC_018866.1 coordinate 2,410,808, forward strand.
TTGCTCATGATTTATCCCACCCACCTTTGACAAATTTTTACGCCTTCGGCAGCGTTTGTTGAAAAACCATCAGCGCCTATACTTTTGCAAACCACTTCATTAACCGGTACGCCGCCGATAATCACCTTGACTGAATTTCTAAGGCCTGCTTCAGTAAGCGCATCAACCGTTTCTTTCATACTGTCCAGCGCCAAGGTGAGTACGCCGCTTAATCCGACAATATCAGGGTTAACCTCTTTTACCTTGTCCACGACCTGGTTAACCGGAACATTGATCCCCAGGTCGATCACCTCGAAACCTGCGGCTTCAACCATGGATCTGAAAATATTTTTGCCGATATCATGAAGATCTCCAAAAACTGTGGCCAGGACAATTTTTCCGCCTTTTGCTGAGGATTCTGCACTTAAAGCCGGCTTCAGCTTGTCCATTACATTTTGCAACACTTCCCCGGCGAAGACCAAGTCCCCGATAAAGTACTCACCCGAATCATAACGCTCACCCACGAGCGTCATACCTTGCTGACAGGCTTTAACAACTTCTTGAGCTTCGGCGGCGTTGTCGTCTTTGCTTAGCGCTTCATCAATAGCCTTTTTTAACACGTCTTCGTCCAAATCGGACATCGCTTGAGTCAGGACTTTCAAATCCACCACTTTGAATCATCCTCCTTTAAATTCCTCTTTGATACCGGTTGGATCCTACAGTTTTGCCTCGTAATGGTATCTCATATATCCATACATGCAAAATATATCAGAACTATTTTTATATTTTTGATAAACTGCTGGCAACAAATATTAAAATTTGTTGCCAGCAGCCGCTAATAGTACCTATTAACTGACAAATTTCTAACTTCCCGCATCCGGCGACTTAATGTTTAAAGACAGGTCCTGAAAGGTCGGGGGGTGTATACTTATACAATTCGGGCCACTCCAGCCACCATTTATATTTCTCTATCTGTTCCGTTCCGTACCCGAACATATCGTCAATTGCTTTCAGCAATTTTGAAGAAGATTCGTTTTGACTGCCTACCCACGTTCCCGCCTGGTGGAACCAGGAGTCCTCTTTGGAGTTCCATGGGCAAACCTTCATACACCGTCCACAGCCTTGACCATTTTCGTTAATTATTCTAAGTTGCGTACATGTATCACTATTGAGGTTCCATCGTATATATCCGTTGTACTCGGTCTGATCCGTATCAGTCGAAATTGATTGGGTCGGGCAGTTTTCCGCACATTTTTTACATACCCTGCAAAACTCCTGGATCCCAAAATCAATTGGTTTATCAGGTGCCAGTGGTAAATCAGTGGTCACAGCAGCTGCTTTATGCCTGAATCCTAAACGGGGATGAATTGTGCAGTCACCGGCCCGGGACATTTCCCCTAAGCCTGCAGATATGAGAACCGTCGGCATTACTACAGCATAATTGACAAAATGACTCGCCCGGGCATTATATCCAAGGGCACGGATATAGCTTGCCAAAATGACAGCAATGTTTGCGACCGCATGATAACCCCTTAGTGACTGCGAGCCGCTAATCCCATCATATCCGGTCGACGCCAGCATGGTTTCCAAGTGTTGGTCAACCATCACGGCGATGACATAGGGCAGCCGTTCTGTTACCGGTTTAACACACTCCGACACCGGTTTGTTCAATAGCCCCGCCGGGTCAACAACCTTCTCAGAATAATATCCGAACTCAGGCATTTTTCCGATAGCGACATCGTCGGCGCGCAAAAAATAGGCAGTATCTTTAATATGTTGTGACATCTGCTCAGGATCAGGTATCGGTAATTTTTTCGGGGCGGCCGGTCCTTCAACTACAGGGTCTGGCCCTACTAAAACAACCGTCATCAGCTGTGCCAATGGAAAAGGATGGGTAGGAAGCGCTAAAGACGCCAGCTGTATCCGGGGATCTGGGAGCAACCCCCTGGTAGCACGATTAAATCCATTATCTGCTTCACTGACATTTTTGATTTTCCCAACTATTTTTGAGGTACCCAGCCACTGATCATTGCTTTCTACATAACGTATGCTGGCACTGCCGAGGTCATGTACCGGATGCAATTTGGACCATTGTCCTTTCGCTGCAGCAGTATACCCCAGACTTCCTCCCGCCGCATTTGCCGCCTTAGAAGGAGTTTTGACCACTCCAACTACGCCCAAGGCTATGGCTGTGGCACCGGCTTTGAGAAAATTCCTGCGGCTTAGCTGGAACTTCCTGTCGTGTTTATTAATCACCGTTTTATTCACATCCAATCAGCTTATTGTTTTAACTTTCGGATTGTTACGGTTTATTTTTCCCTAATGCTGAAAAAATGGGATCCGGCGGCAAAGGTTCAGTCAGAATGCTTACAGGTGGAAGCTTATACAGTTCCGGCCATTCCAGCCACCATTTATATTTATCGATGGTTTCTGTTCCATACCCGAACATATCATCAATCGATTTTAATAATTTTGATGATGTTTCACTTTTGCTTCCAATCCAGGTACCAGCTTGATGGAACCAGGATTCCTCTTTGGAATTCCAGGGACAGACCTTCATGCATCGTCCGCAGCATACCCCGTCCTCATTACTAGCCCGAAATTCGGCACATTTGTTCGTGTCATTGTTCCAACGCAAATAGCCGTTATACTGACCCATATCACTATCAATGTTGATAGCTCCGGCAGGACAATTTTCCGCACATTTCTTGCATATGCGGCAGAAGTCGAGTAACCCAAAATCAATTGGCTTATCCGGTGCAAGCGGCAAATCCGTAGTGACCGCAGCAACTTTATGGCGGAATCCTAACCGGGGGTGAATCGCGCAATCGCCTGTACGGGATAGTTCTCCCAACCCTGCGGCGATAATAACAGGCGGCATGACACCGTTATAATCCACAGCATAATTAGCCCTGGCGTTATATCCCAGATTCCGGATATATTGGGCCATAATAGCAGCAATAACCCCTGTCGCATGATAGCCTCTGAAGGACTGGGAGATGCTAATTGCGTCATAACCCGTCGAAGCGAGCATTGTCTCCAAATGCTGGTCAATCATGACCACGATCGCATACGGCAGGCGTTCGGTAACCGGCCTAACTAATTGTTCCCTGGGAAATTCCACATACTGTCTCCCCGGAAAAGGCGGATAGATACATTTGGTACTATAATAGGCATACGAGGGCATCCTGCCTATACCTACGTCATCAGCCCGCAAAAAGTAGGCAACATCCTTGATGTGTTGTGACATTTGTTCAGGATCAGGGATCTCCATTTTCTTTGGGGCAGGAATACCTTCCAGGAAACCTGCTACCATCCCGGCTCCCATTATAATTGCACCACCAAAAGGATCCTTCGTATTCATGTTATAAAGCCCCAATTGGCCCCTTTGACTGACTTTTCCCGCGGCAATCTGTTCAAATCCGCCATCGTATTCACTCGGATTTTTGATTGGGCCTATTATCTTTGAGGTTCCCAACCACTGGTCGTTATGTTCTACAAAATGTATTGTTGCGCTGCCCATGTCATGCACAGGATGCAGTTTGGACCACTGTCCCTTTGCCGCAGGCGTATACTTCATGCTCTCGCCAACCGCTCCCGCCACTATGGTAGGTGCTTTCAGGGCCGTCGCTACTCCCAGGGCTGCAGCTCCGGCACCAGCTTTGAGAAAATCCCTGCGGCCTAACTGAAACTTTTTCTCTTGTTCATTAATCACCGTATTCTCACATCCTATCAGGCTTGTAATTCACCTGTATTCCCCGCTTTTTTTACACCAATGAATCCCAGCAGGCGGGCCTGAACAACGGCAAGAACCACAGATATCCCCAGAAACAGAAATATCGCTGTGCTTGTGGCTTTGACATGTCCAACCGATGCGTTAATGTAGACAAAGGAAATTCCCATCCAGGTAATCCCATACCAGGTAACAAACAAGGCCCAATTTACTACTGTTTTCCACATTTGTTCACGTTTCGCACGAGGTTTAATAAATAAAATACCCGCTAAGCATAATACGCCTGCTAAAAAAATTAAGAATGTACCCATCATTTTCACCTCCCTTTTGTACTTCAGCCATTTTTATGACTATAGGTACATTGTATTTAATAATTTTGAGTGAAGTTTAGTTGTATAACTAAAAACTATACATCTACAAAATATTTTCGCTGAACTGTTGACTGGAAAATTCAATAGGCTATGAGAACTGAAAAAAATATATCTTTCAGTTCTCATAGCCTGCTAATAGAGACACAGGTAATTTACAATAATACAAAAAAATACTCCATTTCTCTAATGAAATGGAATTCAAAAAATAATCTGTCTGAATAAATTGTTAAACTTAATTCTAATAAATATATTTATAAATATGCTTCTCATGGGTCAATTCTTTAAGCCTTTCCAGATCATGAATAATTATTTTGTCTTTCTTCTTTTCAATAATTTTTTGTTCCTTTAAATACTTTAATACTTTTGAGACTGTAACATAATGTGCTCCTGTTATCTCAGAAATAAATTGCAATGATAAGTCCATACGTATTTCGTAAGAATCTCCTACCGATATTCCATTGGTAAGATAAAGTCCATGCAGCAATCTTAAGATTCTAATCGTTGGATTGTAAAAGTCTCTTTCTATCGTTTGTCTCATATAATAACTTACTTTGGAAAGACAATTTCTAAGCACTTCAAAGATCATGTCTTCATCTTGACGGAAAATAATTCTGAGGTGCTCTTCGAAAAAAAGACATACTTTAGAATCTTCTATGGCAACTGCATAAGCATCATTATCATTTTCCATCTTATACAAACGACCCAAAATTCCATTTTCTCCGGAAAAATAAATCACTCTTTCCCTGCCGTCTTCCGTCATCAGGTTCAAACTTATCCTTCCGGAAAGCACATAAACCAGCATATAATCCTTGCCTCCCGGCAAGATCACATTACTGTCCTTAGCATAGGTTTTTACTACTCCTATATGCGTGAATTCCCTCAGTTTTTCAATCGGATAGAAAGTGTCAGGAATAGCCCTTGCCCCCTCGCATCTTCCATAATCGTATTGCATACGCTTCCTCCTTCCAATTATTTACCACCATTACCATCCCCAGATTTATTTTGCCACCCGTTAAGTCCTTTTGTAAAAAACAAACGTACGTCCCACAACTAATTCTACACCAAAAAATAATAAAAAATATAACAATTGAATCTAGCAGAAAGAACACATTAACCAAAATATCGCAGTTAAAAAGCAATACAAAGTTAATGCATATATTTTACATTAATATATTTTACATTATACTTAAATTTATTATACAATCATTTTTGATATTTTAATTTAATATATAACTAAAACCTCAAGTTTTACACTTTTAATATTTCCCCTGATCAGGTCTGTAGCACTCAGAAAAGGATGGGGTTATTTACCGACCGTATTGTAAGTGCTAAGCGCTTATAATTTGGCGCTCTCTTGTATTTAGAGAATATATACTGGAAAATCAATATTGTATTTAGCAGTCTCTCTTGAATTTTTAAAAAACCGTTGCCTACGAACTATAAATTCGTTGGCAACAGCTCCCTTTTTGTTCTAAAATAGCAAGGGGGCGTAACGAAACTTTAGGTTTCGGTTGCGCCCCCTCACTTTTTATGGTGAATTTTTTTAAAATTTAGTTTCCTATCCAGTGATCAACGCCATTTTTCTCATATTATGAGCGATGCAATGTAATCCCCACTCAATTTTAACCTTTTCTAGCCCTTTTAACAGGAATCTTCGCATACCGTGATTCCCTTTAATGTCTCCAAAGACGCTTTCAACCTCGACCGGCCTCAAGCTCCTCATGCGCAAACCTTCTTCTGAACACAAATTCCTGCGGGCCTGTTCTTTATAGGCATTCAGTTTGCGATTGACATATATTCTTCTGTTAGCGTATGGATCGGATGACTTCACGCACTGGTTCCGATGAGGACACCCGGAACAATTCAGGCATTCATAGATTCGGATCAAACTCCTATAGCCATTGTCACTTTTTTGGTGCCGCTCGTATAAGAAAATGAGTGTTCTCCCATAACCGCAGATATATTCATCATTTTCATGGTCATAGGTGAAGTTCTGTGGTTTCGTTATGTCTTCTTTCCATTTCTTACTGGCTTCTTTGTGGAAGGTATTATATTTGACATAAGACACAAGCTTTTTCTCCTGCAGATAGTCGTAATTTTCTTCGCTGCCATAGCCGGCATCGGCAATAATATTCTTTGGTAATTCCCCATGCAGGAGCGTTTTTAATTCTTCCAGGTGATCCTTCATACAGCTGGTATCGCCCGGTCTCTGATGAACACTGTAACCGACCACAAACTGGTTCTCCGTCCCGATCTGGACATTGTAACCTGGCTTTAACTGACCGTTTTTCATATGGTCTTCTTTCATTCGCATAAAGGTGGCATCGTGATCTGTCTTGGAGTAACTGTTTCTTTCTTCCAGGATCAGTTCTTGCTGTTCATATTTCTGCATTCTTGGCAGATAATCTTTCGTAAGGGTGTTTCTTGTTTTCTTTAACTTTTTGGTTTCAGCATCTACTGTCTCTTCTTCCGATTTCTTAGCCAGTCTCTCGTCAATTTTCCTTACGGCTTCTTCAATAGCCTCTGAGTCAATGGGCTTGCCATTGCCTAGCTCTTCTAAATCACTGTCGCCGTATTCCGCATTTTCTTCTTCATTGATCTGATCGATTTCTTTAAATAATTCCCGGCATTTCTCCCTTAACGCTTCTTTATAGCGCTTCGTGGATTTGCCCCATACCCAACTGTATTTATTGGCATTGGCCTCAATTTTTGTCCCGTCTAAAAAATAATTTTCCAGCTTGATGTATTTTTCTTTGACTAAGAGTTCAATAACTTCAGCAAATACTTCTAGAATAACCTCTTTCATCCGTTCACTCCGGAAGCGGTTAACTGACATGAAATCCGGCTGATTGCCGCCGCACAGCCACATATACATAATATTTTCACGGGCCGCTTTTGCTATCCGGCGGCATGAAAAAACCCTGTCCGTATACGCATAAACCAATAACTTGGTCATCATGACAGGGTGAAAGCTGGAACGGCCGCCTCCAGGATATTTGGCAAACAAGGGTTCGAGATTCATGCGATCGATAGCACGATTCACAACTCGGACGACATGGTTTTGAGGAATCAGGCTGTCGATGCTTAACGGCAGTGTTTGTTGTTCCTGCACATAAGGTTTAAATACTTTCTTGGTATGTACTTTCTGCCCTTTCTTAGACATTCAAATACCTCCAAATATGGCAATATTTATATCCATAGACATTATACCACATTCACGTCAAAATATCTCCCTATATCTGCTGATTTCTTCAAATATTGCAGACTTGCACAGATTCACAAGCGGACGTTAGTGGCAGCAGCGTTAAAAAACAGAAATCCGCAGCGTTAAAACATGCCAACGGTTAACTTGCAGTAAACAGCGGGGTTTTGGCATGTTAGCGAGGGTTTCTGTTTTTAGCTGCGAGAACGGGGGAGCGGTGGACTGTGCGAGTCTGCACTACCCCAAAAAGAAAAGACGCCATTTTTTTAAATTGACGTCTTTCGCTTGGGGCTAAGTTGTGATACAGCCCCTTTCTTTGTGTCTGTGGCTGACGTCATGGATCCGCTTTTAGTGGATCCATGTGTAAACGGGACGGAGCAATATTGAATTCTTTAACTCTTTTCATGATGTTTGCAAATACTTCGAGCCTTTTTTCTGCTGTTTTTAAGATTCCGCTGGATCGCAAATAATAAATAGACGGTTTATAATTATACACCATAAGTAGAAATATTTGTTAAGAAATAACATGGTAAGACTGAACTTCACTTATTACAATCATGATGGCGACCGCCGAAATTAATAGTATAAATACTAAATCTCCCATGCTTAATTTTCTTTTCATTCTTCTACCCCGATGTTATTTAATTCTTTTGCTGATATTAATTCGATTCCTTCGGTCCCCTGAACCTTTTTCAATTTGGCTTTTTCTAGAATTTCTTTTTCCAAAATCCCCATGATATATTTCCTGGGGCGCAAAATGATCTCATTGAGTATGAGCCCCGGACAGAAAAACCTGCACCAGAATCTGCTGATAAAGAAGGAACTAAAAATCACGACCGGCAAGATAAGCCACTGAATGCCGAACCCCTGCCGGCCAAATAAAGTGGCAAATGGCTCATACCCGGCAAAACTCGGTGATTTTGTCAGGAATGCCCCTATGAGTGCTAAGTAGATCAATGCATACCTTATTTTAGCCGCTTTGGCTTCGACTGCTTTATTACAGCATTTGAATTTACCGCCGCCTACTTTGGCCGTGATTTCCTGCAAAGCGCCAAACGGACAAAGCCAGAAGCAGTAAACATTCTTTCCTAAGATAAAGGTGATCACCGGGATTCCGATTAAGAGGATATACCAAACGAGGTTTTCACGAATAGACGGGAAATTCCCCATGAGAAGTCCGGTAATATTTGCAAGCGAAATGGGCGTATTATATTGGAAACCAATGATGACTAAACTTCCTAAAAGGACAAGCCAGCGTAATTTTTTTTGTTTGAATGCCACGCCAATCACCATCAGGATGACCAACGCTATGACGGCAATTTCCTTGGATCCGAACTTAAACGGCTCCACTTCATCCTTAACATTCAGCCCGAACTCGCTCCTGGCTACGGCATGGCTTCCCTGGGAAACCGCTTTGGCTATCCCCCTTGTAGAAAAGGTTGCGCCCGATATCCGGTCGATATCCTTGTTAATGGATAAAGGATCTGTGATGTCTTTTCCGATAAATCTTTCCAAATATTTCTGATCTAGAATATTATCGATAAATGATGGTGTATCCTTGTGTGCAGCGATAACCGTCCCGACAATTTTTCCTTGCAGGTTAATTCCGGTAACCATCTTGATCGGACCGCCATAAGCAACCGCTTGCTCGATTACGACGTAGCCTATTTTTTCTTCCTTACCATCTTTGCTCTGTTTATTTGCTTCATAAATAAGAGGGGAAGACGCAATCTTTTGAAAAGATTGCGCTTCCGAAAAAACTTGATTCATAAACGGTATGATATTGTTATCTGTATGAGTCCAACCGAAACCTAACGTTATGAGGAATATAACTGCTGCTGCAAACACAATGATTTTATTTGCTGAGTTTTTCATTTCTTGCTCCTGTTAAAGGTCTGCCTGACTGAAATTATGCGGCCTCTACTTTATCAGCTTTCTTTTTGGAGGGTATCAAAGAATTTAACCGTACCGTAACGATAACTAAGACAAGAAGGATCGCTCCGAAGATTAACAGCCCCATGCCTGCAGCCTGCATCTCACCTTCGGCAATGCTGTAGACGATCCAAGCCAGGAGAAATGCTCCCCAGATCACGGATATTACTGTTAAAATCCAGCGGGCTACGGACATTTTACCTGCAGCCTGGAACTTGATATAGACAAACCATAAGGATGATGCCATGAGTGCTCCCAAGATTAACCAGAAAATAATCATATTACCTCTCCTCTTTTCTTATTTATTCCAGAATTCCTTTATTGCATCCGGAACAGAAATCTTACCATAACCGAACAAATCGTCAAAGAACCTCAGAACGGGTTTTGCAGGTGTTTCTGTGCCCAACCTTACTAAGTCGTGATGCCATTCCTGGCGTTTGTTGTAAGGGCAGGCCTTAATACAAATACCACAGTCAGTACCGACTTTTGACCATTGTGTCATACACTTCACGCCATCTTGAGCCCATTTTTTGACTCCCGGATTCGTTATGGCAGATGTTTTAAAACTTGGTTCTACATCATGGGATATTGCTTGTGACGGGCAAGCGTCAGCACATTTCATGCAGGTTTTGCAGAATTCCATCGCTCCAAAGGTAACCGGTTTATCAATAGCCAATGGCATATCCGTGAACAATTTATATATCCGCACTCTCGGCCCATATTCCTTAGTGACCATAATACCGATTCTGCTGATCTCCCCTAGGCCGGCCTGAATAGCCAAGGGAATACTTAAAGCCGTATCATTGGAACAAGGTATGGCCTGGTAGCCTAATGTCCTGATAAATTTAGCCAACTTATGGAGGAGAACACCCGCATCGGAGTATTCATTGCCGGAAGCAGCCCCTTGGGGCAAAGCTGGGGCAGTCTGATAGCAGTCATAATCCATTTCAAAAAGCGCCACAATAACATTTGTAGGCGTAAACGGTAACTTATTTGGAACAGGTTTACCCGTTGCGAGATCGAGAACTTCAGAAAAGAGCCACCGTTCATCATAAGGGCCAATCCCGACCTTACATGATCCCCAGAATTTTGTTACTCTTTTGATGATCGCGCTCGCAGCTTCGGGGCTTTCAAATTGGTACTTGTTGGGGTTTACTTCGCCTTCCCAAGTAAATAACCCTTGTGATTGAAAACCCGGAGCGCCCAGACCCTTATTGATATCCTCTTCAATCGACCAGCAGGCATGATCAAAGGCGAACTCAAGCTGTCCCCAGCCCTCTCCTCCTTCTTGAGGTATTGTCCCAAACCTTTTTCCGGCATATTCTGCAGAGACAGCACCAATCGGAGCCTGAGAAGCCATGCTATACCGTTTGTAGTCACTGGAGATTTCCACCGGCATGTCATCATGCTCGACAACTTGTGCATTTGCGATGCTATTACTTCCCAGCAGTTCAGAACCGAACAATGCGGCACCTGCTGCTCCGACCCCTACTCCTAGAGAGGTCTTCAAAAAACCGCGTCTGCTAAATTCTTTGGAAAAGGTTTTTTTCTTCTGAGTTTTTTTCTCTTTGGCATTTTCAGGAATCATACCTTATCTCCTCCTTAAAATATTTGAACTACAAATATCATAGATAAAATAAAATATAATGAATAGATCTCTATTTAACAGATGTTCACTATACAACATTAATTAAATTTTAGGACAAAATAGAATTAGTTGTTTCAATATTTAAAGGGAGAATCAAGCGTAATAGAAAAAATTAGGCTGGTCTCTGACAAAAAATTGGTGTACACTAAATATTGTCAAAATGATATTGCAGGATCATATTAAAGAAATATCCTCTAACAACGAAATTATGATGCTTTATACCCTAGATGAATTTCAGGGAAATCTATCGAAGGTGAGTGTGCCATTTATGAAAGAAATTAGAAAAGATAATTTTACACAAATCATCAAACTTTCTAATATCTCTCAAAAATTATTGGACGTAGGAGAAGAAGTTTTCTTTGCCAAAAATAAGATACTTGTTTCTGCCGGAGATGTCCCCGATGGATTTTATTATCTAAAAGATGGACTGGTTAAATCTTGTGTATACTCTACAAATGGTAATGAATATATATGTGGCCTTATAGACAAGGGAAGTATCTTTTTGGAAGCCAACGCAATTTTCAGTATTCCTAGTGATGGTTATTTCAAGATCATGGAGCCTTCGCATTTACTTTTTTTTAGGAAAGAAAACTTTTTGAATTTGTTACAAACCGACTTTGATGTAACGCTATCAATATTACAATCGATTACCTGCAAATTTTTAGCAAGTGGTTATTTTTTTACTGAACTGCTGGTTCATGACTCAGAATGGAGACTATGCCGCCTATTATTAACATTTGCCGATAATTTTGGAATAGAAATAGAAAATAAAATAAAGCTGAATATTAAAATCAGTCAGCAGTTTATTAGTGACATGCTGGGTGTCAATAGAGGTACGGCCATAAAGGTGATCAATAAATTAAAAGAAATGAATTTAATCGAGCAAACAAACGGCTATTATTTTATTAAAGATTTGCAACGGCTAAAAAACCATCAGGCCAAAATTACGACTTAAATGGTAGCTGATACTGTCCATCCCCCGTAAAAGTCGCCAATGAAAAAATAACCAAGGCTGAAAGCCAGGGCTATAGTGAATTTTATATTATTAATAAACTTACTTTTTGGATTATTGCTTATATGCGATGTTTCATATTATTACAAACATAAATCAAAATATTTGTTAAGAAACAGCATGATAAGCCTGCCATTCACTTATTACAATCATGATAGCGACCGCAGATATCAATAAGATAAATACTATATCCCTCATGCTTAATTTGCTGTTCATTCTTTTACCTCGATGTTATTCAATTCATTTGCAGATCTTGCTTCGATTCCTATCCCTTTGATTCCTTCTATTCCCCGAACCTTTTTCAATTTTGCTTTTTTAAAGATTCCTTTTTCTAAAATCCCCATAATATATTTCCTGGGACGTAAAATGATCTCATTGAGTATCAAGCCTGGACAGAAAAACCTGCACCAGAACCTGCTGATAAAGAAAGAACTAAAAATCACGACCGGCAAAATAAGCCACTGGATACCGAATCCCTGCAGGCCAAACAAAGTGGCGAATGGCTCGTAACCGGCAAAACTCGGTGTCTTTGTCAGAAATGCCCCTATCAGTGCCAGGTAGATGAGTATATATCTTATTTTAGCCGCTTTTGCTTCGATCCTTTTATTGCAGCATTTGAATTTACCGCCGCCTACTTTTGCAGTTATTTCCTGCAAAGCGCCAAACGGGCAAAGCCAGAAACAGTAAACATTCTTTCCTAATATGAAGGTGATAATAGGGATTCCGATTAAGAGGATATACCAAACGAGGTTTTCACGGATGGACGGGAGATTCCCCATTAATAATGCGGCAATGTTGGCAAGGGAAATCGATGTATTGTATTGAAAGCCAATGAAGACCAAGCTGCCTATCAGGGCAATCCAGCGCAGTTTTCTTTTTTTGAATGCGACACCAATTACCGCCAGGATGACCAAAGCGATGACTGCAATTTCCTTTGCCCCGAACTTAAACGGCTCTACTTCATCCTTCACATCCAGCCCGAACTCGCCCCTGGCTACGGCATGGCTTCCCTGGGAAATAGCTTTGGCAATCCCGCGGGAAGAAAATGTGGCGCCGGAAATACGGTCAATATCCTTGTCAATGGACAAGGGGTCCGTGATGTCTTTGCCGATGAATTTCTCCAGGTATTTCTGGTCGATGACCTTATCGATAAAGGATGGCGTATCCTTATGGGCGGCAATAACCGTTCCTACAATCTTTCCTTGCAGGTCAATTCCGGTGACCATTTTGATCGGGCCGCCATAAGCAACCGCTTGCTCGATTACGACGTAGCCTATTTTTTCTTCTTTGCCGTTTTGATCTTTCGTTATTCCTTCGTAAATAACAGGGGAAGACGCAATCTTTTGAAAAGATTGCGCTTCCGGAAAAACTTGATTCATAAAAGGTATGATATCACGATCAGTATGAGTCCAACTGAAACCCAACGTTAGGAGGAATATAACTGTTGCTGCAAAAACAATAATATTACTTAAAAATTTTTTCATAATTTTCTCATTTTTTGCTCCTGTCAAAAGGTCTGCCTTACCCTGATGTCATGCGGCCTCTACTTTATTGGCTTTCTTTTTTGAGGATATTAAAGAATTTAACCGCACTGTAAGGATAATTAGTCCAATAAGAATGGCTCCGAAGATTAACAGTCCCATACCGGCAGCCTGCATCTCACCTTCAGCAATGCTGCTGACAATCCAGGCCAGGGTAAAGGCTCCCCACAGTACAGATATGGAAGTCAAAACCCAGCGAGTTACGGACATTTTGCCTGCAGCCTGGAACTTGATATAGACAAACCATAGGGATGATACCATGAGTGCACCCAGAATTAACCAGAATATGATCATCATTCTCTCCTCTTTTCTAAAATATTTTTACTTATTCCAGAAGTTCTTTGTCGCATCTGAAGCACTCACTTTTCCGTATCCAAACAGATCATCAAAGAACCTTAGGATTGGACGGGCTGGCGTTCTTGTTCCCAGCTTCACGAAATCATGGTGCCATTCATCAAGTTTGTTATATGGACATACTTTAACGCAGATTCCACAGTCAGTTCCAACTTGTGCCCATTGGGACAAGCATTTTTCGGCATCTAAAGCCCATTTTTTTACACCGCCACTTGTGGATACCGTTATAGTTTTAAAACTTGGTTCTTTGTCATGCGATATCGCTTGCGAAGGACAAGCGTCGGCGCACTTCCTGCAGGTTTTACAAAATTCTGCAACCCCGAAAGTAATCGGTTTATCAACAGCTAACGGCAAATTGGTAAAGATCTTGCACAATCTGACTCTTGGTCCATATTTAGGCGTAATGAGGATCCCAATTCTGCTAAGTTCTCCTAATCCTGCGTGAACGCCCAAGGGAACACTTAATGCTGTATCATTGCCGCAAGGTATGGCCCGATAACCTAATCTTCTCAAGAAAGTTGCCACCTTATGAGCCGTTACACCCATATTGGAGTAGATATTGCCGGCAGAAGCACCTTCAAGCAGGGCCGGAGCAGCTTGAAAACTTTCATAATTCATTTCAAAAGCCATTACGATTACGTTTGTCGGTTCAAACGGGAAGACATTTGGTTTTAAAGTCGCCGTCTTCGGGTCAGTGATAACATCCGTGTAGACCCATCTATCATCATAGGGTGCGATTCCTACTAAATCTGCTCCAAAAAAGGTGGCTGCCTTCTTTACCGCTTGGCTTGCAAGTTCAGGCGTTTGAAATTTGTAAGCATTAGGACTTACTTTTCCTTCCCAGTTATATAATCCTAAATTCGCGAATCCAGGAGCATGATAGCCATTGACATCATCCTCAACGGACCAAGCTGCATCATCCATAGCATATTCAAGCTGACCCCAGCCCTCTCCGCCTTCTTGAGGGATTTCACCGGTTTTTTTCCCGACATACTTAAAAAAGTCTGCTTGAACAATTTGATCCCCACTAAAAGCTCTCATAAACACAGTATTCTTTTGATTATAACGTTTGTAATCACTCGAAATCTCCATCGGCATTGTATCATGTTGTTCAATGCCTGCAGCATTCGCTACGCTGTTTACACCAGGAAGCTCGTAACCTAACAAAGCCGCACCGGCTGCCCCAACCCCCATTCCTATAGATTTTTTCAAGAAGTTCCGCCTACTCAGTCTTAACTTTTTTCCATCAGAATCCTGTTTGACCAAAGTCATGTTTTTGCCTCCTTTTTTCTTATTTAATTCAAAATACCATGGAGAAAAAAAGAGAACCAGTAGTCTGGATTACCGTAGTAAGCCCAAATTACTAGTTCGTATATCTGAAAAATCGTATTTAATAAGAAAATTATTTAATCTTTTGTCTTGCCTGGTACTGTTCTAGTCCGTTTAAATCCTTAATATAGTAGTAGCCGTCAATTTGCTCAATATAATTCATACCTTTAAGCTTTTTGATAATTTTGATGCTGGTGATCCTATTGATCCCGAGTAAATGGCCAATAAATTGGTGACTGATTTTGAAATTCAATTTAGGGGCTGCTGAATAACGGTAAAATCAGCATAAACACTGGGTTTTAACCCCGACTTTTGGTAAAATAGTACATGTAAACATAAATATTATGTTAAAAAACCTTGCACTTGGGAGCGTGTTTTCATGTACAAACCTACCGAACAGCAGATTACATTTCCGCACGAATTCTTTCTGCCTTTTGGCGGGAACTTAAACCCGGACAATAAATGGTGTAAGCTCGCATTAATGATCCCCTGGGCCGAAGTTGAGAAGAAGTATGCCAGAAGTTTTCCTGTCAGTCGCGGACAAAAAGCCTATTCGGTGCGTTTGGCACTCGGATCTCTGATCATTCAAAATGTGAAATCATTATCTGACCGTGACACGGTCGAAGAGATCACAGAAAATCCGTACATGCAATATTTCATTGGCCTAAGTGCATTTGTAGATAAACCGCCATTCAATCATTCACTCATGACCCATTTCCGCAAACGTTTGGACAAGGATATTATCAACGAAATCAACGAGATTACTAGCAGACTAGCCGGAGAACATGAATATCCAGAAAACCCAGATGACCCAGATGACTCAGATGGCTCAGACGACACCCCTCCTTCTGATGGTGAAGACTCTGATGATACAGGACAAGAAGAGAAAACGAATGAAGAACCTTCAGAAACCAAGAACTCAGGCAAGCTGATCCTGGATGCAACCTGCACCCCTGCGGATATTCACTATCCTACAGATATCTGGCTTTTGAACACAACCCGGCAGGCTTTGGAAGAAATCATTGATGTACTGCATGCACCGCATGCCGGGATTCTCAAGAAACCCAGATCCTACCGTCGCAATGCACGCAAAAGCTATCTGAACATTGATAAAAAGAAACATAAGACTGCTAAGATGATCCGCAAAGGAATCGGAGGACAGCTGCGATATATTCGACGGGATCTGAAAAACATTAAGACTCTTGCTGAAAAAAGTTCGCTGACTCTCTTAACTAAACGCCAATACCGCAATCTGCTCGTCAGTCAAGAAATCTACTGGCAACAGCTGGAAATGTACAAACAGGGTAAACATTCGGTAGAAGATCGCATCGTCAGCCTGCATATGCCTTTTGTCAGACCCATAGTACGAGGCAAGTCAAACGCAGATGTAGAATTTGGAGCTAAGCTTGCCATCAGTGTTGTGAACGGATTCAGTTATATGGAGAGCTTGAGCTTTGACGCTTTCAATGAAAGCAAGACACTCATGCAATCGGTTGAAAACTACTACCAAAGGTATGGTTTTTATCCAGAAGCCGTGATGGCAGACAAGATCTACCGGAACAGAGATAACCTTAACTACTGCAAGAAACTGGGCATTCGATTGAGCGGTCCACCGCTCGGCAGACCAGCCAAAGATCAGGAACTATTAAGAGAACAAAAGAAACAAGAACGGCTGGATGCTGGAATACGAAACGCTGTTGAAGGAAAATTCGGAGAAGGTAAGCGGTTTTATGGGCTCGGACGTATCATGGCACGTCTCAAAGAAACCAGTGAGACTGTTATCGCCATGCAGCTGTTGGTAATGAACCTGGAGCGCAGGCTCCGGATTCTTATACTCAATTTTATTAGAGAGAATTTCGGGCTGATCAGGTTAGCTTATTGAGAAAATAACATCCTGTTCAGCAGCCCCCAATTTAATCATGTTCTCTGTTTCAATACCATAAGATTTGGCCATTGATATAAAGAGATTGCATATTCTCCATTCAACATCATGAAAGAGTAATTCTTCTATTCGAGACATGCTTGAAAAAAATTTCTTTGTCAATGATTCCATAATAAATAATGATATATCCAGATTATTTAATATTAATTCCATAAGTTTATTTTTGGATAGATGAATTATATAAGAATCTTCAACTGCTTTGAAGTATGTAAAAGCCGGAACATCGAAAAGCAGATTAGACTCTAGGAAAATACTTCCATCTTCAAGAATGAATTCTATTTTTTCGTTACCTTCAGGAGAGTATTCTATACATAATACCCTTCCCTTTAAAATATAATAAAATTTGTCAATGATTTCGCCTGGCGAAGCTATCGTTGTATTTTTTTTGTAAAATTCTTTCTCTCCCGCTTCAATTAAAGTCTTCGACACTCTTTGTGATCTGAGGATGCTAGAAAACATTTCTTTCAAAATTAATTCACCCCCTAAGACCAATTTTCAGAAAATCAAATTGGAGAGTCTCTATCTTAGATCAGTTTTATTATTTTTAGCTATCTCTACTTTTAAAATTAATATTACACTCTTTCAATATTTTTTACAAAAATAAAAATAATCTTTTGCCCTATAAGGTCCATTTGTTTTACATAGAGTTAAAAAAGACGGTTTTCGATTGCAATACCGCCCGTTCTGTCCATTAATCTATTCACAATTAATTACACCAATATCTTCCGGAGGCAAAGGCTCAGAACGTTTTTAAGAATCCCGCCTAACATTCAGAATATAGCAGAAGACAGAGATCTACTAGTAGTCCAGACAACTAACGACCTTGGCTTTTGATACGTTATACCCTTTATCTGGATATCCTGAAATTCGCCAACGTAAAAATGACCAAGGCTGAATGCCAAGGTCATAGAGAAGTTGAGATATTTGTTTAAGAGATAGCGTGATAAGCCTGCCATTCACTTATTACAATCATGATAGCGACCGCAGATATTAATAAGATAAATACTATATCCCTCATGCTTAATTTGCTGTTCATTCTTTTACCTCGATGTTATTCAATTCATTTGCAGATCTTGCTTCGATTCCTATCCCTTTGATTCCTTCTATTCCCGGAACCTTTTTCAATTTTGCTTTTTTAAAGATTCCTTTTTCTAAAATCCCCATAATATATTTCCTGGGACGTAAAATGATCTCATTGAGTATCAAGCCTGGACAGAAGAACCTGCACCAGAACCTGCTGATGAAGAAAGAACTAAAAATCACGACCGGCAAAATAAGCCACTGGATACCGAATCCCTGCCGTCCAAATAAAGTAGCAAATGGTTCATAACCGGCAAAACTCGGTGTCTTTGTTAGAAATGCCCCTATCAGTGCCAGGTAGATGAGTATATATCTTATTTTAGCCGCTTTTGCTTCGATCCTTTTATTGCAGCATTTGAATTTACCGCCGCCTACTTTTGCAGTTATTTCCTGCAAAGCGCCAAACGGACAAAGCCAGAAGCAGTAAACATTCTTTCCTAAGATAAAGGTGATCACCGGGATTCCGATTAAGAGGATATACCAAACGAGGTTTTCACGAACAGACGGGAAATTCCCCATGAGAAGTCCGGTAATATTTGCAAGCGAAATGGGCGTATTATATTGGAAACCAATGATGACTAAACTTCCTAAAAGGACAAGCCAGCGTAATTTTTTTTGTTTGAATGCCACGCCAATCACCATCAGGATGACCAACGCTATGACGGCAATTTCCTTGGATCCGAACTTAGACGGTTCCACTTCATCCTTAACATTCAGCCCGAACTCGCTCCTGGCTACGGCATGACTTCCCTGGGAAACCGCTTTGGCTATCCCCCTTGTAGAAAAGGTTGCGCCCGATATCCGGTCGATATCCTTGTTAATGGACAAGGGATCCGTGATATCTTTGCCGATGAATTTCTCCAGGTATTTCTGTTCAATGACCTTATCGATAAAGGATGGCGTATCCTTATGGGCGGCAATAACCGTCCCTACAATTTTTCCTTTAAGATCGATTCCGGTGACCATTTTAATCGGACCGCCATAAGCAACTGCTTGCTCGATTACGACGTAGCCTATTTTTTCTTCCTCACCGTTTTTCCCTTGGATTCTTCCTTCATAAATAACAGGGGAAGACGCAATCTTTTGAAAAGATTGCGCTTCCGGAAAAACTTGATTCATAAAAGGTATCATATCATTATCTGTATGAGTCCAACTCAAACCTAACGTTAGGAGGAATACAACTGCTGCTGCAAATACAATCATTTTATTTGCTGTGTTTTTCATTTCTTGCTCCTGATAAAGATCTACCTGACTAAAATTATGCGGCCTCTACTTTATTGGCTTTCTTTTTTGGTATAAAGGAATTTAACCGTACCGTTACGATTACTAAGACAAGAAGAATTGCTCCGAATACCAGTAATCCCATACCGGCAGCCTGCATCTCACCTTCGGCAATGCTGCTAACGATCCAAGCCAGCGTAAATGCTCCCCAGATTACGGATATGGACGTTAAAATCCAGCGTGCTACGGACATTTTGCCTGCAGCCTGGAATTTGATATAGACAAACCAAAATGATGATGCGATGAGTGCGCCCAGGATCAACCAAAAGATAGCCATATTATCTCTCCTTTTCTCACTAATACATTTTTATTTTTTCCAAAATTCTTTTATTGCTTCGGTAACCGTTGCTTTTCCATATCCAAACAAATCGTCAAAGAACCTAAGGACGGGTCTTGCAGGTGTTCTCGTCCCCAATTTCACGAAGTCATGATGCCATTCATTCGGTTTGTTGTAAGGACATACTTTAATACAGACTCCGCAGTCAGTTCCGGCCTCTCCCCACTGTTTCAAACATTTATCAGCATTGAGAGCCCATCTTTTCACACCAGCATTGGTGGAAGGTGTTGCCGCTACAAAACTTGGTTCTTTGTCATGGGATATTGCTTGAGAAGGACAAGCATCTGTACATTTCTTGCAGTTCATGCAAAATTCTTTAACCCCAAAAGTAATCGGCTTGTCAACCGCCAAAGGCAAATCGGTAAATATTTTGCATAAACGCTGTCTCGGTCCAAATTCCGGAGTGATAAGAATACCTATCCTGCTGAGTTCTCCCAGTCCCGCTTGAATCGCCATAGGAACACTTAAAGCAGTATCATTGCCGCAAGGTATGGTTTGGTAACCCAAACTTCTAATAAAATGAGAGAGCTTATTGACCAGAACACCCATATTGGAATAAATATTTCCGGTAGCAGCTAGTTCAAGAGAAGTGGGAGCAGCTTCAAAAGCTTGGTAATCCATTTCTAGTGCCAGTATAATTGCATTAGTAGGTTGAAACGGGAACACATTCGGAACGCTGTCCAGCTTTTGCATATCAAATACTTTTGAAAATACCCATCTTTCGTCATACGGAGTAATCCCAACCAGGCTTGCACCAAAGAATTTTGCAGCCCTTTTGACAGCTTCACTTGCTGCTTCTGGGCTCTCAAATTTATATTGATTAGGATTCACTTTGCCACTAACTTGTGAGGGCTTCCATTCATAGAGTCCCTGACTGGCAAAACCCGGTGCATGATAACCATTGAGACCGTCTTCTACACCCCAGGCGCCCGCTACCATCGCTTCTTCAAGTCTGCCATAGCCCTCGCCGGTGTTTATCGGTATCGTTTGCATATGCTTTCCGAAATACGTCTCAAATGAAGTCTTGACTGCAGGATCTCCCATCATAGCGCGAAAAATAACACCTTTTTTCTGATCATAACGCTGGTAATCACTGGAAATTTCTACCGGCATTGTATCATGCTGTACGACCTCTGCAGCATTGGCTATGCTGCCGTCGTAACCCAACAAAGCTGCACCTGCAGCCCCGGCCCCTATTCCGATTGAGGTTTTTAAGAAACCCCGTCTGCTAAATTTTTGGGACAAGGCCTTTTCTTGTTTTGTACTTTCTTGCGTTGTGCTTTTAGTTTTTTCGTTACCCAAATCCATAGTACATCTCCTCCCTAAAATATTTCTATGAATAAACTATCACTTCTCAAAATTAATAGTAGAAGTCCTGACCTAGATCACGTTTGATAGACACAGAGAATACCCCTATAATCAAAATAACGGAGGTATTCAAAATGGCTTACGACAAAGAGTACAAAGAGTTGGTTGTCAAGAGGATCATAAACAAGGAAACAACGATCAGAGAAATGGCAACAGAGCTAGGCGTGCATTACACAACAGTGCGCGACTGGGTCAGACAATATAAGCAACATGGAGACGAGTCCTTCCCAGGCAAGGGCAAACTGCGTCCCGAGGATGAGGAGATCATAAAGCTCCGCAAAGAATTACTTGATCTTAAAGAGGAAAACGCAATCCTAAAAAAAGCGGCGGCCTACTTCGCGAAAAATCAGAAATAAAGAAGTTCAAATTTATTTATGAACATCGCTCCGTATTTCGGATTGCGAAGATGTGTCAGGCCTTAAACGTATCAAGGAGCGGTTATTACGCTTTTCTAAAAAGACCGCCCAGCGCCAGAGCCGAAAGAAAAGCTGCGCTGCTGAAAACCGTTACAAGCCTCTTTTACAAATACAAGCGCATCTATGGTGCGACCAGAATAACCAAAGAGCTGCCTCAAGAGCAATTGGCCTGCAAGACAACAGTTGCCAAAGTGATGCGGGAGAACGGCCTTCGTTCAAAGGTGATTAAGAAATACAAAGCAACCACAAACTCACGTCACAACTTGCCAGTTGCTGAAAATATACTTAACCGTGAGTTCACTGCATCCCGTCGCAATGAAAAATGGGTTTCAGACATCACGTACATTGCTACGGATGAGGGCTGGCTCTATCTGGCAGGGATTCTGGATCTTTACGACCGTTCAATTGTCGGTTGGTCAATGGATAGCCGTATGAAAACGTCACTCGTGATATCGGCTCTAAGGAATGCCATCGGTCGCAAAAAACCTAAAGAAGGTCTCATTTTACATTCAGATCGTGGTGTACAGTATGCCAGTCATAACTACCAGAAACTAATCCAGGAAAAGAACTTTGTTTGCAGCATGAGCCGCAAAGGCAACTGTTATGACAATGCCCCAATGGAATCATTCTGGGGTAAGTTGAAAACAGAATGGCTTAATGACATGCATTTCAAGACCAGAGATGAAGCAAGATCAGCAGTATTTGAGTACATTGAGCTCTTTTACAATCGCAATCGCATTCATTCTTCCAACGATTACATAGCGCCATTAAAGGTGCATGATGCAGCATGATTGCGTAATTCAATGAAAACAATAATTATTTAGGGTTTCTCCGTGTCTACCAAACGTAGGCAAGGTCATCCACGCTACAAATGTAGTCTAGACTACATTTGTATTTGTTTTAATAAAAGTATAATTAATGTGTGATAATATTTAATATAGGCAGGAAAGTACTATTAAACTATTGGGGAGTCTGATTTTTATGAAATACTCACCCGTTGAAGAATTCTCAAGAATTTACAAGCTTGATAATTTTTCTAAAACGCTGATTGAAAACGGCAAGGAGTTATTCTTCAAAAAAAATACAGTTATTGCCTCTCCTGGAGATATCATGGAAGGATTTTATTTTGTCAAAGAAGGCAGAGTCATTGCTTCGGAATTCTCTCCCAAAGGAAATGAACGGATCATGTGCATTCTTGAGAAGAGCAGTATTTTCTTAGAATCTAATGTCCTTTTTGATGTTCCGGTCTTTTGTTATTTTAAAACAACTGTGGATACCACGCTCATCTTTTTGAAAAAAGAAGTACTTTTGGATTTATTGGCAAAAGACTTAAATGTAACGCTTTTTCTCTTGCAATCCCTTACAAAGAAATTTTATTCCAATATGAATCATATTGATGAATTGCTCTATCACGATACAGAATGGGGGATGTGCAACCTTTTTTTAACATTAGCCGAAAATTTCGGAGTTGAAGAAGACACAAAAATCAAGTTAAATATTAAAATCAGCCAGCAGTTTATCAGCAATCTTCTTGGTATAAATCGAATAACGACATTAAGGAATATTAAAAAGTTAAAAGAATTAATGTTAATCGAGCAGACCAACGGGTATTACTATATCAAAGATATCCAGAAGTTAAGAGACTATCAGACGATGTTACAAGCCCAATTATAAGTCTGATATACTTCGTCGCAATGAAAATGACCTGGGTTGAAAGCCGGTGCCGCACATTTTTTGTTTTCCCACCAGAATATTTAACGAATTCATGCGGACGAAAGAAGCGTGTCGCACTACGTTTTTCAATAAACGTTTTACAACACGCCCCATTAATCTATCATTTCAATTAAATCTTGTCTCCCAGTTAGGATTCTAGAATGGCAATTTAGGTGGAATTTTGTTCATTTCCGGCCACTCTAGCCACCATTTATATTGTAAGAGCTGTTCTGTGCCATAGCCAAACATATCGTCAATCGATTTAAGTAATTTCGCTGATGATTCACCGTGGCTACCAATCCAAGTTCCGGCCTGATGGAACCAGGAATCCTCCTTGGAGTTCCAAGGGCAGACCTTCATGCATACTCCACAGCAATTACCTTCTTCATTTTCCGCCCGGAAGGCAGCGCACTTTCTCATATCGCTGTTCCAGCGCAAGTATCCGTTATATTCCACAGGATCAGCATCTTGTGAGATTGCTTGGGCCGGACAGTTATCTGCACACTTTTTACATACTCTGCAGAAATCCAGCAACCCAAAATCAATTGGCTTATCGGGAGCAAGCGGCAAATCCGTAAGAACGGCAGAAGCTTTATGACGGAATCCCCACTTGGGATGAATTGAACTGTCACCGGTACGGGATAACTCTCCCAACCCTGATGCAATAAGAGCAGGCGGGAATGGAAGATAGGAATTCATAGCATGGCATGCCCTGGCATTATAACCAAGGTTCCGGATGTATGCAGCCAGGACGACGGAAGTACATGCGTTTGAGTGATAACACTTGTAGGACATCGAACCACTTATTGAGTCAAACCCAGTGCTGGCTAACATAGTCTCCATACCTTGGTCAATAATAAACGTGATTACGTAAGGTAGGTATTCACTCTTCTCCACCGGACGGGTACATTGTTCTACAGGTTTTGAATACAAACCTAAAACGTCTATGATATGGTCAGAGTAGTATGCATATTCCGGCATCTTACCAATACCCACATCATCTACCCGCAGAAAATAGGCAAGATCTTTAATATGTTGCGACATCTGCTCAGGATCGGGAATCTCCAACTTCTGCAGGATAGGCTTCCCATAAACAGCATCGTCCGAAGCAACGAAAAATGACCCAAAGTTAAGGGCATTAATCAACGGATACCTTGTCGTTAAGTACGCGAACGCCCGTTGTGCCTTGTCCCCGAGTATACCTCTTGCATCCAGGAACCACCCACTATCCGCCTCATTGAAATTTTTAATCTTTCCAACTATTTGAGTAGTTCCCAACCACTCGTTGTTATTTTCCACATAGTTTATTTTAGCACTGCCCAGATCATGCACTGGATGCAGTTTAGACCATTGTCCCTTCGGTGCCGGAGTATACTGCAAACCGTTACTGCCACTTGAACTTGCAACCTTGTTTGGGTCAATATACAGAATATTACCATCCGTCGCTTTTGCTATCTTGGCAGGGGCTTTCAGTGCACCAACGACCCCTAGGACTGTGGCTGCAGCGCCAGCTCTTAAAAAACTTCTTCGGTTGATCTGAAACTTTTTCCCTTGTTCGTTATCCATTTCTTTTTCACCTCTTTTTAAGCCTGTTCAGTACTGATTTTTTTTGTTTTTCCTACAGTGATGAATCCCAACAAACGTGCCAGAACAATAGCAAGTACGACGGATATTCCCAAAAACAGGAATATTGCAGTACTTGTTGCTTTAACATGTCCTACGGACGCATTGATGTAAATAAAGGATATTCCCATCCAAGTAATGGCGTACCAAATAACATACAAGCCCCAGTTAAGAACTGTCTTCCACATTTGTTCCCGTTTGGCACGAGGTTTAATAAAAAGAATTCCGGCCAAAAATAATACGCCTGCGAGAAAGATTAAAAATGTAGCCATCATCTTCACCTCCCTTCTGATAATTCAGTTATTCTTTTATTTAATAACTGTGAGTTCATTATAAATAATAATTTTTTGTAAATTTATAACGTATAGCAATCATTAGTTGGCTTCTCCTGATAAAGTCAGTGTTTTTTACAAAATAAAAGGCGCCCCCATTTACCGCCCAGTTAAGAGCCATTTATGGCGCATAAAAAAGAGAACTGAGACATCACGTTCCAGTTCTCGTATTCCTCCGACAAAGACAAAGGTAATGTAACTGCCATTTGCCGTTGTCATGTTTTTTCAATCACAGTAATGAGATCAGGAGGCAAGGGTTTGAGTAATTGTATGTAGGACAAATTGCTAAACTTCTTTTAATAAATATTCCTATAAAAAAAGTTATCATTGCTTAATTCTTGTAATTTATCCGGATCATAAATAATAATTTTGTTTTTTATTTTTTCCACAATTTTTTGTTTCTTTAAATACCCTAAGACTCTGCAGACAGTAACATAATGTGCTCCTGTTATTTGCGAAATAAATTTCAAGGATAAATTTATACAGATTTCATAAGAATCTCCTACTAATATGCCGTTACTCAAATAAACTTCATGCAGCAATCTTAAAATTCTATTGGTTGGATTGTAATAAGTCAATTCCAAATTTTGTTTCGTACAAAAACGCACCTTTGAAATAAAACTTTTTATAATTTCAAAAATGATTGCGTTATCTTGACTAAATATTGTACTGAGTTGCTCCTCAGAAAAATAACACACTTTACTTTTTTGTGTTGCAACTATATAAATATTATCGTTATCCATATGATACATACGAGCACAAATAATTCCATTTTCACCGGTATAATAGATCAATTTCTCCTTTTCCTCATCCGCTAGCACGCTAACGCTTATCCTTCCAGAAAGCACATAAATCAGCATATAATTCTCGTCGTCCGGAAAGACAATCGTACTGCCTTTGGCATAGGTTTTTACTGTCCCCATATGAGTAAAATCTTTCAGTTTTTCAACTGGATAGAAAGTATCTGGAATAGACCTTAACCCCTCTTTTTCAAAACTATATTCCATACTTTTCCTCCATCCTGGTAATTTAGTACCATTACAAATCTCTCTGACACCTCATGAAAGTCAGGTGGCGTTTTTCTAATCACTATTCTGAAAAGTAATAAATATTTTCGTAATATGATAAGTATTTTGATTGATTAAGTATAACATAATTGCCATATGATAATAACTAATATTCTATCGTATTTTTTCAAAATGAAAACTGCGTTTTGTATTCTGCAAAACCTTCTATGGTAGTAGTATTTCCTTTTGTACTTTTTCTAAGATAATTTTATGTTTGAAGTTTTATTTGCTGAAGAATGTCATTAATATGTCTTGCCGTATTTAAGGTAGCACTATTAAAAAGAACGCCTAAAAAGACGTTCTTTTATTCAACAAACCCAATCAGGATACCAATGGAAATGATTTATTTGTCCGCGATTTTTGCCCCAAAGGGAATCAAAGCCAGCTGGGCAAACTTAAAATGCTGGAGCCCAAACGGAATGCCGACGATGGTGATGCAGAAAATAAGGCCGATAATTAAATGATGTACGGCCAGCTCCCATCCCAGAAAAATCAGCCAGAGAATATTTAAAAGTAATCCCCCCACCCCAAAGCCGCCAAGAATAACTTCTTTGCCGAATGGCCACAAAACGAGCAGGGATATTTTAAAACACTGCAGGCCAAAAGGAATGCCGACGATTGTGACACATAAAACCAAGCCCGCCACAAACCACAGAATTGCTCCGATAATGCCGCCGAATATCAACCAAATCAGATTGCCAATGAAGTTCATCTTTGTTTTCCTCCAATCCGCATTGAACGTCTAAGCCTATAGTCTTCGTTCTGCTTATTTGATAACAAGTCCGAGCAAACCAGCCAGAGAAACAGCCTGCATCGCATTGACGACAGCTCCGTTCACGTCGGCAGGGTTGACACCCAGCCCTTCAATATCACAGCTGGTGAAGTCGATGCCTTTCAACTTGGTGAAATTGAATTGCGCCTGCCGGAGATTGGAATCCGGAAACTCGACTTTCGTAAATGCACAGTTTTTAAAATCCGCGGAAGCGAACTGGCATTGCAGAAAGGATACCTGCTTACAATTCGCATAACTGAAAAAAGCATATTGGCTATTGCAGTTTTCAAAGGTCACATCCCGCAGCGTGGCTTCACTCAAGTTAATCCCTATCAGCTTACAGTCAATAAATTCGACCCGATGCAGGAGGGCTTCACTAAAATCAGCATTGGATAAATCACAATTCTGGAACCGGACATTCATCAGGTCGGCATACCGGAAGATTGCTTCAGTAAACATGACTTTTTGGAAGACGACTTGTTTAAACGTGATACGATCCGCTTCAACATGATCGAGCGTGCAGTCGCTTACTTCCACGTAGGAAAACATTGCTTCATCCGTGATATTCTCTCTTGCCAACGTGGCAGGTTCCAGTTCGTTATCAAATATTGGGCGGGTCGCATAGAATTGATCATTCCGCATTGGCACTCAGTGCTACCGGGATCTGAACCCATTTGCCCCTCTTTTTATCCCCTGCATAAACAACATAGGTATCGCCGATGATATCAGTCAAGGCCTGTTTCCGGGGATGAAACGCGCAAATCAAATAACCCAGATAGGTGCCGAGCAGCTGTGCCAGTGTTCTCCCGACGACTTCCCGCATGGTGACTGCAGACCAACTGAGCGGGCTGCCATCTTTGCTTACAACTTTTATTCCCATGATCATTTTCCCGAGTGTTTGTCCGAAATACATCGTCAGCAAAACGAAATATATACTTCCCCAGATGCCTGGAAAGAGTGCATTGATTAGAAAAAATGATTTGATGGTTGTCGTTTCAAGACCTGCCGGCCATATGACCCGGAAAAATATCTGACTGCTCATCGCAATGACTGCCAGATCAATGATAAAGGCCCAGAATCGGGTCCAAAAACCAACGATTCTTAAATCTACAACATTGACACTTTCCACTGTATTTGAACTTTCCACTGTCTGATCACCGCTGTTTGTCATATTATCAATATCCATGGCTGAATCACGCTCCTTTAGCGATACAGGTACATCACGGTAGGGGCCGCGCTGTCCTGCAAATTCTGTTTGATCCCCAAGAAATCAAGTTGGGGCGACACCATGGAGAAGAGCCGATTCAAATTAAACAGCGTTTCATTTTGATATTGGATAACGGTGGGATCACTTTCGTTAATCATTTTTGCTGCTTCGGCAATCGCTCCATCCAGATCGCCGATCTGATCAATGAGGCCCAGCGATTTGGCCTGCGTCGCTGTATAAACCCTTCCATCCGCAACTTTGATGACAGCCTGACGGTCCATTTTTCTTCCTTTAGCCACTGCATCGACAAAATAGCCATAATACTCATCAATGATTCCCTGCATGATCTGCTTTTCTTCCTCCGTCGCTTCACGCATCGGATTCATGATGTCTTTGTTTTTACCGCTTTTGAAAACAATTTCCTCAACACCCAATTTTTTTGCCAGCTCACTGTAATTATACGTGCTCATAATGACGCCGATGGATCCGGTCAGCGTATCCCGAGTCGCCAAAATTTCATCCGCAGGCATCGAAATAAAGTAACCACCTGAGGCTGCCAATGTACCCATGGAAACAACCAAAGGTTTGGGGTATCTTTCTTTTAAACTGATTAATTTCTGATAAATCTCATCACTTTCATACACACCGCCGCCGGGCGAATCAACTGCCAGGACAACCGCCTGAATCTCAGGATTGGTAAAGGCATCTTCGATTTCCTGTAAAAATATCTGGTGATTATAGGTATCGGTGGATGACAATGAATCAGTCCCCGACTGAATGGTTCCGTTGACGTTGATCAGAGCAATCGTTTTACCGGTTCCTTCCTGATAAGTCCCCGTGGTGAATGAGGGCTCCGAAGGCAACAGGGATTTTTCCAATTTTCCCATGTTTGTTCCTCCGGAAATAACATCTGTCTGTACGTATATCACCAGCAAAACAACGATAACCGCGATAGAAATCCAGCGTTTTTTATTCATACTCTCCTCCTACTGTTTTTCAACATTGATCATAAATTAAGATTGGATATGATTTTGTATCTCTAGATGTTATTCTATGCAAAACCTTTCGTATTTAAAAACGGAACTATTTCCTTTTCTGTTAATATAAACTTTTAGAATAATTCGCTAAATTTCTGCACTTTCCTTCAAAAAATCCATATTTTAGACGATAAACCTCCCGAGATAATTGCTCGGGAGGTTTACGGATCTTCCTCTATCACGTTTTTGACAAGTAAATTCAGCTATCTCTACTCTTCCTATTCGATGGGCATGACAATTTCCGTAACATACTTATTGGGGTTCCCCCTGAAAATCATCCCGGGACCTTTATGATAAATCTCCCTGGAAGGCAGCTTATACTCCAGGCTATGCTCGCTGGCATAATCTAGCACAGCTTTATAGGCGAAACTCAAATTTTCATAACTGCCGACATGCGTTGTGCAGATTGCTTTGATCTTCGGTAACTTTTTGCAGCATATATTCGGTCCGGCCACCGGTCCTTTGACCGGAACGCAAAGCTCGATATCCGCTTCTTCTTTGAAATCCTCATCGTAATAGCAGCAAAATGGTTCTCCGAAAGTCTTTCCTCTTGCTTCTTTATAAATGATCCCAATGTACTTCCCGACGTCACTGTACCTGCCTTTATACCGGATTGCGGCGACTGTCATTTCCTCAAATTCTTTCGTTTCAATGTTGTAGTTCATACTCCCTGCCTCCATTTCTTTGGGTTCAAGGTAGAGGTTCATCTTTTTAATCAGCTCTTTCTCTTTCCTAATCTGTTCCGCGAGCATATCTTGTTTTTCAGCTAAATAGTAGGATAGATCATCCGGACTTTCACAATGGGCTAGGATGTCCTTAATTTCTGAAATAGAAAAACTTAGATCACGCAATAAAACAATCAGCCTTGCCCGGCTAAAATCATGGTTATCATAATAGCGATAGGAATTTTCCGCACGGTAAGACGGTTTCAAAATATCTTGGTCATCATAATACCGCAAGGCCTTAACTGTTATATTGGTGATCTTGGAGAACTCACTGATTTTATACACGACCTCACCTCCCTGCAAGCAGTATAAACCCTCCACTACGGGGGAAAGTCAAGAGAAATTAAGAAATTGCTGGTTCTTTCCAGCTATTACTCCTTTTTCTCTTTCTTTTTCTTTCGGGATAAGGACGCCCCACCGAAGCCACTGATTACAGCAATATAAAAGCCAAAATCATACCACCAGCCTGTATTTATAGTCTCATAGATTCTGATATTGTCCTTAAATAACCCGACAATCAGTGAAATCGGCGCAATCCACCCATGCCAAACGCCCCATAAAAACCCTGCCGGTCTTTCAGATGTATACGTACCATCTCCCGGTATACATCCTGTCAATGTGAATGAAATTAAGATTGCCATAATCATGAAGATAATATATTTCTTTTTCATATATAGGCCTCCTTACGATTGTTCATATTCACCATTTTACATTTGTTGCTGCCTTTTTAAAAGGTAAATTTGACAGCCTGTTTGCAGCCAACTACAATTAATTTCAGACTTAATCCATTGAGAAATGATATCACACTAAACGATGGCAGGAGATAAATCATGGACTATTTAGGCAAAAATATACGGAAGCTCGGTTTTGGACTGATGAGGCTTCCGATGATCGAAAAAGAAATTGACCTTGAGCAGACCAAAGAAATGGTTGATCTGTTCATGACCAAGGGTTTCACTTACTTTGATACGGCGTACGGCTACATCAACGGGAAATCGGAAGAGGCCATAAAAACAGCCCTTGTTGACCGCTATCCCCGCGAAAGCTTTCAGCTTGCTACTAAGCTTCCGGCCTGGGCGGCTGCCACTGCCGCAGAGGCCAAAGAGATGCTCCATACCTCGCTTAGGCGCACAGGAGCCGGATATTTTGATTACTATCTGATGCATAATGTGAGTGAAAGCCGCAAGAAGGTCTTTGACGACTTCGGTATCTGGGATTATATGCTGGAGCTGAAAGAGAAGGGACTTGCCCGTCATATTGGTTTTTCCTACCATGACAAGGCTGATTTACTCGATCGCATCCTGACTGAACACCCGGAGACAGAATTTGTTCAACTCCAGATCAACTATGCCGATTGGGAGAGCGAATCCGTCCAGTCGCGCCAATGCTATGAAGTGGCACTTAAGCATAACAAACCGATCATTGTCATGGAGCCTGTCAAGGGCGGCGTACTGGCCAACCCAGCCGACAGTGTCCGGAAAATATTTGAAGAAGCCGATCCTAAGGCCTCTTTGGCATCTTGGGCCATTCGCTTTGCCGCTTCTTTGGACAAGGTCATCACTGTGCTAAGCGGGATGTCTACCACCCAGCAGATGAAAGACAATCTTTTCTATATGGAGGATTTCCGGCCTTTGAGTCCGGAAGAAACGGCCGTGATCGTACGGGCACGGGAGGCTCTCCGTGCGATTCCCTCTATTCCTTGTACCTCGTGTGCGTATTGCGTTAAAGGATGCCCGCAGCAAATTCACATACCGGTTTTTTTAGATGCCTTGAACCGGAATATGATCTTCGGTGATTTACAAGGTGCCAAAAGGACTTATCAAATTGCCTTGATGCTGGGCAGCACAAAGCCTTCCGCGTGTATTGCCTGCAGCAACTGTGAAGACGTCTGTCCTCAGCAAATCCATATTATTGACACGTTAAAGGATGCTGCAGCTCTCTCGGAATAGGATTAATTCGTTTGCAGTTCAACCATCTTCGCTTGAATTGCCTTCAATAAATCCTGCCAGGTCTTGTTATATTTTTTAAGGAACGGGATTGGATCAATATGATCTGTTTCCCGATAGGCATAAGAGATATCCATATGACTGAAGATATCTTCTTGGGGGTCCCAACCATATCGGATACAAGCATCTGCAACCAAAAGAACGGTCTGATCCCAGACTTTTTTAAATTGCTCGGGCTGATTCCCTTCCGGTTCACACATTTCTACGGAAAGGTACCTTTGGTTGGCTGTTTGAGCAGCATGCCAGGCCATCTCGTCTTCCTGAATCATTTGCACGGTTTCAGTCCAATCCGCAACATAATGGGTAGAGGAATAACGGTTGGGGTAATTAAAATATTGAACTATTTTCTGCGCGGTGGCCCCAGGATCCGCTGTGGAATGAATGACAAATCCTTTTGGGGATAAAGGCGTAGTCGGCCGGTTGTAAGAGAGCAGCTGTATCCCCACTTTAAGACTCGGGAAACGAACCGGAAGCGTCCTTGACTCCGTAAGACTTCCTGAGCTTGGTCTGAGAATCCCTGAGCCATCTGCATCCGCGATCACCTTAAAACTGTAGTTGCCAACGTCCTGAACGCTTTTGTCATTGAGTGTCAGGATTATTTTTTGACCGGTCGTAACGTTCAGTCCCGATATCTTGACCCTTCGTCCAGCATCGGAAATCTGTTCAGAGGTCAATGAATTCATGGTTCCGTTTATCGTGATTTTATCCTGTCCGGCTATTGCCAAGTACCTATCCGGAAGGAAGAACTCCACGGTTCCGTTGTTCATGTTCTCCCCAGGAAGATAGACCAGGTAAATATTCTTGGTGGCTCCCGCGATTGTACTCGCCGGAGATACTGAAAGTTTGCCATCGTTGGTATTGGCTAAATTAATGATCCGCTGCAGTACCGAAGATCTAACTGCATTCTCTCCTCCAAGTCCCGTCACAACCGTAAAAGGTGTGATCTTCCCTTTGAGATATTTTTGCGTAACCTCCGGCAGGGTGTCACGCACGAGAATAAGCGGGGATGATGACTTAGCCGCCAGTACAGCACCGGTTAAAGCATCGGCGAACTCTGTTCCTTTGGGCCCCTCACCCACCGCGACAAACAAGCGGGAAAGGTCCAATTGGCCGGAAAAGTGCTCTAAAACTGCTACATTGGTGGCATAACGGTCAGAACCAGCTAACCGGAAAGCTCCCGGCACTTGTTGGGCTACCCCCTCGCTGATTACGCCTGTACCTCCAACAATATAGGCTTGCTGAGTGGTCTGTCTTTGCACATATTCCTTAACGCTTTGCGGCAGCCTGTCTTTACCGGCGAGTAAGATCGGTATTTCCGCTTGAGCTGCCACCACCGCAATGGAGAGTGCATCCGGATAATTCTTCCCTGTCGCCAGAATCATCTTATTGCTGTTTAACGCTTCGGCAATCTTTACCGAGGTCTCATAACGGTCTTTACCGGCGAGACGAACAATCTCGATCACACCGGCTTCACGCAACGTTGTCTCAATCTCCGCAGAGATGCTCGAAGTCCCGCCTGTAATAAATACGCGCTTGACACCAAGCCGTTGAATCTCACTCCGTGCATCAGCATTCAGGGATTGAGACTCAGTCAGTAGGATCGGAGCATGATACTTCGCCGCCAGTGGTCCCGCGCAGAGAGCGTCTGCAAAGTCATCGCCGCGGGCCAAGACAGCATACTCCGACGATTCCCATCCTTTCTGAGAAATGGCTGCCGCTGTGGCATAACGGTCTGAACCATAGATTCGATCGATTTGAGTCGTATCTGCATTCGCTGCGCTTGTCATCCATCCGGTGAAAAAAAGAAAACAAAGCATAAGCAATCCACCGAACCGAAGATACCGTAATAATTTTATGTACAATCTGCTTTCCTCTTTTGTTTTATTTCTTGCCAAATCATGATGTTTCCATAAGAGAATTGTACTATATTCGTTCCTTTCACCACTAGTTGATATGTTTTCCTCTTTTAGAAATAGATGTAAAACCTCCAAACAAAAAATTGTAAGGAGGTTTTACAAATCCAGGATTTTATTTTTGAATAACCGGCATTACAATTTTGGTCAGAAGTTCACTCTCCGGAACATCGCTGGGGGCATTATAGTAATATTCGTAATACTCGCCTGCCGGTTTGCAGCCATTTTCTTCGATCCAGCGGAACATTTCGTTATAAGGCTGCTGCATCCCGCTATAGGGTCCTTTGTAAATGCAGCTGACAAATTTGCCGGCTGGAATCTCCCGAGGATGAATGTCCTCCTTATCCGGGAAAAGCTTAGCAACGGGGAACCCCATTTCTACATCCAAGTTCTCCATATCCAGGTTGTAGTAGGCGGTATATGGAGCATCGACCGGCTGGACACCCAGTTCATTCAGATACCCCATGATCTTCCCATAGCTTTCGCCAATCACTTTCGGCAGTTCGGCCACGGCCGTTTTCGTCCTGACCATCAGAGCAGGTTGAGCTTTACGCTCCGAAAGTTCAATTTGAAACATGACACTTTTCTCCCTTTCAAATATTTTTGTTCCATTAAGTTTTCACTATCTCTAAGTTTTCACTACCTCTATCTTACTGGAATGTATTGACAATAGGATGTCATATTTGAGGAGCTTCGTATTTTTCTAGAGCCTGTTTTAACCGTTCGGTCACGATACGCCGGATATGTACAGGCTCCAATACTTCAACATAGCTGCCAAAAGAAAGGATATAGCCATAGACCCACTCATCTTCCGGAAAGTCCACCTCGACGACCAAAGTGCCGTCCTCATTTTTCGTAATGAGTTCTTCGGCAAAATCATCGTAAATCCGGTTTAAGATCCTAGGCTGAAACTTTAGTTTAAGATGGACAGAATCCGGTAGGCCGCTTGCCTCTTCTTCCCATTCCGGACAAAGCCTCGGGGTAAATGTTTCTTCCAAGACCG
Source organism: Dehalobacter sp. DCA (assembly GCF_000305775.1). NCBI lineage: Bacteria > Bacillati > Bacillota > Clostridia > Eubacteriales > Desulfitobacteriaceae > Dehalobacter > Dehalobacter sp. DCA. Next base: position 2,445,731 of record NC_018866.1, read on the forward strand.
TAACGTTTTTAACTCTGGTCAGACGAAAAATGCGGTGCTCTTCCCGCTTACGGCAGTAAGCAATTAAATACCAGGTATGGCCTTTGTACAGCAGCCTCTCCGGCTCAGCCGAACGGCTGCTTTTTAGGCCATTGGAATTTACGTAATCAAAGGAAATTACCCTGTGCTGCCAAATCGCTTCTTTAATATCGTTGAATTTATTCTTTTCATTGGGCGTGCTGCTCCAATATGAGAAATCGATCTCGATCCGATCTTTGCGGGAGGGCTCCTTAAACACTGCTCCAAGTTTTGTCAGGATATCCTCACTTTGCGGATATCTGGTAGCTTGCAGGGTCTGCAAAGCAAGCAGCAAACCGTCCCTCTCCTGCTCACTGATCATGACCTTGCTCAGAGAATACTCCTCCAGCAGCGATATTCCCCCGCCGTTGCCTCTGGTCATCACCACCGGAACTCCGGACGTGGATAGAATATCAACATCCCGGTAAATCGTCCGCACAGATACCTGGAACCGGTCGGAGAGTTCACCGGCAGTGATGGTCCCTTTATTCAATAAAAGAATAATCATTTCCAAAAGCCGGTTGATCTTCATCGTTTCACCGTCTTTCCATGTCAGATTTTTGTCGGCGCTATAACCCTCAATAAAAATAACCGGACGAAAAAAGAGCTGCCTGTCAGAGGTTTGATAGGCCGTCATCTACTACCTGATGTATACCTCCGGCTTTTTGCCTCTCTTAGAACATATGTTCTATTGGTATTTTATACCACAACAAGATTAAATGCAAGAATTTTGAGGTTAAAATTAAATGTTTTTTCATCCTGACAAATCTTAATAATCTAAATATATAGGAGGCCAAGTGGCTGATAGGAGATCTCGCCTATTGCTATTTATTCAATAATAGCTAATACTAAATACCAGAGTTTTTTTATACATAATGGCAATTATCTTTTGGAAATATCCTCGCTTACTCAAAATAATATGATCATGAAGGGGTTAACAGATGAAAAAAGCAAATTCCAAACATCGTCCTGAGAAACAAACTTCCCTTATCGTTGATAAAGAAAATGAATTGTTAAAATTCCTTATCGCTCAGTTGCCACAAAAAGGGAGAAACTCTATCAAGTCACTTCTCGCCCATCGCCAGATTTCTGTAGACGGCGAGGTAACAACTTTGTTTAACTATCCGTTGGTTGCAGGTCAAAAGGTTATCATTAATCGGAGCAAAGTCTATCAAGAAAGAAGAGAGCTCAAGCCCCTGGGGCTAAAGATTTTCTTTGAAGATGAATATCTTATCATCATAGAAAAACCTGCCGGAATGCTTTCGATCGCGACCGACAGAGAAAAGGAATTAACAGCTTATAACGTTTTAAGTACACATATCAAAAAAAGAGATAATCAGAGTCGGGTTTTTATTGTACATCGGCTGGATAAAGAAACCTCCGGGGTCATGATGTTTGCCAAAAGCGAAGAGATAAAGGAAAAGCTCCAAAACGCCTGGAAGGAAGTTGTTCTGGAAAGAAGTTATGCCGTGGTTGTTCATGGTCCCCTAACCGACGATCAAGGGATCATTACCTCTTGGTTAACAGAAAATAAAGCGCTTCGAATGTACTCCAGCAAGACTCCCAATGGTGGGCAAAAAGCCGTGACCCATTACAAGGTATTGGAAAAAAACAATTCCTATTCTTTATTAGAGGTAAAACTGGAGACCGGCCGCAAAAATCAAATACGTATTCATATGCAGGACATCGGGCACAGTGTTATCGGGGATATAAAATATGGAGGAGTAAAGAGCAGCATCAACCGGTTAGGACTTCATGCTCACATCCTGGCTTTCAAGCATCCGGTAACCAATGAAATCATGCATTTTGAAAGTCCGATTCCTAAAGGGTTCTTGAGTCTCTTTCATAAAAAAATAAAATAAGTGATCCTAAGGAATGATTTGCTTTACTCGACCTACAATGCCATTACTTAGCCGGACTTTAATTCCATGAGGATGATTCGATGAATTGGTTAGAATATCTTTAACGATTCCTTCGGTCAATTTTTCTGTTCGCTGATCTTGTTTTTGTACGATTAAAACATGTGTACCGGGCTTAATATTTGCACGGTTATTTCCATCCATTAATATAAACACCTACTTATTACTAATTTTTCCGGCAGCTAAATCTCAGAAAATATATCAGGTAACAGTATCTCCAAACCTGGAAAGACAGTCGATTGGATCGTATCACCCTGTTGGTAGCTTTGCGGGTAATTGATGTCTCTTTCTTCAGAAAAAGAATATTGAAGAATACTTTTGTTTTCCAGGTTTACAACCCAGTATTCTAAAACGCCACTTTTCATATAGAGATTTAATTTTGCTACCAGATCTTTGGCTTTGGTAGATGGCGACAAGACTTCGACCGCCAGTGTCGGTATACCTTCATACTTGTTCTTCTCATTCACCTTGTCTTCATCACAGATCACGACGACATCCGGCTGAACCACATTCGGATCTTCTTCGAACTTCGTCGCATAACCAAATAGCCGGACATCCAAGGGTGCGGTTAAGGAACGGCAAGGTTTTCCCTTAAAATAGTTATAAAAACAACCTGAAATTTCGTTAACGACTACCTGATGGGTGAATGATGGCGACGCTAACAGATAGATCTCACCGTCGATCAGTTCATACCTTTGATCAGAGGACTCCACCAGCTCCATGTATTCTTCATAGCTTACCTTTTTGGTAGGTTGATATTTTTTTGCCTCTTCATGGACAAGAAAATAGTCCGGTTCGTTATAGCGGATGAGTTTGGCAACACTCTTGCCGTTCTTTGTAATAATAATATCTTCCTTCTCTACCAGAGAAAGATATTTTCCAAAAGCATTTTGCATATCTGTGGTATTAATACGCATAGGATCACCTTCATCCTGAATTTACTAATTTAGGTATAATTATAAAAAATATTAGCTACTATGTCAACTTATTATTAGCTAATGTTCTTCTCTCACATTTTTATAAAGCGAGAATGATCTCGCTTTCTTCCGAGAAAGGAGTAGTTCAATGGAAATACATGAAATCACCGAAAACCAACACCGCTATTTTTTCAGCGGCAAGACTCGCCCTGTAGAATTCAGAATCTCGGCACTCCGAAAATTGCAACGTGCCTTGCGCGAAAATGAGGATGGTTTATGTACTGCAATGATGCAGGACTTCAATAAGCCACCCTTCGAAACCTATATGACGGAAATCGGTATTGTATTGGATGAAATCAGATTCCATATTCGTCATCTGCCCGGATGGTCAAGAGAACGCAAGGTCAGAACGCCCCTCTCCCAGTTCCACGCCAAAAGCTTCCTATCACCAGAGCCTTATGGCGTAGTGCTGATTATAGCACCGTGGAATTACCCGATACATCTTTGCCTTGAACCGTTAATCGGTGCAATATCCGGCGGGAACTGTGCGGTCCTCAAGCCTTCCGCTTATACTCCCAATACCAGCCGCATTTTAGCTAAAATAATTTCCGATATTTTTGACCCTGAGTATATCACAGTCATCGAGGGCGGCAGAAATGAAAATCAGGCGCTGCTGGATGAAAAATTCGACTACATCTTTTTCACCGGAAGCGTGGCCGTAGGGAAAACCGTCATGGAGGCCGCATCCAAAAACCTCACACCTGTGACGCTGGAGCTGGGAGGAAAAAGCCCTGTTATTGTGACCGAGACAGCCAATTTGCATCTGGCAGCAAAGCGTATCGCCTTCGGCAAAGTGCTTAATGCCGGGCAAACCTGTGTCGAACCAGATTATCTGATGATCCATGAGTCCGTCAGGGATTGCTTTCTAACCGAATACGCCAATGCCCTAAAAAATTTTTTCCCTTCGGCAGATATGTCCGACATGCCGGTGATTGTAAATGAAAAGCATTTTAAGCGCCTTGTCGGGCTGATGGACGGCGCAACCAAGGCCATAGGCGGCGGATATGTCGAGCCAAGGCGTTTTATTGAACCAACCGTATTGATCGACGTTGGACCCGAATCTCCCATCATGCAGGAAGAAATCTTCGGTCCCATTTTACCCGTGATGACCTATACAGATATCGAAACGGTTATTGAATATATCCGGAGCCATCCCAAGCCTCTGGCGCTCTATTTGTTCACCTCAAGCAAAGCGATGGAGGATAAAATCCTGGAAACCTGTTCCTTTGGCGGCGGCTGTATCAACGATACGATCATCCATCTAGCCACACCGCACATGGGCTTCGGCGGTGTGGGATATTCCGGCATGGGTCAATATCATGGCAAACTCAGCTTTGATACTTTCACGCATTATCGCAGCATTGTCAAAAAGTCCACTTGGCTTGATCTGTCCATGAGATATCACCCTTATACAGATGAAAAGTTCAAACTAATCAAGCGTTTTTTGAAGTAGAGGTATTATTCTTTCATGGCAATTGCTGCTACGGAGCAGAATAGCCCGAACGTACAATCCCCGTCCTGCTATGACAAAATGATCGACAAAATATCGCAAGAAAAGGGAATTTCTAAGGAAGAAGCTAAAGTTCGATTAGAGGCAAAGCTCAAGGAGATCGCCCAGAAAAAAGGTATTACGGTCGAAGAACTGAAAAAGCGGATGGCGGAGGGAAAATGCTGCAAAGGCCACGGAAAAATGGATGAAGCGAAACTTAAGGAAATAGCTGAAAAAAAAGGCATAACGGTTGAAGAGCTAAAGCAGAGGATAGAAGAACACCATAGCAACAAGGAAAAAGCTCTTCAGTAGCGGATAGACACCCTGCTGACAACATGATTATTCTTGCCCTTTCCTTTACCATTCACCTCAATACTGATCCCTTTGAGCACTCATTTTCTTTTTTCCCGGGTTATCGTTCAGCATTTTTTGCAGGGCGTCGCGCCCGTAACACATACCATTTTGGTAATGATCCTTTATTTCGTGGTACAATATATCGGGCGATTAGGATGTAACCGACAATAAGAAGCCTCACCGCTGACCATACCAGCGATAAACTGTGATTTGCAATCTGGGAGCAAGATATGATTTTCTTCGGACATTTAGGATTGACAGGATTAGCTGCAAAAGCAGTCGAAAAATCCTTAGGAAACATCAAAATTGATTACAGAGTAGTCTTTGTCGGGTCCATTTTGCCCGACTTGATTGATAAACCTATCGGCCGTTTTTTGTTTGCCGAAACCTTCCATACCGGTAGAGTATTTGCACACACGTTATTGTTTATCTTTCTCTTATTGGGGATTGGATACTATCGTTGGCATAGATATCAAAAAAGTGGTTGGTTGGTGTTGACCGGAAGCTGTCTTTTCCATGACGTATTTGACGCCATGTGGATGATTCCGGAGACATTTTATTGGCCGCTTTACGGCATGAAATTTTATGCGCCAACAGAAGGGTCATGGCTTCAAGCAGATTTGACCAGTCTAATGACCGATCCGGCATCTTATGTGCCGGAGATTACGGGGTTTATCATCATCCTGTATTTCATCCGAAAATTGATTGTACACCATAGGGCTAAGGCTTTCCTCAAAAACGGCGTACTATAAAGAGCAGTGACTCGACCGCCCGGCACATGGATACATAGAGACTTGCGTTTTCAGCGTCCGCAGGTATGCCTTTGTTTCGTCGCCGATCCGGTAACTCTCAATCGCTTTCTGGATGGCTTTGTTGTGCGTCCACTTCTCCAAACGCTGTTCCTGTATGTACGGCAAGACCGCTTCGTACTGCTTGGCCAATGCCGTTGCGAAATACCAGGCGATCATCATGTTGACATAGTATTCGTCCGACCGGATAACCGCCACAAGCTCAAGCATCTCCGGCTGGAAATCGTCATCGAGATAGAAGCGCATCAGCATTCCGATCCCGAATCGTACCGTATAGGTCCGGCCGGATACCAGCCATACTTTGATTTTTTCGTAGAGTTCGGGCAGGTGCTTTTTGAATATCTTCGGTGAAATGAGGTCACAAGTTGCCCAGTTGTCTATGTACGGCAGAAACTCGTCAACGGCAGCAATAGCAGTATCATAATCCCTGATCGTTTCAATCAGGAAGCCGTGCAGGTTATTTTCTTCATGATACGCGTGCGGCAGGATATTCAGAAACTCCGAAGCCTCCGGCGTTTTAGAAAACTCCCTGGCGAGCTTCCGCAGATCCGGCGTGCGGACGCCGATCACATTTTCCGGGTTCACCGTCGGCATGAGTTTGCACGCAAACTCTTTGTATTTCAGATCCCGCAGCTCGAATAGCCGGCGCAGTATCTCTTCTTCTTTGCCGCTCATATCGTTATCCCTTTCATCAACAGAATGTTATTTTGGGATTTATCGGCTTGCCACCTGTTCAAAAATATCATTTGTTTCCATAGGATTCTCCTAATCAACAATATCCTTCACTAAAAAGAAATAGACCGCCCTAAAGCGGCTGTTATGAGGAATCAGGTATCAGCATGGTTCCTCTTTGCTTATAGTATATACCATACTTAAGTTAAATCACATACTAACATACTAATTGTAAAATTTTTGAAGACACATCATCTCCTGCGTAAGATCATGGCTATAAAATTCATATGGTTACCCGCGCCATCGCTATATTAAAACACCCGAGGAAATTCTCCCTCGGGCTTCCTTAAAAAATCTAGCAGCAGCAACCACGTCTCCGTCTTACAGGTGGATGACATGGCGGATGATGATAAGCAGGCGGCCTATGGCTTGGCGGCCAATGACGCGTTCCTGCTAATATGGGCGGTACTATCCCCACCGTATTATTAATCGGTGCGACTACAGGTTTTCGTATAATATTCTTGACCAGAAAAGGGAGAAATGCTAGACCGGAAAGATACATATAATCATCTCCTACATTCTGTTTTCGTCTCCCAATACTATCTTATGTAGACATCCTATTGGTTGTCCGAAAATAGAAGGTATATCGAAAAAAACTACATTCTCTCCTACATCGCTTTGATTAAAAAATCATTCACTGTTTTTATACGCTGCTTATACGCTGCATGCACATCCGGGTCGATCGGAGCGAACTTGGCCATCTCTAAATATATGGAATATTTTGTAAATATATGTTATAATAGCCCTGCAACAGATGGCGTGCAGGGCGGTCGGCATTTCCTCCGGAAAGGAGGTGATGCCCATGGAAGTATTTCAAGCTTTGATGTTGATGGTTTCCTTTGCGACTTTGGTCGTTTTGATACTATCATTTCATAAAAGGAAATAGACCGCCAACCTGCAAATGTATAACGGTCTATTCCGTTTACTAATGCCAACCGCCCTCAAAGCGGCTGTTGTGAGGAATCATGTATAGAGCATGGTTCCTCTTTTCTTATAGTATATAACAAATCCGATATAAAATACATATTAATTGTAAAATTTTTGAAGCCTAGAACGCTGGTCAAAGATTGTCGCTATCAAGATTACCCGTATTCTCAATTTCCGGATTCACTTGCTCCCCCCGGCTTTTCTCCCGATAGATTTCCAGCACGGTTTTATTGACCACTGCTCCCAGGTAAGCGGTCAATACAATGGCGATGATGATTCCTGTCCTTCCCAGACCCGCAAGGACATGAATGAGAATTCCCAGAAAAGAGAAGACCAGGCCGAAGTAGATGGCCATGATCAGGGTCAGCTTCAAATTTTGCAGAAGAAAACCAATTCCCCGTTGAAAATTCTCTTTGATCGACCCTTCATCGACGACAATCGCATACTGGACGTAAACAAACACGACGTTAATAAACCCCAGAAAAACCAGTTCGGGGTTAATCAACATCAGGATCAGCGGCCAAAGGCCCAGGACTTGTAAGACTAAAAACCGCAACCAGAACTGATTACCAAGCACAAAGAAGTCCTTCCAGCCCATGGGCCTGCGCCCGGACTCGGCCAATACACCCAAATAGCCGCTGTGAAGGAAACTAAGGATCAGCGTCGCACTGAGAAGCAGCAAGACATTAAACAGGGTCAACTGGTTTACGATTCCGGACACGCTGTCATTGTTAGCCTGAAAGAGAAGAGACGGAAAGTCCTCAAGGATAAACCGCACACTCGGCGGTGCCGATACAAACCCGATCTTCAGGTTTAGCAGATTATGAGCAGGCAGGTATTCTGTCCGGAAAATTTTCTGATAGAGCAGATAGTTCGCCAGATCCAGGATGATGGGGATCAATACTATCCCAATGACACGGTGGACCGGTTTGAATTGGTCGTAGAACTTATCGCGCATCGACATAGTTTTCCTCTGACTTTTCCATTTATTTGTATTATAATAAAATTATACCACAGATACGGAGGCTATTATGAAAAAGTGTCAATGCCGACCGCCCTTAAAGCAGCCATTAATAATGTCTCATATCATACTATCAGCGAGAACTATTAAAATTGCTATACAAGGAATCTTCCGATTCGGTTGTTGACTAAATCATCTACCGCTTCGCTCGCTTCAAATAAATTAGCTGCATAGGCATCAGCTTTTATACTAGCTGCATATTTAGTCGTTACCGGTGCACCACCGACGATGACTTTAACCTGTGAACGCAGCCCCTGTTCGGTTAATGCGTTAATGATATAGCCTAATTCCGGCAGCGTTGTAGTCAAAAGCGAAGACAACGCCAGAACGTCCGGTTTATACCTTCTGACAGCCTCGATAAATGATTTCACCGTGACATCAATGCCCAAGTCGATAACCGTGTACCCGCTGCCCTGAAGCACCATAACGATTAAGGACTTTCCGATATCATGTAAATCTCCTGCAACTGTGCCAATTGCCACAATCCCCTTTTTCGAACCACTGTGTCGTGATATTATCGGTTCCATCACATACATCGACGCATGTGCCGCTCTGGAAGACATCAGCACATCTGTCACATAAATTTCCCCATTAAACATTCTTAATCCAAGATCTTTAAACGCCGGGTTGATAGCAGTGTCAATAATTTTATCTGTTCGAAGTCCGTTATTGAGGGCTTCTTTTGTCTTATCCATCGCTGTCTGGGTCTGGCCTTTTTCAATGGCTTCCTGTAGTTCAACTAATACTTTTTCCATTTCTGCCCCCTTACCTTTTATGGCATTTTCGGAATTGGGTTGGAGTAATCCCCTCAGATGTCTTGAACACCTTCGTAAAATAACCTGAGTCCGAAAAGCCGACTTTTTCAGCAATATTCTGAATTTGATAGTGGGGATTCAAAAGAAGTTTTTTCGCTTTCTCGATGCGAACCTTTAATACATAATCAATAATTGACATGCCTATATGGTTTTTAAACATTCTACTGGCGTAACCAGGGCTCAGGCAAACTGAATCTGAGATAGCTTTCAATGAAAGATTTTTCATATATTCATTTTCAATATATTCGATCATCATTTTTATATTTGCGTTTAAGGGTTTATTTTGTGTTTCCTTGATGCGTTCTAAGTACGCGTCCACAGCTATTGAAGCAAGAACACAGAGGTTTTCAACAGAATTTGTTTCATAAATCTTACCGATATAGTTGTTGTTGATATCCAGAAACTTTGACATTTCCAAGCCCATCTGGTTTGTAACCCGTAACAGAATTACCAGCAATTCGGTCATTTTGGCACGTACCACTGATAAATTGTTGTGTGATTCATACCTCAGCCCAAATATGACAGCCTGAAGATAGGCTTTTGCTGATTTTTCGTTTTTGTACAACTCTACCATTATTTCGTTTTCGTCAACCAGCGAACCGCCTGAACTGCTGCCGAGCTGTTTTTCCAGGATTTTTCTGTTTTCAATTTCGGCATAATACATTGACTGCTGGCTGGCGAATTCCTTAATCTGTTCATAATTCTCCCACCCAGCTTTCATAATATAATTGGCAACCACATAGAGCAGATAAGCTGCCGCCTGAACCTGATGACCAGATATAATTGGAAGTTCGCGCACTGCATCAAATAGATCCTGAAAGTCTGTGGTAAGCGACTTGTTCATTTCTCTGAGTTCAATCCAAAAGAACTCTTCCGGCTTCCACATCAGCACTTGACCACAGATAATCGTTCCCACATGCTCTCCGTTCAGTATGATCGGTGCTGCCCATTCAATCAGACCTGACGGACAGCGGAAAATGTATGGTTCACCAAACATGGCTGCCTGTTTCCCTGCCCTTTTATAGGCACTCTGGCATCTATTGTTTCCATCTTTCAGTCCATATATAATACGGCAGAATCTACAGCATTTTTTAATACCGCTTCTTGGGAAAATAGATATGCCCTCAACATCAACAATATCGGCCATCAAACTGGTCGTCGTTGTAAATGAGTCCAATATTTCTTTCAAGGTTCCGATATCCACAAAGTCAATGATTCTGTTTTGACTTGTTCGGAATATACTTGTTTGAAGATTATTTGTTTGATCGCTCATTCTCTTCACCTGTAAAACAAACATTTTACTCATTCAATATGAGTATATCATCGTTTTGCTGAAATAAATATGGCTATAAATCAAACAACTTCTGTGTGAACAATGTATTAATTCATGTATGTACAATACGATAGAAAAGACAGACATCAATTGAGGGCCAAGCACCCCTTTTTTATTAAAAACCTCCCGATTGATATTTTTCCATCATCCAGGAGGTTTCTCGATTTTTTTATGGTTTAGTTTCTGTTCTAATCACTACTTTGATACTCTTATTATATAACAAAATCCAATTTACAATTTAATTATATCTTATTCGCCTATAGTTTATCTATCTTATGCCATGCTTCTGCCATCGGTGCTAAACGTGGATCTCCTACAATCAAGGAGTTACCATTTTCGTTGATAAGTACCGGCGTAAAGATATAATTACCTTTCTGTCCATATTCCTTTGCGCATCTTTCTGCCTCAGCAATTACAGCTTCCGTCGAAGCATTAATATAACTGACTGGACCTGATGTGTCCCACCCACCCTCTACAATAAGACGTCCTTTATATTTTTCCAGAATACCTTCGAGATCATTGCTGATCTGCGCAGCATTCCAAATTCTTGCACCCAATTCAACATAATCTTCAATAATTTCTTGACATTTTCCGCATGTATGCTGTGCAAAAATTACACCTCTTGAAGTGACTGCTTCAACTATTCTTTTATGAGAAGGTTTAATCACATTACGATACACAGTAGGAGACATAAATAGCCCATTCGCAGTTGCTAAATCATCAAAGTAGGTAATCACATCAGGCTGATACACATCAATAAAACGGTTGTGACATGCAATTTTGTAGTCGGCAAACGCTTCAAAGAATTCTTGACATGACTCTGGGTCTTCAATCAATGAACAAAGTGCGTTTTCAAAACCCATAAAGGCAGCCAGTCTTTCAAATAAACCACATACACTAAAGACATTCACAATTTGTTCTTCTCGATTAAAGTTAGGCAATTCAATTTGAGCTACGTGTTCAATGCCTAACGTATCGATGTCCGGGAAGTGAACATATTTTTCCCAATCTGCAATATCATCAAACAAAAATTTGTTAGGCTCTGGAATAGTACCCTCTTTAGTTGCTATCCAATTAACACCGAATGGATCAACGCCCCCTTGCCAGGGCATATCAGTATTATTTGTTCCCATTAAGCCTAAATTGTATAACTCAACATAACTCGGAATAAATTCAGGCTTTCCTCCATCCAACATTACTTGAAAATTTTCTCTCTGATTCATTTAAACCTCATCCTTTCATCAATAATCTTTAGAGTTTATATAAGTCTTACAATCTCCAATTTTTTTATAGGATACAAGGTTATACTGATCATTTATCTTAGCCAACTAGTTCAGCCGCTTTTACAGCAGCACTGCCTGCATCAGGGGCAAAGCCATCGGCCCCAGTCGTAGCTGCGAATTCTGGTGTGATAGGTGCACCACCGACGATGACCTTGAAGCCTGTCAATCCGCTAGCTTTAATCGCTTCAACGGAAGTTTTCAAGGCCGGCATAGTGGTTGTTAGAAGTCCCGATAAGGCGACTAAGGTGACGTTGTTATTTGCTTTAATAGCTTCGATAAACTTAGCAGCCGAGACATCTACGCCGAGGTCGACTACCTCAAATCCAGCACTTTCGATCATCATGGCCACCAAGTTTTTGCCGATATCATGTAAATCACCTTCAACCGTTCCAATAATGCAGGTTCCCAAGTAAGCGGTACTCCCACCAGCGAGAAGAGGTTTTAGCACGACAACACCCTTGGCCATGCCTTTAGCAGCCATCAACATTTCAGGGATGAATACTTCTCCAGCAGAGAATTTGTCACCAACGACTCCCATGGATTCAATCATTGCTTTGAGAATACTTTGCGCATCGTTTCCTTCATCCAACGCTTCCTGTACCAATCCTGGAACGAGTTTTGCTTTTCCTGCCTCTAACATTGCTTTTACTTCTTCCATCTTAGACATTACTTTCGTCCTCCTCATATCGTTGATTTTATTCGAGAATTATTTTTTTTGACCAAATAATTCGTCTCGATAAGCTCCAATGTATTCCATGCAGTAATCGTCTTTCCCTAAGAGTGCTTCTGTCGCATAGATCATCCCCATCAGATCTTGGTTTGTTGGTGCAATGATTCCACTGTCCATTCCTGCATTCATTGCCAGTACGATGAATGCTTGATTGACCAGTTTTCTAGCAGGAAGATTGAATGAAATATTGCTTAAGCCCCCTGTTACATGGATGGCTGGATACTGAGCTTTGATGTCTTTGATAACGTCAACCACCATATTAATGCCGTCTTCAGACGTACAGAGCATTTCTACCAACGGATCAATGTGCAAGCGTGATGGGGCAATATTATACGCTTTAGCTTTTTTCATGATCTCCCCAAACACTTCCATCCGCTTTTCGGATGTCTTAGGAATTCCGGTGTCATCGCATAAGAGGGCCACACACTCCCATTGAGTATCAGCGATGACGGGGAACACGACTTCGATCTTATCCCCTTCGCCGGAGACCGAATTGATAATACCAGGCTTTTTGCAGAACTTCATGGCTTCAACGCAGATGTGGGCATGAGGACTGTCTATTGCTATGGGCGTATCCGTAACCTCTTGGACTAAGTCGATCAGCCACTTCATGGTTTCAAGTTCAAGGTTGTTTTCCACTGATGCACACACATCAATGAAGTTTGCTCCTGCCTCGGCCTGAGCTTTCGCTAGGTTGCGAATAAAGCCTGCATCTTTTTCAGCGATTGCTTTCGCTACAGAAGGAATCGCACCATTAATTTTTTCACCAATGATTATCATATTTGAGATTCTCCTATCTACTTCTTCTAATACTTCTTAAACCACTTCTTAAAATAATTCATTAAGAATTGAATTAAGCTGCTGAAGCGTTCCATCGTTTACAGAAACCAATTTTCCGCCTTCAGGACCCTCACTCCATTCAAATACATAAAGAGCTTCTTCTTCAGAATCTTCACTTTCAGTGTGTGTATGGCCTTTTTCATGACAACTGCAATCTTTTCCTTCATGATGATGTTTATCTCGCTCAATTGCTACAACAAAGTCCTTTTCTTCATAACTAAAGCGTTTTATGATTGACATCACAAATTGGACGCCTTCTTCATCTGTATAGTTTAAATTTTCTGTCATTTTCTTTTTGTGTCATCTCCAATCCCTCACGTGCTTTCTTAATAATCCTCAAATCGATCAAATATTGCGATCAGTTGTTCTTCCAGTCCTAATTGTGAAACATTAAAAACGATCAACACTAAACTGACTTGTACATCTTCATTTACCGAACCTGCTGATTCGTTGGTGTGGCAGTATACTTCATCCCCTGTTGAAGAAATCATCACCGAATGATTGTTGGCAGAAAGAAATCCTTTTACATGTCCGATAATACCGCCGTTGTCCAAAACCCAGGAATTTAGCGCTTTGATTTCAATTTCGATGATGTTTTTTATCGTATTCACATCTTTTTGCTGAAGCGTATTTTCACCTGAAACTGCAAATGCGCCTTCGTGTATTGTCGTTTTAATTTGATATTTTCGCCGTTTAGACAATTGTGCACTGCTGAAAAACTTAACCATTTCTTATCACCTGCAATATTGTCTCATCGATTTCTCTCACCCCATTGATGCGGTATAAAGCAGCTTTGTCATTTAGGTTTCGAACGTCATTTTCAATTATATTCAGTGTTTCTTCATCCACAAGATCTGTTTTATTGATAAGAATGATCTGCGCATTACTCAGTTGTCCTTCAATTAATCTCTCTAAAGGAATGCGGATTCGTTGCCAGCGGCTAGCATCAACTATTGTTACGATTCGGGCTGTCATCCTAAGATTATTGTAAATTGAATCTGAGATACCGCCTGGATATGCAACGCCTGTTGCCTCAATGATTAGCCATTCGGGATCATTTTTACTCTTGATGTCTTGAATGCCTGTGATGAGATCGTTGTTTAAACTACAACAGATACAACCTGAGAAAATATCTCTTACTTCATAACCATTTCTTCGTAATACTTTATCGTCAATCCCAACCTGACCAATTTCATTTTCTATAATTGCAACAGTTGTTTCTTTTATTCTTTCAGAACTGTCTACAAGATAATGTGCCAACTGCAAGAGGACGCTGGTTTTCCCTGAACCCAAAAACCCGCCTAGAATAATTATTTTGATAGCAAGTCCCCCCCAGTCTCACAGATTATTTAAGAATTTAACCTATTACTTCGCTATATGTGCTCATTATATATAAACGAAATAATAGCGTATATGGACGAAATGGTATAATTTTATAACAATCCAACCTTGTCAACACGGCTGTGATGCCGGTTTTTTTATTTTGGTAAAATCACGCTATTATATACTCTCAAATGGTAAATTTCAGTTATTTTATTAAAGACTACGTGACAAGCCTGCCACAGAGTTATCCATTGATGACATCAAAACTACCTGCGAATCACAAGTTGGATAAGAAAAACTGAAAGACACGAAATGAGTAAAACCTAAATTAGGCTATTGCCTCGATATGCGAAGACAATAGCCATGACGATCTGACTGCAGAAAATGAATATTTATGGAAATAACTATTCTTGTCCAAACAACTGGAAAGTGATATGATATTGCTAAAGGTCAGGAGGGGGAGCCTATGGATAAATCGGATATAATCCTGGATAAATTAAATTCAATGGAAAAAGCTTTGCGAGTAGAAAATAAAACGCTAAGTGACAAAATAGATAGACTTGAGAACAAAGTTGAAAAACTTGAGAACAAAGTTGATAAAGTCAGTGAAAAGCAAGATATGTCCTGGCAAGCAATACAAGAGATACGGGACGATTTGACGGAAAACAGTGCCCAAATTAAAATCATTGATAACAAGGTAAAGGCTTTATAGCCTTTATTTTTAGTTCCCCCCATCAGAATCGGGTGACCTCCCCGGTTTGCAGATTGAGCCGGGCAAAAGTAACGGGCTGGCTATTCCCGTCTCCCTCAATGTAATAGCCAAAGCCGTCCAAATAAAAAAGATAGCCGTCGACGAGATACTCCGCTTCATAATCATCGCAAGGCAGCTTAACCCGATACGTCCCCCTTTGACCGGTGGGCCCGCCATCCGTCGTGTAAAAATAGAGCCAATCACCATACACATAGCTCATGCCGTCGAGTCCAAACCGATTCATTTCCAGGAAAGCACGTTTCACGGCTTTACCTGTCTCTTGATCGACCTGAAAGACTGACCAGCCTGCGGAAGAAGGAATACCGTCCGAACCCCGCTCTTCGGTCACAATATAAAATTGGCCGTTATAACGGCTGCCTCCTCCAAACTGTCCCAGGATGACATTTTCACCGGTCCGGGCATTCAGTAAATGCTGCGCTTCACCGTCTTCGTAATCAGTATAAATCAAATAGTCATTGTCGGCAGCGGTAATATAGGTGCGCCCTTCGGCCAGCAATTCACTGCGGCTCCCGTCCAATGCCGCCCTGTAAAGGTCCCTGTTACTCATGTGGGTATAATAAATCCATTCGTCCTGGATGGAAAAATAATTGCCGACATTCCTGATCAAAATCTGGATGTTGGTGCCGTCTTTATTCATTGTACATAAATTCCCGCGCGGGGTCTGGTTGATGTCGTCAAAACCGATCTGATCGGTAAAATAGATCTTATCATCTGTCAGCCATAATTGCAGCGAAGAATTCGCACAGATCTTTTCAGTGTTTCCCTCAAGGTCCACCCGATAAATACCCCGTCCCCGATAATAGTAGGGCATATAGTAGACATAGGTGCCGTCAAAGTAGAGCTTTTGCACGGAGTCGGTCTTTACCAGTCGCTGTACTGTATTCTTTGCGGTATCGACCCTATAAATCCCGTCCTGCGGCTCGGCATAATAAATCAGGATGTTGCCGTTCTTGGCAAAGAACCCGCCTTTGTGCATACTGTCGCTTTTTTCATCCGAGATGGCTGCCCTATTCTTACTCGAAGCTCCGCTCTCCTGTGATCCCGTCGCAGTATCCCCTTGGCTGCCGGTGTTTTCAGTTGCCGGAGATGTTTCAGCAGCACCAGCAGGACCTGTGGCAGACCCAGGTTTCGCGGCGCAGCCTGACACCAATAGAAGGATTAGTGCAAGGCAAACCAATCCATATTTCATTTTTTTCATCCAATACATGCTCATCCTACCTCTTCCGTTTTTTTATCAGAAATTACAGGATATGGTTTATGTCGTATTAAATTCGCCGTAAATTGATACTCTCCTTTTATATTTCAACCTCTGATGTTGATGTTCAGTTTTGAATTAACAAAAAAAATTTCTGTGTCAGAAGTGGACAATGTTCATATGATGTACCAGGAAAAGTCTGTCCTAATTTTCGGGAGGGTGATTAAGTGTTTAATAAATATGGTTTCCAAAAAATAACTCCCCTAAACGGTTTTGATACAGATCCCAATAATGCCATGCAAAACAACTATGCCTGGTCAATGGCTGAGCTGGGAGACTATCTCTATGTAGGAACGGGAAGAAATATTCTCTATAACATTCTCCTGGCTGTCCAAAATACTGGAATACTCGGGGATTTCAAAATCCCGAGGGAGCTGACACCTAAGATTGTCGATAACCGGGCAGAAATCTGGCGTTATAACAAGGCACTTCCCCATGCCGGTTGGCAGAAGGTCTTTAAAGCCCCGGATGATTCCAATATCATTCAGGGTTTCCGGTATATGATCCGTTATACGGATGCCAACGGTCAAACAGCGCTTTATGTGGGAGGGTATTGTCAGGGTAAGGTAAGGACATTTCGTTCGACAGATGGATTGAACTGGCTTGAGATACCGAATGATAACCTTAAAGGTACTTCAACGAGGGCGATGGTGATTCATACCAACGGAAAACTCTATATGTCCGCTGTCGATGAGGCCTCTCCAATTCAACCCGCTGTAATTTACGAATATATCCCACCTGACATTCTATTTCCAAATGGCAGATGGGAACCGGTTACAGCAGATCCAAGCAACCCCTTATTTATCCAAGGGAAAAACCCAAGCGGGCAAGTCATGATGATGGCGAGCTTTAAAGGTCATCTCTATGCCGCTACCACGAATCTGGCGGAAGGATTTGAACTTTGGAAAACGGAAGGCGCCGAACCGAAAATGAATGAATGGAAATTGGTCATCGACAAGGGTGCCGGTGATGCGCTTAATATTATTCCCTTAACCCTAGGAATATTTAGAGATTATTTATATGTCGGGGCCATCATGTTCCCCCTGCTTGCAGAGCAGCCTATGAATCTCTCGGCCTTCAAACCGTTTGATGTCGTTCGAATTGATGCGCAGGATCATTGGCAGCTGGTCATCGGGGGTAAGCCGAAAAAGCCTACCAACCCAACCACGGGAACACGCGGCAAAGCTTTAAGCCATAAACCCTCAGGTTTGGGAAATCCCTTTAATTTATACTGCTGGCAGCTGGAAGAATACAATGGTGAGTTCTTCTTAGGCACATTTGACTGGTCTGTACTCCTTAAACCACTTGTCCCCGCTATCATTCCTTCATTATTAAACCTGCCAAAGTTATTTGAGGAACTTCTTAAAATCGTGCTTAGCGTGCTGCTCGCTGTAGGCGACGCCCTCTATCCATTTGAAGGATTCGACTTGTATAAGTCCAAGGATGGGATCCATTGGGTTCCGATTACCTTAAACGGTCTCGGAAATAAGCATAATTATGGTGCAAGGCTTTTATTCAAATCCATCAACGGACATTTGAATTTAGGAACAGCCAACCCGTTTGATGGGTGTGAAGTTTGGAAAAAGTGAATTGAATGTAAATTGAATGGAATGGAATGGAATGGAATTGATATCAAAAATGGCCTGTTTTACAGGCCATTTTTGTCAATGATGATTTTACTGACCCTCTTCGCCATCGCCATGATCGTTAAAATCGGCGGATTCCCCAAAGGCTCGGGGAACAGCGTTGCATCAGCTACATACAGGTTCTCGGGCAGCCTGGGACTGTGGAATGTCCCGGCTTCGTTTGCGGTAAGCGGCAGCATGCCGCCGGGGTGTCCGGCATTGATCGTTCCCAGGAAAATAGTATCCTTTTTTATCCCGTACCTGGCAAGGATCTCTATGCAGAGTCCAACTTCCTCCCGCAATCTTTCCTGATCTATATCGCTCAGCGTTTTCCTGATGTTTTTGTTATCAACCGTTCCGGCGCTTGAATCCGCCAGCTTGATCATCAGGGATACGATATCCTGGGCAGGATACCGCCAGCTAGGATGAAAGAAAAAGCTCAGATAATCAAAATAAGGGGATAAAATAGCATGCTCCCTCTGTACGGCAAAGGGCATCGAAAGCTCTTTGTTCTGAAGACTTCCCTTTTGCCGGGCAGCCACGCAGAGAACGGGATCAACGAACAGCCTGCTTTCGCATTCGATCCCCGAGTTCTGAAGAATGACGGGGGTTGAAAATCCGCCTGCCGCCAGGATTACAAGATCCGCCGGGTAAAATACGGTGTTGAAGCCTTTTTGGGCCTGAACCCCTTTTACGAGACCCTTTTCCATAACGAGCTTCACTACCTGACAGCCTGTGATGAGCTCCGCACCCAAATCCTGTGCAGCGTTCAGAAATTGACGGCTGTCCCATTTTACATGATACCGGCAGCCCAGGACACACCTCCCGCAGCCGGTACAGCGCTGATAATTACCCAGTTTGGGCAAAGGCACAGGATTCAGGCCCATTTCCGTGCATATTTCAAACAGCTTTTTGGTGGAATTCCGCCATTTGGGCCGATGGTCATTGGTGACTGGGATCTCCCGGTAAAGCTCTTCAAATTCATCATCCAGATCAATGCCAAGATCCTTAAGCCCTTTGTCCATACGCAGGGCATTTCCTGCTGAAAGCGTGGTCGTCCCGCCTAAGCCCTTCCCGCTGACCATCACCATGCTGTCCGGGGTTTTCTTGACGCTCATCGACGGAAACAGCAGTTGTATTTCCCTCTCATCGAAGAACAGTCCGGTTTTTCTTAGCTTTTCCAGAACAGATAAATTGATAGAAAACGGCTTGAATTCCCGACCTGCCTCCAGGACTGTCACCTGAAATTTCCCCTGCAGTTTCTTGGCCGCGGCAGCCCCTCCCGCACCGCTGCCGACGACGATTACCCTTTTCATGTTGAACCATCCTTACTTTTTTACCTAAAGTTCCCTTTGAAAATATCCTTTACAGCATTCATTGCCTTCCGTGATCCTGTGCTGGAAACACAGCCTGCCGCCGCCTGAAAGCCCTGCGGCCAGCCCTTCATCCAGCGCAGAAATCAGTTTGCAGACTTCCCCGGAATAATAACTGCTGAAATAGCACTGCCGGATGATGATTCCCCCCTGCTGGTCACATTGAAGATCAATGCCGATCAACTGATAGATCACCTTCAAGGCCGTAACAGCCTCTTCCCAGGTTCCGATATGCAGGGTTTTTCTCAAGTTCCGTCCGAATCGATAAGCATTTTGGTACAGCCGCTGTTTGACTTGTTCAACGGGGCGTCCGCTCTGTAAATGATTTTCCGCTTGTTCCTTGGTAAATAAAGCGTATTGCGGGAGAAGCGCAGCCGAAGAAAGCCCCTTTAGCTCCGGCGGCTCACTTTGGAAAGCATCCGCCGTCAAGCGGAACAATTCCTTCAGTTTTTTCCTCTTGATCCATTCTGGCAGACAAAACTGGATGATTTTTAAAAGCATTGCAACTCCCTGTTTTTTTCAGTCTTAGCAAAAGGCGCTAAGCATTACCGCTAAGCCCGGTTTTCCTAATTTTTAGGTAAAAATACAGTGCCGCTAAGCCAATCAACCCGTCAACAACGAAGTTGGCCAAAAAAATCAGGTAGGGCCGGTAAATGAAAAATAGAAACAGAGAAAGGATGGAAGATGCCAGTTTGGCATGGGTCAATAAAAACGGATAGATGTGCTGCACCGGATTTCGATACATCAAGATGGCAAGTAAAGTAACAAGATACATATAAGCAACTGCCAGTGCCAGATAAAACCCGACGCCTTCTAATGGAGCTTCGGGCAGTCCAAAATAACCGGAAATACGGTTAAAGAATATCAGGGCCGCATCAGGGAAAAACAGAAAAATCAGACCTACCACGGCAAATATTCCTGCTGCAATCAAGCTAAACAGTTTATACAAGCTCATAACCTATACCCCCATAACCCTATCCCTATTACTTCATTCCTACCTCTTCATCCCAATGATTTGATCCCTATAGCTTCATCCCTATAGCTTCACTCCAATCATTTCACTTCCACGGCTTTATTCCGATAGCCTTACCCCTTATAATACAGCCGGAAAAATTCGGACAGCGGACTGAACCGGACTTCCTTCATCATCTTCAACGTATCTTCTTTGCTAAGGGGCGATTGCCCTTTATTATATTTCTTCAGCAACGCATAGTTCTTGTTCATAAAGCAGCAGCTTTCCGACGGAAAATGTGCTTTCATCTCCGAGAAAACGGCTTGCAGCGATTTATCCCGGACATTGCCGAAGGTTATCGGTATGAACACACACGGGCTAACCTCGCCAAAGGCATCGATATAGACCATTTTATGGCCTGCATTGCAGCCAAAATGCTCTCCTCCTTCAAAATGCCCAAGATAATTCACCGTGATTTTTCTCTCTCGATTGTATTTATCCTGCAAGTGCACAAGGCTTAAACGTTCTTCTTCGGTAAGGACTGCGGCCTCATGCCAAAAAGCCTCCACTGTTGGCTTGGTTTCACTCAGCCATGCTTCATCGATCCCAAGGCCGATCAGGAACGCCAGAAATTTCTCAACCTGATTTTCCCGAAGCATCTCCCTGGAGATGACCGTCGATACACTGACATGAGCGCCTGTGCCTTTAAATATTTCGATCGCTTGAAGCGCTGCCCGGAAAGCCCCATGGCATCCTCTGATTCGGTCATGTTCTTCCTCCTGCCAGTGGTCCAGGCTGATCGAGACATAGCAAAGACCCGCCCGCTTCAGCTCCGCCGCCAGCTCTTGCGTAATGCCCATGCCTGTGGTAAACAGCTTAACGGCGCAATCATCTCCGGCGCTTTGGACGATCTCTACGAGATCTTTGTTCATAAGTGGCTCCCCGCCGGTAAAACCCAGCCAGAAGACACCCATTTTCTTCAGATCCTGAATGAGCTGCTTGATTTCTGCCGTATTGAGAAGCTCCCCGCTCCGGTTCTTGTTGTAACAATAGGCACAATGCTGAGGACAGGCATCGGTCAGGCTAATTTGGGCATGGGAGGGCCCCTCCGTCCTTGCCAGAAGGTGCTCATTGATAAAGCGGGTAAAGGCTTTGCTGTTTACCGGGGGCAAATGGGAATGAAGGACCAGCTGCCCACCGACATTCAGCAAACGGAACTTCCCCATGTATTTCATCAGGAACCAATTGATTGAAGGTTTGACCCTGATGATTTGCTTGTTTGCCCATAGCGATCTGGCTAAGGCAATCTTATTGTTGAATTCAGACATGGCCAGCGCACCTTACATTCCATATATTTCTACTTGATAGTTTATCATAATTATACTTACATCACCATGCATTGACCTGCCTGTAATTTATAATGGCATGCGGCGGCCAGTGAGGAGACGGTAAATCCACGCCTTGATAGGTGTGGATTTTTATATTAAAAAATGCGCCTGGAACGGCGCAATTAATCAAAAAATTAAACTTACCACTTGCCTCGTCCAACATGGCCTGCGATTTCTGCTTTGCTTCTTTGTTTGATGACCCAGGCCTCGTCATGAGCTTGTTTAAACAAAGCAACGCATGGCGGGTCAAGATTGATTTCAATGCCTTCTTTTGCTAAATCTTTTATTCTCATCGCTAATTTGATGATTTCCATGTGGATGTCATTGGTCCGGTCTGAATCCAGGATCTTTTTGGCATCTTCTTCAGATAAGACGTTGAATTTCTCCTTTGGCGCCCCACATTTCGGACAAAAATCGGGGGCCGCGCTTCCCTCATGAACGTAACCACAAACAGAACATTTCCATAACATAGTTATTTCCTCCTATTTTTTATTTTTTGTTTTATCTTCTTTATGTTTCCTGAACTGAGTTCAGATGTAAGGAGCTTTCTCTATAATCCAACGGGTTTAAAAGGGCTTTCAAGTATTTTTAACCGGTTCGGCCACCGCATGGATCCCTGCAATATGGCCGAAAGTCATTGCGGGGCCGATGGTGCTTCCCGCACCCCAATAGGCATTGGCTGTCGGTGAAGCAATGCAGTTTCCCGCGCCATAAAGACCTGGGATTGGATTCCCACGAACATCCAGGACTTGGGCACGACTGTCAATGACGGGTCCGCCATTGGTATCCAGTGTCCCCGCTCCAAGGATAACCGCATAGTACGGCCCATGATCACTTAGCGGATACATACAATAATTCCGACTTCCTTCCGGAGGCCAAGGGGCGCCGGGAACCGTCGGCGGAAATGTTGTCCATTCCCTGTCATACGTGTATTCTCCCCGATGGAAATCCTCATCTTTGCCGTTTTTGGCAAATTCATTAAAACGGGTCACCGTATTTTTTAAGTTTTCCAGAAAATCAGGGGCCAGTCCAAAGCTCCCGGTATGTTCGGCTAATGCCGACAACCGCTGAGATAATGATCGCGTGAGCTCCTCCAGCGTAGACCCTGAAATGATATAGGAAGGAAGCGCATTGCTTTGAAGCGGGTACGGCGGAAATCCCTGCCATAATTCAGCCGTCCTCTGGTCATAAATCATAAACACCAGCATGTTTGTCCATTCCGCACGCTGAGGGTCCCAAACGAAGTGGGTCATGGTCCGATCCGTATAATTTCTTTTTTCATCCATGATGCGTTTGCCATAACGGTTGACTTCAATGACACTGTCACCGGGAATATAAAATACGTTATTCGAACCTCCAGGATAGGCAAGGGCATTTTCCAATATACTTTCTGCTCGGAAAGCACCGGCCATATTACCGAGCTTGGCACCGATTTCCACTGACATCGTAATGAAGTCGCCGGTATTCGTCGGTGCGGAGCAGCCGCCAAAGTGAGGCCCCCGCTGGAAATGAAGCATGAGTTCCGGGTTGTGGGAATAACCTCCGCTGCCAAAAATAGCTGCCTTGCGCGCTCTGAACCTGATGATTTCTTTTCCTCCCCTGACAACTTCCAGCCCAACCACTTCTTTCCGGTCGTTCTGCAGGATATGGATAACCTGATGATCCGTCATGATCTTTATCCCATTTGCTTTCGCCCAATCCTCCAGTTGTCTGATCAGTTCAAAGCCGTAACTCATCTTGCCTTCGGGATTTTTTGCGTACAAAACGCGTCCCCGGACTCCTTTGTTTTCCGGAAGATGATCCATATAATCCACCTGGGGTTTACCTGTCCAGTTGATTTCCTGAATGCTGCTCAGGGCACCGCATTCAGCTAGAAACTCTACTGTCTCCGACGCTCTGTCAACCATTGCTTCGATCAGTTCATACGCGTTCTGCGGGATCCCTAACCTGAAATCCTTTGGGTTGTACAGATGAGGATAGGAATATCGTGCCATATAGCGAAGTGCATCCTCTTTTTTATCTTCAATCCCCCGTTCACGTTGAAACCGATTGTTTGGCGTCCAATAACCGCCCCCCGACCGAATGGTCGTTCCACCGATTGAAGACGCTTTTTCCAGCATGATAACACTGGCTCCCTGCTTTCTTGCAGTGATTGCTGCAGAAAATGCAGCCGCACCGCTTCCCACGATAAGAATATCTGCTTCATCATCAAAGGTAGACGATCTCGTGAACGGAAGGCTATTCAAGCCATGAGCATCTTGACCAGGATCAGCAAGTAATTGAAATTTCTCCTTTGGCGCACCGCACATGGGACATTTTTCTGGTGGTTCAGCCCCCTCATGGACGTATCCACAGACAGTACAAATCCATTTTTTCATAGTTTCAATCCTTCTTTCTCTTATGTACTGTTGAATGAAAAAGGTTTTTGCTGTTATTGTAACTGGTCGAGATCATACTTATATGCAGCTACTTTTTGAACATAATCATCATTTTCATAAGAGCCGCTGTCATTGAGGAGAATTTTGCTGTTTTCAATTCCTCTTTGTCTGGATAGTATGATGAGATCAAAGACCATCTCATCAGGATATCCTTGCCCGGTCCAATAGTCCCGATCATCAATCAGCTCTTCAATTACGATATTAATGTCCTGAGGTTGCGCATCATTATTTCCATCTACTTGGAAAATCGCTAAAACTAACTCATACGATAAATTGTTTTTCTCACACAGTTTCCAAATATCACGCTGCATTTTTTCCGGCATAGGTATCTTATAAATTGGCACTTTTTTTAGTTAACGATAATCTTCCCCTTCATGAATGGATGATAGGTACAGATGTAATCAAATTTTCCTGCATCACTGAAAGTTTGTTTATACGATTGGCCCTTGTTCAAGCGTCCGCTGTCGAAAGACTTACCTGTAGCCGTATGATCCATTGCATCCTTATTAATCCAATTAATGGTTTCACCCTTTTGTATGGTTATCTCGGCTGGTTGGAATTGATTATTCTCAATAAGGACCGAATTCTTTTCAGGCGCTTGGTCAGACGGCTGCCCGCTCTTAGCAGGACTGCACCCCGTAATGGTTATGGTCAGTATCACCAGCATGATGCTAATAAACAGGAGTATCTTTTTCATAAACAAGCCCTCCATTTCCATAAATTTTTACAATCTGAATATTCCCCAATAGAGCCCTATTGCCATAGAACCATGGATGATTGCTACCAGAAGAATGATGTATCCCATGATCCGGTGCCATCGAAAAGGAATAGGGACGATTCTTTTCGCAACAAGAATCTGAAAAACGATCAGTAAGAATAATAGCAAACCAAGCCAGAGATGGAGCGGCTTTCCCATTATTACCGGTATCATCATGCTTTTACACTTCCAACCTTGCTATCTTCATACCTTCGGTTATTGCTAAGGACTGATTCATCATTACCTTCCAAGCGCTGCATGTTATCTTTACCATATAATCCTTTCATGATCGCCCTTATGATCTTTAATTCCTTTTCATTGTTGAATGAATAAAGTATTTGCATATTTCCGCCCTCATTTCTCAACTTACTTTTATGGATATTAAAAATGATAACAAAAAAAAATGTCATTATTATGACATTTTTCTTCCATTTGGCATCTATTCTTTGCACAAGGTTTTCATACTACATGGTTTTCATAGAAAGTCCTTTGGCGTAGTTGTCCGCATCTTCTTTGATTCGTGCCAGGTGATGAACTTCTCAAGTTTGCCCTGAAGAACTCCGAAATGAATAGGTTTAGAGATATAGTCGTCACATCCTGCGCGGAAAAACTCCCGGATATCTTCCCGGAAAGTCGTGGCCGTTTGCATAATGACGTGAAGGCCTTTCAGCGCCGGATCCTCACGGATCAATTTAAGTATCGTCATCCCATCCATCACCGGCATCTGAGAATCTAACAGCACGACATGAAAACTTTCTTCATGTAACAACTTCAGTGCAGCCTCTCCGTTTTCGGCTTCTTGATAATTAAGATTCATCCGGTTAAAGAAATAAGCAATCAGTTTCCGATTCTCCACGTTATCGTCTACCACCAGGATCCGTAATTTCCCTAAGGCCTGTTTCTGTTTTTCTATATGGAGCTGTTTCATATCAAAATACGCTTTCGGAATCAATCCTAATATTTCCTTCACATCGGAGAATCTCTTCCTGACCTTCTCCATATCGGGTGGATTTTTTCTTAGTTCCGCCTCTATTTCAGAGGACTTCTGATAGACCTCTGTCATTTGCAGTGTCCCAGCGCTTCCTTTTAGGGAATGCGTCAGGGACTGAATCTTTTCGATCACCTGCTCAACAAGGGCATTCTCCAGGGCCTCTATTCTTATCACAATATGATTCAGGCACTCCAGCAGCATCTCAGGAGTCCCCATCTCCTCTTCTGCTTTGTTAAGCCATCTTTCCGCCATGGCTGTACCGAAGGCCTCCCTGCCTTGCATGACTTGACGGATAAATGAATAGAAGTCGTCTTCTTGACTGGGCGTTCCGTATTTCAGGGCATTGGCGTCCGCCTGGTAACTGATCCGACCCGCCCTGCCTTTCTTCAGGCGGATGACTGGGACAAATGCTGTCCGAAAATCCTGTTCCAAATCATCGGCTAACATCTTCATCGTGTTGCTTCCGGTATTTTCATACAGTAGGACAATGTCAGCACTACCGATCATAATGCTGTCTTTTGTTTTAGCATCGAAAGGAAGTACTTTTATTGCGACCCCATCGCAGGAACCTCGTTTCACGATGTTCAGAACAACTTCCATATCGACCGGTTTGCTGCTGTCCACAATCAGGAATATAATCCGCTCATTGCTATTTAGTTCAGTTCCCGCTAAGACCGGTTCGATATAATCCTGTAATTCTATTTCCCCGGCTTCAGCCGGCAGGGATACGATAAATTCAGAACCCGTACCGGTGCTTTCATACCGAATGCTCCCCCCCATCACGTCCAGCAGGTTTTGCGTGATAGACAGTCCCAAGCCGGTTCCCCCATATTTTCTTGCATAAGAAGTATCGGCCTGCTCAAAAGCGGAGAAGATTACGGTTTGTTTATCCTCTGGAATTCCGATGCCGGTATCTTTAACGATGATTTCCAGCTGCCCATTCTGGTAGGTAACCCGGATACTCACGCCGCCAAACTCGGTGAATTTGAATGCGTTCCCCGTCAAATTGACCAAAACTTGCATGATCCGGTGTTCATCACCTACGATGATTTCAGGAACAGAAGAATCAATATACACCTCCCAGGATAGGCGGCGTTCCTGCGCTTGAATCATAAACATTTTTTTCAGGTTTTCCAGCAGTTTGCGTATGGAAAACCTTTTTTGTTCTATTTGGATCATACCGGCTTCGATCTTAGAAAACTCGAGAATATTATTGATCAGGTTCAGAAGATGGCTGCCGGCATTTTTTATGATTTCAAGTTTTTCCCGTTTCTCAGCGGCCTTCTCCTCCTCATACAGGATATTTGTAAACCCTATGATTGAATTGAGCGGTGTGCGGATTTCATGGGACATATTTGCTAAGAAACGGCTCTTCATGTTGTTGGCTGCTTCAGCCGCATTTTTTGCGTCTTTAAGCTTGATTTCATTAATTGTCAGTTCACGGAAGATTGAATTATAGGGGTCTTCAATCCCGGTCTTTACGATGGCACGGTACATGAGGTAGAAGGAAATGATTTTAAAGTAATGTCCGACCATATTCAGGATGCCAAAGTTATCAATATAGAGAGTAAAAGACAGTTCCTGAAAGATCGTGAAGACCATCGCAGCGATCAACAATTTATAAGTCTTTTCATCGAAATTTTTTCTGTTCTTCCAAAGCAACAAAATACCGGTTACTAAGATAGAACAAACGATGTATTCGCTGATAATCTTAAATTCTGTTTGTCCTTGGTTGGCAATAAAACAGATCGGGAAGATTTTCCATACAAAGATAGATGCCAAAAGGACCGCTGTTATAAGGAAATAGATGATGATGATTCCCCGGGTCCCGACCCTGTGTATCATTTGATTAACCTTTTCAGGCCAAGCGAATGCGACCAGCAAGGTTAGGCTTTCCATATATCGCGCCGCAATCCATAACTGATTGGCATAGAAGTCGTAATCCTTAAAAATAGACATCCCCTGGTACGAAAGCGTGTGCAAAAGATCGATCATCGCAACGAAAAGGTAGCCGATGCTAATAAACACCAGCACTTTGTTTTCCATATATTTTTTGGAATTCCACATGATCAGAAAAAGGGTTCCGGCGATGGCAATGCTGAATAATTCTACTAAAGAATGGAACAGTAAGTAATTGAACTTTCTGATAAAAAACAGTCCAACGACGACAATCATCGCGCTAATCATATAATTCAGCGGATTTTCTTTCGCATTTTCCATAAAACACTTCCTCAGTGAAGGGTTCGGTTCCGCTATATTTTTGGACGGTGCTCCGAACAATAATTTAATTTTAATATTCTTAATTAGATGATAATAGATAATAATCCTTCTTTCTTCGATAAATGTTCTTTTACGGATACTAACAAAAAAAAATGCCATTATTATGACATTTCTCTTTTATTTAGAATCTATGCTCCAGATCTGATGAAAAGAGTTCTTTACAGGGGCTTCACTCCCAGTTTGTATCCGACTCCGTGTACCGTTTTGATGTAATAGGGATTGGCAACATCCGGTTCAATCTTTTGCCGCAGACGTTTTACCAGTGATGCAACGACTGAATCACTTCCAAAATAGTCAGTTTCCCAAATTTGGTTAAGGATCAGGTCTTTCGTAAAGACCTGATCAGGACGGTTGGCAAGTAACCAGAGAAGCGCATATTCCTTGGGGGTCAGATCAACCTCTTGGCTTCTTACCATGGTTGTGCGGCTGGTATTATTAATCGTCAGGCCAGGAAGTTCCACGATATCTCGAATATTTTCCAATCGTCCATGTTCTTTAACCCGGCGCAATACCGCTTTAATACGTAAGATAAGTTCCGTACTGTCAAACGGTTTGGTGATATAGTCATCACATCCTAAAATAAGTCCGGAAATCTTATCTGCATTGTCTTCCTTGGCCGTCAAAATGATAATCGGCAGATTACTTTCTTTCCGTATTTTGCGGATAACTTCAAATCCATCCATCCCGGGCATCATGATATCGAGCAACAGCAGATCTGGTTTGTAATTCCGATACTCCGTGCTGACTTCCGTACCGTCTCCGACAACCTTTACATCATATCCTTCGCGGCTTAATAAGATATGCAAGAATTGCCGGATACTGGTGTCATCTTCTGCAACCAGAATTTTTGTTTTCAAGATGACGACCTCCTTCTCACTCAATAGCCAATACAGCCGTATAACAGATTTGATTTCCTACGCCATCCCTAGGGAACTTGTTCCGAACCGGCTTTGCCAGCCTGGATTTTTGCTTCATCCACAATCTCATTGAATACTTTCAGCAGTGATTTTGTCGATGACTTTATGACCATCAGATATTCCCGCTGTTCATCCGTGACTTCCGTCATCAGTGTCAAATCAGTCATACTCATAATTCTTGTCATATACGTGCGAACTTCATGACTCTTATCTAGGACCATCACAAGAAGCACACTCCTCAAAGCGTCTTACCGCCTAAGATATATCTCAACATATTCCACGTTTTCTCGTCATTTCCTCCTCAAATGGCAGTACCTCCAGCGAAAAAATCATAAAGGCCAGAACGTCTGAAGACGCCTGACCTTTATGATTATATTACAATTTTAGGGGTTACAGGGTACTCTACATTATTTAGCAGCTTGTGTGGTTAACGCTATTTGGCAATAAGTGCATACCTTTTCTGGCCCTTAAAAATCCATCGATTCCGATAAGCTCCGCATATTTTGAGAATTTCAACATCGCTAAGTTTGTCCAGATATAACCAAAGTTGTTAAACGATCCACTGGCCATGAATTGCGTATTCATAAACATTGCAATGAAGGCGAACCAGAAAATTCTAAATCCAAGAATCATGGAGAGACCTATCGTAATCTCAAATATAACGACGAGCGTATCCGTTACTCCTGGCATACCTAAGAAGAAAGTGTTGGCAATCCAGGCGAATGCTTTGTTAATATAAAGTGGATCAAACCTTGTAACTTCAGGTCCGGCAATATTCGCAACAAGCTTCGTGATCAGCCCCGCTGAATGGATGTTTCCATCAGAAAGCCATGTTAACTTGTGAAGCCCGGAGGTAAGCCAGCCAAACCCATAGATAAGTCTAGCGATGGTAAAAACAATGACGAGAAAGGCTGCTTTGCCATTCTTCATTTCGGCTGTTACTGAATCAATATAACTTTTCATTGCTGTAGACATTCTTTCCATCTCCTTTTTCTTTGTATCAACGCTATTTTCTAAACGCCATGCTATTTCGGGAAAAACAAGGTGGCTTTTATAGGATGATAGCAAAAAAAAATATCATTTTTATGACATTTTTCTTTTATTTAGACGTTATTCTTTTTACTTGTGATCCTATTTTGCCCATCTCTCGACCATTTCATAAAATGCACTTGTTTCGACAGGCTTCGTTAAATAATCATCCATTCCTGCGTTAATACAGGTCTCCCTGACCCCTTCTAACGCATCAGCCGTCATAGCGATAATGGGTGTGTGTGCGCCTCGCTGACGCTCTAATTGTCTGATTGCTTCCGTTGTTTGGTAACCATCTAATCCCGGCATCTGACAATCCATTATGATGATATCAAATTCCTGTTTTTGATAAGCATCGAGGGCAGCATACCCGTCCTCTGCCAAGACAACTTTCCAGCCCTTGCGCAAGGAAAATTTTTCAATCACAATCCGGATGATCTCATCGTCCTCCACAATGAGAAGCGTTAACGGCTTTTCTTCGACCTTAATTTCGGAGTCACGGATTTCATTTTTTTTGTCATCTTCTTCCACGGCCAAGTCCAGTACCTCCATTTCCGTCTATCCCCCCTTTGCGGTTCCATTCTCTAGAAACGCAGAGGGGAGTTTTATGACAAATATATTAAGAGGAGCTTCTTATGGCACTATATATCCTATGGCCTGTCTCTTATTGGTTCATTTTTACCCGGATTATTAACCATCAGCATCAGCGCCATGGTCAGCCCCCTGAAAATATCAATGCATTCCAGCCGGATTGAACTGTTAAGATTATCTGATTTACTTGCAAGCGTCATTTTTTACCTCAAATCTTTTTTCTACTGCTGAAACAAGGCAAAGTTATCCTGCCAAATGTAAATTTCTAGCAATAGTATAGCAAAAATGACGGCGGTTTTCACCTGAATTTAATTATTTTCCAGCTCCCTGAGATATCCCTTTAATTCTTCCGAAACATCCGTATCCATATTGACATGATTTTCCCATGAACTATTACTGGTACCATTTCGAATGTTGAAGCGCACAATGACAACATTGCTGCTATTGTAACCCGGACTTGGATCAATATTTAATAATTCCTCAATCACTTCAGGATCTTTAATTTCTACCTTCTTGGGAATTACTGCTTCGTCTGAATTTCTTGCATTATTTGCTATCATCCTTTCTTCGTAGTTTTCCAGCTCAACAGATTCGATGTTCTCCAATAGCAGGGCAAATTGGTCGTAATATCCCTTTTCTTCAAGCCACTTTTTGAGCGAAGTAAAACTGCTTTGAAGCATGATGTTTGTCGTTTTATCTTCATTGTTAACGACTGATATGTTGATATGTTCCTGCTTTTTTGACGCCATTTCTTGATAGGACATTTTACTTATTTCATCTTTCAGAATTTCTGTAAATTCCTTAAGATCCGTGCTGTCTGTGAGAATTACAGGCTTTTTGCCGCTGCGACCATCGCTGAGTGTGATGAGTTTTATATCCTCCGGCTTTAGGCTTATTGCCGGGAATATCAAGCTTTTATACTCACCGGATTCATAAATCGGTTTTAACAAAGCAGCATCCTTCTGATCGGCTTCATTAACTTCGTATTGCCTGATGAGATAGCCCCCATTTTTCAGCGTATAAATAAGATAACGGGGTTGGCCTTCAGCCTTATTCCTTTCTTTTATCAAATATCTGTGAAGCTCAGTCATTCTTGCAATATTATCCTTGCTTTCAAAGAACAAAGGATTGTTATTTTCGAGGTAACGTTTTCCGTACCAATATTCCAGGTATTCCGGATTTTTTTCTTTTTCATAATAAACCCACAGTCCCATGTCATACCCCAAATAAACCTTGTCTACTTCTTCAGGGTTTGGTACACGGTTAACAAAACCACCAACGTCCAGAGAGATAGCTCCAAAAAGTATCAGAATCACAGCCGAATAGTACAGATAACCCTTATAGAAATGCAAAACCTTGAAAGATTTATGAATCAAAATTTCGGCAACAAAGTACCCCAGGACCGAACCGAAAAAATAGCCAATAATCAGCAAGGGAAAAGACTGTCCGGCAAGACTGCAGAAATAGGATCCTCCAATAAGCATCAAACAGAAGGTTACCCCATATTTGAATACCGGGTATAACGCGGGAAAGGCAATAATATCTCCGGCCGTTTCGAGTTTTCTGTATTTGTAAGCCAACCATCCCAATCCAAAAAATATGACTGCCGCTATGAGGTATGTAATAAAGTATCCGACAGTATGCACCGTATACACTGTTCCCTGCGGCATCCCATTCAAGAGCAAAAATATCGGATAAGTATTCTCGAAAGCCAGCGAGTAGGTATTGGCGAATCCGTACAATAATTGCCCTAAGCTGTAGGTAATCAACGTATAAATTCCCACCGGCAGTACCTGAAAGATATAAGTAAACACGATTTGGGCGATGGAAGATCCGGTGAGCATGCCAACAAATACAGTTACACTGTAAAACAAGACACTGAACAACACGTGTAATCCCAGCCACATTAATATCTTAGGCAGCGTATAAAAGCTTCCGAGTACCGTAACGTATTTTAACAGTATGAGAATGAAACAATTCAGCACTGCAGGCAGCAGTAAAAGAACGAGGCCTGAAAAACAATGGCTGGCATATTGAGAACTCCTGTTATATGGCAAACTGTGCATCATCACGGATGACTTGTCTGCCTGCAAGTATCTGAATATGAACACTGCCAATAAAACCGGCACCGTACAGATTAGAATATTCTGAAGCCCGCTCTCTGAAAGGCCTAACGCCCTATCTACAGTATCTTGGAGCCATTGTGCATCAAAAATTTCTAATTTCAGGGTATCCATCAGGTTCCTGAAAGGCATATCAATAAAAAGAGCCAGTGCATACAGGGCGCTTAGCCACCAGTAACGTTTAAAATCACTTAAGATCAACGCTTTTTTAAATAAGGATATTTTGAATGTCATAGCCCATTCCTCCCAATTCATAAATAAAAATTTCTTCCAGCGTCAGGGGAAGTACATCCAAAATAACCGGATTGGCTGATTTTACTTTTTGCATTAATTCGTCCTTATCTCCTCTGGCGATGAGCAGCAGTATGCTTCCTGTCTGGGTCTTGTGCAAAATATGTGTATCTACGAGGAATCCCTCCGGAATGCTATCAGAGAATGCGATCTGAAATTTGTGGATATCCGATTTCATGTCATCCAGTTCTCTCTCCACAACGATTTTTCCATTGTGAAGAATCCCGACGTGATCACAAACATCTTCCAGCTCTCTCAGATTGTGGGATGACACCAATACGGTTACCTCTCTTTCGGCGACATCCTGAAGTACAAGACTCCATACCTTTTTTCGCATGACAGGGTCAAGACCGTCGACGGGTTCATCAAGGACCATCACGCTGGGCATTGCGCAAATCCCCAGCCAGAAGGCCACCTGTTTCTGCATCCCTTTCGAGAGTTTGACAACCCTTCTCTTGCTGTCGATAGGAAATACCTGCTTTAATTGCTCGTACCTGTTCCAATTCCATTGGGGATATATTTTTGCGTAAAACTTTGCTGTTTCATCGATGCTGTATTGAGAAAAGAAATACAAATCGTCAGGTATGTAGACCATTCGGGCCTTAACCTCAGGATTTTCATAGACCGGCTGATGGTCAATCGCCACTGTGCCTTGATCCTGGCGGTATAATCCGGTTAAATGCTTAATCAGCGTAGTTTTTCCGGCACCATTCGGCCCAAGCAGGCCATATACCGATGCTTTCCTGACATTAATATTTAATTCATTCAAAACTTTATTTTTGCCAAAATTCTTCGTCAGATTTTTAACCTCAATCAATTTTCTTGCCCTCCTTCTTTGAATATATTTCTTCGATCCTGGAAATAAGCTGTTCTTTAGGTATATTCATATAGGCAAGCTCTGAGATAAGTTTGTCTATCTCCAGCATCAAGTCACCCCTTCTTGCTTGATTGACTTTGTCAGCAAAGGGTGTAACAAAGCTTCCTTTGGCACGGATGGCGTATATATATCCTTCCAGCTCCAGATCTTTGTAAGCTTTCTGAATGGTATTGGGGTTTATGGTGAGAGACTGGGCCATTTCACGAACAGACGGGACCCTTTCATTGGGTTTTAAGACGCCGCTGATGATAAGTGCTTTTAATTTCTCCTTAATCTGTTCATATAAAGGCCTATGATCCAAATAATCCAATTGAAACATCGTTACCTCCAACTGTATTATTTTATATAGTACAGTTAATACAGTGATTATATTAACTTATCCTCCATTTTTTGTCAATAGAGAAAAAAAGAAGAAATCCAAGCATAACAAAAGCAGAAGCCCGGCCAAGTGAACCGGGTTTCTGCTTATAACCAAAAATATTTTTAACCTATCATATACTATGCCTTGTCCGGGATTTTTGTTACATATAAAAAATAGAGACTGACCGGTTCCAAGTATCAAACGGAACTCTGATTTTACCTGTTTTTCTCCGAGCATGCGAAGAAAAATGTGCCGATGATCAGGCAAACCACCGTCAACACTGCAATAGCGATAAAGTTCACCACCGGATTAAACAAGACAACGCTGCCGTATTCCGGCGTCCCTGCGTAAACCACCGCCCGTACCAGGTCAAGGCAGTAGGTCATCGGCATGGCATGGCTTAAGGCATAGAGGACACCACTGGAGTGGTTGATCGGGATAATCGCGCCGGAAAGGAACATCTGCGGCATGGTGATAAGCATCACGGCAATATTCGCCGTCCTACTGCTTTTGACAAGCCCGATAATGATCATGGCCAGCGCGCCCCCCGAAAGGCACATCAGCGGCGACAGCGCCAGAATCAGCAGCAGCTGCCCGGGACTTAGGGTAATTCCCATGATCAGCCCGACAATCAAGGTGCCGGCCATACTGACGATTGCTCCAAAGGAAGAGCCGAAAATCTTACCGATCACGATCGCATACCGGGAAACGGGAGAGACCAGCATTTCTTGAGTAAAGTCCGTGGTATGGTCCTCGACCAGCGACGTCATCCCCATAGTCGTGACCATAAAGAGCATATTGACCAGCATCCCGACCAGCATAAACTGATTGTAATCAAAACTAAGTCCGCCCGCCATGTTCTGGGCGAGGCTGCCGCCCAGCATCCCCATCATTATCAGCGGCATCATCAGGCTCATGATGAGGGAGCCGGGAGACCGGAGCGCGATGGTAATGTCGCGTGCGGCAATCGTAAGCACAGCGTTGATTTCACGTCCGAATCGTGATTTCTCTTTTTCTTTTGACCAGGCAGTTTCATTCATGGCAATCTCACTCATGCTGCTGCACCTCCCGTCCTGTTCAGATATTCCACATAAGCGTCTTCCAGCGTCGGCTCATTGATTTTCAGCAGCGTCAGCTTGGTATTCAGCCGGGCGATAATTTCCTGCGCCGTTTTGTCCTGATAAGGGACGATGATATGCGCGTCCTTTTTATGGAACAAACCCAGTTCCGAAAGTTCTCCAGTCAGGCCCTCCCGATCGTCGGCGTCCAGGATCAGTTCCTGGCGGACCAGGCTTTTTTTCATTTCTTCCGGCGAACAGCAGCTAGCAACCCGTCCCTGATTAACAATGCATACTTTGTCCACGTTCTCGGCCTCGTCGATGTAGTGCGTGGTCAAGAACACTGTGGTGCCGTGTTCCTTGCGGACAGTGTTGATGTATTCCCACAAGCTTCTGCGGCTTACGGCGTCCAGTCCCTGCGTCGGTTCGTCCAGAAACAGCACCGACGGCGTGTGCATCAGGCTGCGGATAATTTCCAGCTTGCGCTGCATACCGCCCGACATCTTTTTGACCGGCTTAAACAAAGCATCCTGAATACCGACGATCTCAGCCAGTTCCATGACGCGGTCTTTATATGCGGAGGGCATGAGGCGAAAAGTCGGCCGGTAGCTGAACATCCCATACAGACAGGCGTGAAAACGGATATTTTCTTCCGCCGAGAGCTGCAAGTCAAGGCTGGGCTGCTGAAAAATGATTCCGACCTTCTCGCGCACCTGCTTCGCCTCCTTCTCCACGTCATAGCCCGCGATCGTGACGATGCCGGAAGTCTTGGAAAGCGTGGTGGTCAGAATGGAGATGGTGGTTGTCTTCCCGGCGCCGTTCGGGCCAAGAAAGGCGAAAAATTCCCCCTCGTTCACCGCGAAGCTCACGCCCTTCACTGCTGGCGTTTTCGCTTTATCATACTGCTTGACCAGTTCTTCTACATAAATCATAGCCATCAAAATAACCTCCTGTTTTTTTACTACGGTGACAGTTTACCGCTGTAAAGTAAACGGAGGTTAAATGGAATTTAAACGAAATGTAAACTGAGTGTTCAAACATCAAACATATATAATATTGTTTAAGCTTTGGGCAGGTCTGTGTGTCACAATACTGCTTTTCGGCTGATTGCGTCCTCCTGACGAGCAGCTCCTTGCCATCCATGGCATCGCTGCACTAGGCCCTCCATGGCCGTCGAAACAGCCGCGCTTCGCAATCCGTACTCCGCTTGACGCTGGCTATCCATTACGAAGACTGGTCTGGGGTTAGTGTAATCTTTAATGTTAGCGTTACTTTGGAATGGTTCTACTAGATAGAAGTTCACCGAGAATCAGTGGGAAAAATGACGCGGCAGCGTGATCGTAAATGTTGTGCCTTTCCCGATCGCGCTTTCCGGCGTAATATGCCCGCCATGCAGTTCCACGATCTTCTTAGCGAGCGAAAGTCCGAGGCCGTTGCCGCCAAGCGCGCGCTCACGGGCCTTGTCCACTTTATAAAACCGCTCAAATATATGGATCTGGTCTTCCGGCGCGATCCCGATACCGGTATCGGCAATCCGGAAGCACACATCCGTCTGATCCGCTTTTAAAACAACCCGGATCACACCGCCCTCCGGCGTAAACTTTACGGCATTGTGCAGCAGATTCACCCAGACCTGGGACAAGAGTCCTTCGTCTCCTTGGATCGTCAGTTTTTCCAGGTCCGCCTCCAGCGCGATATTCTTGGCGCGCCACTGTGGTTCCAGCATCAGGGCGATATCCGCCAGCTGCTTGTCGAGCCGGTATTCATTCAACGATAATGGCTCGCCGCCGGTTTCCAGCACCGACAGTTTCAGGAGGTTTTCGCTTAAGGCGGACAGCCGTTTGCTTTCAGCTTCAATGATGCCCAGATAGTGATTCCGCTGGGCGGCTGTCAGCGTGTCGTTTTTTAATAAGGCAGCAAATCCACTGATGGAAGTCAGCGGTGATTGGATCTCATGGGAGATATTGGAGATGAAATCCTGCCGCAGCTGCTCCATCGAGCCAAGCTCTTTCGCAATTTTATTGATCCCCTCCGCAATATCATCGTAAAAAAATTCATCCTGCGTATCAATAAAAACATCAAAATCGCCTTGGGCAATCCGGGTCATGGCGTTCAGCAATTGGTTATGCGTGGCGCGATGCTTCTCGAGGCCATGGGTACGTCTGATCGCGATCCATCTGAAAATAGAGGCCGAACCGATGAATAAAATCATCCCCGTGAGGCTGGCAATAAGCGACGCCCAGAAGTGCGGCGGCGTGCCGGTCCAACGGTAAATCAGGGACACAAGGCCATACCCTGCAGCAAAAAAGCAGCCAAAAGCAAGGATGAATGAGATTAAGGCAATCGCTGCCGGCGGGCGTTTCGGCCGTTTCGGCTGCTTCATCCAATCACCTCCAGCCGGTAGCCAAGTCCGCGCACGGTCGTGATCTTAAAGCCGGACGGTATCTCCGGGAAACGGTCGCGCAGGCGGTTCACATGGACGTCCAGGGTCCGTTCGTTCCCCTCAAAATCAACCCCCCAGATATCCTCAATCAACTGATTGCGGGAAAATGTTTTGCCGGGAAAGCTTGCCAGCTTGAAAAGCAGTTCAAATTCTTTCATGGGAATATCCTCGTGCCCGCCGTTTAATGTGATGCTGTAGCTGTTCTTGTCGATCAGGACATTGCCAATCTGAATCACTTGGGAAGCGTCAATTTTATAACGCCGCAGCAGCGCCTGAACCCGGACGATCAGCTCATCGCCCTCAAAAGGCTTGGTCAGATAATCATCAGCGCCAAGTCCGAAGCCTTTCACCTTACTCGCCAGTTCCCCTTTCGCCGTCAGCATCAAGACCGGCATGTTTTCGTAATAGCGCCGCAAATGACGGCAAAGCTCAAAGCCGTCCATGTTCGGCATCATGATGTCGATGATCGCCAGATCGGGTTTATCTTTCAGCATCTTTTGCAGCGCGTCACGCCCGTCTGCCGCTGCACAGGCTTCAAAACCGTTATTCTGAAGCAGGGCCAGTACAAGCTCACGAATATTCGGATCGTCGTCCACAATCATTATTTTACTCATATTTATCACCAATTCCGCTCATTTTTCCCCTTGATACATTGCCCATTGGATCAAATCATTCTCATTTTGTCATCGTAACACGTCAATGTAAACGGAGATTAAACGAGCGAAGTTTCATTCTTTAGAAACCGCTAAAGGGAGTTTTGTGACAAAAGAATTGATCTTCCCATATTATACCATAATACTCCTATTACTTTCACATTTGATTATTTTTGGCAGTAATGAGTTTGTAACAAAATGGCGCCCAAATGGCCGCCATTTTGTTTATTTATCCTGCTTTTTCTTTATTGCAGCAGATCTTCAAATGCACTGATGAATCCACCCAGGATCGCATCTGCGAATTCGTCGTCCATGGTAATTGTCCAGCTATTATTATTCTTCACAAGATTCACTTCAATTGTAACTGTTGTTGTCTGGTCCTCATTGGCAATGGCGTCAAATAAGAGCTGCTGTATCACCGTTTATGGTTGAAGATAAAGTATTTCCGTACCCTTTCAATAACCGAATAAATTGTATGCGCATACTCGAAATAAGAAGGAATCCAGCTGTCTAGGCAGCCGGATTCCTTCTTATTATCGATACGACTACCAATGACCTCTATGACCCAATATTATTATATGACTTGTCTACCATAAGTGTTCAAATTTTACAAGTTCCTTAAAAAACATTTCCATTAAATTCTTTAATTCATTAATAACATCAATAATCTCAAGTTAAATCCTCATTTTACTCTTTGCCTTTAAGGTTATAAACCTTTTGTCACGATTGTCAGGCTTATCCCATATGATGCCAATAAAGTACAGGAAAGATGGTATCAATATGAGTGATTTGCTGACAGAGCGTACGCCGCCTGTCATCGCGGCTGAAATCAATACGATTAAACAACAAACCAATAAAATTCTGCTGGCCAGCGCCGTCGAAGTAGGAAAACGTCTGAAGGAAGCCAAAGCGCTGCTGCCCCATGGGGAGTGGGGCAAGTGGCTGGAGGAATCGGTAAGTTATTCTCAAAGATCGGCCAATTATATGATTCAGCTCTTTGAAGAATACGGGCCTAAACTGCTTGCTTCCCAAGACATGGACGTCAGCTCAAATTCGCAATCGATTGCGAATTTGACCTACACCCAGGCCCTCATCCTTCTTGGGCTCCCGGTAGAGGAACGGGATGAGTTTATCGTTGAGAATGATGCAGGCAGCATGAGCAGTCGGCAGCTGCAGCAGGCAGTATCTGTGAGGAACCAGGAGCTTGCCGGGAAAGAAGACGAAGACCTGCAGAAAGTCTGTGCTGAGCAAAAAGATAAAATCTCCAAATTATCAGATGAGCGCGATCTGGCGAAAAAAGAAGCCACGGATAACCTGCAAGCCGTATGGGCCGAGCAGGGAAATGTTTTGAAGCTGCAGCGGAAGCTTGACGTCCTGGAAAATGAAAATACGGCAGCCAAGCGCATCGCCGAGATAGAATACGAAAGCAAGCTCTTAAAGCTCAACCTCTCCATGAGCCAGGCAGACGCCCGCTTTGATCTGATAACCAAAGGACTCGATGATCTCTTTATCGCCATCAAAGAAATGGCCGCAGCGGACCCGGATGCTTGTAAATTATATATCACCCATGCCAATCAGTTGATGTCTAAAGCGATGAACAAGCTAAAGCGCTTCGAGAAAACGACCATGGCAGCTCCAAAAGTTCCGAAAGCTCCGGAAAGTCCTGAAAAAAATTAATCTCTTTCCTGAACCCTGGAAAACAATGGGCATATACTAAAAAGGACATGTTCTTCGGACAAGCAGGAAACTAGGAAAAGAGGTAAGCTTATGACTTTAGTGGTAAACACGTTGGATTCCGTGCTGGCAACCCGTTATCAGATAGGGATTACCGCCGGCGGTGGCCCGGTTCTCAAGCAAAAAAGCCTGACCGGCGTTAAAGCAACGGCAGCTGATCAGGACGTATACGATGTGGCTGTCGCTTTATCAAGCCTGGTGGATTATCCATTGGCAGATATCCGCCGCCTGAATATTTTCGAGCTGGCCGATGAGTAAACCGACCGGAGCAAATAATTCCAGGGTGGTGACAGAGCATGGCAATAACGAGCCAGAAAGTTTTAAGAATGGTATTTACGACCGTAGGTGGTAAGGCGTTTACCATTACCCTTCCCCAGCCAAAGGCAGGCCTTACGCTTGCCCAAGTCGGGACGGTCATGGACCTCATCATGGCAAAAAACATTTTTGCCACTTCCAGTGGGGATCTGGCAAGCAAGAGAGATATTAAAGTGGTAGATACTACCACGGACGATCTCTTCGATCCCCCACAAGAATAAAATACTCCAGATAAGCTGTCCGGGGAGCATGGCTGGTTTCAAGGCATCATTTCGAGGGATTGGCGGCCGCAAGGCCGCCCTCGTACAACTGTTTTTCTAAATTTCCAAATTTTTTCACAAATATTTAGTAAATTATGTTAAAATATATTTGTAATTTTCTAAAATCGGAATTTTTAGCAGTTGAATCAACTTCATATATTTATCCATAATTTGAACTGTTATTTTTGAAGGAATAACGGTTCTTATGTTGTTAAGGGGTTTCGACTTTTTTATATAGAAATTTACAATTTTCAACACTCAAATAGGCTCATTCTTTACTATACTAGGGAGATGTTGCGTTGATAAGAGAAAAAATAAAAACAATTGGAAGAATCCTATTACCTATCGTAATTATTTTGTTGTTATTTTCATCTAATACTTTTGCCCATTCAGGAAGAACTGATTCAAACGGCGGACACAGAGATAACAAAAATGCTAGTGGATTAGGTTATTACCATTATCATCATGGTTACGGCCCTCACTTACATCCTAATGGAGTCTGCCCATATGAAACACCAGAAAAAACAACAATCCCCGAACCTGTTGACGTTAGCTCTGTAATGATCAATTCTATGGATAACACTGTATTAGAAGTTGGAAACAAAACTGTATTAAGTGCTACTATTTACCCTTCAGATGCAGAGAATAAATCTATTACTTGGTCATCAAGTGATATCAATGTTGCTATAGTTAGTGAAAATGGTATCGTTACAGCAGCAAATCCTGGTTCCGCGATCATAACAGCTAAATCAAGTAACGGAAAAACAAATAGTATCACTTTAAATGTTGACGAAAAAGCAGAGCCTGTTTCAACAGTCACTGAAGAACAAGCTTCATCGGAACAAAAAACTCAAGAAATGACAGACACAAATAGCGATCAAAATGAATCCGGTTCTTCTGTTCTCGGCTATGGTGTTGTAGCTGCCATTGCAGCTTGGTTTCTATTAAGAAAAAAGAAAAAATAAAGAACTCCTATAAATTAACTTAACCATGATCCCCCGTTTCGATTTTTTAACAACTGATGAACAAAAAAAGACCCTTAGGGGGCTTTTTTTGTATGGTCCTGTTATTATGGAACCTCATTTATCTTTATTTCCTTTCTGATCCGTTCTTTAATATCCCGGCACATTTGCTCCGTTCCGATTCTCTCCCATTCATTTGCGATCTTTTCCGTAACCATCTTGGTAAGGGCTTCATCGATCACCGGATCGTGGCGATTCTTCATCAAAAGAATGAAGATCATATCGTAAAATGAATGTTTCTCCAGCATTTCGATCATTTCGATACATTCTTCGGGTGTGGATTCGTATTCTCCTTCGCACAGCCTGCTTTGGATTTTAGGATGTTCGGATAACCACCTGACTAGCCGGATCGTATCATCCATTTGATGATGTTTGCCTTCTTGCATCATTTCCCGCTCCTCAAAAATTCTTTATGGTTGTTTGAATGATCATTATGCTTGATCGCCCCCTTTCTTTTCTCGTTTAGAATTTTTGAGCGAAATAACCGGGGTTTCTTCTTCGGTATAATTGTTTTCTCCATGCTGAAGTGCTTCGACAAGGATATCAACAGCATTTGCTACTTTAGCGGCAAGTTGAAAATACATTTCCTTGTAATCCGGCATGAGAAATACACCTCTCTCGTGTCATATCACTAACTAAGCATACAAAATATAAAGATATTATGTTGGCGATATAACAGTAACATAGGATCTTCAATACATACTTTTGTATATAAAATTTATCACCGAACCCTATTATACCTCATGTAATAAGGAGAATTGATTTATATGCACTATTCGCATAAAATCCTCACAAATTATGTTCGCGAAATTCTATGGTATAACTATCGACTATTTGCTGGGATAATGGAAAACCTTATCGTTGACCACGACAGCGATAAGCTGAATGAAAGCTCCCCACAGTCATTGTTTTTCGTAAATCACTTGCTGGGGAGCCTTTTTGATTAACTAATCCCATGAAATTCAGCTTGTATTAGCAACCTAGTATCTAATTCCGACAATAACCATTTTCTCCCAACAAAGTAATCCCTTCGGTTATTTTCTCCGGTGATAGAATTGTTGATCTTTGTAGAGAGCGGGATATAACACCCAAATGCGTTAAGCTATAGAGCCGGGGTACCACAATCGACAATAAAAAGTATTCTGAATGATGAAAGCCAAAATCCGGGTATCGTGACGATCAAAAAGTTATGCGACGGATTAAACATCTCC
This sequence comes from Dehalobacter sp. DCA, assembly GCF_000305775.1. Lineage (NCBI taxonomy): Bacteria > Bacillati > Bacillota > Clostridia > Eubacteriales > Desulfitobacteriaceae > Dehalobacter > Dehalobacter sp. DCA. The sequence goes on from NC_018866.1 coordinate 2,489,056, forward strand.
CTATCGGACTTTTTTAATACGGATGATTTTCGCAATTTGGAGTAGGAAATTAAATAAAACCATCGACTTTCAATGATTTTTAATAACTTATCCATCATAGAGCGACATTTGCTCCAAGGCTCTATCCGTGATATCTTTGCTCTTTCGGGATGACAGACTTAAGAATAATCGACGTATATTTTCCCCACAAGCAGCAGCCAATTTTTCAACCTCTGCCATTTCATAGATCATATAAATTTTTTTGTGTGGAGTATAATAGAGTAAAACTTTTTTGTTTTGCTTCGTGAGATTAATAATATTGTTTAATGTCCCTTTGCTTTTTCCATTCCATATCATAAAGCCATGATCGGCATTTTCGGCCATTGTCTTATCTTTGGCTGCATAAAAGTCGAACCCTTTGACCTTATCCGAGACCTCAATTGTTTGAATCGGCCAATCTCCTACGTTATTTCTGGCTTTACCTTGACTGGCATAGACAAATACATCCCTGTATTGATGCTGGAAAAAAAACTGCTGGATCGCTCGATCCATGCCATTGGCATCACCAACCAAAACGGTTTCATTTCGTTTTATTATTTTTTTTAGCCCTTCATCAACATTTTTATCAATAACCTTAATGGCTCTGGGTCCACCAATAAAAATTTTCACGGAATTCACCCCTTGGTTTTTGTCATTGCCAAAACATAAATATGATCAATATTTTTATCTTCCCTTAAAGCATTTATTCTATTTCCTTATACCTACTCTTATGTTCTTTCTCAATTTGCTGAATGCTCTTCCCCGGTGTTGGCAAATCCTCCGGCATGGTTCCTCCCAATTCTTTAATCGTTTGCCTTACCTTTTGTCCTACTTGAAAATGAGTCTGATTGGCTTTATCTTTTACTTTAATATTCTCTCTTCTCAGTTTTTCATCTGTTTGAGTAGCTCGGAATAGATTTGCCGCTAATTCGGTGCTTCCCATATGGTCGAGTATTTTTTGGCTCTTCTTTAAGCCTTTGCGTTCATGGATTTCTTTCACCCCAAAGCCGCCATACAACCCTTGGTACCCTTTATTTTGAAAAACCGCATAATCCTTTGCTTCAACAACGCCGGCCTCTTTTGCCGCCTCAGCTAAAGACTTATTATGGATAATCATCTCGTTGCGGATTGCTAAACGCTTCTGTTCTTCATTCAACTGATCATAGTTCTCAATTAATTCTTGCTGACGTGTCTTTACGGCAAAATAGGTTTGTCCAATTGCAATCACTTTTTTTCGAGAGTCTCCATTTTGAACAATTAAATAACATGCATAACGGGAAAGCATTATATCTTCTATCTCTCGTTCAGCACCTGAACCGATATCAACCATTTTGCGGATCTCCGCAAAATGGTCTGCAACAAGATAGCCGCTATTTTGGCAAGCGATCTTTGCACGCTCTATTACATCGGTAAAACTCCTCCATTGTTGGTATTCCAATACAACCTTTAACTCTCTGGCATACCAAAACTCAATACCCTCTGTAGTCAAATGTTTGATGGACTCAAAAGTTTTTTCAGAATATTTTTCAATCTCAGTCATATGAGCTTTCCTCCTCTGAGACAATTAAATATCGAACATATGTTCTAGTGGTATTTTATACCACATTACTCAGCATGGCAAGAGAAATATTTTCGTTTTAGGGCTTTCTATGTATATTTGTTCTGATTGTGAATATGAGAATAGACTCCTTGTTCTAGCTTTCGTATAAGGTAGCTATAGCATGTATTCTACGCTTCATTTCTGTGCGGATATGTAACGGCTCTAAACACTCGCATTTATCCCCGAAACTGAAAAGAATATTGTAGTAGTATTCGTTCTCTACGAAAGGAAAACTAACAATGTAATGCTCATCACCGTCTGGCGAAAAGTGTTCATAAGTGCAATAATCAAGCACCCTGTCCATGACAGATTTATGAATACGAATTTTGATTTTTGTTTGCATCGTTGCCAAAATATCAGTAAAATCCAACTGCGGTTTTTGATAATCTCGTGGCGTAAAAAATTCCTCTTGTATTTGTAGGTTTGATGTGCGGGATAGTTTGAATAGGCGAAAATCATTTCTTTTATGGCAATACCCTTGCCAATACCAATGACTACTTTTCAATACAAGCTGATACGGCTCGGCTGTTCGTGCGGTTTTATTTCCGTAGCGGTCTGCATATTCAAACGAAAGTAGCTTACTTTCCTGTAAAGCTGTTTTGATAATTTCTAAATATGGTTGTATGTTCCTGTTGCCCATCCACGGACTTAAATCTATATATATTTGATTTGCTTTTAATTCAATGTCTTTCGCTCTATCGGCGGGGATAAAACTCTTGACTTTCGCAAGGGCGTTTACCAGTTCATCACCTCGTATCATGTTGGAAAGACTGGAAAGCCCCATCAAGATAGCGGAAAGGTCGGTAGTCGAAAAAACCTTTCTATCAATCTTGTATTTCTGCATGATTTCAAAGCCGCCGCCCACTCCCGATGTTGCGCGAACAGGAATACCCGCCAGGTTGATAGTGTCTATGTCGCGGTAGATTGTGCGGGGTGAAACTTCAAACATATCTGCTAACTCCTGTGCGCCTATACGCTCTTTATCAAGGAGTATCATAATAATGCTAACAAGCCTGTCAACCTTCATCTGATAGCCGCCTTCAAAATTTTTTTTATCATTATGGATTGTTGCCACACTGTTGTCAACAATTACACGGTACAATAAAATAGCAAACAAATCAATCTACCTATCAGGAGGAGACACTATGCAGAAAAAAGCCTTAGTAATCATTGATATTCAAAATGACATAACAAAAAATTATAAGGATATTATTGACAATATCAATAAAGCGATTGATTGGGCAGTCCATAATAATATTCATGTTATTTATATAAGGCATGAAAATTTGTCAGCCGGTACGAGGACTTTTAAAACCAATACATATGGGTCTGAATTAGCTTCAGACTTGAAAATAGTATCAAAAAATGTTTTTACAAAATACAAAGGAAACGCATTAAGCAGTGAAGAATTTGCAGACTTTATTAGTAAAAATGAAATATGTGATTTCTACATAACAGGAGCAGATGCTATTGCTTGTGTTAAATCAACCTGTTACAACTTATGCAAAGCAAATTATGGCGTTAATGTCCTATCAGATTGCATTACCAGTTATGATAAAAGGAAAATTGACGAAATGCTGCGCTATTATGAAAGTAAAGGCAGTAAAATCATTCGTTTAAATGACTTGTTACCAAAGCGGGACCCTGGATATTCCCAGTGTTTCGTTGATTAAGCTTGAAAATATAACGGAACAAGCATCATCGTAAGCTGCTTGTCTATCATGGTTCATTCGTCCTTACCGTCTTTACCCTTAAGGTACTTTGCCATTTCTTTATCGAATTGCGAGATGTAGTCCTTATCCTGCTGAAAGCGGAACTGCCCGTAAATGTCTTCCGCTTTTTTTACTGCATCCTCATGCGAAAATTGACCCTTTATCTTTTAAGACTTTTCGTCGGTTGCTCTGTAAAAAATGATCCGTTTCGCGCAGCCAGTCCATCATGCTCATCGGTACTTCGTCCTCAGCCATTAGTTCTGCATAATCAATAAACATGGTCAAGATGCGGTTAAGACGCGTAAGTTCCTTTTCATTAAGATAGTTTTTCGCAACCCCCACATCACGCTTGATAATCTTTCCATCCGGTGCTGCTTTCCATGTAGTCAGTCCCATTGTAGGATGCTCAAGCGTGACCCGCTCGGCAATTAATTCTGCAGCTGTCTTTCCGGTTATAGCATAATGGAGCTTGTTCTGCACAAAAGAATAGAACTCCCGGGTAGAACTGCTGTCTTTGTCATAGTCGTAACTGCATTGTTCGAACACATCGGCAATCTTCTGGTACGCTCTTCGCTCACTGGCTCGAATCTCGCGGATACGTTCCAGCAATTCATCAAAGTAATCTTTGCCGAAAGGCTTGCCGTTCTTCAAAAAATCGTCATTCAGCACAAACCCCTTTTGGATATACTCGTGCAGCGTTTTAGTGGCCCATTGACGGAAGCGTGTCGCCTTTTTTGAGTTAACACGATATCCTACAGCGATGATCATATCCAAACTATAAAATTCCACCGTACGCTTTACAGTTCGGCTGCCCTCTTCTTGAACTATTTCCATTTTGGAAACAGTTGCTTCCGCAGTTAATTCTTCATCTTCATAAATATTATTAATGTGTTTACTAATAGCGGCGACGCCAACTTCAAACAGCTCCGCAATTGCTTTTTGCGTCATCCAGAAGTTTTCGTCCTCATAACGTACCGAAACCGTCACATTGCCGCTGTCCGTCATGTACAAAATAATTTTATTTTCCTGTCTCATATTAGATTACCTTCCGAGTTTACTTAAATATTTATCGGTCAAAGAGCCATTCTTTATTCGTTCATCATCCATTACCCAGCCTTTAATTGTATAATCTTTGGCGATTTGATTAACCCATTTACGAAATTGCACAGCTCTTTCGGAGTTGACCTTAAAGCCAAGGGCAATAATCATCTGTAAGGCATAATGCTTAGTATCATAGGTCTTTCCATCCGCAGCAGTTATTCGAAAATTTCGAATAACTGCACTCTCTTCTAACTCCGAGTCAGCAAAGATCCTTTTGATATGGTAGTTAATCGTGTGTGTTTCTACGTCATACAAAGTAGCCATCAACTATTGTGTGAGCCAGATATTCTCATCCTCATAACGCATTTCAACGCTGTCTTGATCATCACCAACGCTCGCGACAAAAGTCAGGTACTCAGCGGCGGAACTACGAATATTAATTTCTTTTTTCTTCCCATAGCTTCTATTCCTTCCGCTCTATAGCAATAAAGTTTGATATCCACAGATTTGCAGAAGCCAGTAAATCTATATCCATTATAGAAGAACATACGTTCTTGGTCAACCAATTAATTCCATGAGGCAAAATACAGTCATACATTATTCTTTCTTTTCAAAATAAAGCTCCGGCAAAGCAATTCTGATCTCAGAATCCGCGTTTTCTTTTTTCCAGTAAACAATAAACCGTATTTTTGCTGTATTGGGCAGATAATACAATAATTCCTCCCATTTCTATAAATCCTGATTTAAAGCAGCCCTTTATTTTAGATATAAAAGAACACCTCCCAGATTAATAATAAAATGAGAGGTGTCCAATAAAACGGATTATTAAGATGATATATGTTGCACATTATATCATTGTCTATTTCGTATGCCGCTTATTCTTTACATTCTGAATTCATCACATCATCTTCCCGCTTTATCAGAAAAATTTTTGGTTCGGGGCTTTCTATGTACATTTGTTCTGTTTGCTGCTGAATCTCCTGCAGCTGTTCAATGATAACAGTTACTTTGTTGAATAGTTCCGTATACATCCTCTTGTAATCCGCCAATTTGTATCACCTTAATAATCAAATATTTTCTTTACTACGGTTACTTGCTATCAAATAATTTTCACAAGATACCACTTGGTATCTATTTTACTTTTTCTTCCTGCTAAAATCAATAAAAAATGGATACTATATAGTATCACGGCAGGAGGGACACGCAGTGCAAAAAATATTACAAGATGTCCATATTGGCGCAAATATACAACGTTTGAGAAAAAGCCGCGGCTATTCTCAAACGGATATGGTAACTAAGCTACAATTATCAGGCCGTTCCATGTCAAGAGCAAATTATGCCCATATTGAGCAAGGGGTTAGGAACATCTATGTCAGCGACCTGATTTTATTCAAGGAGATTTTTGATGTTGACTTTGAGGAGTTTTTTAAGGGGTTAACCCCCCAAAAAAACTAGTAACAATTTGATCCTCAATCAATTCTTCTCTCAATTCATTCCTGAGTTAAGTCCGGCTTCTATCTTCCTGCATCTTAAAATAAACTGTGCAGCGTCAGGAATATCCTCTGCGCTGTAGTTACAATGTGATGTTATAATAGACGAACAACCTGCGAATAATTAGGCCGCTCAATTTTAATGTTGTCGAAGCCGAGTAATGAAATCCAGTTCAGTAAGTTCGCAAGTAATTGCTTAACTTCTTTTCGATACGGCTTCGGATCATTTATTAATGCGTCATGGAGTTTGGCTGTCAATTCGCCGAAGTATAGCTGCTGATTATTGCTTGCCCGAAGTGTTGACATAAGCCACTTGAAGCCTCGGCTGGACTGAAGAGCCCTAACTATTTCTGATTTATCATGATCGCCGACTGTCAGCCCAAGCATCAGATAATCGTCAGCATTGATTTCAAACGGTGTTTTTGTCTTTGGGAAATCGTGCGTAAAGAGCGTTGTTATATCATCTCTAATCATATTGACTATGTCATCATCCCACTCATTCATTGACAAATGCCCGTTATTCACACATTCAACTTGCTTTTTCATCCGCTCGTAGAGATTATCTGTCATTAGCGTTGACTTGTCGAACATCGCATTTATCATAACCAGCTCGTCTGGGTCAACCTCAGCAAGCATAGCCATCTCCAGATTACTTTCCTTAGCTAGACCTATACCTCTGGATGTTAGATTTGCGCTGCCGACAATCCATCTCTTCCGGTCGAAGATAAAAGTCTTCGCATGTAGGTCAAGCAGTATGTACAGATCCCATCCGTATTGCTTACAATAAATATAGATGTCTAAATCTGTAGCTCCACTCAGAATATCATCTAAACGAAACCGTACCATCAGACGTTTCGTGACCGGAGCCGAAGATACTTTTGAATCAACATATGCTAGCGCGGCAGTCTTGCAATATGCGGATATGATCTGGAGGTTATCACTGACCTTCGAAAACTCTTGTTCTAAAACAGTCTTTATTCTGTCGTGATAGATAATCTCATACATAGATATCTCCCGCTACGATTTGTTTCCGACTTGCTCATTTATGTACCTTCGGAGTTTTTCATTCCAGGTTGTTATGAGCTCGTCAAATGCCTCGCGGTCTTTCTCGCTTGCTTGATCAATTGTAATAACCAATGATGCTAGAAAAAGCTCAAAGGCAGTTTTGAAATCGGGATCATCTTCCAAACGTTGGACAAAGTTCGTGTAGAACACATGCGCTGTATTGATGATACAACTCGCTGTCCCTAAGCCTTCAAGATTATAGTCAAAGAAATGGTTGCGCCCGTTGTTCTTATAAATAAAATTGATTTTGTTTGACAAGTAGACGTCGATAATCTCATCCGACGGTTCTTCACCCGTCTGATGAGTTATAAAATCGTGAGCGTCATTGCGAACTTCTTCCTCTGACTTTCCTCCGCGCACCTCTTGACTGTGCGATGGTTCAGTAGACCCTTCCTCGGCCGCATTAACTATTTCTTCTGCCTGTGATGTTTCAGTCTGAGCAGTACGCGCCAACTTGCGGATATCTTTATTTCTGTTATACATCGCACTGATTGTATCGCTTATAAATCTCCGTAACTGTAGCCAGAGCGGCTTTAACTCATCATCCTCGTATTCCTCATCAGGGAGTTCGATAAGCTCGACGTGTTGTTTATTATTAGAGACACCAAAAGCTTCGTCGAGTTCAGGTTCAAATGAAATTTCACATCCCCACCATCGGTGTTCCGGCTTGTTTCGATTGGTGTAAAAATCGAATTGACCAAAGTCGATCTCTCGACCAGCACGAACCACAGAAATGCCCTCGAGCTTTTTTACATGCCCACCCATGGCAGTAGCACCTGGATCTTTCTTTATTGCAGTGATGTCATAAAACTCACGGCGAACAACAGAAAATGTGAGGGTTACTGTGGATTGGCGGATTTCTTTCGTGTCACGATCTTGATATCGAACAGGTACTCTCATAATACCATCAGGATAATCGTCATTTTTAAAAGGTTCAAACAGAGGCTCCGTAAAGGCAATATTATCACGCTCTCTGATTGTTCCAGGAGAATTAAAATTTCCCAACACAAGGTTTGGCTTCATAAGTAAGAGCGGATCGTTCGGCATCACCTGTCTATCTATGGTTTCATTTTGAGTGTGACGCAAATAAATGCTCTGTATCCCGGACTGAATTAGGTGCCTAAACTTCTGCCCTAAAGCAAACTCAAGCCTTTTGAAAAGCGGCATAACAGTTCCGGGACTGACGTTATCGCAGTCCTTCCACACGACGAGCGTACCGCTTTGACTAAAATCGAACTGCTTATGATTATCATCGGAGTATTGCAAGTAGTCGGAGTACTTATCAGGAATATCAACCGCTTGCGGCTCGTCAAACTCGGTTTGGATTCCTTGTTGGATAAGGTTAATGTCAAGATATATCATCAGGCAGTTTCCGACTCCGCCTTGCCACGAATAGACCTCTACCCTTGGGCAAACATGAAGCGAGGCTTGTGGCAAACCGACACCGAACCTTCCCATTCCCCGCCTTTCTCGGCGGGTGCTTGAACCAATCTGCAAACATGTGTCTAGGGTTTCTCTGTCCATCCCTGTTCCATTATCCAGGAATGCAATCTCTGTTACAATTCTCCTGCTCGCATATGATGGCAAGGTATCAGTTACAATGACAAAGACATCTGTTGCTTCAGCCTCGATAGAGTTATCGATGATCTCGGATACTGCGCTTTCGATGTTCTTGTATCCAGTGTTCCTGAGGGCATCTCCGTATTGCTCTATGTTTATAATCGACTGGCTCATACTTTCTCCTCCTGATTATGCTCGCTCTTTATGTCGTAATTCCAATAGTTCTCAAAGAACCTGAACGCCGATGATTCGTCATACTTTTTGAGGTTGTCTTCAATATCGACAAGTAAGCAAGTTTCGTTGCCTCCCATCATCGGTCCTCGGAGACCGCGTCCGATCATCTGACTATACAGGACGACGGATTGTGTTGGTCTAGTAATAAAAACACATTTAATATTCGTGGCATCAAACCCCGTAGTCAACACTTCAAAGTTTATTAGGATATTAAGGCCGTCTTCTCTATCCTTGAAGCGTCGGATCGCCTGTCTTCTCATAACAGGATCCATGTTTCCGAATACACAGGCATTATTGATGCCTTGCAGAGTAAGCGCTGCCGAAAGTAATGACCCATGCTCAACCGAACAGGCAAATACAATCGTGGGAATTTTGTCTTCATTCAAGTGTATCAGTTTGTCGAGGATCGATAAATTTCGGCTTTTATTCCGCCCTATCGTTTCAATGAACTTTTTTGAGTAATCGTCGTATCCATTTGCGGTAGCCTGAATTCTGAGCTTTCTTAACTCTCGTTCGCTTAGCGATTCAGGGTAAGTAATACGTTCGCGATGTATCTTTGCTAAAATCTGTCGAGACTGAAAATGGCGGATTATATCTGTTTCATTTTTGGCATTAAGTGCCTTAACCCTTGAAAGGTTGATGCTGTTAATAATTTCAGGGTCGATGCCGATAATTCTGCCTTCGAACATGTTTACTAAGCGCTGAATGTCTTCGTTGTCGGAGATGTTTCTGCCCGGTGTCGCCGTCAGCCCGATTAATGAGCGGTCGGACATATTGGGTTTTCGAATCATCAGTCCGTTAATCAGCTTTTTGGTTTCTGTAGCCGCTGCTTTATGCGCTTCATCTACGACAACAAGACGGCAATCCTCAACAAGACGATTAAATACCTGCGGTTTGCTAGCAGCTATAGACATGAGCTTTTGAAAACCGCAGAAAAGAAAGCCGGAAAGCGGTTCTCCATCGTCGGGAATATCAAATTTACCCCAGAGCTTATATGTCTTTACATCGCCCTTACCAAGATGCCGCCAAACAGAAATGAATGTCTCATAGGCTTGATAAAGCAGCTCTGTTGTGTGAGCCAGCCAAATAACCAAGCCTTGCTTATTAAGGTTGATATTAAAATGGTGTACAATCGTGTGCATCGCTGTTTTTGTTTTACCGGTTCCTGTGGGCATTTGAACCAGCATCCTGACTAATGGGGTATCAGACATAAGTTCATTAAGGAGGCGTTGTTTGACCACAAATTGGTAATCTAGCAGCTCAAAGAAACGTTCCGGAGCTGAAATGCACGCAACTGCGTCCTCTTCTGAATTCTCTTGTTGAAAAATATCTTCTGTAATTCCTAGCAATGAGAGCAAATGATCGTTTACATTGTCTTTACGCCATGAACGAGCAGCGACAAATTCGACTATTTCCTTCAAATCAGTTGATGCCTGATATTTCTTTGGCATTACATCGCGAAACGATAGTATGTCGTTTTTTCCCAGTCGAGTGAGAAATAATTGCCGAAAAGACTTGTCCTTCAGAATCGTTACACCATGTATTGTAGCAATCATATCTGCCAATGTGGTCTTCTTAAATAACGACTGATCATTTGGTGTCCATTCAATCAGCATGTCAGCAAGATTATTTCCTAGAAGAGCTTTCAACTCGTCCGTTGCATATGTTGACAGCACCTTCTTGAATCTGGTTAAATCCATTTCTCTTACCTCAACTATTCTCTAGGATATACTCTAATGCAGCTTCAAGCTGTACGAAATCTTCGTCAGTATTAAAATACCCGACGCTGAATCTCACCGTTCCGGAGGGGAAAGTCCCTAAGAAGCGGTGAGCATCCGGAGCACAATGTAGCCCAGAACGGACAGCGATGTCTCGTTCGCTGAGTATCTGCCCAATGTTATCACTACTATATCCCTCAAAGACCGTTGAAACGACACCAATGCCTAGTGCAGGGTCAAGCGGTGATACAATCTTAATGTTACTATACCTTGAGAGCAAATCAACCAACCGCTTGTGGTTTTCATTTTCCTTCTCGAAAATCGTATTTATTCTGACACGGTCAATCCATTTTAAGGACGCATTTAGACCTGAGATTGCTTGTATGTTTGGGCTTCCGGATTCATAGCGGTCAGGCAGAACATCAGGAAGTAAAGGGTTTGCTGAATCTGTTCCCGTACCACCATAAAGCAGCGGTTCCAGGCGGAAATCAGGGTTCATTATGAAACCGCCTAAACCCAGAGGTCCGTAAAGCGTTTTATGAGCGGCGAATACTGCATAATCAATGTTATTGTTATTGAGGTCGGTATCAATGAGACCCATTGTCTGGCACATATCGATAACGTTCGTTGCGCCGTATCTCTTTGACTGAGTGCAAATTTCAACAATAGGAGCGATCACACCACAAACGTTACTTGCATGACTTATTATGACTACGTTCGGCCTGTTCTCGGCGAACTGATACTTGATCTGCTCAAGGTCATAATTATAGGTCTCCTTATTAAAGGCAAGGGTGATCACATTGAACTTGAAGGTCTGCGCCGCATAGTTGATAACCCTTGTAACCGCGTTATGTTCGAAGGGAGATACGTATATGTTGAGGTTATCCTTGCAGATGAGACTCCGCAGAATGAGGTTTAATGCTTCTGTCGCTGAAGGTGTGAAAATGACCGTTTTGTTGTGGCAGCGGTTGAGGTCGAGAAGTAGTCTGCGGGTTTCGGCAACGAGCGCCGCGGCCTTAGCTGCCAGTTTATGCTGACCACGCCCGACATTCACGCCGCATTCACGGTAGAAAGTATCCATGAACTGATAAACTTCTTCCGGTTTAGGAAAAGTCGTTGCGGCATTATCAAAATAGGCGGTCATAGTATTCTCCTCATTTTTATATGTCTATTTCAAGTTGGTTTGCGGCTTCTACTTGTGTCATTTGAACCGCACTTGCGTAAGCACTGATAAGTCTCTTTTGCTCATCTGGCAATAACAGGTTTTTATCATAATAATGAATTAGGAGTAACTCTACAGCCTTATGATGATTCACAAGCATCTTATGGTTTTTTCTATCCCACAGGACACCACCCCATTGGGCAGAATTAATATTTAGTTCAATTTTATTCATTTTCCTTGCTATGTCCTCGAAGCTATTTTCTGTTTTTTTATGGATAACGAGAATGGATTTAACGAATGGAATTAGTGCAGCTGGTCTAAAAAGAAGGTTTCCTCCATTTCGATTTCTAAAATTAGTTGTATTTGCGGGATTACTAATATAACTCTTAATATCATCGATTTCGCTGACTAGACTATCCCAGAATTCTCTACATAAGATTTCAAATTTAGATAGTTGTTCATCATTTGGTCTAAATCTTATATACTCTTTTGCCTTTGTTCCACCTTTTACTTTTCTTCCATCAGGATCTTTTACCTCAACATTAGCCAGAAAGAGGTTGAGCAGTTCGTAATTGCTTTCATAAAAAGTAATTATCGAAGTAAATGCTTTAGTATTGCTCTCTGGTATAGCTTTTCCTTTCGCATCAAGAATCCTTTCGTTTTCAAATAGAGGAAAAGATTCTAGTAGATTACGTGAGACAATTGCAACACAATCATCTTCATCTAGAGCAATAATATCTCTCTTCGATACAGGTTTTGCATATCGGTTTAAAGTGCTGAATAACCGCCTCGCACGTTGCATGCCTGTTTCGTCGTTTTTGTGACCAATAAAAATGACAGATATACGTTCTGATACAAACTTATCACTCTTTTTTAAAACCTCTTTTATGCCTTCTACTCTGTGTTGTCCATCAACCGGAAAAATCTTTTCATCGCCAGTCAATTCAAGCAATCCAATGTCATAATATTCCTCATCGGCACCAAAGTCTAGACGGATCTCATGCCACTGTGGATCACCGTCATATACGGCTAAAACTAATGAATTAAAAAAACGCTCTTCCTGCTGCTCAATGTAGGTTGCTATTTTCTTATAGTTATCGGTAATACTTCGTTGAAGCATTTCTCGAAGGACAGTTGATTTATGAAGCTCATCATCAACTGGTTTAACATACTTCCTTACTTGCTCAAATGTCATAGTCGAAATATAATAAACCCATACTCCAATCCTTGCCCTAATTGCAGGAATTTTCATAGTCCTTCCCCCTTACACTGAGAATGCTTTGACGGCTGTCCGAATTTGTTTATCTGGGATCATATCATTAAATGGCGGTAATACCTTATTAATGATCTCCGATTCTATGGAATCAATAAGGTCATTATCAGTTAATGGTAAATACCTAACATATAGGTATTGCCCCCAGCCTTCAATCATTCTTTTTACCTTTGGCCTAGACTGCTCTTTTATATACTCCTTGCATCTTTTTCTAAGGTTCTGGTTATAAGTATAATGCGCACGTCCCACGTACAATAAATAAAAGTGTGAGTTGGGAATTAAGTTTGGTTTTGCGACAAAGAGATAAATTCCTCCTGTATTGGTAGGGAGATCGCTCATCTCAGAGTTAAGATCGCCATCTGCAGCAAGGAACTTCGCCTCAAGCCAAACTTGCGTTGCGTGAAGCTCTGCCTTTATTTTTGCATCAAAATTATCCCAAAAAAAAGAATTTAAAACAAAATCAACTTTTGAAGTAGGTATAGAGCTTAGAATGTCTATCTCTTTCATTTGCTCAACCTCTCCAAAATATCAATCAATACTTGGCGTTTCTCATGCTCGCTGATCGACTGTCCCATTTCTTCAATAGCTGTTTTGATTTCATTAAGGAGCAACTTTGCACGGTCACTGTAGGCCGTCTTGTTAAATCGCTTTACGACCCCAACACCATCAGCATCTGTAAAGATGATTTCATACGATGATGTTTTTTGCTTATCTGAATCAGTTTGGGCATTAAAGCCCTCGACAGTTTCTTTGAATGCTTGCAAATCCCTCAGGAAAATATCTACCGTATCACTATTCCAATCATCAATTCGCAAATAGGTGACTGCTTTAGTAAGGCGCTGTATGAAGGAGTTCTCATCATTTGTTACCGTCGCCATCAGTTCAAGAATTTTACTTTCGCTGCCGAAAAATAAGTGCTGCCTCGTTCTCTCGCTTAAGGTTTCGTACCAATCCTTAATGGTGGACGCCAAACTTCCGTTTGACTTTCCACTTGCAAACAACGTTTTGACCGCGTTGTTCAAGTAAACAATCAGATTTTTAACAGCGCCATCATACTCGTCCTTGGTTGCTTTGATATTATCGACAACATTCACGTTGAATGTCCTATATCCGTAGGTATCGAAAATCTTTTCAAACAGGAATTCGCGCGGATTGACGTTCATCTGTTTGAGGCTGCCTAAAAACTTCCTCCGGTCTTGCGCGATCTTTTCCGGTTTATTGTTTTCGCTATACTTCTGCGTTGATTCTTTGGCGAACTTCGGTAAGGACAGATACCAGCGGTTCATGGCGAGAAACAGATAGGTAAAGCTGTTATAGGCTTTCTCACGCTCGGTGACAAATTCAGAGAAGACTTCTTCTAACTGTGCCATGTATTGCGCCTTTTCCTCATTCCAATTTTCGAGGATAACAGAGTATTCGCTCGGTGACTCATTAATATCATTGAGCAACTCAGGTGTGATCTTAACCTCGTTGCCGCGATATAGGATCACAAGGTTGTTCTTATACAAATGAAGTACGAGGGCGATGTATATAGGGATTACACCATACTTCAATCCGAATCCGTTTCTATGGAGCGTAAGCGTATCATATAGAGACTGAAAGCTTACCCCATCATGCCTTGCGGCATTCTCTGTGAAAAAAGTGCTAATCTGAGTAAGCAGATCCGTCATCCTGTTATCTGCAGGCTGGAGCTGAATCCTAGGATCGGTATCTGCGTTTTCAAGCACTCCTGTTTTTATGAGGGTGCTACGCATAATGGAGACATCCTGACCTGTACCCGAAAGACCAATATTGGGGGCAAGTTCGTTTGCAAGCAGGCCCGCTAGTATTTTGGTGCGACTGTTGATTGCAACGGTCGGAAGATCATTCTTATTGATCGACTCATTGTTGATGATGGGTGTTCGATTAAACACTGCCCCACAGATATCCGAGAGCAAGCCTGACAGTTGTGCCTTACGCCGAAAGATGTTCTGATTCGCATTATAGAAGTAATATGCGCTACCCTTTTCGGGCCTTGCATAGCTGTTGATGAAGCTACCTACAACATCCGATAAATCCTCAACGTATATGGCATACTCATCATTCAATATTTCGTCTCCCGACTCTGCCGCTTCATTTTTGAGATATGTGACCGCCGCATAGTCGAGTGCATCCTTCGTAATGTCTACCCACTTTTTCGGAAGGATAAAGACGATACGCTCGTGGGGATTATTATCTGAGAGTATTGCTTGGCGCAGCTTCTCGATTTCATCCTCACTTCCGGGAATAATAGCGTAAATAACACCGTCTGCATTGCTACCAGAGATTTTTCTGTCCCAATCTGTGATAGCCCAAAAATCTTTACTGTCAATAAAAGTAAAGTCAAAATAACGGATTATATTATTCGCATCGTTATAGGCGGTCGGGTACATATAGCTATCAAAGGCAGATTCATTGAGAATTTTTGTAGCCGTCGTGACCGACAACCGCTGAGCCTTATACTTGGCGATTTCCTCCTGTATGTCAACACCGCTTGTTTCCTTGATCTTAAGATAGTTGTTGCTCCGCTTGAGATAAACCACACAATCATTGTCGATTAAGTCTTTGAGGGTAAGATCGATCTCTTTTGTGGAACTAAACGAATCGCGGTAAGCGTCAACGATCACGTCTACAACAGGCGGCAACTTCTCAAACTGCTCTACCAGATAAATAAGAGCGATGGTCTTGATGATCTTTTCGTGCAGCGGTTTCCCTTCCACTCTCCGAAGGACGCTCGCCGTCAGCTTATATATCTTGTGAGCTTCGCTTGTGTACGGCTCTTTTCTGAGTAGAGGCTCAAAGTAGTCATAGATGTAGTCAGGCGTGAGCAATTCAAAATCTCCAGCCGAAGCAATGAAGTCTGACAGCGTATGCTTTTCATCCGCAGACAAGAAAGTAAACAGAGTGCGTTCATTCTGCGCTACCTTCTCAGACAGGCGTGGCAGGATGAAAGTTGAAATCGGGTGCAAAGGATAGCAGCCCTCAATTGCGGTCGTAACCTCATCCTGATTGTTCTTATCAAGCAGTCCGTTTTTGATGAAACGATCCTTGAAGTCACCAAAACGTAATCGGTTTGCTAGGAGAAACGGCTCCCACAACGCTGGATTCTTTTTTATGACCGCCGATATAATCTCATACATCTGTGAATAGTTATTATGGAGATTAACGTGCTTAAATCGGCCGGACACACCGCGCCAACCGTCCACCTTATCTTTCGGAAGGTTGCTATCGATGTAGTTGGCGATATCTTTATGGCTTATGAGCATGAGGTGCATTTGCGTATTGCCGCTGCGATTGCACTTTTCAGCGAAATCCTGCAAGAGCTTAATGTCGCTGTTTGTAGCTGAGGCGATGCTTGATTCAAGATACTTGCTGAATTCATCGTATATCACATAGACGCCGCAATACCCCTTGTCCTTCAGCTTGACAGTGATATTCTCATAAAGATCGACAATATCAAAGCCCAGGAAGGGATTGAACATGCTGCCAGATGTCAACGTCGGATATACCTGCGCAAACTCTTCGTAAGCATTCACGTCGTATTCGTTAAGGGCGAGTATGAAATCGCTCACGGATTTGCTGAGCGTAGCTTTCAGTTTTTTATATGTATCGTGATACTCATCCCGCCATTTCTCAATCTGATTAACCGCTGCTTTGAAATGTGTCTCGGGCATAAGGTCAGAAAAGCCTTCTTCACTGAGGGCTTGCTGGATGGCACTTAGAAAAGACTGCGTGAGGCTCGTACTACTGCCGCGCACTACGATTGGAAGTATCTTCTGGTCGCTGTTTATGTACTCAATAGCAAATCTGTAAAGATCGGGATTGCTTGCTTTCATCTTTTCAAGAAGCGCGCCGAACAGAGCCTTACCTGTGTCTTCACCTTTCCGGAAGAGCATAGACAGTAAGACCAAAATAATATGGGATTTCCCTCTGCCGTATGCGCCGATAAGTATCCTGGCTCTCTGTGTTGAAGTCGGCACTGTAGAAAGCAGCACGTCCTCAATCACGTCAAGAGACGACATAGTCGGAATAAATCCCCGAACCTTATCGTCATTATTCAGGTCATAGGCGATATTGACAGAGGTTTGAAACCCCTTGGATATTTCAATCAGTTCTCTCATGTGCTAAGCTCCTTGCGACCTAATCATCCATTGATTTCTCTGTAATATTCACTCACGCAATCGTAGAAGTTCCAGTTAGTCAGTATATTTATAACATCCAGCCCCGCCGTCCTATTCACCTTGATATGGCCGAGTATTTCAATCTTATATAGAAGTGACGTTAGGCTTATGATGTCAAGGTTAAAGGCTTTTCCTGCATTTCCGTTATCATTCTGGATACTGGATATGCGGACTTCTTTCTCACCGCGAGCCTGGTCAACGAGGACGGCAAGCAGAATCAGAGGATGAAGCATGTCCTTTTTCGGTGCGCTCTTGCGATATATCTTTTGTCTGCCTCCGCCTTTCTCCGTTCCCACAATATCGATAAGCCCGAGCTCTCCGAGGGGGCAATCAATATTGCTTTCGGGCTTGACCTTTTCAGAATTTGACTTCATGCGAGAAACATAAGTGTTGATTATACAGTTGAAGTCGTCTTCAATTGTCCTCATAGGCTTTTCGCCTTCATCGCTGTTGCGAAGGAACTTGCTTATCTGCGCGAGGAAGTCCTCCCGCGTGAACTCAGTCATTTTGAATTCATTGAAGAAATACCACCACGCCGTAGCCTCTGTGTCAGTCGCTTCTTTATCGCGGACGAGCATATAATGGAGCAACCACAATGTCCCCGTTTCTTCGAAGTACGGATCATTCGCTTGGATAATCCTGCCTAGATCAGTGGGCGTCTGTACTCTTGGTCCTGTGTCAGCCTCTCCGGTCAACCCGACTGCCACCATCCAGTAGCGTAGGGCTTTGACCATGTTTGCGCCAATGCCAAGTACGTCCATAGGGTTATTTGTCTTGCTGATAAATACATCAGAGGAGGCGAGAACACTTCGCATTCCCTTAGAGAGCCAACCCTTTCGGATAAAAAATGTATCATGAGCGCGGAATTTCATATATTTTTATCCTTTCGTCCTTAAATACTTTCCCATCGTACAGCCGCCGTCAAGGTACTTTGCGGTTACGCACATTTTGCACCGCTGACACTTCTGCAAGTTTATCTGGTAGACGCCACCAATTATTGAGATCGCACCGAACCGGCAGAGGGACTCGCACTTGAGGCAGCGCCGGCAGGCGTTGTATTTCCTTATTTGATAACTCACCATACGCTGGAGGTCATCGTGCCTTGCCACATTCATTGTCTTGACCTTTACCGAATACTCATAGCCTTCCTGAGCGAATGGCTGAATTGAAAGGATAGGCGTATTAGTCTTCATGTCCACAACAATTGTCTCGTTGATGAGCTTTCGTCCGAGTTCAGGAGCTATTCGCCCGAACGGAACGAACAGGCTAATGAAGCTGTCGTCTATCGGTTTATTAAGCTGATAGACCTTAGCGTTGTCCTCGGTGGTGCAGTTTGTGTAACGGATCTTAACATCCTGTGCGGCTTCAAGGCCGTTACCGCCTTGACGAGCTTTCCACTTTCCGCTGTTGATGTATTCTTCCGGATCAGGCTTTCCGATGCGCTTCGCAAAGTTGACGAGGAAGTTATGCCACTTCTTGTATTGATCAGGCATGTATATCTGAGATAGGAACTGTGCCCGCTCATTGTTATTCGGGCAGCACCAACAACCTACGCGGTCATAGCCGAGGCGGTAGGCCGCGTTGAAATCTATTTCTTCTCCGAATATATAGAGCCAAATGTCGATGTCTTTCCAGAGGAAGATGGACGACGCCACCTTCTGCTTCTGGATTTTTACTGACTCAGCGTTATCCTCAACTCGGTTATACTTGCTGCGAGCGACAGACTCGCACTTGCGGATACCGTAAAACGTGAGTATATCCTTATCGCAGTACATGCTGTTCAGGACACGGGTGATGGGTCCCGTCTTGAACATCGAGCAGCACCACCGGAGCATTCTTGCTGGAGGTCCAATGTCCTCGCACATGTTAAAAAAGTCCTGCTCGCGATTGATCGCGGTCTTGAAAATCGCTTTGGGATTCGCCTTACGATAGCGCTCGGCGTATTCTACGGTAAGCGGAAACTCTAGCGTCGTATTTCCGAAGATATGTACGAGGGAAGGGTCTCCGAGAGCCTTGATAGTCAAGTCAGCTGTAACTGTAGAATCCTTGCCTCCCGAGAACGATATCACCAGGCACTCACGCGGGTATGGCTTTACAGTCTGTTTGATGAATGTATGCGCCTCGTCAATGATGAATCTCAGCCGGAGCCGGTTGATACTGACGAAGGTCTTTATGTTATCCTCGAAAAAGACGGAGCTGTTCTGCTGTGAGAACTGCTCTAGCTGCCGTTGAATATCAGTGACCGTCTGATTCTTATATGCCTTCAATGAAACCGTCAGAGGTTTCCCGTCTATGTAATACCTATTGTTTGATGCCCAAACACTTTTATCCATGTAGGCGAGCGGCTTTCCTGTCAAAACCTCAAGAAGTAGGCGCTCTTCGGGAAAAACGGGGCGAAGGTCCGTGCATAGATAAGAGGTTGTCTGTTTACATGATGGGCAGATATCCTTATCGATATCAGTGGCAAACTTAATGATCGGTGCCTTGCAGTTCTCGCACCAGTAAATTTCGAGCGGAATATCCGGCTCAGTTACTGTTCCGCACAGCTCGCATTTTTCAGTCTCTGTTTCGCGGCTACAAGCCCTGCACCACATGGATCAATCTCCTTTCCCGAAGTCGTTTTGGACAATTAGAATCAGTACTACGAGCCTTACTCAGATGCCTTCATAACTGTTGTACCCGGCACGACCTCCATAATATCAGCAATATCGCAGTCGAGAGCCCTGCAGATCTTCAGCAGGACGTCTGTCGTGATGTTCTCACATTTTCCAAGTTTCGCCATAGAGGTAGTGCTGATCCCGGATGCTTGCTTAAGGTCCTGTTTATTCATACCCTTATCGATTAGCAGCTTCCAAAGCTTGTTATAACTGATAGCCATAATGACACCTCACCTCTGGAGAGTCGGATACTGTGTGTGTTTACTCATATTATATAGCTTCTTGGAAGGTCATACAACGAAATTTGCGTGTTCGCAAATATTTTCTTCGAAGTTAAATACACGCTGCCCGCTCTGAACTTCATTACTTACCATATGTTATGACACGGAACCAAGAAGAAATTTCTCAATGAAAATCGTGGAGACTGGCCATGACGCAGAACCGTTCATTTAAAGATTATGTTGCAACTCGTTTTTATCACAAGCTGTACGATGCTGTATCTAAATATCTGGAACAGAATCATCAGGTTCTTGATGTTTCCTCAAGACGAGAGCGCCAAATTAGTAAGATTACAAAAACCTCTGTGTTAATGTTAAGTACCAATTAGTAAAGATCTTTTATTGAATAATCCTCCAGCGAGTAAGTAAGCAAGCAGATTAATGCTTAAATTAATCTGCTTGCTACTAACTGCTTTTCTTATTCTCTTGGAAGATTCAATAAATTGTCTTTTGTGGTATAGTCCGGCGTTGACTTTACATACTTTTCACCATTAACACTTGTAGCATGTACCACATTAGGGTACGGGGTAATATTTACTTGTAAAGTTCCAGGGTGCTCTTTAACATAATCATGCACTGCAGCTTTCGTGTAATATCCATCCTGAGTACTACCCGTAATATAGATGGAATCAATTTCGAGTAAATTATTGGATGTACCACATCCAGTCTTCATTTTAATTTTCGTAGCTCTCATAAGGTTACCTCTACTTTCAATCAATTCCTATTCATTCATCTTTCCTTTTCTGCCTGAGAGAGGACACTTCCAGCAAGTGATTTTGTCAGATCATTGTATTTACTGCTCTGAAGAACTTTCGAAGCAATGTCTTCCATTTTGGAACTTGTTTGATTATCTTTGGCAATTTGTGAAAGAACGCTGCCTGCTAAAGTCTTCTGAATATCTGATGCTTCTGGATTAGCTAATATTTTTGCCGCTTTTGATGCCATACTTTTAGATGTTGATTTTGGGTTCATATCTTTACCCTCCTTTCTTTAATATATAAACGGCAACCGAAGTCCGGCTGCCGTTTAGTAATCATCATCCTCTAATCTAACTATTGATAATTTCATGTCTAACTTTGAGAAATACCACGTTTGCTCATAACAGCGAGTATCTTGTGAATAAGTACTATCTTCAAACCAGGCATTTGGGTCAACATAGCCCTCCTGTCTCATTTTATCTACATTCGTAATGTAGGATAAAGTATTATTACTGATCTTTCCGTTTTTCAATATCGACCTGCATTCAGGAGATTTCACTACCCTTTGAATTATATTATTTTTTTGGCTAATTAACGCAACATTTTCGTCACTTAATTCAATCATCCTGATAATTGCAGATGTCAGCGAAATTTCATACTGCTCGGATAGTTCCTGCGCAATATCTAGGGAGATATCTCTTGTCCTCAATTTGTTTAGAACAATATTCCTTGGCAAAAGAAGTTGAGCGGCAAATTGATTTGCTTCTCTCTCCTTAGTTTTGGTATTTATCCCCATATTGAAATCTTCTTTCCGGCAGAAATGAACTCCATGGTGAATAAACAAATGACCGATTTCATGAGCGATAGTAAAACGTTTTTGATTATTATTGTAAATATCCGGAGAAATGACAATAAGCTTTTTTAATCCCTTAACTTTACAAGCTCCTAAGATACCTTCTTGTATAGGGGCTTGTTTCAAATGGATATCAAGTGCATTGATAACATTATCCAAATCTAGAGCTGAATTATCGTTAATTCCTAGTTCTTTACGCAAATCATCCGCATACCATTCAGGATTTCTTCTTTCATAAAAGAAGGATTTATTCATCACTAAATTCCTCATTAAATAGCTCATCAATAATTCTCTGAGCATCATCGTTTCCGTCAGAATCCTTACGGTCTTTTCTAAAATCAGCAGCTTGGGGCAATGAATATAACTGTTCCTTATAGTCATTAATTTTTTTAAAAACAGCATCAAATTCTTGAGTATAAGGTACGGAGATAGTCATATTAATTATTTTAGATAATTCCTTAAATTCTTCAATATCATCTTGAGCCAAATTTTCGTAAAAATAATTATAATCTATGTCTTGTCCTGAAGTTATTTTATCAGTGTAAATGACAAGAGCTTCATCTAAACTAATCATCAGAATTACCTCCCTGTAAGTTAATGTCATGAAGCTTATCAATTCGTCGCACTCTTATAACTTTTCTTTTAAAATTTTTCTTAGTGATTTCAATGCCCGGCTATACAATGAATATATTGCTGACTCACTCTTCTTGGATATTTCTGATATTTGTTCAAAAGATACTTTGTTAAATAGTCTTAATTGAATAATTTGTTGATGTTCGGGGGAGAGTTGGTTAATAGCTGCAATAATAGCATCATGAATTTCTTTGTTGAGGATAACAAACAATGGATCTACGCTAAATAAGGAAATAATATGGTCAAACTCGGCATCCGGCATGTCTTCAAGCAAAGTATTTTTGGTTTTTTTCCTAAGTTGTTCCATAATAACAAACTTAGCAATACCGATAACCCAGCTGGCAAATTCCGATGAACCATCATAGCGCTCTAATTTTTCTATACTCCTTTTCAAAGACTCCATAATGATATCGTCTATATCATGGCTATCCAAGGCGCTTCCTTTAGTCCGGGATACCACATATTTCTTTAAAAGTGGTAATGTTTTTGAATATAATTTTTGACCTGCTGCCTCATCTCTGCATAAATATTGATGTACAAGTTGATAGTCTTCTGAATGTTTACGCATATAGCCTACCCCCAAGCTTTAAAATCTTATAAATGTTTATCTTTCCTTACTTATTCTCATTCTGACACATCAGATTCGTCGGTCCCATTACTGTCTACAGTTTTTGTTGTTTTATCCGACGGATAACCGTATTTCTTCTGCAGCCGCTTTATAGTCATGTTAATTTTGGTCTGAAAATTATCACGAATGCCCCAATACAAAAAATATTAGAAATTAACACCGTGTACGCTATTGAAATTGTTTTCAGTATTTATAATATGATCGCTCCCCAACCTCTCCACCACCTCAACATCCACCGGACAAAACGTATATAGTCCCAATTCCTCCGCCCTCAACCACCGTATATTCCGGTGAACCATTCTTTCCAGCTCCCCCTCAATAATCCGGCTCTCAAAGAAAGTAAAGCACATCTCATTATCCCCATAAGTATACCGACTCTCCGCAAACACCTCATCAACCTGTATCGTCACGCCCAGCTCCTCCTGACATTCCCGAACCAGACATTCTTCCAAGCTTTCCCCTTCTTCCTGCTTCCCACCCGGAAACTCCCAAAGCATCGGACAGCTTCCCGTATTATCCCGCTGACAAATTAAAATCTTATCATCCTGCCTTATGATGGCTGCGGTGACTTGCGTTACTATTTTCTGATCCATCATTTCGTCCATCATCTCAACCCACAATTAATTTATTGGTTTTCTTAATAAACTTCGCTGGTATCGGCTCATGTAGCTGCCAGATAATATTCATCGGCGGCTGCCTTCATGTTTGACATAATCGGGTAGCCCCAGTAACGTATACGGTGCTGCCCCGGTGGCATCCGTTTTATATTCCAGTACAAATAGCAGTACCTTGCTGCCGTTTGCTTAATGATGGATATAACGCTGACCCGTTGGCGAATCTTCCGATGTCGTGCTCTGGCTCTAGGCCTAAATAATCGGTAGACAAAAACAAGGATAATAAATAACCATAGGTATCAGAAATTGATAAAGATTGAGGCCATGCTTTTCTCCTAATTATCGACTTCATTTTCTATCTAGTTTGGTTGAATTCACCATATGAGATATAATTCTCCTTATTTCCTTCAGTTCCTGTTTATTTTTCCCATTAAAATAAAAACGAAATAACGAGTTTTCTTGTAAGTCTTAGTAAACCACCACAAAACCACAAACTGATTACTCCTAGGCATCATTAAATTACCTCAGGGGTTATATTCCTGCAAATCTATATTTTTTGTTCATAGTTCCTGATAAAATCATGCCAAATGAGAGTAATTTTGTTCTTATCTAAGGGCTTTTTTCTTTATTTAGAACAATTTTGTGAGGTGTCCTTTATGATTCATCCAAAAACCTGCGGCTTCACCGGCTATCGTCCATCTAAGCTCCCTTCCCCCAACAATAAAAAGCATCCCGCCTGCCTGCGTTTAAAAGCTTTAATCCACGACACTGTCGAAGTAGCCATTCATGACGGCTACACCCACTTCATCTGTGGCTTTGCTCTGGGTTCGGATACTTATTTCGCGGAAGCGGTTCTAACATTACGCGCGGTTTATCCTCAGATCACCCTGGAAGCAACCCTTGCTTGCGAAGCCCAGGCGGAAAACTGGGCACAGAAAGACCGGGACAGGTTCTATGACCTCTTATCCCGGTGTGATGTCGAGACCTATATCAGCCGTAAGTATTATCCGCGCTGTTATCTGGACCGGAATCGCTATATCGTCGACCACTCGCGGCGGCTGATCGCGGTGTTCGACGGGAAACTTGGAGGAACGATGTATACCGTGAACCGAGCCCAAGCCAAAAAGATCGAATTAGTCATCATTGATCCGAATTCCTATGCCGTGAGTAACATTTAAGCCGGACAAGGCATATATTGTATTGGAATCGAAAATATCATCCGTTTCCGTATAAGCAGAAGCCCGGTTTGTCGCTGACCGGGCTTCTGCTTTTTGACTTGCCATTTATATCGCCGAATATATCGCTTAATATATCGCCAGTTTTCTTGATAAATTCTTCTTAAAATTATAATTGCTGTCAAGGAAAGAACGAAATCTTGCTCAGTTTAAAATTCTGGGTAAAGAAGGTTAATGGATCATTTTGGTGAATTTAATATTATATTCCATTCCAGCGGAGGTAAAAAATGTTTATTGAAAAATATGATATCATTATTATCGGAGCTGGGCCGGCAGGGCTGATTTGTGGCAGGACTTTGGCATTAGCTCATAAAAAATGCTTGATTCTAGAAAAGAAGCTTAATTTGCACGGGAAGGTATGCGGAGATGGAATCTCCAGCAGATGTGTCAAGGTGTTGGAAGCATTGAATATTTCACCGGAACTGTTAATTCGAGCAGGCGGTCATCCTGTACACTACAATATAGCGATACATCCAAACACGATCCATAAGTCAAAAGATCAGGAAAACGAGGCAAGTGCTGAATATGGTATTGGGTTATCCAGAGATACGCTAGCCGATATTTTACTGGAGCAAGCTGTGAAGGCAGGATGTGAAATCAGATTCGGTGCAGATGGCATGGAAATCAGTCACACAGACGACGGGTATTTTTGGGGTAATGCTTGGGGACGGGATATTGTTATTGCGGCAGGAGCTGCTACTGGATATAAAATTCATCGCCAAATGGGTAAAGGGAGTCATAACCTTAAATATTTACCCGCTGGAATATCCAGCAGGGTTGTTGCCAATACGGATTTGTCGGACGATGCCTTTTATTTTGTATTTGATTCAGAGGAGCAATTTGCAGGGTACTCCTGGGCATTTCCGCTTGGAAACCGCTTATGGAATATTGGTTCTTGGAGCAATCAAAAGGCAGTCAATTTAAAAGCCCAATATAGCACTTTTATGAAAGGTTTTGTGGCACAAAATTTTAACATCTTGTCTTATGACAGGGTTGCAAAAGGTGGAATCATTGGTGCGGTCCCCCCCAATTTGGAGATCGAAGTCAATGATCTATGCATTGGAGATTGTGCTTTTTGTACCGATTTCATGACTGGAGAAGGAATATCTTATGCGATGATTTCAGGATATAAACGGGCCATCGACCTGCTTCAACAGGATTGATGACGGGTTAAGGGCTATTGCACAACAAACTGACTAGTTCTTATTTATATACCTGATCAACGTTCGGCAATACATATATAAAAGGAAATAGACCGCCAATCTGCAACTGTTAATACAGATAGATATCCGACGGCGCGTGCTGAGAGGCCGCCTGCTTATTCTTGGGGCTTTTGCTGCAGGACATATAAGTGAAATAAAGTTCTCCTTCCGGGTCGTTTACCGCAAATTCAATCTTCCATTCGCAGCCCAATTCCAGAATCAAACTCGGATTTTTTAATATCAAACTGTCTTGCACCTGCCAAAAGGTAAGTCCCTTATTTTCTTCGTTTTTCATTTCTGTCCAAACTGCTTTGCCGTTTTTCGAATAACCTTCCTCGGCAGGGTCACTGTCCAGTTCATGAAAAAAGTAGCCTCTGATCGTCGCCTCCCATTTATCCGGCCCTCGTTCGGTCTTGCCCTTGTTTTTGAGTCCGGTCAATTCATAGATCGCCCAGCCGTGCGCATCAGAACCGTATCTAATGGTATACTTGCCATCCTCATAAATAAGCTCTGTTCCATCTTTTTGCGTATCAATTACCGGCCAGAAGAATCTCGTCACCTGGCGGTCAAAATTCTCTTCGCTGATAGAACCGTCCACAAAGTCCTCACCGGCATTGAAAATAATATAATGCGTAAGGTCGTCCCATGCCGGCGCTTGGCCGAAGGTAAACTCCGGCAAGAGTCTCAGCTCATTGCCGTTCTTGGAAAAATAGTCCTGAAAGAACAGCATAAGCTCCGGCGTAATCTTCGTTTCACCGTTTACAATCTGGTTCGTATAGAACTCCTGCTGATGCGCGTATCCCGCAGGGCCGCTATCAGCGCCATCCCCGTTTTTAAGCGCTGTTTCCGAATCATACTTCTCCGATATAGGGGAAGGCGCAGGTGAACAAGCAGACAAAAACAAGAGGATCATGATTAATACCGGGATTATCGCTTTCTTAAAAACCTTCATGTTATTCACCTCGCCCATCATCACTTAAACAGTTCCCCATATGTCCACTCTTCGCCGGTGAATTCCAGCGTGTATTTAGCTGAGACCGCCTGAGCGTTCTTTTCTTGCAGTAGGTATTCGGCGTAATCCTGCCAGAGGTTTTCCTGCTTAATCCAAAGGGCTAAAAGTATGCATATATAAATTCCGTAAATCAACATCTAATTCACTCTACAAAAAAAATGTATTCCCAAAATTAAAAATAAAGACCCCACTATGCTGTTTATGGCAGAAGGATATTTCCATTTGGCTAAATTAACTACATTTGTATAATTCTCTACAATCCTCACTATTCCTGTCCACAAACTGGGCAAGTATGTGAACTGCGGAATTCAGCAATAGGCGAACTTTTATACTCATCCCTAAAGATTTGACGGCTTATTCTGCCGCACTTAAGGCAAGCCACGGTCGCCACTTTTGAGCCATCTTTACTCGCTAAAAGTACCATAACGGACATATCGTGAACCTCCAGTTCTTCTGATTCTATCAAGATTAATCCTCATTTTGTGTTGCACTATTAGAAATTTTCTGTGTCAGCCGCTGCTCCTGGCCGAATCCATTCGTAGACTTCGGAAATCTTGAACTTTCACTGCCGACCGACCTTTTGCGCGGGCATAACTTTTCAATTGTGAAATTTGTTGTTTTTGACGTATATAAGCCTACTTTTTTGAAAGTTTTACTCCCCATATATTAATGGCAATCCCAATGATTGGCAAAACCCATATCCACCAAGGCATATTTACAATAATCATTTGAATAGTAAGAAATGTCCAATGAAGAACTTCACCCATATCAATATTGAATTTGATAATTATCACACGCTTTCCTTAAATTTTTTCGTATTTCTTCACAAATTTTTACAAATTCAACAAGAAAAATTTTATGGATAATTGCATGTAAGATTTTACTCCCCATTATAGACATAGTCCTACTTCCTTTTAAAGGCTAGTCTTTATCATATTTGCCCCTTCCCCAACCTCTCCGCCACTTCCACATCCGCCGGACAAAACGTATACCGTCCCAACTCCTCCGCCCTCACCCACCGGATATCCTGATGAACCGTTCTCTGCAGTTTCCCTCCGATAATCCGACAATCAAAGAAAGTAAACTGCATCTCTTTATCCCCATACATATACCAACTCTCCGCAAACACCTCTCCCACTCGTACCGTCACGCCCAGTTCCTCCTGGCATTCCCGAACTAGACATTCAGCCAGAGTCTCCCCTTCTTCCTGCTTCCCGCCCGGAAATTCCCAGAGCGACGGGCAGCTGCCGCTGTTGTCTCGCTGGCATATCAAGATTTTCCCATCCTGCCGCAGGATCGCCGCAGTAACCTGCGTTATTTTCTTCTCTTCCATTCATCTCAACCCACTATCAATTGATTGGTTTGATGTTTTTGAACTGCACTCTTAAACATTTCATAGCTCTATATTTTTACTTGGCTAAAATACCCAATTTTGTTTAATTCTCTTTTATTTTTCTATTTCCTTTTGTTTTTTTACAATAAATTGCAAAAAGATGCTGCAAGTTATGCGTAGCATCTTTTTTGTTATTATATGGTTTATTTTGGCAATTTATGCTATAATAACCCTACAACAGATGGCGTGCAGGGCGGTCGGCATTCCCTCCGGAAAGGAGGTGATGCCATGGAAGTATATCAAACATTAACACTGATGATATCCTTCGGAACATTGGTGGTTTTGATACTTTCGTTTAATAAAAAGAAATGACCGCCCCTTCACAGTGGTTGACGGTCATTTCCGTTATCCATTAACCGACCGCCCTTAAAGCGGCTGTTGTGAGGAATCATGTTTGCTGCATGATTCCTCTTTGCTTATATTATATACCATAGTTAAGTTAAAATACATAGTTATATGTAAATTTTTGTTAAAACATTCATTTCTGCCGTTGTTGTTTAAAGGTTTCATAGGTCATGATGCTTCCTCCCCCAACGCTTCCCTCGCTTTAGCGGAATAATAATTCTTTATCTTCCACGCTGCCGCTTTTTGCAAATACGGCGCTGCCAATTCCTGCTTGCCGGCTTTCAGATAAGTCAGACCGATAAAGTAATTGTTTTCCACTTCTAAAATAAAAGCATCATAGATCAGCGTCGTTTCTTTCAAACTGAGGACAGTCTTTTTCTTTTTGCTTTGCGGCGGCTGGTAGTTTCGGACGTATTTCAGTGCCGCTTGGAAATCTCCGCGGCAGCTTTCTCGCAAAGCCAGAAGGGGCTGTAATTCATTGTTATCATAAAGTTCTCGAGCCTTATCCAGCATCTCGCCGGCGTTTTCCAATTCTTGTTCTAACAGCAGCAAATTGATTGCATAAAGGCAGTGATAACAATACAGAAGTTTGTTGTCCTTGATGTCTTCCAGTTTGATTTCATCCAATACGGCGAGGGAACGGTGCAAATCCCCAGCGCGGTTATGACAGTTGGCAATATTATATACCATGGGGTTTTTTAATTTAGGGTTACGCTTGTAAGCTGAGGTGTTCATCGTCTTTTTCATTTTTTCAATTGCCTGTGCATAGTCCCCTTTTGCCATAAGCTGCAGAGGGTCCATAAAAGAATAGAGCCGCAGTAAGGTCAAACCTATGAATATGACCAGGACGACACAAAGATAAATATAGACAAAATCAAGAAGATGACGCATGCTTCCTCCCTCCAATCATGTGACGCTTTCCTATAAGTTATCAATTTTTTGGCTATTTCACAATGTTTCGATCTGAGTATTTTATCTGAACATGACTTGCATCACAAAAGGGTATCCGGCTTGACTCTCCGCAGCGGCAAAGGGCATAGCGGTTTCTAAGCTCATATTCAGTACCATCGGCTGATTCAAGCGGAATATTCCCCGTGACAAAAATCCCGGCGCTTACACCCAATTCAGAATCCTGAACGATTGCAATGGAAGGATCGTATTCAGGTTCGGTCCTCTCCCCCGTTTTCTCTACCGCTGTCAGTCTCCCGGTTGGACAATCGCTCGCAGCCCGAATTGCTTCCCTGATATTTTCCTCATTGTAAGACCGCTCTGTAAGTTCCCACACACTTCCCTTGTCTCGGTGACAGAATCGGGCATAGGCACACCGGTTATCATCCATCAGATCGATGCCGGGGCCCTCCATCCATTCGGCCCTGTCTTCATACCTTGCTCTGGATGCTGTTTCAGTGCCGACAAAACCTATTTTTGCATGGGAACCGTCACAAAAAGGCGGGTTCTTTGAGTTTCCGCAGCGGCATAACGCATACGTCTCGGCCTGAGGAAGCTTGCGGCCTTCTTTCAGCTCATATTTCTTTCCATTTGGAACGATTATTTTTTCCGACAATGGCACATTTCCAGAAACAAGATACGGTCCGTTCTTTACGATCTTAATTTTACATTTCTTTTGGTCCTTTAACATAATCATAGTTCCCTTCTTCATCTCCAAACGGATTTTTCCTCACTGCGACCGCGTCCAATATGGCCTGCAATTTCTCTTATTTCACGCTGTCGCCGGCGTTATCAGGATCGTCAATCACGGGGGTGCTCGCAGACCATGATGAGTATAGACAGAAGACCAGAAATAAAACTGAACATTCTTTTTCCCTACATTAATTATACCAAAAATATTTCTCTAATAACATTCTTATAATTATCCTATATTTTGTGTAAGATAGAACTTATCATACTTAAGCCAAACTTAGGGGGATAAACTTTTGGAACGGGACCGCCTTGATCAAGATTTTGAAATCAGACGCCTGGAGCAGGTGCTGGCTATTGCCCGGGAACAATTAGACTGCGCCCTGCAAAAGAGCGAAGAAAATAAAGAGGCCATTATTGCCGCGAAGTTAGATATGTGGGAAGATACTTCCCGCTCCATCTCCGGCCTTTGGAATATGGATAATTTTCATGAGCTTGTCGAGTTGAGCCAGTACGCCAATCCGGTGTCGGAACGGGTGTCGGATTATGAACGGGATGCCGCTAAGATCCTGGCTTTAAAAAGATTGCTCTATTCCCCCTACTTTGCTCGGATCGATTTTCAGTTCGAGGGTGAGGAGCTGTTAGAGCCCGTCTATATCGGGCGGTCTTCGCTGCAGGACGGCCTGACCCGGGATATGGTTGTCTATGACTGGAGATCTCCCATCGCCAGTGTTTTTTACCGCTTTGGTCCGGGGAAAGCGTTCTATGAGTCACCGGGCGGTAAAATAACGGGAGAGGTGCATTTAAAACGCCAATACGAGATCAAAGATGGCAAACTGCAATATTTCTTCGATGCGGATATTCAAATCATTGACGAATTCCTGCGCGAACTGCTTTCCCGGAATGCTTCCCCTAAAATGAAAACCATCGTCGAAACCATCCAGAAAGACCAGGATCTGGTGATCCGCGATCTGGAAATGGATTTACTGATGGTCCAGGGAGCTGCGGGAAGCGGCAAAACTTCGGTGGCGCTGCACCGCGCGGCTTATCTGATGTACCAGGGGCTGGCGGCCAAGCTGGCTTCCAATGAGATTGTGATTATTTCTCCCAACACCCTGTTTGAACAATACATCGCCAATGTCTTGCCTGAGCTGGGCGAAAAGAATGTCCAATCGCTCGTCTTTGAAGAAATATTCGGCAAGGTTTTGCAGACTGATTCTATCCAAAGCAGGAATCAATATTGGGAAAGCCTGCTCTCCCCCGGCCAAAACGGCGGAAGTATCGCCAAAAGCAGCATGGCCTTCAAAGGTTCCGGCCTGTTTGCTGAAATTTTGAGACGTTTCATTAAGGATTTGCCTTATCGCTGGCTGCCGTTTGCTGATATTTATTATGACGGAAAGATTGTTGCCAACCGGCAATTGCTGAAAACTAAGATCCTGAGAGGCGGTCAGGAATTCCTGCTGAGTGTGCGTTTAAAGCAATTGGAAGCGTCGATTCTGCAAATCGTCCGTGAGCTGCGTCCGAGCCGTCTGGAAAAGTTAAAAAAGTTCATTCAGGCCAAGCCCGAGCATGAATTCGAAGTGGAAGAAGGTACCCGGCGGTTATCCATTCTGGAAAGCGCCGCCTTGCTGAAGAAGATACGAAGCTTTACCGAGCTGGATTGTCCGGAGCTTTACCGGAAGCCGTTCAGCGATAAAAGCTATTTTTATCATTTAGCCGAAGGTCTGGAGCTGCCTGATTGTATAGAAGAGATTTTGGACTACACCAGGGAAAACCTGCAAAAGGATGGTTTACTTTATGATGACGCCCTGGCCCTTACTTTTCTCCATCTCCATATCAAAGGATATACCGCTTACCGTGATATCAAGCAAGTTGTGGTCGATGAAGCCCAGGATTATGATCCCCTGCATTTTGAAATACTCCACGGTCTGTTTCCCAAAGCGCATTATACGATCCTGGGCGATATTCATCAGACCATAGGGAAGCAGGAAGATTCCGCACGCTATGAACAGATTGGCAAGATATTCGCTAGACCTAAATCCACGCTGGTGACTTTGGACAAAAGCTTCCGCTCCACCAGGGAGATCTTGGCGTACAGCGCCAGGTTTCTTGACCAAAGCGTTAAGCTCCATAGTTTTGGGAGATCGGGAGATGCGCCTGCCGTGTTTGTGGCGCCGAACCGGGCGGCTCTGACTGCTCTCCTGCTTGCGGAAATTAAAACCTGCCGGGAAAAGGGTTACCAATCAATCGGGTTAATCTGTAAAACGGAATACGACGCCCTTGCCTTATATGAGCAGCTCAAGGACCAAAGCGATATTCAGCTGCTAAAAGGTGATGTTCAATTTGATTTAAGCGGCGTATTCCTGATCCCGGTCTATCTAGCCAAAGGCCTGGAATTTGACGCCGTACTGATCTGCGAGGCCGATCAGGAGCATTATCACAGCGCTGATGATAAGAACCTTTTATATATTGCCTGTACGCGGGCGCTGCATAGACTGAACCTTTTTTATACCGGAGAGATCAGCCCGCTTTTATAAGAAGACAATTAAATTCGTTCAAAAGCACTGATAAATCCGCCCATGATCGCATCCGCTAATTGATCATTCATGCTAATCGTCCAGCTATTATTATTCTTCACTAGATTCACTTCAATTGTGGTCGTTGTTGTCTGGTCCTCATTTGCAATGGCGTCAAATAATAGTTGCATTATCACTTTTTCTGCTTCTTCATCACTCAATTGTTCCGCTTCAGGCAGCAACGCCTGTTCAACCCCAAATCGGACAACGGCATCGATATAAGCATCCAGGACGGCCGCGAAATCGGTATTGCTAATTTCTGCCGTAACGGTCGCCGTATCACCGTTAATTTCTGAAGATACGATGTTGTAATCAAGTTTTGCGAAAAGCAAGGCAATATCTTCATCTGTGATCGTTATATCGGCAGGCTCATCATAATCATTGAAATTATCATAGCTGAAATACCGGTCGGCTGTATCCTGATCCATCACTTTGATAGCATCCATAGCGTTGGCAAATGCTTCCCCGGGCTGCTCCAGAATAATACAAGAATATATCTGGTTTAACGCAAGCGGTTTCACAACACTGGTACCACCGACAGAATAGATTTTATTGATTTGCCCTACTTTACCTGTTAAAAAGGTTTGTACGGAAGGGTCAATGCCGTTGCCAACAAGCAGAATAGCTTTCCCCTGCTTGGCTGCTAATGCGGAACCTGCTAAGGCATCGGGAAAGTTGGTCCCTGTAGCAACAAAGATTGTATCCGTAGCTTGGCCAAGGCCTGTGATCAAGTTGATCGCTGTTTCATATCGATTATTTCCGCCATAACGGGTTGGATTCGGAAGTCCGGATTCCACTTGCGCACTGATGACGCTGGTCCCGCCGGTAATAATCGTATCGGATATTTGCAGATCTGTTAACACATCAGCTGTCGCATCAGGCAACGTATTTGTTTCTGTCAGTAAAATGGGTACTCCGTTTTGCGCTGCCCAGGAAGATACCGCCAAAGCATCAGGGAAATTCTGGGCATATGCGATGACAGCCTTATTTGTGCGGAGTTTTTGATTCTCTTGCAGATACTTGGCGATGTTCGCCGAAGTCTCATAACGATTATCGCCTGCGATACGATGAACCGTATAATCAGCGGACAGACCTTCTTCAATGGCGGTGGATACAGCACCGGTACCGCCAAGGATAAAGACCGTTTGCGCTTGGAGACGTTCCAGTTCAGTTGCTGTATCGGGAGTTAAGGCTTTGCTGTTCGTTAAAAGAATCGGAGCATCATAAGCTGCCGCCAGTACAGCGCCGGCTAAAGCGTCCGGAAAATTGTTATCACGAACCAGGATAACGGCATTTGAACCTGAAGGCCATCCTTCTTTCGAGATCTCAATCGCAGTTAACGTCCTGTTATCCCCAGCAAGTCTTTTACTTTCTACTGCCTGAACAGCATAAGCTTGTAAAGGTATTGCGGCAATTGTGATTGTGATGATCAGTGCCATAGACAGCAAAAATTTCAACCAATTTTTTCGAAATTTCATTCTCTTCCTCCAATTTAAAAATATTAAGACAAAAATACTCCAAGAAAAATTATAGATTGAATCAAGTAATATTTCCTTCTGAAATTACTGGTAAAAGTACTCCAGAGGATAATCACTTTTCAAATCCAATGTATAAAAAAACAAACCTAATAAGATATTTAATAATCGAGTAGGAGGGGGCGTCTCGCCCCCGGCCTCTCACACCACCGTATGTGCGGTTCCGCGTACGGCGGTTCAATAGTTTAAGTGCAGTACCTCGTATTTCTTGGCTATGTCATCATAGCCGAGGGATTCGAGGTATTTGTCAGTCAACGTATGATTAAGTATCCCGCTCCCGGCTACTCTCCAGTAGCCTTTGCCAGTGTACCCATTCTTGTGTGCCCAGTAAACCGACATGCCGAGTGCTATCAAGTTCCCGATTCGGGTTTTTGGTTTCTTCCACTGCTTCCAGATATACATCCGTATCCGTCGTTTCAGCCACCTGTTCAGTTCCTGAATTCTGCTCTTCATACCGGCAATAGCGTAATAATTAAGCCACCCCGTTGTATATAGCTTCAGTTCCTTCAGAATCTGTTGAATGGCCCTTCCGCGATTCCGTTTTGTGATGCCTTTGAGCTTTTCCTTGAATTTCTTCATTGACTTTTCATGCACCCGTATTCCCGTACCTTTGCCCGTCCTGTACAAGGCAAAGCCAAGGAACTTAAGCTTCAGCGGTGATCCCGCTTTACTCTTTTCCGAGTTCACTTTCAGCTTTAGTTTCTTCTCAAGGTACTGCTTACAGCTTTCTAATACACGTTCTGCTGCTCTGCGGCTCTTGGTGTAGACAGCAATGTCATCCGCGTATCGCAAATGCTTGTGCCCCCGTCTTTCCATTTCCTTGTCGAATTCATTGAGGTAGATATTCGAAAGTAACGGAGATAACGGGCCTCCCTGTGGGCTGCCTTCCTCCGTCTTGCTTTTCACTCCATTCTCCATGACTCCGCTTTTCAGAAACTTCTTGATGAGGTCTATAATCCGCTTATCTTTTACTTCTTTGCGTATTATATTCATCAGCAGTTCATGATTCATCGTATCGAAGTATTTTGACAGATCGATATCCGCTGCGCGGGTATATCCCTGTTCGTAGTACTCTTTCGCTTCCTTCATGGCTTGCTGTGCGCTGCGCCCCGGTCGATAGCCGTAGCTTGCCTCCGAAAACAGCGGTTCAAAGATTGGTTGCAATATCTGCACCAATGCCTGTTGCACCATCCGATCAATGACCGTTGGCACACCAAGTTTTCGTACTCCTCCATCCGGTTTGGGTATCTCTACTCTCCTAACCGGTTGAGGCCTGTACATCCCGTTTCCTAAACTCTGTAGCAACTCCTCTCTGTGTTTCCTGAGCCAGGGCAGCATTTCATCCACGGTCATTCCGTCGACTCCTGCTGCTCCACCGTTTGACTTAACCCTTTTGAAAGCCCTGTTCAGGTTTTCTCTGTCCAGAAGTCTTTTCATTAGGTCGACTGCACCGTCTTTTTCCTTGGTTTCTCGTTCAACGATGCTCCGCGCTCCGCCGTTGTCTTCGGGTTCCACCCTATCTTCCGGGCGGCAGCCAAGGTTTCCCTCGTATTCTGCCTTCTTCACATCGTCCACCTTCTTCCTTCTTCAAAAGACTACTACTGTTCAGCCCTTCCCGCGTTTCCGCGGTACTATAGCTTCTGCTGACTTCTCATGCCTCAGCTACACATCACTGCGCGGTTTGCTCCTGTGGGTCGTCGAATGCGTCCCTCTTGTCGGGAGCGTGGTATGAGATCTCCCCGGGTAAGAACAACAACCTTCATCCCATGTAACCGCCGCATTTACTGTACAGGGTTCGGGTAGTATTGGACTTTGTTTTATTAAGCAAACTCGTCCACCCTGATTCAGCCTTATATGCGGTTTCTGTTCGTCGGTTCAGGACTTTGCTTACGGCTTCCTTTAGATTCCACCTCACGATGGACACCCTTGCCGTTCGGCTAGCACTTCCTACTACCAAGCGTGCAGCGGACTCTCACCGCCGAGTTGTTGCCCATGCCGGGCGCACATCGAGTAGGAGGGGGCGTCTCGCCCCCGGCCTCTCACACCACCGTATGTGCGGTTCCGCGTACGGCGGTTCAATAGTTTAAGTGCAGTACCTCGTATTTCTTGGCTATGTCATCATAGCCGAGGGATTCGAGGTATTTGTCAGTCAACGTATGATTAAGTATCCCGCTCCCGGCTACTCTCCAGTAGCCTTTGCCAGTGTACCCATTCTTGTGTGCCCAGTAAACCGACATGCCGAGTGCTATCAAGTTCCCGATTCGGGTTTTTGGTTTCTTCCACTGCTTCCAGATATACATCCGTATCCGTCGTTTCAGCCACCTGTTCAGTTCCTGAATTCTGCTCTTCATACCGGCAATAGCGTAATAATTAAGCCACCCCGTTGTATATAGCTTCAGTTCCTTCAGAATCTGTTGAATGGCCCTTCCGCGATTCCGTTTTGTGATGCCTTTGAGCTTTTCCTTGAATTTCTTCATTGACTTTTCATGCACCCGTATTCCCGTACCTTTGCCCGTCCTGTACAAGGCAAAGCCAAGGAACTTAAGCTTCAGCGGTGATCCCGCTTTACTCTTTTCCGAGTTCACTTTCAGCTTTAGTTTCTTCTCAAGGTACTGCTTACAGCTTTCTAATACACGTTCTGCTGCTCTGCGGCTCTTGGTGTAGACAGCAATGTCATCCGCGTATCGCAAATGCTTGTGCCCCCGTCTTTCCATTTCCTTGTCGAATTCATTGAGGTAGATATTCGAAAGTAACGGAGATAACGGGCCTCCCTGTGGGCTGCCTTCCTCCGTCTTGCTTTTCACTCCATTCTCCATGACTCCGCTTTTCAGAAACTTCTTGATGAGGTCTATAATCCGCTTATCTTTTACTTCTTTGCGTATTATATTCATCAGCAGTTCATGATTCATCGTATCGAAGTATTTTGACAGATCGATATCCGCTGCGCGGGTATATCCCTGTTCGTAGTACTCTTTCGCTTCCTTCATGGCTTGCTGTGCGCTGCGCCCCGGTCGATAGCCGTAGCTTGCCTCCGAAAACAGCGGTTCAAAGATTGGTTGCAATATCTGCACCAATGCCTGTTGCACCATCCGATCAATGACCGTTGGCACACCAAGTTTTCGTACTCCTCCATCCGGTTTGGGTATCTCTACTCTCCTAACCGGTTGAGGCCTGTACATCCCGTTTCCTAAACTCTGTAGCAACTCCTCTCTGTGTTTCCTGAGCCAGGGCAGCATTTCATCCACGGTCATTCCGTCGACTCCTGCTGCTCCACCGTTTGACTTAACCCTTTTGAAAGCCCTGTTCAGGTTTTCTCTGTCCAGAAGTCTTTTCATTAGGTCGACTGCACCGTCTTTTTCCTTGGTTTCTCGTTCAACGATGCTCCGCGCTCCGCCGTTGTCTTCGGGTTCCACCCTATCTTCCGGGCGGCAGCCAAGGTTTCCCTCGTATTCTGCCTTCTTCACATCGTCCACCTTCTTCCTTCTTCAAAAGACTACTACTGTTCAGCCCTTCCCGCGTTTCCGCGGTACTATAGCTTCTGCTGACTTCTCATGCCTCAGCTACACATCACTGCGCGGTTTGCTCCTGTGGGTCGTCGAATGCGTCCCTCTTGTCGGGAGCGTGGTATGAGATCTCCCCGGGTAAGAACAACAACCTTCATCCCATGTAACCGCCGCATTTACTGTACAGGGTTCGGGTAGTATTGGACTTTGTTTTATTAAGCAAACTCGTCCACCCTGATTCAGCCTTATATGCGGTTTCTGTTCGTCGGTTCAGGACTTTGCTTACGGCTTCCTTTAGATTCCACCTCACGATGGACACCCTTGCCGTTCGGCTAGCACTTCCTACTACCAAGCGTGCAGCGGACTCTCACCGCCGAGTTGTTGCCCATGCCGGGCGCACTTAAAAGAGGAATCATGCGTTAACATGATTCCTCACAAAAGCCGCTTTAGGAGCGGTATGCTTAGAGAATGAGCGAATAAACCGCTATCCTTGTTATAAGACAACCTGCTTCAAAGACAGTCAAATATCTACGTTTCGGAAACGACTATAAAACACTAATTTATATTGATAAGCATAACAGAAAATCTGAAGATTTCATCATAGCAATCTTTTACTTCACGCGTCCAATTAAATTTCCGTACCCTTCCCGCTCCATATCTTCTTTGGGCACAAACCGCAGCGAGGCGCTGTTGATACAATATCTCAGACCGCCGGATTCCCTTGGCCCATCAGCAAACACATGCCCCAGATGGGCATCACCGGCACGGCTCCTGACCTCGGTCCGCAGCATGCTATGGGAAGTATCGGTCTTTTCCGAGACTACATTCGGATCGATAGGCCTGGTAAAGCTCGGCCAGCCGCAGCCTGATTCAAATTTATCCGAGGAGACAAAAAGCGGCTCGCCTGTCGTAATATCCACGTAAATACCCGGCCGGAAAATGTCCCAGAACGCGTTATGAAACGGCGGCTCGGTGGCATTATTCTGCGTCACTTCGTACTGCATTCCGGTCAGGGTTTGGCGCAGCCTGCCAGGATCCGGCGCCTGATAATCGTCTGGGTTAATAATGGCCCCTGCCGCCTTCGTGAATTGATCCTTGCCGATGTGACAATAGCCTTCCGGGTTTTTATCCAGATATCTTTGGTGGTACGCTTCCGCCGGACAGAAGTTCTCGATTGCTTTTATCTCGATCACGACAGGTTTATCGTAGTTTTTTTGCAGCTTGGCCAGGGACC
The DNA here is from genome assembly GCF_000305775.1 of Dehalobacter sp. DCA. Lineage (NCBI taxonomy): Bacteria > Bacillati > Bacillota > Clostridia > Eubacteriales > Desulfitobacteriaceae > Dehalobacter > Dehalobacter sp. DCA. Next base: position 2,528,162 of record NC_018866.1, read on the forward strand.
GTTCTATCACCGGCAGATCATTAATATCCGCATAATAAATCCCGGTACGGTATTGCGTCCCCTTGTCGCCGCCCTGCCGGTTAAGTGAGACCGGATCAATCGCCTGATAATATAATTCCAGCAAGAATTCCAGCGGCACAATCTCCGGATCATAGTCTACATACACCGTCTCGGCATGTCCGCTGCCGCGCTGACACACATCCTCATAGGTCGGGTTCGCGGTCTTGCCATTGGCATAGCCCACTTGCGTGGAACGGACCCCGCGAATAGACGCAATATATTTTTCCATACCCCAAAAACATCCGCCTGCAAGATAAATCTCAGACATAACAGACCCCCCATGATATCAGATGATGATATAATTCTCTGAAGCATGCGCTTTATTTTCTTTCATCCATCGTTGACCGTGACTGCAAAAAGAGCTCACATATCATACATCTTTTGTAAATAAATGGTTTGTTTTGCCAATATGTGTTATCATTAGTCTGCATGATTTCCTCTTTGTTTATAGTATATACTCTTATTCAAGTCAAAATACAAACTACAGACCGGGGTTCTTGCGCAACCAAACAGGCGTATTATCTTTCATTTATAAAGTAAAATTTTAGGAGATGAAACTTGATAAATGGAGGGATCGTTAAATCTCCAAGGGGCTTGGCAATAAGGCTCAGGTCAAATTCGAGTGGGCCGATACGAAGAGACTTAAACTTCATGTCGATAAACTGGTTGCTAACACTGAATATCTTTTGTCCATCTTTGTAAATTCTTTGCATCTTTTGTTCATTAATAAAAAGAAATCCGGCTGTCTGGAATAGCTGGATTTCCTTTATTGTGGATACAACTATAATTTTATGGAATTAATATCTTTTGTCCCTCATAAATCAAATCTGGACTGGATAGTATATTTTTATTTGCTGCGTATATTTTCATGTAAAGTGAAGCATCACCATACTCTAATTGGGCTATCTTTGCCAGGGTATCTCCTGCTTTCACGGTATATATTCTTTGCTTTTCACCGGCAACGATATCCGGAAGCAGCCCCTCAGGCGGAAGGGTTAAAACCATTCCTGCGTATAAACGGTTATTATTCTTCTCAATCATGTCACGATTTGCCTCATATATCTTACCGGAGTATTTGTAACTTCCGTAATGGTTTAAGGCGATCGTAGCTAACGTATCACCGGGCAGAACCTTATATGTGCTGTTAACCACTTCTACGTCTGTTTTTGGTATCAGGTCAAGATAACTAAACGAGTTGCTTGAATTTAACTCAGGCATTTGAATGTCCACGGGTACGTTAATGTTTGTTATATCTGTATCATAGTTAAACGTAAGATTCAAAATGCCGGTAACATCCGATTGAATTTCTTCTCCGCCTACGGTATCATTCATCAATTTATTTAATGCTGCCATGTCGAGCTTTAGGTTAATACTTCCATTTTCATGGGTGATATAACCTTCGCTTGAAATCGTATACGTTAACTCGATGCCTTTGTCCCCTAGAATAGGAACATCATTCAATTGATCCATGACTGAATTAAATTCAGTCAAAGACTCTTCATCAATAGAACCAAATTCCGATGAACTGTCCGAAAGCTCACTATACTGAGCAATTATCGTGAAATAGTCATTTAAGAAGTTCGACGCTTCTTTGTCCTTAGCAAAGTTATTCATCGCATAACGGATAAATTCCTTCAATTGTGCATCATTAAGTTTTATCGTATATTTTTGTGAGCCAAGGCCATCGTTTGCCGATTCACTAACGACGTCAATATTCGGGTTGAACCTTTGAACATAACTGTTTAGAAAATCAGTACTTTTTTTCTGTAGATCTGACTGCAATTTTATAAGGTTCGTCACATCCATATTTTTAAGATCCGTATTTTTCGCATCAAAAGGATTTATAACCATATATGGCTTTCCAGCATATCCAGGGGGTAAATATGCTGCTGCAATTTGCGGAATTTTAAAGACTTCAATTAGCTTTGGAGTTTTTCCTGAGAAATCTTCATCTACCCAAAACGGCATGTTAATATTAAGACCGGATGCAATTACGTTACAATCTGCCTGTAATTTAGCGATTGTTTTTTCTTCGTTACAATTCATTTTCAAAACGACATCGAGTTTCGCATTATTTAACATCTCAGCAACTGAATCGATTTGTTCTTGGTCTGCCTGATCAAACCCTGTGCCGGACATTTGAAGAGACATCGTCATATGCTGCTGCATTGAAGCCACATCTTGCATTTTCATATAGGCATTAAAGATTGCCAGCTGATTTTGGGTACAACCAGCTAATACCACAATGAAGACAAATAAGACCGTAAGAATCAAAGCTGTTTTTTTTCTAATCTTCATTAAGTTACTCCCCTCTCCACTATTTATAACTATACGAATATAATTAATTCTTCAGCTTAATGCCAATACCTCCCAAATTTTCAATATTTTTATACGCATGGCTTATCAGCCGGCGGATCATATATGAAAATCGGCTGATTTTGTTGTCTTTCGCCTTGAGATTAATCTCTTTGCCTGAACGCCTGGAAAACAATGGGCATATACTAAAAAGGACATGCTCTTCGGACAAGCAAAAAACCAGGAAAAGAGGTAAGCCTATGACTTTCGTGGTAAACACGTTGGACTCCGTGCTGGCAACCCGCTATCAGACAGGGACTACCGCCGGCGGCGCACCTGTTCTCCGGCAAAAAAGCCTGACCGGCGTTAAAGCAACGGCAGCTGATCAGGACGTATACGATGTGGCTGTCGCATTATCAAGCCTGGTGGATTATCCATTGACAGATATCCGCCGCCTGAAAATTTTCGAGCTGGCCGATGAATAAACCGGCCAAATAATTCCAGGGTGGTGACAGAGCATGGCAATAACGAACCAGAAAGTTTTAAGAATGGTATTCACAACCATAGGTGGTAAGGCGTTTACCATTACCCTTCCCCAGCCAAAGGCAGGCCTTACGCTTGCCCAAGTCGGGACGGTCATGGACCTCATTATGGCAAAAAATATTTTTGCCACTTCCAGTGGGGATCTGGCAACCAAGAGAGATATTAAAGTGGTAGATACTACCACGGACGATCTCTACGATCCCCCCCAAGAATAAAATACTCCAGCTAAGCTGTCCGGAGAGCATGGCTGGTTTTAAGGCATAATTTATTAGAGGAATTGGCGGCCGCAAGGCCGCCCTCGTACAACACAGCGCACAGTTATCGTGTTAATCAGAATCTTTTGTCAGAACTTGTTGTATGATACGACATCTTCTATTCGCTTAAATTCCGAATGTCCGGGGAAAGGCTTTGCATCCGGCGCAGGATAACCCATCACCAGCAAGGCGACCGGCTCAATGTTGTCCGGAATCGCAAACTCTTCCCTAATAGCCTCAGGTATAAAGTACATGACCCACGTCGTGCCCACGCCCAGCGTCGTAGCCTCCAGCATCATGTGTGTTGTTACAATACTCGCGTCGATAACTCCGCTGATCTTGCCGTCGTATTCCCGTTGCCAGCATTCGTTCTTATCGTAGCAGATAAGCATTGCGGCAGATGCGCCAAAGTGGCATTTCGTGCATTTTCTGAGCTTTGCCAATCCTTCTTCGCTGTTGATGACCAGAATCTTCTGCGGTTGGCGGTTGCAAGCAGTCGGTGCGAGGTGTCCCGCTTTCAATATTTTGTCCAGCGTATCCTGTTCGATCGCTTTGTCGGTAAAGTTGCGCACTGAATAGCGTTCCTCTGCCAGTTTTAAAAAGTCTATATTCGTGTTCATTAATGTCCCCTCGATTCAATCAAGTTACGCGACATGCGTGGCGCACCCGGTGAGTGTTGCCTTGATCAGCGATCTCCCAGGTCAACGGGCAGGCGAGCCGATGCCGATAACGGTAGCGTCGTTGGTGACTCCGGCGGGAAACCTGGCTTGGTTCGGATCGTTTTTTTCCGCCAGGACAACCGGGCAATTGTTCTGGGCAGCCAACGGTGCAACCATCAGAGCCGCGGCCAAAGAGTAACTGTCAGCAAAGTAAACCTTGCTGGTCGCCAGCCCCATCTTCTCGTTAAAATCCTGGTTGGTCACGTAGCGATCCACGCCGGACATGCGGCGGAATCCGTTTGTATCCTGGACTCTGGACGTACCACCCAAGATAACCAAATGATTGGCGTCTAGTCCAGCCTTTAGTAAACTCCAAGCTTCGGGATGATAGACGCCGGCTCCATCCGTTATGCGGATAAGCCATCCGTTGGCCGCTGCATAGGGCCCGGCGCTCACGGCGTCGGCCAGAGCATCAAAACCTACGAGGAATACCCCATGTGGATCAGTAATTTCCTTTCCTACCAGGTCCGCCGTCTCCGCGCGCCCTTCTCCTTGCAGCACTTTTGCCTCGAGATCGGGGATGGCTGCTTTCAATTTCTCAGACACGACATCCGCTTGGAAGCCGATGCAGTAAGCTCTTTTTGCTCCCAGCCGTTTTATCTCACCAATCACTTCGGCCGTTGGGACGCCACCTTCCACCATAAGGATCGGCGCCTGCTCCTGGCCGGCCAAGGGTGCTGCTGCCAGGGCGTCGATCAAATGGTTGTTTTCTCCGGGGACGACGACCACTGAATCGGCCTTTAGCCATCCTTCTTGGGACACTTTTACTGAGGTAGCCGGCGTACTACCCCCGTCAATGGTTCTGTCCGCAGTAATTCCGCTCGCCGGCATGGCCGGCTCGGAAACTTTCAGCCGTACGACGGCGATGATATTGGAGAGTTGGCGCCCGGCGGGCGTTATGGTCCTGCCGCCCAGCCACAGGGCGCTGGAGGCGCCGCCGTCTAAATTCATGGCGTCTGTTAGGTTATACACCTGGGCAACCTGAGCCAAATTTTTGATCGTAAGACCCGGCGTGGTACCGAAAACCAATTGTTTGTCGGTCGTCAGCCCGATGAACGAACGATTGCCGGCAGCCGTGGTGAGTTTCGGGTCGTTCCAGCCCTCGCCGACCGGATCGGCAGTCACCTGTCCATCCAAGATGAGGCTCGGGCCGCAACCGGTGATGTTGGTCAAATTGATCCAATCGGCCGTATCATCCGTATTGGTGCGGCTATTCCATACTTGCCGCACAAAATCAATCGTCGATCCAACATGGAATAGCTGGCGGTAGGCGCTGTCAGCCGGCATCAGCAACAAAAATCCATCAGCCGGAATTGCCGTATTGCCCTGGCTGATATTCGTAACCGTACCTTTCTGCAGAACTTTCGCACCGCCCGCTGTATAAACGCTACCCGTCACGTCTTTGACATTGCGTACCACCACACAGACCATATCTGTGTCCCCGGTTTCCGTACCGTAATCCGGGGTGATTATCGCCTCGCGATAACCCGTATAGCCGGCTGGCCTGATGACATTCCAGTTGCGCAAGTAAAAGAGTTGTTTATAGAGATAATTGCCTCCGCTAACGTCGACATAGACGTACTGCCTGAAAGACACCCTATCCAGCTCCGCTTCGCCGGCGCTGCCGAAACCTATCATGCTGCTGGTTTCATAGTGCATCGTTGCCCCGTTATGTACCAACGTCCCGTTTATGGGCTTCTTGCCTTCATTGTAGGCCTCAAAGAACGCGCCGTTGACTGCCGCTAATACCTCATACTTGTTTTTGTCTATGCTGCCGATGATCTGCTCGAAGGGCTTAACCTCGCCGACTTTGCCTGCCGGCACGGAAAGCACACGGATATTGGGATCATTCAGATCGGCGCGCACCGCCTTAATTGTGGTGGATTGACCGGCAATACTGACGGACTTGTCGGCGCTCATCACCGAGCTTGAGTCGGCCCAGACCGTCGGTGCCTGCCAACACACCAGCGTCAGGGTAAAAATCGCAACCAATAATCTCTTTACCAATCCCTGTTCTCCTTTCAGATCTTCTCAGGATTCTTTTGCGCTGATTCTCATTATTTGAATTCTACCCCATAAAAAAACGGCATGTCAACAGCCTATGTGCTTTTCATGCCGCGTCTTTCAATCAAAAAATAATGAAAAAGAAAACAAAGGTATGGAGAAATGCCTGTCTTTCATAAGGACAACTTTCGTATTCTAACAGTCTAGAATTTGATCCTCGGTATGTCCGCTTCCTTGTAATAAATTGCATCGAAATCCATTTCAGTACCTCCTTTAGGTTTTTCATTTTTTAAAGAAAACTTATATTTTTCGTATTTTAATAAATAGGAAGGGCTGTCCTTTTCTAGATTATCCTATAAAATATCCTGTTGCTGTAATTTGACTTCTTCTATATCCCCGTCAAAAATGGGTACGGGAAGCCTTTTCCAGCCGGTATTGCGCCACTTTTTTTTTTGACAATAAATTGCAATGAAACTCTAAGGTATGGACTTTTTCGAACATGAAATACTAATTGTTAACGGATAATTTTTTCGACAGGAGATATTCATCATGACCAAAGACAGTCAGCCTGATAATAAGAAAGCCCGCATGGAAAAAGCCAAAAATCAAACTCCGCTGACAAGGGAAAATCAAAATCAAAATAAGAATGCCCATAAGCAATCCATCGAAAATAACGATGTGTAAAGGAGTGATTGATATGGCCAACGGAAACAAAATCAGAAACACGAAAAACAATAAAAAAGAAGATGGAAAATTCCATTCCAACACAACCGCATTCCGGCCGCTGGTTTTTGTCTTTTTCAACGTTCAGATAATATCCGCCTAAACGTTCAAAGCGCTCTTGATCAATACAATGTGCCTGACGGATGCCAAATTCTCCGCAATCAATATCCTCTGCACAGGTATCCATATCCATTCCGAACTGTTTTGCGGTCTCTGCAATCCGCTGTATTAATTCTATTTTCTGATAGGACGTCGGTTTAATGATATTGAATGTCCGAATGTTCGCTCCGTCTTTTACCATTTTGCATAATATGCCGGAATATCTGTTCGCCTGCTTACACTTATTATCATTGTCGGTTTTCCTTTGCTTTTCCATTTCTTGTATAATAAAACGATCTCCATTTATTCTAATAAAATATCCAGCATTTTTTTCGTGTTATTTAAGAAAGAACGCGTGATTTGATAATGCTCCGTCTCTTCATAGCGTACCTGCTCAAATCCGTCACGAATCTGATAGATCAAGGCATCCGGGTAGGCCATGATGATCGGGGAATGCGTGGCAATGATAAACTGAGACCCTTCGTTGATCAGTTCATGCATCCTTGTCAGCATCGACATTTGCCGTGAAGGGGATAACGCCGCCTCCGGTTCATCCAGTATATAGATACTCTCCCGGCAAAACCGATTCTGAAAAACCGCAAAAAATGACTCGCCATGCGACTGTTCATGCAGTGACCTTCCGCCATAAACCCCTTCCAACATTAAATCTTCAACATTGGAGGCAAAATTATAAAAGCTCTCTGCTCTGAAGAAGAAACCATCTCTGGGTCTTTTGGCTCCTTTAATAATTTTGATATATTGATTCAAGTCTGAATGCGTCGCTCTGGAAGTGAAATTAAAATTTTTTGTCCCGCCTTCCGCATTAAAACCAAACGCAATCGCGATTGATTCTAAAATAGTTGATTTTCCCGAACCATTTTCACCTACTATGAACGTTACTTTGGGGTGAAAAGACAACCTGTCTAAGTTCTTGATAGCAGGTAAATCAAAGGGGTATTCCGCAAAGGATGGGACGCGCTCCCTGTCTAATTCAATATAGCGTATGTACTGGCTAAGGCTGTTGAATTCCATTATTCTACCCCCTTACCGATTTGATCCTTGCCGCTCATTGATTGAATACATATCCAATAAAGAAAAAACGCCTTTATCAAGGGTGCATATCGTTTGTTTACTGGCTGCCGTAATCGTTACCAATAAATACCTGATTACTGCTTTCATAAACAGGCAGACTATAAGATAAACTCATTTTCATAGGAAGGATATGATCTTATGGCCTTACTTGGAAACCCATTTGTAGCAAATGTCCCTAAGCAGATGTCCAATGAGGAGTTGGCTCAGGCCCTTCGGGTTGATATTGCAGGGGAGTACGAAGCAATTATTGGCTATGAATCTCATGCTATGGCAACAAATGATGAGAGAGCAAAAAAGGTTCTCCATCATATTGCTGATGAAGAAAGACAACACGTCGGAGAATTAGAACAGCTGCTAGCCATCATTAGTCCCAAGGACTTGACGTCCATAGAAAAGGGAAGACAGGCCGTACAACAGCAGCAATCTCAAAATTTCCAGGCCCCTATGCAATAAGGATTCATTATCTTCTTCACATTACCTCACGTTTTAACTGCTCAATTTTCCACTGGCATTTCCACACGATCTTTAACATTGCTAAAGCAATAATCCCAAGCAAAACGGTAAAAGCGCCAAAGACAACCTCACCGCTATCCATGGCTGCCATCAACTCCACAAAGAAACAGATGATCTCTATGGCCAAAAAGACGGTGAAAAAACGCTTGATCTTACTGTATTGCATGATCTTGGATTGGACATCCGTATACATCTCAAAGGGACCGTCCGCAGCCTTTTTCCGCAGAAAGACCCATCTGAACCACTGACCGACGACTTCTACGCCCGTATCTTCCATGAAAGATGCATAATCAGCCTTGTCCCCGTCCCATTTATCCAATAAATCGATCTGATAATTGTATTCACCAGGGTCGCAGGGTTCAAATGTATAAAATCCAAGGAAAAATTTTTGAAAGGCCCATCCTTCCAAAGACATTTTTTGAAGCCAATCCTGTTCGGCATCTTTGTCATAATACATTCTGAATTTTAACATCTTTTATATCCGCCCCTCGTTTATCTTTTTTGCATTCCTGACAAGTTCATTCAGCCTTTGGACTTCGTTATGAAAGACTTCCGCACCCCGGCTCGTCAGAAGATATTCTTTTTTCTTTCTGGATTCCTTATCCTCACTGTATAAACGGATCCACCCTTTTGAAAGCATGGAATTAATCGCCCCGTATAAGGTCCCCGGTCCTAATGTGACTCTTCCGCCGGTCATTTCGCTGATATTCTGAATAATCCCGTAGCCATGATTCGGTGTGCGGACCGCCAATAAGATATAAAACAAGGCTTCTGTCAAAGGTGTATTATTATCCAAACCAATCATCCTCCGATATATCTTCCTACGATATATAATATATCATCTGCCGATATATGTGTCAATAATCTTTTACTCCCTGGATAAAAAAAAATCCCGTGGAACACCTCTCCACGGAAACAGCAGCATTTTTGTTAAGCCGCCTGCTTAAAACTGTTTTGTAAAGCGAACTGGCCTATAAACCTCGCTTCTTCTAATTATTGATGATCGTCCCGCCGTTGATATGCAGGATTTGCCCCGACATATAGGCGGAATCGGCACCGGCCATTTTCTCCCCAAAAAGCAGTATTCATTCCGCAAACAATCATTCATCTCAGGGCGCGTATATCAATAGGCTTGATCATTTTTTTATATCCTTGATTAACCAGTTAAACAGCGACACGATGAGGGATGTCAAAAAGGCTGCGACGAATCCGTGGATTCCCAGACCGGGCATTAATGCCGCCGTAAGCATGACCATCCAAGTATTGACAACCAGGATAAATAAGCCGAGGGTCAGTAAGTTAAAGGGAAGGGTCAGCAGGATAACCACGGGCCGGATGAACAGGTTGATCACACCAAGCAGTACCCCAGCCCCAAGCAATGTTAGCGGGCTATTTACCGTAATTCCCGGTACGATATAAGAAGCGGCTAATAATGCCAAAACATTGGTCAAACATGTCAGGATCAATTTGCGCATGATCTGTTCCCCTTATTAAACGAAGTCCACATAGATTTGGATTGCCTTGTCTTCGATCTCAACCATCGTAAATCTGCCGTGGATACGCAACTCCCGGATGATATCCATGACGGTTTGGAGAACGGAGCTCACAGGCATTCCAGCGATAGTTCTGCGCCATTTATCGGCGGCTTGTATTTCCCCGCCGACGCATTTTTCCTCGTCGCGCTTTCCCTTAAGCTTCATGATCCGCTCCCATACCCAGGCGATATCCTGTATGGCCTCGAAAGTATCTTCCACTACCCAAACCGGGATAGGAATCAGCCATTTCCTGTGGTTTTTGTTTCGGATGCTGACCACGATCAGAAAAGCTTTACGCGGCTGCTTAGTCCACAAATACCTCAACCTTCATCCTTCCTTCGTGCGGATCATCGACATCGACATCTACCAGTTTACCGCCGGAAGATCCTTGTTCTAATTCCTGGATAAGTTCATTCAGCAGGTATTCAAGGTCGATTCCTCTTTTGTCGATTTCACCTTTTGCTTCCGGCGGGATGAAGGCCATCGCCGCATTGGCCAGCTTTGTCACCGATTTAACCAGGTTCATCGGAATATTGACGTTGACTTTCGGCGCTTTCTCACCTTCTACTCGAACCCGTAAAAAACGGTTCGCAAAAACCGATACGGCAGGAGTGACTTCAGGTGCACTTTCCTCGATGGCTTTCAGAAGCTCCATCCCTTCGGCTGCAGTAATTTTACCCTCTTGAATCATTTCCAGGACTTTTAACCTTTCGCTGCTCATGACATCATTCCCTTTCTTATTCTCCAACCTTCTCATTTTCCAAGCTTTTTCAGGCGGCTGGCGGCTTCCTGCGAAGTGATTTCTCCGCGATCTAGAGCGTCCAGAATCTCCTTGCGGTTTTCTCTTTCCTCCTGCAGATCCGAACCATCCACTTTATACCCTAATGCTTGAATGACGCTGTCCAGGCGTCCCCTGACGGTAGGGTAAGAAATTCCCAGTTCTTTTTCCACATCTTTGATGTTACCCCGGCACTTAATAAAAACTTCAATAAATTCAAGCTGGTCGGGAGGGAGCTGACAAAATTTGCACGGGGTAAATTGCCCTTCCAGGGTAGTGTTGCAGTTCATACAGTTCAGTTTACTGACATACAGGCTATGTCCGCAAATCGGACACAAACCCGGCGCTTTGTATTTAATTATTTTCACCCCCAAATTGGAACCACTCTAAGATTTTACAAATTAAGAATAGCAACAAATATTAATTTTGTCAACTAATATGTTAATTATATTAATGCAATAATTAATTATTTTAATATCATTCATATTCTTCTATAAATTTAAAAATTGATTAAGGTGAGAAAAAGCCGCGATGAAGGTTAGCATACCCACTTCATCTGCGGCAATATGATCAGCAAAAATGCTGCGATGGCTTCAGGCCTCATGTTGAGATTCGGGATCGGCGGTCTTGGCGTAGGTCTGGTAGGATTGTTGGTGGAATATTCCGGTATTGTTCCGGTTATCCAGTTGTTAATCTGGCTTCCTTTGCTGGCCATCATTCCTCTTTAACTTCTTTATAAAACCGATTACCGGTTTCCGGTTCATAATAGACTTTAAGTTTTTTACCGTTAACTGGGTCGATAAAAACTTCATCCGTAGCCATATACCCTTTGGGTATATCGTTTCCATGATTCTTTCGATAGCGTTTATCCCAAATTAACCATGAAAGGAAGGCAATAATAAGAAATATCCCAACTTCCAATAATATATAGATTTCAGCCGCTATTCTCATCTTAAGCTTCTTTCTCCACCACAACCGCAGTTCCAAAGGCGACAATCTCACTCATGGTCTGTCCAATTTCGCTGGAATCAAACCTCATCATCACAACAGCGTTTGCTCCCATAGCCTGGGCATTCTTAACCATACGGTCTATCGCCTGTTTACGGGTATCTTCAAGTAGGGCGGTATATTCATGGATTTCCCCGCCGATAAGACTGCGCAGCCCAGCAATGATATTCCCGCCTAATCCCCGGCTGCGAACAACGAGACCGAACACCTGACCTTTAACATCTGTTACTTTGTAACCTTTGATATTTTCGGTCGTAACGATTAACATGCTATCACTCCCTTTTTATTCTTATTTTACAAATCTTTTAGCCAGCTTACAATTATTTTTGCAATTTTTTACTCAATCCATTCTATTAATAAACAGCTGTCCCAAGATATCTGCTAAAATGCCAACCGGAACACATGCCGTTAAAATGATATTTCCTCCGTTTTATGGTATTCTAGGAGTATTGTACAAAATCGATCCTCTAAGGAGATCCTTTCATGGCCTTATTCAACGTCACAGAAAGGGAGATTCAAGCCCTTGCCGGCAATCGAAAATCTTACGAGCTCGGTGTCATTTATGCACAGAGCCGGAAGGTAAGCAACTTCAATTTTGACCCTGAGCAAAGGGTCATCGAAGCGAATGTCACCGGCAATTGGCGCTATAATGTCCGTATCGTGTTAAATCAAAGCGGGACCGTGAGCGCCGCTCATTGCACTTGCCCGGCCTACGCCGAATATCCCGGAGCCTGTAAACATGTCGTCGCAGTTTTAAAAACTGCACGGCAAAAACTTTCTGCCATACAGTCTTCATTTTCCGATTCCGCCAAGGCCGGCAGTGAGTTCATGACTTTCATCTCCGACCGCAAGCAGGAGAATCCGCTGGAAGAGCTTAACCTTGAGGTGGGACTTCAGCTCAGTACGGTTTTTCGCAAAATAAGTGCCCAACTTCAGCTGAAAGTAGGCTTAAAGCGTCCTTATGTTGTTAAAAACTTAAAGGATTTTTTACTTGCCGTAAAAAATGAGCATTCTCTGGACTTTGGGGCAAAATTCACCTATGATCCGACCCGTCACAAATTTAAAGAAACTGACGCGCCTTTGATCGCCATGCTCCAGGATATGCTGGCCCAATATGAAGCTTTCCAGGAAATCAGGAATGTCTCCTATTTTGCCTATACAGCTTCTCCGTTCAGTCAAAAACCGTTTGTACTCAGCACTTACTATTTGGGCAAATTATTGGATGCGCTGGGATCAAAGCCTTTTTCCCTGCATGCCGGTTTTGCCAACGGCTACGAAACAACGGAAATTCTAACTGTAAATATCAGACGGAAGGATATCCCGCTAGACTTTTCCGTAGAGGCCGAAGAACAAAATATCCTTCTGTTGCTGCAAAATGAACCGCCTGTCCCGTTAACCGCAGATGGGAGATATTATCTTTACAACCGGCAGATTTATCAGGTCTCTCAGGAGCAAACCGAATTCCTGCCCAACCTGCTCAAAGCCCTGAACGGCAAGCAGCGTCCAGGTATTCTGTTTACTGCGGCGCAAAAAGACCGGTTTGCTTCAGAAGCCCTCCCGTTTATGCAAAAAATCGCGACAGTCAGCGTAGAGCCAACACTTGCAGACAGATTTATCCGTGAGGATTTGCAGCCGAAGATCTATTTTGACCGGGCCGGAGAAAACGGAGTTACAGCCCGCCTGGAATTTCATTACGGGGAGATCTTGATTAATCCGTTTTCTTCACGCGGGGGCTTCCGGACTGCGCCAGGTAATGATCAAATCCTGATCCGGGATCTTGAGCAGGAAAGAAAGATCCTGAATATCTTTGAACAGGCTGATTTTATCGTATCCGAAGGCAAAATCAGTCTGGAGGATGACGAGAAGATCTTTGATTTTACCGTCAAGGGATTTCCGGAGCTTCAAGATCTGGCAGAAACCTACTATTCCGATGATTTCCGATTGAAAATTCAAACTTCCGCCACCTTTTCCGGCCGGATTCGTCTGGATGAATCCCTGGATATGCTGGAAGTCTCTTTTACCTGCGGTGATGTTGATCCGGGGGAATTAGCTGATATCTTTCAATCCCTGCAGATGAAGAAAAAATACTACCGCCTGCGTGACGGCTCATTTCTTGATTTGCAGCAGCATGACTTGGAAGCCATGAGCAAACTTCTCGATCACCTGGATCTGAAGGGGCAGGATTTAACCAACCAAACGCTTCACCTCCCGAAGTTCCGGGCCCTGTACATTGACAGCTTCCTCAGGCAGGCCGACCTTTCTGGAATCCAACGCAATAAGGCTTTCAAACAACTGGTCCAAAGCATTCTGGAGCCCCAGGACGGGGAATATGATCCTCCGCTGCCGCTGCAGCAGGTGCTGCGTGATTACCAGAAAACAGGTTTTAAATGGCTGAAGACGCTTGCTTCCTATGGTCTGGGCGGTATCCTTGCCGATGACATGGGTCTCGGCAAAACCCTGCAGGTCCTAGCCTTCGTTCTATCGGAAAAGCTCACTGCTGCCCAAAATCCCTCCTCTTTATTACCGTTTTTAGTCATCGCACCGACTTCCCTGGTCTACAACTGGCAAAGTGAAGCAGAGAAATTTACGCCTGACCTTCATGTGCTCGTCATCGATGGGCAGCCTGCGGAGAGGCAGGAACAAATCAGCCGGATTGCGCCAGCTGATCTTGTTGTCGTTTCTTATGCCGTACTGCGCCGTGATATTGAACAATTCTCCAAGTTGGCATTTTCCTATTGTTTTTTGGATGAGGCCCAAAACATCAAGAATCCGCAAACCCTCAATGCCAAGTCTGTCCAGAAAATACAAGCCAAAGGATATTTTGCTCTAACCGGAACACCCATTGAAAATTCCCTGTCGGAGCTCTGGTCCATCTTTCATTTCATTATGCCCGGCTATCTGCCCAGCCACCAGGAATTTCACAAGAAATACGCCCTGCCCGTGTCGAAAGGAGACACGGAATCTCTTCAGGAATTGAGCAGGCAGATCAAGCCGTTCATCCTGCGCAGACTGAAAGTGGATGTCCTAAAAGAACTGCCCCCCAAAATTGAAACGGAGATCAAAGCAGCTTTGACAGATGAGCAACGAAAAATCTACCTGGCCTACCTCCAGCAAACGAAACGTCAGCTTGCCGAGGAACTGGCTGTCTCAGGTTTTGCCAAAAGCCAGATTAAAATACTGGCAGCCTTGACCCGCCTGCGGCAAATCTGCTCCCATCCGGCAATGTTTATTGAAAATTATACGGGGGGAAGCGGCAAAATGCTGTTGTTTCAGGAGATTTTGACAGAATCGCTGGACGCCGGACATCGGATTCTGGTCTTTTCCCAGTTTACTTCGATGCTGGATTTGATTCAGGACGACCTTAACCAGCATAAGATCGCGCACTTTTACCTGAGCGGTTCTACCAAGGCTCTGGAAAGAACTCAAATGGCCCAAGCCTTTAATAACGGTCAAGGCAAGGTCTTTCTTATTTCTTTAAGAGCAGGCGGGACGGGCCTTAACCTGACGGGTGCCGATACTGTCATTCATTTTGACCCCTGGTGGAATCCGGCCGTTGAAGACCAGGCTACGGACCGCGCGCACCGGATCGGGCAAAACAATTCGGTCCAGGTCATCAAGCTTTTGACCCAAGGGACCATTGAAGAAAAAGTCAACGCCTTGCAGGCTAAAAAGAAAAAGCTGATCGATTCCGTCATCCAGCCCGGAGAAACGATATTGTCCAAGCTAACAGAACAGGAGCTCAATGCGCTGTTTGATTTTGACTAAAAAAGCCTACCAACCCCACCACGGGCACACGCGGCAAAGCATTAAGCCCTAAACCCTCGGGTTTAGGAAATCCCTTATAAATGGAAAGTTAGTTCTTGTAGAAGTATTCGTACGGTGATATGATAGATCCTAGAAGCAGGGGGATGAGCGTATGGATAAATCGGATTTAATTCTGGAAAAGCTAAGCTCCATGGAAAAGGCTTTACGAACAGAGATTAAAATGCTCAGCGACAAGCAAAATGAATTTACTGAGAAGCAAAATGAATTTTCCGAAAAACAAGATATGACTTGGCAAGCTATCCGGGAAATGAGAGATGAACTGACAAATAATAGCTTAAAAATAAAAATTATTGACAACAAGGTAAAGGCTTTATAGCCTTTTTTTTTCCTTTATTTTTTGACACGTTTTTTGACATAAAGTTCAATCTTCATTTGCATTATAAGGCAATTCTGTAAAATAGTTGATGCTTTCTGAAAAATGATGAAGGAAAATGTAGTTAAAAGTAGAATAATTTGTTTAATAGCCATTGATTACTTTATCAAAAATGATGTAAATCTGATCTCAGCAGTATTTCCATCAGAGAAGGGAAATATGGAATCATCACATTTTTTTTCAGTTTTATTTTTCTTTTCTTGTGTAATGAGCGGTTCTCTTGGGGCCTATACACTTTATCTTGACCCGAAAGCCGGATTGAACAAAGCTTTTTTTGCGCTGTGCATTTCCTTGAGTCTATGGGCTTTCGGGTTTTCCATTTGCGTTTCTGCCCAGAATCAAGAACTTAGCTTAATCTGGCGTAGGATCTCAGTCGTTGGTTGGGGTTCGTTTTTCAGCATCCTGCTTCATTTCAGTTTAATTCTAACCGAGAAAAAAAATTTGTTAAACAAATGGTGGCTATACCTGCTGCTTTATTTCCCCTCAGTCCTGACAATGTATATTTATGGGATCTCCGGTTCTGCGGAATCGAAGTATAAGTTAATTCATACGGTCAATGGCTGGATTAATGTTCCGAATAGTGGCTTTAATTCTTTTTTCAATTATTATTATATTATTTTCTGCATCGTTTCCGCAGGAATGATTTGGTTATGGGGGAGAAAAGCTTCTGCCCCCAATAGTAAGAAAAAGGCAAGACTCATCCTATCTTGGATTATTGCGACTTTAATCTTTGCATCCTTTACGGATATTGTCGCCAGCACTTTTTGGAAAATGCCGCTTCCCCAATTGGCTCCTTTTATTATCTCGATGTCGCTCATCGTCATTTGCTACGCAATTAAAAAATACGGACTGATGAAGCCGGAAAAGATCATCAATGCTGAAGAAACCATCTTAAATGAATCCACCCGCGGAAATATTATCAGCTATATGGCCTTTGCTATGTTTGCCTGCGGCGTTATCAATTTTGTTTCGTTTTTTCTTTTTAACATGACAAACGATTTAACGCCTGTCATATTGACAAGTATTGCTATTCTTTTTCTAGGACTTGTCATTTTGTTCGTGAAGTGGATGCCTATAGCGGAAAATAAAAAAGATATTACTTATTTTGTGGCGAGTGTTGTGGCCATTCCAATTTTTACTTTAAGGTTAATTGAAACCGGGAGTATTACGGTTTGGGCGTTTCCTATTATTTTTGTAATTATCGCCCTGGTGTTCAATCAACGCATTATCTTAGTGTCATTGGGAATCTCCATCATATCTACCCAGATTCTGGGCTGGTTCATCGCGCCAAAGGTTAACATTGAGATAAATGCTCAACACTATTTGGCAAGAATCTTATTTTTCCTTGTCGTTCTTGGGTTGGCTTTCTATGTCAATAAACTGTACATTCGCAGACTGAAAGAAAACGCTGAGCAGATAAAACTGCAGAAATTAATCTCGAAGATTTCTTCGGATTTCATCACAGCAAATCAAATGAATCTAGAGCAGAAAATCAATCAGGCGCTTGAGGAATGCGGACGGTTTTTTGAGATGGACAGGGCATGGATCTATCTACTGGACAGGGAGCAACATCGCGTTACCCTTCCGTTTGCTTGGTACCGGCATGATCGTGTTATCAGAGAAGCGATAGAATGCCCGGGAGCGGAAGACTCGATCCTCATGAATCAGATATCAGAGGGCAAAATGATTCATACAAAATCAGAAATTTGCCTACCCATTGCTGGGAACGGTCAGATATTAGGCTCATTCGGGATTGATTCCCGCAGAATCCCTAAAAAATGGCGTGAAGACCAGATTGATTTACTCAAGGTCATTGCAAATATTTTGGGAGACGCTCTGACGAAAGTCCAGGCGGAAAGAGAAATTAAACAATTAGCCTACTATGATCATTTAACGAAGCTACCCAACCGAGTGTTGTTCCAGGACAGGGTTACGCAAGCGATCCACCAAGCCGGCCGGATTCAAAAGATGCTCGCGGTGATTTTCCTGGATCTTGATTCTTTCAAAACGGTTAATGATACTTTGGGTCATGAAGGCGGGGACGAACTGATCACTAAAGTCGGGCAGAAATTATTGGAATGCACCCGCAAAACCGACACGGTATCCCGTTTTGGCGGCGATGAATTTCTGATTATGCTGAATAATATTTCCGACTATCAAGATGTTATGGCCGTTGCCGATAAAATAATGGGTTTATTCAAAGAACCGGCGGTATTAAGAGGTAAGGAATTCTTTGTTACAGCAAGTGCAGGGATTGCGCTATATCCTATTGATGGACAAGATACAGAAACGTTAATTATAAACTCGGATATTGCGATGTATAAGGCCAAAGAAAAAGGGAAAAACCAGTATGCCCTCTGTTCTTCCGAGATGAAAGAGGACATTCGGAATAAAATGATACTGAAAAACAGTCTGTTCCGAGCTTTAGAACGCGAAGAATTGTTAGTGTATTACCAGCCTCAGGTCCATCTTCCGGAAGCAAAAATCATCGGAATGGAAGCTTTGTTAAGATGGAAGCATCCGGAGTTGGGAATGGTATCCCCGGCAGTATTCATCCCGATTGCCGAGCAAAGTGGGATCATTAACACGATCGGAGAATGGGTACTTAAAACAGCTTGCCGGCAAAATAAGATCTGGCAGGAAAAAGGATATCCTCCGGTGCGGATGTCTGTTAATATTTCGGTAAATCAACTTCGTGACCCGAATATTGTTGAGCAGATCGCAAATGTCCTTCAAGAAACCGGACTTCAACCCAAGTATCTGGAATTAGAAATTACAGAAGGTTCTGCGATAAATGAAGCAAATATTATTCAGGTTTTAAACGATTTTAAGAAATTAGGGATTACCATCTCTATCGACGACTTTGGCACAGAATACTCCTCTTTAAACAGGCTGAAAAATTTGCCGATCGATCGCTTGAAGATGGATATGCATTTTGTTCATGGTATTGAAGAAGATGAAAAAGACAGAGCAATCACCAAAGTTATCATAAATCTTGCTAAAAATCTAGACCTGGAGGTTATTGCCGAAGGGGTGGAAACCGAGAAACAAGTACAATTCTTAAGTCGGAACATGTGCAACGAGGTTCAGGGTTATTATTTCTACCGACCAATGCCTGCTGAGGAAATCGAAGAATTATTAAGAAAACCATGCGCCAATATCCTATAGATACATAGTTTTTCTACAAAAATCAACTCCACCCACCGATTGTTTTCGCCGTAAATTCCTCATGTACTTTCTTCAGCAAAACCGGGATACTCAGCGCCTGCGGACAATGTTCCTCACAGATTCCGCAAGAAATACACTGATCAGCTCCGGAACCGGAGGGGAGCAAACTTTCCCTGTACATCCCTTTGTCTACCCAATGCGTTTTCATGAGCTGGTGGCTGTTATAGAGCCTGAATATTTCAGGAATGCTTACGCCTTGGGGACAGGGCATACAATAGCTGCAGCTTGTACAGCCGATGCTGTTATTAGACTCGAAAGCTTCCCGGATTTTTTTGATCAGATTTTGGTCGGCCTCGGACATTGCGTTGACTGCAGATTCATCAAAGATCCGCAAATTGTCCTTCAACTGCTCCAGCGTGCTGGCCCCACTAAGAATCACGGAAACCTCAGGCATATTGTAAAGCCAGCGGAAACACCACGCGACCAAGGATCTCTTCTCCGGATATTGATGAACCAAATCAGCGACTGCTTCGGGAACGTTAGCCAGCATGTAGCCGCCCCTTAACGGTTCCATGATAACAACCGCCAGACCCTTTCCTGCCGCATATCTCAACCCCTCAATCCCGGCCTGCTGATTTTCATCCAGAATATTCAGCTGAATTTGTGCCATTTCCCAGTCAAAGGCATCCACGACCTGTTTGAATGCCGGTAGTGTCCCATGAAAAGAAAAACTCTTGTGCAGTATTTTACCCTTTTGGATCATTTTATCAAGGAAAGTAAGACCATCAAAATGATTGACTTTCTCCCAATTGTCATGGTTCATGTTGTGGAGAAGATACATGTCGATATGATCGGTTCCCAAGCGTTCCAGCTCTTCATCCAAGTATTTCTCGAAGTCTCCGTGTCTGCCGATTTTCCATATAGGGCTTTTAGTGGCGATCAGCGCCTTATTCCGATAGCCCCGTTGAAGTGCTTTCCCGGTAATCATTTCACTGTTTGGATACATGTAAGCGGTGTCCAGGTAATTGACTCCGTGATCCACCGCATACCGCACCATTTCTATCGCTTCTTTTTCATTTTTCGGGAACCGCATACAGCCAAGCCCCAGCCTTGAAACTTGAAGTCCCGTTTTTCCAAGTAGCGTATATTGCATGATATTACACTCCATTTTATCTTCATTCTTTGTTATACCCTATTGCGTTATTTACTAAACATCCCTTTAATTTTCTTCCACAGTCCGGTGCCAACCATATTATCGGCAACTTTTATGATTTCCTGGACTTTAATCAGGATATCGCCCTCACCGGCCCAGTGCCTGCGGACAACTTCCGGGCTCGTGTTATTAATAATGGTGTTCAGGACATAAGCAGCCACGGATATATCGTCAACAAATCCTACCGGTCCTACAAAGAGCTCAGGGATTAAATCAATCGGTGAGACAAAATAAGCAATCGCAATCGCCAGTTTTGCTTTATCGTCTACGTTGACTTCCTTGTCTACAGTCAGTTTGCACAGAAGATGAAATAAGTCGGGGGCAATCAGGATATACTCTGCATACTTATTCGTTTTACCTTCCTCACTTGTGAAGTAGTCCTTGATCTTTTTCCTTAGAGATTGATAAAAATCATTATGGTCGTTCTCATGGTCGTTCCTCATTTGGTCACTCATGATCTAACCTCTTTTCGTTATTTTTCGTTATTTTATGTACAACAGAATATTTTATAGGCTTCGTCTTTTATTGCTTTTATTGTATCTTCTTTCTCTAACAATTGCACCAAGGTTTGTCTATTAAAATTGGTGGGCTAAGCTTAATTCAAAGGGTATTTTCCTGTCCATGACGAATATCTTCTTAACCGACAATAACCTATTACGCTTGGAGAAGGTAAATCATGAAAATTACTGACAAGAAGCTTCTTACGATTACCGTCCTATTGCTCATAAGTACCTTGATCCTTTCCGCTTGCAGCTTTAAAAACAATTCTTCTGCTCCTTCGGCTGCAGTTTCCTCCGCTGGAACCGATGACACCAGTGATCAGGAAGTGGTTTCAAATTTAATTATGAAAGGTGCCGGTCTCAGAGAGATTTCTTATCATCTTGTAACAACGAATGCGGGGGTATCTTCCGAAAGCAGCGTTTGGTTCCAAGATACCAAAATGAAAACGGATACGATTACGAATGGGCAAAGAACGATCTCCATCTTCGATTTAGAAAAGGGAGAAATCGTTTCCTACCGGCCAGGACAAAATGTGGCTGCAAAGGTAAATATTAACGAATATAAAGGGAATGACAATATTACCCCCATGGACTATTCACTGGCATTAGATACAGATGAAAATGCTGATGTAAGTTACCAAATCATCGGAACACAAATGCTTAACGGATTGGAATGCAAAATAATTTCTGTAACCAGCGGCCAAGGGAATTATAAAGATTGGTTAAGTACAAAATACGGAATCGTCATTAAGTTTGAACTGGTTCAGGATGGGCAGACCAACACCTCAGAATATACAGACATTAAAGTCGGTGCAGGTTCCATCCCCGAAGGTACATTTGACTTACCGAAAGAGATTCTTATTCAACAAACCCCATGAGGATATCCATGACTTCTTCCAGATACTTTTAGGAATTTTTTACCGGTATAATGATTGAAATTTTGAGGTATCCTATTTAAGGTTAAAGAAAAGGGAACCGTATTCTCTCACGGTTCCCTTCCGGCTTATAATCATTTGTTCCCGAAAATCAGTTTAACGCATGCCAAGGCTTTCAAAAGTCTTCTTCACCATGTATCCACCTACGGAACCATTTTGTCTAGCAGATGTATCAGGGCCTAAGCTTACACCCATTGAACTAGCTGCCTGACTCTTGTCTATAGGAAGTCTATATTTTGCCATTACTTTTTCCCTCCTTTCCTTTTTGGAATGTACACTTATTATTAACATATTTACCTTTTCTACACTGGCAGTTTTTGTTATCGATTATATCGTCGAAAGAAGACCGGCACTCTTGATACTGCCCCCTGAATATATTGACATTAAACGAAGATGCTTTTGGGCGGGTGGTATTGTATGAACGCTGTGGATCGTATATCCAAAGCTTTTCAATCTGCTGAAGAAATCCCTATTGACGATTCCTCGAAGATGATTTTAATGAGTGATGTCCATAGGGGGGACGGCAGCTGGGCTGACGATTTTTCCGGGAATGAGAATCTGTATTTTGCAGCGTTAACGCATTATTATAAGGAACAGTACACGTATATCGAGCTTGGTGACGGTGACGAACTGTGGAAGTATAAAAACATGTCGGACATCGTGCCTGTTCATAAGGATACATTTTCACTCCTGCAAAAATTTTATAATGAAGGCCGCGTTTATTTCATTTACGGAAACCATGACATGGTCAAAAGTAATGATCATTTTGTACAGAAATGCTTTAACCGGTACTATGATGCCGAGGAGAAGCGTCACGTTCCTTTATTTGAGAATGTTAAATTTCGCGAGGGGCTCGTTTTACGGTATAAGGATTCAGACCGAAAAATTCTTTTGATCCACGGGCACCAAGGCAGTATGTTGGACTATACGTTTTGGGGGTTAAGAAGATTTCTGGTCAGATATGTATGGAAGAAACTTGAGTTATTCGGCTTCAAAGACCCCACCAGTACAGCCAAAAATTATCATAAGAAAGATTCTATAGAACAAAACCTTACTGAATGGGTCAACCAGGAAAAGCACATGTTGATTGCCGGTCACACCCATAGGCCCATGTTCCCTGATGCGGGTAAACCGCTTTATTTCAATGACGGCAGTTGTGTTCATCCCCGTTCGATCACGGGGATAGAGATCGCGGAAGGCAATATTACACTGGTTAAATGGAATGTCAAAACCAAGGATGACGGTACCTTGTATATAGGCCGGGAAGTTCTTGCAGGACCCAGAGACTTAAAGGAATACCTTTAAGTCCCTGGGCTTTCCTCTTATTTTGTATCGTCAGCAGTGTCGCTTTTGGCCTGCTTGCGAAAAGCCTTGAGGGGTCAGGCGTGTTCAGATCTATTCGCAATCAAAAGGGGCTGCCGGAGCTATCAGAGCATCTTTCTGATGCTTTCCGCCGTATGCCGCTGAAAATTGAAATCCCGGAATGTTTCTTGACGCGACGCTCCGAGCGCAGATCCAGCTGATTGATCAATGGCTGCTTTAAGATCCGCCTTCAGGCTCTGATCAGTTGTTTCCTGGTATAAGGTGTAGATGTACGGGACCGCTGCCTCAGACAAGCCGGACAAAGCCTGCACATCGAGATTCTCCAGGGTTCCGTTACTGTATCTGTCAATATTATAAGCAGCAATTCGGCCGTCGATGTTCCCGTAGCTCAGGATCATGAAAAACACTACAAATCCGACCAGCATGATCCTGGCTGCGTTAAATTTTTTAAACTGTCTGACGGCAATCACCGCAAACAGAAAGAGCAGTACAAGCATAAACCAGGTCGTATAGACACGCAGCGGGGTCAAACCAAAATAATGGATGTACATCACCATCTTGCTAATGGCCGTAATGATCAACATCAGGGTGAAAAGGCATAAAATGGCTGTTTCTATTTGCAGAATCCTCACCTTGTCCCTTTTCACAATGAGATGGGCCACCGTAATCACGACCATATTGATTCCGGCTACCGCACAAAGTTCAAAAAAGCCTCTGCGGGCATACTCCGCATGCGTCATGAGTTCCGGGAGACGGCCATTGAATGCCGAGAAAAGATAGGTGATCTGAGAAAGGAAGAAGACCATAAAGACAAGATTCAATGCTGTCAATGCGGTGTATACGGTCACTCCCGGGGAAAAACGGAAAGCAGCGGCCGTTTTGTCAACAGTCTCGATGGTGACATATCCCGTATTCCTCCCATGCCGGTCGCCGTAAATCAATCCGTATAGATAACAGGCAACGGGAATCCCCATCAATATCTGGACAATAATATTCATCGATACCGAAAACTGCAGATTGGCGATCATCCCTGCGAAAACAGCATCGGCTCGTGTCAATAGGTTGATGACTGCGGCCAGGATCGGAATCATCACAAGAATACCAACCGCTCCGGCCAGAAGGGATTTTCCCTTTTGATTTCTGCCAAACAGTCCCTTGACCGCGCCAAAGCAGCAGGCAAAATTGCGAAATGGGATGACCAAAACTTGATTAAAAAAATCGCCCAGGATATAAACGGAGATCCTTTTCTCCAGGTTTCTGCCCGTAGACAGGCTGATCCAATAGATGACAGCGGCTGTAAGAAAGATAAAATTCAGTCCTTTGATCAGGATATTGTCAAAAAGCAAGAAAACCAGGGACGACAGGATAATGACAATGAAACACAACCAGCTCGTTCTTGTTTGACGGAACTTACCTGATTTCAGATATAGGACGGTAGACAGACAGAATATCGCTGCAAATAAGGTAACACCCGCACCAAGACCGGCAGCCAGGATCAGATTCCAATATAAGAAGCCGCAGACCAGCATGGCCAATGCGAAAACAATATCACTCCTTGTATAGGTTGCCGTATCCGTACTGTTATTCATCTCCCTGTTCTCCTTTCCGATACTCTAATAAATCTCCGGGCTTGCAATTCAGAACCTTGCAGATTTCTTCCAAGGTCGAAAAGCGGATAGCCTTGGCCTTGTTGTTTTTCAGAATTGAAAGATTAGCCGGAGTGATTCCGATTTTATCCGCCAGCTCACCGGCAGGAATTTTTCTTTTTGCCATCATAACGTCGAGATTAACGACAATCAATGAGAATCCCTCCCCTAAATCGTAAAATCATTTTCTCTTTTGATAACGATCGCCTGTTCAAAAACATTTTTGATCACTCTCAGGATCAGCCCTAAAAAAGCGGCACAAACGGCTATAATCACAAAAAGAATATAATAAAATCCTGAGATGAACAAAATGGCGGAGACGACAAAACTGCACCATGACAACGCCCGCAGGAGCTTGACATTTTTTTCTACAAACACTTCTTCCCGCCTGATGTTGGAAAGAAGCCTGCCAAGGCAGATCAAGGATAACATCCCCGGCAGAACACAGGCATAGACCGTTAGGAGCAAGGAATGAATGATTTCAGGATTTTTTCCTGTGTAGTTTACATATGTAGGGATTAAATTCGGCATAGCAAAAGCTGCGCATATGACCAGGACAATGGCGATCTTGGTACAAATGGAAGATAGTCTTACGGACTTACTTGGATTCCACATTGTATCATACCCTTTCTATCTATTTTGGTTCTATTGTAAATGGTATATTATTGTAAGTCAATATTAATTTATCATTTTTCGATATATTTATGTTGTTTATAGATAAATCCAAACTTCAAGTCAACCGCCATCAACCATCAACCATCAACCATCAATCATCAACCGTCAGTCCGTCAGTCCGTCAGTCCGTCATCCCATTATCCGGACGCCCCCAACCCCCCACAATTCCTGACGGTGATGGAAAAAGATATTAAACAGATCATCAAAGCAAAATATTAACTAAAAAAAATAACCTTGGAATGACTTGAAAGTTCCAAGGTTATTCTTTTTAGTTCTTGCAGTTTATGAAGTACTACTATGATCAAATTTATTTGTTCTTAGTTATAAGCGGATATAGAGCTCGAATTCATGATGGCAGCAAGGGCACTTTACTGTATGTTTGCCTTTTCGCCGCGGCAGCCGAAGTACTCTTTTACAGTGCGGACATTTGCGGAAACGGTGGGTTTTAATTTCTTTGATTCGGCGCATCGTCAAAGAACCTTCAGCCTTAATCCTATTCCACATTTTCATGAATTTATCGTTTTCCTGGCGTCTTTTATAGATGTTTCGGGATAAGCTTCTGAAGATCATTACAGCCAGAACGGCCCCCATCAAAATACTGATGATACCGGAACGGATAAACGTATTGGCGATCAGCAATACAAACCAGACCCCAAGTAAAGCATAATACAACTGATCAATTCCGTACCGGCCAATCATCAAACGTGTCAGCTTATTTTTCAAATTACCCATTGTTCCCACTCCTTACGCAATTCTCATCAACAGAACGGACAGCAAAGGTCCGCGATACATAAGCCAAAACAGAGTTTGTCCAGCGTGTCATTCGGCATGCCGAAGCTGCGTCTTTGTTGCTGATAAACGCGTCCGCCGCGTTGCAGCATATTTAAGATGCGTTGGTATTCCGGATTGCCGGGATTCATGCGTACGGCTGTTTCGGCGTGGTTCAGCGCAATGATGATGTTGCCGATACCGGCATTGGCAACAGCACTGCAATAGTACCATTCGGCACTTCGGTCACTCATCCTGGCCAGAATATTCAGCGCCTCGCGAAAATAGCCCAAATTGATATAGTGTTTTACCGAATCATACGCTGAGGAAGCATATTCCCGGTAAGCGTTGCTTCCGTTGTAATAGGTGTTTGGGTAGGGGTTTCCGCTTTTGATCTGTTCGTAAGCGGCATTGATTTCACTCATTTTCTTAGCCGCTTCTGCATTGCCGGGGTTCAGGTCCGGGTGGTATCTTTTGGCCAGTTTGCGATAGGCTTTTTTTATTTCATCATCCGCAGCCGTCTGAGGAACACCAAGTACTTGATAAGGATCGGATATCATTCTTTCTTATCTCCCCTTCACTTTCTTATTCGCTGCTTCATACCTTGTCCAAACGCCTGAATAGAGAATGTTTTCAATAAGGTTTTGATCGCGTTTGATTGGCAGTTGTCGGTATTTTTCCATACAGTCGGCCATAAGCAGATTTAATATTTGCGGAAAATGATCTGTTGACAACGCAGTCAGCGGATTATAGCATTCCTTTTGGATGTCCTTTTTGAGATCAAGACAGGCATCCATAATGTAAATGAATTTGCCAAGCGATTCTCCAAAGTTACGTAAATCTTGAGCATCGTCATCTTCTTTGAAAACGAACACTTCGCCCATGAGTCTGCCGAAACAACCTGCAGGAATATCCGGTTTCAGTTCCCCTGATTTTTCTATGTCGGAAAGGGTGTTCAAGCACTCACTGATGACAGCACATTGCCGGGGATGGCGGATGGCAGCCTGCCTGTATTTCTTTTCGAACAGCTTGGCTTCACCCAGCGACAGGATCTTCCGTTCGTCCTTCCAATCATCAAGAAATTTGAAATAAGTCAGGACAATACTCATATCGGCGGTATAATCTGAGATCTCGTTCTGCCAATAGCAGTGAGGTTTGCGGGGATGCATGATGCATCGCCCGGTTTGAATGGTAGTATCTTTCTGATAAAGCGCGGAAAGGAACAGTACGAGGAAAGTCATGTCATAGTTTAGTGTGATACGGCTAAGGGTGCCGTGACGGTCTCCCAGCGTCTGGCATAAACCGCAGTAGCACGACCGATAGTGTAGTTTTTCTTCGGAAGTTAGCTTATCGATATTGGCGACGACATAACCGAACATATTTTTCACCTGACTTCATTCATATCTTATTTAAATATAAATAAAAAAAACCTTCACCCCCAAGGGCAAAGGTCTCGCTTACAATCAGTCAATTGCAATAAAGCCGGGATCGAAATCCGTCTTGACGACTTTATTATCCAGCTACTCCCCTTTGATTTACGATAACGCAATTATACCAGAAGGAAAATGTTGATGCAACTACGAATATTTTGTTTTGCAAAAAATTTACTGCTAATATAACATAAAAAAAAACGGCTGTGATACAATAAGTCTAACCTGAGGGAAGTACTATGTTCATTCAAAAATGATGTGTGTATCCTTAACAGACAAGGAGGAGGTAACATCAATGACCGTCATTCAAACGAAGAATCTCACGAAAAGTTACAACAAGGCAAGGGGCATCGTCGACGTGAATCTTGATGTCATGGAAGGAGAGATCTTTGGGTTTATCGGGCCAAACGGCGCCGGCAAATCGACGACCATCCGAACGTTGCTCGGGCTTATCTACCCCACCAAGGGAAGCGCCGAAATCTTCGGTAAAAATTGCAGTGAGTTCCCGGAAATACGCAAAGAAGTGGGCTATCTGCCAAGTGAGGTATTTTATTACGATAACATGAAGGTTATCGATCTGCTCAAATATTCCGCGAGCTTTTACAAAAAGGACTGCATGAAGAAAATTAAGGAGCTTGCGGAGATCATGGATCTCGACCTCAAGAAAAAGATCGACGATCTCTCTTTTGGCAACAAAAAAAAGGTTGGCATTGTTCAGGGGTTGCTCCACGAGCCTAAACTGATCATACTCGACGAGCCAACCAGTGGCTTAGACCCGCTGATGCAGCAAAAGTTCTTTGACATTATCGCGCAGGAGAATCAAAAGGGTGCCACTGTATTCTTTTCATCGCATATTCTTGACGAAGTTCAGAGGATGTGCGACAGGGTAGCATTCATCAAAGACGGTAAAATCATAAAACTTGAAAAAATGAGCACGCTTCAGGCAGATAGCTATAAGAGTTTTAAAATTGAAGCAAAATCTCCCATAGCCGGAGAAATCTTCAATATCAGTGGTGTAAGCCGGCTTGAAATCAAAGAGAATACGGCTGATTTTATTTTCAAAGGCAACATTAATTCTATGATGAAAAAAATCGCGGAGATTGAGCTTGTCAACATATCCATTTACGAACCTGACCTTGAAGAGATCTTCATGCATTATTATGCCAAGGAGGGTTGATCGTTATGAATATGTTTTGGCACGAGCTTAACTCGCTGCGAAAATCGACGATTCTATGGACATGCACTTTGATTGCACTCGCTGGGATTTACTTTTCTGTCTATCCCGCAATTGCGAATGATGCGGCAGATTTTAAAAGGCTGCTGGGCGGCTACCCGGCGTCGGTGAGGGCAATACTCGGTATTTCGCTTGACAGCATCACTTCTCTTTTGGGCTTTTATTCGATGATATTCACATTTATCACACTGTGCGGTGCCATTCAGGCCATGAATCTCGGCGTCTCCATTCTTTCCAAAGAAACGAGGGAAAGGACAGCCGATTTTCTTCTCGTCAAGCCTGTTTCGCGTTCGGCTATTGTCAGCTCCAAGCTTCTGGCTGCACTAACCATGCTCATAATCACGAACGTAATCTATTATGCGGCTGCCTCCATCCTTGCCGCCATGGTTAAGACAGCGGATTTCAGCGTTACGCTGTTTTTTATGATCAATCTCACGCTGCTTTTCATTCAGCTCATTTTTTTCTCAATCGGGGCTGCAGTCGCGGTGATCATTCCAAAGTTAAAATCCGTGCTTCCGGTCTCACTCGGGGTCGTTTTTGGATTTTTCTTTATCGGAGCGCTTTTAGCCGCCGGTGAAAATGATGCGGCACGCTTTCTCTCACCGTTTAAATATTTTAATCCTTCTTATATTATTAGAAATTCAAACTATGAAGCCCCCTACCTTATCACAGGCGCTGTTATTGTTATTATTGCAACGGTAACCACCTATATCATTTATGCCAAAAAAGATATCCATGCCGTGAGCTGATTAACTTTGGGTTTCACTAAAAGGGAGGTCGGATCATGAATATTTTTTTAAGAGAATTAAAGGCCAATAAAAAAGCATTGATCATATGGTGCGTTTGTATGTTTTTGGGAGTTTTAAGCGGCATGGGTAAATATACCGCCTATTCGGCAGGCGGACAGTACAACAAAATTTTTGACAATATACCCTACTCCATCAAAGCGCTGTTGGGAATGGGCTCATTCGATGTAACCACGATGTCCGGGTATTTTGCAATGTTGTTTCTTTACATTGAGATTGCGGCTGCCATCCATGCTGTTTTGCTCGGAGCCGGTATTGTTGCCAAAGAGGAACGCGACAAGACGACCGAATTTCTGATGATCAAGCCCGTCTCAAGAGATACCATTATCACTTCCAAGCTTCTTGCAGCCTTTGTGAATGTGGTCATTCTGAATGTTGTAACGCTTGTTTCTTCACTTGTTATGGTCGCTGCTTACAATAAGGGAAATGACATTTCAAGTGAAATAGTAATGTTCATGTTGAGCATGTTCATCGTTCAGCTTATCTTCCTTTCGCTTGGAACAGCACTGTCAGCTTTCCTCAAGAATCCGAAAACTTCGGGTTCCCTTGCCGCGGGGATACTCTTCGCTGCATTCGTGATATCCAAAATAACGGACATAACAGACAAGCTGAACGCTCTTAACCTACTCTCGCCTTTTAAATATTTTAGTTATGTTAATTTGGCAGAGGGTAATGGGCTCGACCTAACGGCTGTTATACTCTCGCTCGGGCTTGTTTCTATCTTTTGTATCTCCACCTATGTCTTTTACCGAAAAAGGGATCTGCACGTTTAACCCTTCAGCCGGGTATCTTCATCTTCACTTAATCCCTTTCGATAAGGTCTGTCGCAGGTCATTGCATCCTATGAATCTGCAACCGCAATAGGGGCCGTATTAGTGTATTCCCTACATTTTTTCCTATCAATGCGATCCTCATTAAATCAATTCATTCCAAAGATTCATAAAAGCATTGCTGTCTACTTTAAAGAATAAATCAACACCGTTGTAGTAAACATATCCCTCTTTAAAAAGCCTTAGTTGGACTTTACTGCCGTCATTCAAGGTTACGTATTTGCTTAATCGAATAATCTTCAACATAAAACAGATAGATCACTGCTTTTAATTTTACAGGGAGCTTAAGAATCTCCTTCATGACATCACTGTCAATAGGATCTTCATAGTACGCTTCTATCGCCTCCATTTTTATAACGCGTTTGTGCCACACACTCCGAAGCCTATCTTTGCAAAGATTTACAGTAATTTTGATCAGCCAGGCCTTTTCGTGTTGATCATCG
The DNA here is from genome assembly GCF_000305775.1 of Dehalobacter sp. DCA. Lineage (NCBI taxonomy): Bacteria > Bacillati > Bacillota > Clostridia > Eubacteriales > Desulfitobacteriaceae > Dehalobacter > Dehalobacter sp. DCA. The sequence continues at coordinate 2,558,954 of NC_018866.1, forward strand.
TTAAACCCAGGTGAGTTGTACAATAGTTTACAAAATGCGTCTTGCATGACTTCTTCCGCATCTTCTTTACTTCCAAGATGAACCATGGCGATTTTAAAAAGCATCTCGCCATAACTACTGTATTTTGTTGAAAAAGTGTTCGTAAGCCGCGGTGACGATTCTTGCATAGGGTAAATTCTCCTTTCATCCATAAAACGAGTGAACTCAGGAAAAAGTCACATTCTTTTCCAGAGAGTCCTAACCTTACCCTAGACGAACTTTGCGCTCTCTTTCTGATATTCAGACTTATATAAAATAAAAAACTGATGAACATGTCATTGTTCACCAGTTTTTTCGTAACAGAAGGAAAATATCAATCGTAGCCTGAAACATCTTGTCCCAAAAAACATATGATGTACAAACTCGAATTTTCAGTTACAGTCATTAATTTTGAGAGAAGGTATGAAAATGGCTACGCTAACCCTGAATATACCCGATACGACTTTCGTCTCATCTTACCTGCCCGACATGAATTTTTCATCCTACCCACTGGTTTATTCCGGTACAGATAGTTCATTTCAAAACTGCATCAGTTTCCTGCAAATTGTTTTGCCTGTGTTACCGGTCACTTCCGTTGACAGTGCCTTGCTCGAATTATCTGTGATTGTTAAAAGCGGTGCTGCTCCAAGTCCGCTTGTTGTCAACAGAGTAACCGATCCATTTAGTACAGCCACCGTGACTTACAATACACGTCCTGCTTTCACTGCAACACCATCCGAGATTGATATTACAACAGAAGATTTATATACCACTGTCCAAATTGATGTCATAACGCTGATCAATGGTTGGCTGAACGGAACTTATCCCAACAACGGCATGGCGTTGACGAATTCTGACGGCACTTCTGTCGTTGCAGTTGCCACGAATAGCATCAACTACGAACCATTTGATCCAAGATTAGTTTTAACTTACACCCCGGTGAAACCGGATACTGCGCTTTGCTTCAGCTATGCGCAGTTGGCGCACCTTATTGAGCAGCTGATCACCTTGTATCCCACAAATACCATGTCCGTTTTTTTAACAGGTTTTAGTCCTTCCGCGATCACCGGGACTCCGTATCAACTGTATGTATCCCCCGAAGGAACCTACGGAATGATTTTTATTTTGCTTGATAACGGACAGCAAGAAGCGATTCCGCTCAATGCCATTGCCGCAATTTATACAGGCGATGGAACGGTATACGATCCTTCGATCACCTACCTGCCCCCGCCACAGTTCCCAGACGGTTGTGACAAAAACCTGATTACTGCTTATCACGACTATGTGCCGGTTTCAACAGATGTCCAAATGTATTTGGGGTCTATCGTTCAGGCTTCAGGACTGGTTTATAAAAATGAATATGGCATCTTGGTCCTGTCTGATGCAGATGGCAATACACCTGTCTTTATCCCGGTTATGAATATAACCTCCATTTTCCCGGTAACTCAGAACAGCAGCGGCCAAAAGGCTGCCCTCCCCCGAATTGCCATTACAAACAAAACGTGACCAAAACCGTTCCGCCGTACGCAGTATTCTGCCTTTGAAATCAGGATCTCTTCAGCCTGACTTCAAAGGCAGTTTTGTTGAAAGTTCTTCAATTTCCCGAATAACATGTTTAATCGGTTTATTTCAAAATACTTTATGAACATAAGCACAGCTATTTTAGCAAAATTCACACTGAAAAGGACAACCCCGGCTGGTTAATACGGTATTGGTATACGGCATCATAGTAGAAATACCGCTGTTATGACCCCCGATCCGGCCGCATTTGTCGCTGTTGCGCCCGGTACTGTGAAATAGTTTGCGCCAATGCCTTCCAATGTATATCCTTCTTTCGGAACCAGTGTGATGGTCGCTGTGTATTGCTGGCCTTCCACAAAGAGGGCGTCGGCCGGTGTCCAAGTGACCGACCCCGTATACTGCTCCGTTTCGGTGATCGCTGTCACAGGTGCCGCTCCCGGTGCGGGCGGTGTAACCCCGGCTATTCCCGAAATGTCGATGGTGGCTGCTGACGCTATAGGTGGTAACGCCTTGAACACTGCCGTAATGACCCCGGATCCTGCAGCATTATGCGCTGCTGCTCCCGGTACGGTAAAGAAGTTCGCACCGACGCCTTTTAAGGTATACCCTGCTTTAGGAACGAGCGTAATCGTCGCTGTATATTCCTGACCTGCAACAAAGGTACTGTCAGCAGGCGACCAGGTGATTGTTCCTGAATACTGCTCCGTTTGGATCGTAGTCACGGGTATGGCTCCCGGTTCAGGTGCAGTTACGCCGGATATTTCCGGTATATCGATCGCAGCTGCCGTAGACGGGGCCGCAAGGTGGGCTTTAACTTCCGGATCCAAGGAGGCAAGGACCGTACTGTCCCAGACTTTATCGGTGGTTTTACCCAAAAGAAGGTTCTGAGCGACTTCTTTGGCTGCGTCTCTGTTTACCTCCCAGTAGCTTAACCCGTCAAGATTAATCGCATCGCCGGGCAGTGTTTGGGTCACGATCGTTGCCTCTTCAAAGGACTTGGCCGCCCCGGCGAGTTTTAGGAGATCTTTCAGAGACAAGTCTGTTTCCACAGCCTTCATTAATTCCGGAATTAGCTCGGGCAATTTTAATAGGGTGGCAGGCTGAAGCATTTTTTTACCTACAGCGGTCAGTACTTTCTGCTGCCTGGCGGTTCTCCCGATATCGGCGGTTGCGTCATGACGGAAACGGGCATATTGGAGCGCTTTTGTCCCGTCTAATTCCTGTACCCCGGCTTTTAGGTTGATATAGCCGTCCTCTTTATCCCCGGTCTCATACTTCATGTCTTTTTCCACGTCAATGGTGATCCCGTCCAGCGTATCGATCATGTCCTTGAACCCATCAAAATTCGTCAGGACATACCCGTCCAGCTCAATACCGGTCAGTTCGGTAACCTGTTTTTCCAGCTCCGGAATCCCTTTTAACATGGGAACGGCATTGATCTTACAATAGTTTTTTGATCCGGGGAGCGTTACCCGGGTGTCTCTCGGAATGGACAGTAAGGAAATAAGTTTCGTCTTCGGGTCAAAGCTGGCTACAATAATCGAGTCCGAATTGTAAGAACTTGCCCCTGGCCTTTTATCCGTCCCGATCAAAAGAATACTGACCCGATTGTTCAAATTCACACTGTCGCCGGGCAGACTGCCTCCCTTAGCGAAATAGAAGGCAAATGCTGCCGTCCCGGCAACAATGCCTGCGATTACCAGTGCTATGATCATAAAAACTTTTTTCAGTTTTTTCTTCTTTTTCTTTTTTTCAACCATTACATTCACCCCATTTTGATTTTGTGCCATAAAAAACATACCACTTATTACCGCGGGTATCAATACCAATTTTTTGTTATTCTGCCAACTAAGCAATAAATTTTATCGCAGTATCCAACATTTCTTGCTTAGTGAAATCGATTTGATCTGATTTTTGAGATAGTACCATTATTCTCGGCATGCAATTTGAGAGATCATTGGCAAATAATTTTTACAAAACCAGAGAAAACTAATGAATACTTACTCTTCTAAAATGAATACTTACTCTTCTATAGGAGATTTAAAATGGATGAAAAACGAACAGCAAAATTAAAAAGGATCTACGAGCTAGAGAACCTTCAGATTCATTATTATCAGTCCCAATTGTCTGAAAGCGACGACCCGATATTTAACAAAGCTCTATTCAAAATCGTCGAAGCTGATAAAAAGCATGCCGGATTTTTTACTGAGCTTTTTCTTGAACATAACGTAGACATCCCGCTAATCACAGCAGGTATTGCCGACATTGCCGGGAGCATTATCGGGGAGGCGATTGAATTAGCCGGGCAGAAAAATATCTGTAAGATTGGGTTTGCCTTAGAAAATCAGATATTGGAAATATACGCTCACTTAGTAGAAGAAAACCTAAATTCAGATTTATTAGATAAGCTCATAGACTTTAAGATTGATAAGGAATTTCATGCCTTATGGCTGCAACACTATGCTCAGTATCTAAAACACCAAAAATTCTATAGCAATAATCTTATCCAAGATTCCATTGAAGATCATCCAACCGTGAATATGAATGTGCGTTTGATCTGAATGATTTCAATTCCAGGCAGTTAAACAAGAGATCTATGAACCTCAGATAGAACTTTCGGGGCAAAAAAAGAACAAAAAAGGCACGCCAAGGAATAATCGCCACAAAACCGCCATCGGCGGTTTTTTTAGTGCTTTTCAAAATAAAAAGTCTTCAGCCAGGTAATCCGAAACGTCAGCCTGAAGGTGCTCGATATATAAATTGGTCATCCAGACCATTTCCATTGCACTAGAAACACTGTAAAATATATTTATAGCTTTGTCCAAAGGCAAAAACAAAAATATTTTGTGCAAACATATGTTCCCATATCATCCATTATATGGTATAATAAGGATATTAGGAAGTAACATCAACTGAAAGGAGGTAAAACAGATGGATAACGATCAATTTCAGGAACTGGTACTGGATCAATTGGGTTCTCTTGGGAATAGAATGGAACGACTTGATAGCCGGCAGGATCGATTCGAAGAAGGGCTGCAGCAACTTCACTCTAATCAGCAGCAGCTCAAGGCAAGTCAGCAGCAACTTCACTCTGATCAGCAGCAGCTCAAGGCAAGTCAGCAGCAGCTTCACTCTAGTCAGCAAGAGCTCAAGGCAGGCCAGCAGCAAATCTGGACGAGTATAGATACAATTGCCGTTAGCCAAGAGCAGATGCAGCAAGACATACAAACAATTAAGGGGGACATCATCAATATTCGCCAAAGCCAAGCGCGTGTGGAGCATGATCTTTCTGGAAAAGTCAATGCTTTATTCGATTTCCGCGAGAGTCAGATCGAAACCAATCAACGTGTTTCTGAAAGACTAGAACGGCTTGAAGCTAAACGATAAATATTTTCTAGATTTGTTAGACGAGGTCTTTTACATAACGGTTTTATTTACGTTAATGAAGATACGTTGTTGAAGATAAAATTTTCCCGTTAAAATAAACCAGATCACCTTCCGGATAATGCCAGACTGCCTTTAAAATGGTCGGTTTGAAGATGCCGTTCTCATTCCTCTCATAACCTTCATATACCGCCGACCAGGGGATGCTTTGCTTACTGCCGTCAAAACCTACAGCCATTCGGTCATTGGTGGTAAATTCAAGCATTTCTCCCGTTTCATTGAAGGTAAAGATGCCGCTCGCGCTTATACCGAAGGAAGTAATCGACGCTTTGGCATGCGTATCGTCAATCGCTTCCCAAGTGATGTAGCCTTGTAAGGCAATGTTCGGTACATACAAACTCTCTGCGAGCACCGTTGCCAGACAGGCCTCATCCATTTCGACACCCTTTTGGTCAAACAGCGTAAAGGCTTTGGCGATTACACCTTTCATGGAGCCCACGCCCTGATTGTAACTGTCGAAGCCCTGAAAAGGTATTCCGTACATCGCACTGTCAATGAAAGCCAAGCGGTTCGGCGTTTCAACAAAGTTGTACTGCGTATAGTCAATGGTAAGCGTTGCCTTATCCACGCCGGTGGAGAAAGGTACATCTTTAAATTCGGTTTTCATCCAGGACATTTTGGAAGTACCGATATAGCCGCAGTGGTTAAAATATTTTTGTACAGGCTCAGGCAGATCAGCAATATCCTGCTGCGAAAACATTTCTGTTTCCGGTTGGGTCTCGGAAATAAGCTGGGCAGCCGTCTTATTAAAGTCTGATTTTAAAGACGAATAAGGTTGGATAAAGTAAATGACGGCCAGCAAAATAATCGCTGCAAGAATACCTGTAACAACACCTAACGTTATCATTTTTTTACTCCTTAATCTCTTCATTTTCATTCTCCATCATTTCGATATTGTGGCCGAGCTTGACTAACCCTTGGTAAAATCCATCTGTTAATTCAGGGTCAAATCCGTTAAAAAGCTTCTGCATGAATGCCAATTCTCTCTGTCTCCGTTCCCCAAAATAGGTGTTGAATTTTGGGGTGAGTGCAATTCTCAAAGCTCTGGCATCATTTTTGTCTTTGGAGATGGTTATAAATCCGCTTTCTTCGAGCGTCGCTGCCAGGCGTTTGGCATTCTGCCTGGAATAACCGATGTAATCAGCTGCTTCGCTAACCGTCGGCGGTTCTTCAAAATGGGCTACACTGACTAAAAAAAGCCACTGCTTAATGGTAATATTCTTATCAAAAGCATCCCCAAGTACCTGCAGCCTGTTTGACAATACAAAGATGGTTCCGAAAATATTAGCCTGTTGTTCCAGTTCGTTCATCATTTTTTCGCCTCCATAAACAAAAGGTAACATGTTACTTTTTTAGTATACGTAACATGTTACCTTTTGTCAATAACCACTAGGTGATATAACATTCAATTTTCATAAACAAAGTATGTAAGCGAAGTCAACCTATAAGCCGAGTTCTGTACCTCTTGCGAGGTGATGATCATCTATCTAGGACTGTCGTTACCGACAGTCTCAAGCGACCTTACCCGGGAACAGAGCGGGCAGCTCCATCGTTCCTCTATTTGGTCTTGCTCCAGGTGGGGTTTGCAGGGCCAGCCAGTTACCTGACTGCCGGTGAGCTCTTACCTCACCTTTCCACCCTTACCGCTTGGCAGCGGCGGTATATCTCTGTTGCACTTTCCTCGAAGGGATTCTCCCCCCGCCGGGCGTTACCCGGCACCCTGCCCTGCGGAGCTCGGACTTTCCTCAGAGACGGCCTTTCGGCACTTGTCCCCGCGACCATCCGGTTGACTTCGCTATCCAATCTTACTAGATTATTTGTGTTTGGTCAAATAATTCTTAAGCGTATCTAAAGTAAATCGCCGTAATCAATTTGTTGCCTATTTTATATAGCGTATATCAGGAATTCAATGATTTGTTTCGACATTAGTTGCATCGACAAATTACGGCGTAATCACAGTATATCATTCCAAAAACAAAATTCAAGCTACAATTTATAACACTATAATCAAATTTTCCCTATAATTTTGTAATTATTTTAATTCTTAGTTATGCACAGGTTGTGAACAAATTGTGCATAACTTTTGAGTTCTTATGATCATCCGCCCAAAAATAACCAGGACGCTATTGGAACCAACTATAAATTTATCTTTCAGACAATTCAATCATGTTGATAACTTTATCCACGTTCCAACCACGGTATTTTGCTCGTCGCGCTGATAACCAGTTCTACGTCATCCATTGTTCGATCGGCTCTAATATAATCGTAAAGCGCATGGATCATTGGGATTTCGCTAAGAAAATGCCCGAGCTCACCGACGGCCATACCTGATTCGAGACAATCCAGCACGTTATGGTAGCCGATCTCTCCTGTGATATATAAATCAGCGCCTTTAAAGGCAGCCTTCGCCACAAAACTGCTTCCGCTGCCATTTAAAATGGCAATTTTTTTGATCTTTCTGTCAGGATCTCCTGCCAATCGCACTGAAGAACAGTCATGGCCATACTTCTCCGTAAGCTGTTTCAGAAATCCTTCCCACAAATCGGCTAGTCTGACAGGTTTCAGTAATGTTCCGATCACCCCGTATCCTCTGGGTTTTCCGGTATTCCGGAGTGGTATCAGGTCGTAAGCGGGTTCTTCATACGGATGTGCCTTATGCAAAGCTTTAACCGCTCTGCCAAGGCTGCGCTCTTCGACAATGCTCTCGAGCCGGATCTCGGGTACTCTGGTCAGCTCTCCGACTTTTCCTATAGTTGGCTCGGCTCCGTCCAGCGCCCGGAACATGCCTTCACCGTTCGTCTGGAAGAAACATTCGCTGTAGGCATCACTGTGCTCGCCATCGGTAATTCCACTGCCGACGCCTTCGGCGGTCAGAGCCTTCCGGATAGTCTCGACGTATTCTTCCGGAACAAAAGTGACGATCTTGATTAGTTTCTCAGTAGAGGTGGTTTCCAGGAACTCTGTTTTCTGCAGTCCGAGCATTTCCGCAAACGTCAGGCTCGATGACAAATACGACTGATCCAGATTCGTGTGGGCAGCATAATATGAGATCCCATTGCGGAAAAGCGAAAGGGGGACCAATGCCGCCTGGTTGTCCATTCGGAGATTTTTCAGCGGTTTAAACAGCAGCGGGTGGTGGGAAACAATCAGTTCAGCTTTTTCCGAAACAGCTTCTTCGACGGCTTCCATGGTTCCGTCCAGCGTCAGTAGCATCTTATTGACTCGCTGGGCGCTGCTGCCGACCAGGAGTCCGGGATTGTCCCAGTCTTCTGCCCAGGAACGCGGCGCTATCTTTTCGATGAGTTGTTCAACCTGGCCTACTGATACAGCCATCTTTTTATTACCTCCATCATGGCGATTTCCTGCCTCATCTGTTCTGCTCTCTGGGAAACTGCAGCCCTGTTTGTGCGCATCATTTCCAAAACGACTCTTCTGAGATTGCTCGTGGTGTCGGCAATGATGTCGTTTAATCGGGGTTCTTTGCGTTCGATGATCAGCGGTCCGAACTGCCAGATAAAATTACGCAGTGTCTGTTCCAGATCCTTCGCTGCTTCCAACGCAGGCACTCCGGTACAGTCCGCGGCAATATCCTGAATGACCTGCTTCATCCGCTGTTCGACTTCCTCTCTATCCAGACCTTCTGAGCGGGACAGGCAAATGACGGTATACAGCCTGCCGTCTTCTTCTGTCAGACATTCTTCACTCAGCCTCCAACCCTCGGAAAGCAGTCCGAATCTGACCCTGTTTTCTGCGCCCTGCGGCTGAAGGATCAATGTCCGAACGCTCTGCAGTACGTCCGGCTTCGTGGCGAGTATTTCGAGGATCGTCACGCCGCCCATACCGGCAATGACCAATGTATCGACTTCTCCGGACTCCAGCGGAATTAGTCCGTCTCCGTGCCGGATCTGGATGTTGCCCTGTAGTCCATAGGCTTTAACATTTTCGACAGCAGATTCATAAGGCCCTCTGTGGACATCTACCCCGACAGCCTGGCAAATCACTCCGGCCTGTACCAGATAGACAGGCAGATAGGCGTGGTCCGTACCGATATCCCCGACTCTGGCGCCGGCTGGCACCAGTGACGCAATTGTCTCCAGGCGGGAGCCAAGCTTTATGGCCGTTTTATTTTCCAGCTTATTATCTTGCTGTTCTGAAACCATTGTATTCCTCAATGTTATCATCCCTATAACAATAAACTCCGGCTTGCACCAGAGTTTTGTTTTTGATTTCAAATTCATTATTTTTGGTGGTGGGCCCACCTGGGATCGAACCAGGGACCAACCGGTTATGAGCCGGCCGCTCTACCGCTGAGCTATAGGCCCAAAAAATATGGCTCCCCGAGCTGGATTCGAACCAGCAACCTATCGGTTAACAGCCGATTGCTCTACCGTTGAGCTATCGAGGAAAGCCTGCGACGTTTATTATACGGAATTATTGCGCGATGGTCAAGCATGTTTTATCAATTTCATCTTGCGTTATCTGGATTTATCTCAACTTTTCTTAATCCTTTTTAGTCTTATTTATTGTCTTTAGTTAAGAAGAATTTTTTAAGAAAGTCCTGATTTTAGTCTAAATAATCCTTCAATTTTTTGCTGCGGCTTGGATGGCGGAGCTTGCGCAGCGCCTTGGCCTCGATCTGCCTGATTCTTTCTCTGGTTACGCCGAATTCCTGGCCGACTTCCTCCAAGGTCCTGGTGCGTCCGTCGTCGAGTCCGAAACGCAGTCTGAGGACTTTCTCTTCTCTCGGGGTGAGCGTCTCAAGGACCTCTTCAAGCTGTTCCTTGAGCAGGATGAATGACGCGGCTTCAGAGGGAGCCGGAGCATCCTCGTCGGGAATAAAATCTCCGAGGTGGGAATCTTCCTCTTCCCCGATCGGTGTTTCCAAAGAAACAGGTTCCTGAGCGATCTTCAAGATCTCCCGAACACGTTCTTCCGGTATCTCCATGACCTTGGCTGTTTCATCCGGGGTTGGATCGCGGCCCAGTTCCTGCAGGAGCTGTCTGTTGACCCGGATCAGTTTATTAATCGTTTCGACCATATGAACCGGTATGCGGATCGTTCTGGCCTGGTCGGCGATCGCGCGCGTGATGGCCTGTCTGATCCACCAGGTTGCATACGTACTGAATTTAAAGCCTTTGCGGTAATCAAATTTTTCCACAGCTTTAATCAGACCAAGATTGCCCTCTTGGATCAGGTCCAGGAAAAGCATGCCGCGGCCCACATAGCGCTTGGCAATACTGACCACCAGACGCAGGTTTGCTTCCGCCAGACGGCGCTTGGCCATTTCATCCCCGGCCTCCATCTTGAGAGCCAGTTCAATCTCATCTTCCGCTGTCAGCAAAGGAACCCGGCCGATCTCCTTCAGGTACATCCTGACGGGATCGTCGATCCCCACACCTTCAGGAATGGAAAGGTCAATGTCTGTTTCATTAGCGATCTCGTCGGCAAGATCTTTTGTTTCTTTGTCGATAACCACTTCGACGCTGTCGTCAACAACATCAATGCCGAGCCCGCTCAGCTGGTCATAGATCTCCTCAATCTGGTCCTCAGAAAGGTCGACCTTCTGCAAAGCATTGGCAATCTCATCATAGGTAAGATTACCCTTGGTTTTGCCCAGCTCAATTAAAGTCGAGACATTTTCCTTTTTCATTTCATCTACGGTCACGGAATTCTCCCCTTCCAGCGGATAATTCGCAACAAATTGTTTCTTATTATTTCTCGCCACGTTTCAACCGCTCTCCTATCTCCTGGAGCAGGGCAAGCGCCCCAGCCATATCTCCAGTTTTTTCCAATAAAATCATTTTGGCCTGCAAATCTTCGATCGTCTCTTTCTTCTTTGTCTCCTTAATCAAAGCAATGCAGTCCTTAAGGAGCATATCGGCTTTATCGAAATCGATGGACAATTCATATATTTCGGCAAGACGCCTTTGAACCTTCTCATACCAGCTATCATTATTGATAAGATTCAAACTGTTTTCCGGGAAATTCTCGAAGATATATCTATGTTCCTGCAGCCTCCAAAATTCCTTATCCAGGTTGTCAGCTACTTGATTTTTATAATTGGGATTCTCCAGGATGATTCTGAGAATGGTCTGTTCAGCCCGGAAAACTCCTAAATGGACATAAGATTCCTGAGAACTGTCAATGTCCGTCCCTTCTATAGTATTTCTTTTTTTTACAGAAATATCCTGTTGTTGCGAAAAAATTTCGGAATTGCCCCTGTTTTCTCTGGTTTTCTTCGTCAAGCTGTCGATCTCGTGCTGAACTGCTTCGAGCGTGAGACCGAGCTCCAGACTTAGATATCTTTCATATCCTTCTTTCTCAACTACGCTTGAAACTTTAAGGATATCGGGAGCAAGCTTTCTGATCAGCTCTGCTTTATCCGGTATGGTCCGCAGGGGGGTGTCCCGGATCAGCATTTTATATTTAAACTCGATGAAAGTGATGGTATTTTCGAGCTTCTTGCGGAATTCAGCGACGGTGTGCTTTTTCAGGAATTCATCGGGATCCTTGGCATCCTCAAACAGCAGCACCTGAATGTTCAGGCCTTCATCAAGAAGGATCTCACCAGCCCGCAGGGCTGCCTGAATCCCCGCCTTATCCGAGTCATAGCCGATTACGATCTTGCCTGAATATTTTTTAAGCAGCCTGGACTGATCCTTAGTCAGGGCGGTTCCGAGTGAGGCGACAGCATTTGTGAAGCCTGCTCTCTGCGCTGCGATTGTATCCATATACCCTTCAAGGAGCAAAGAATACCCTGCCTCCCTGATTCCCCGGGAAGCCAGATGAATGCCGTAAAGATTGCGTCCTTTATGAAAAAATTTTGTTTCCGGTGAATTCAGATATTTAGGTGTAGAATCATCGAGCACCCTTCCGCCAAAAGCAATCGGAGCCCCTTTGACATCGAGGATGGTATAAATCACTCTGTTGCGGAATCTGTCGTAATAACTGATTCCCTGCTCACTGGTTTCCCTACGGACAGCGAGCCCGAATTCAGCCAGTTCTTCCGGTGCGACTCCTTTGTCTGCAAGCTCCCTGATCAAACCATCCCACCTGTCCGGCGCAAACCCAAGACGGAAATCCTGGATGACTTCGGGGCCAATCCCTCTGTGTTCAAAGTAAGCCAGTCCATCCTGTCCTTCGGGACGATGCAGAAGCACGTCGTGGTAGTAGCCGGCAGCCCACTCATGAATCTCCCGCCAGCGGCTGCGCTGGGCTTCGTTCTTCCTTTCCTCCGAAGAAAGCTCTCTTTCCGGCAGCTCCATCCCATACTTCCCGGCTACCTTCTTCAAAGCTTCGATGAAGGCTAAGCCTTCTTTCTTCATCAGGAAAGAAAAAATATTTCCGCCGGTGTGGCAGCCAAAACAGTAGAACATCTGACGATCGGGATTTACATTGAAACTCGGCGTCTTTTCAGAATGAAACGGACAAAGCCCTTGATAGTTTTTGCCCGTACGTTTCAGCACCACATGTTCAGAGATAATTTCAACAATGTCAGCTTGGCGGCGTACTTCTTCGATAAAATCCTCAGATATTTTATGATCCATACCAGCACGCCCTTCATGGATTTACGTTTTTCTGACAAGCCTTTATCTTTTTCGATAAACTTTTTATTTTTCCTTCTTATTTTGAGACAATTTTTTGCACTTTTTGTTTAGTACCTTATCTCCCTGCTACTCTTTAGGAATAAAAAGATGTTTGAAGATGCTGATGGCATAGTTGTCTGTCAGACCCGCAACATAGTCAGTGATGGCTTGTTTCAGATCTCCCCCTGTCCATCTCAGATAATCTTCAGGCAGAATTTCCGGGTGATGCAGGTAGTAATCGAAAAGAATTCCCAAAATCAATCGGCTTTTGCTGCGTTCCTCCTGCAGTGAGCTACTGTAGTATACTCTCTCAAACATGAAGTCGCGGAATTCTTTCATGATTGCGGAGATTTCTGCGGACTGACAAATCGTGTCCTTGCCTTCGGAAGCCTGAATCATATCGAGGACCATGGTCGTGATCATTTCGCTGGTGCTGGAGCCGATCTCTTTTCTGATCGTGGCCGGAAGGTCGTTCACGGACAGAATCTCAGCGCGCAAAGCATCGTCAAAATCGTGGCAGAGATAGGCAATCCTGTCTCCAATCCTTACAATCTGCCCCTCCAATGTATTGGGCATCCCAGGACCAGTATGGTGTAGAATTCCGTCCAGAACCTGCTCCGTGAGGTTTAGGCCCTCGCCGTTTCCGGTAAGGACAGTGTAGATCCTGACCGATTGTTCATTGTGTTCAAAATGGCCGATCAGGGAGGCCAGCGTTTCTTCTCCGACGTGTCCAAAAGGTGTATGACCGACATCGTGACCCAGGGAAATTGCCTCAATCAGATCTTCGTTTAAGCTCAGCGCCCGGCCAATAGTCCGGCAGATCTGTGCGACTTCCAGGCTGTGCGTCATCCTGGTTCGATAGTGATCTCCGACAGGAGCAATATAGACCTGCGTTTTGTGTTTCAGACGGCGAAAAGGCTTGCTGTGCAAAATTCTGTCCCTGTCTCGTTGAAACCTGGTTCGAACGCTACATTCGACTTCTTCTCTCGCTCTCCTTGCTTCGGCACTTTTCGCTGCCAGAGGCGAGAGCCGCTGAAATTCATGTTCCTCCGTTCTTAACCTGATCGACTGGGACATCTACAACCACCTTCTTCACAAGAATCAAAAGGGATCAGACGCGAAAACAAAAGAAATAGCATCTGAGGCCACAATTCCGCCACTTTCTGGCGGAATAAGCTAAGACTTTGTACTTCGTCTTTTATTTTTCACAAAAATCCTTCAGACGTTCTTTCAATTCTTTAACTGTTTAATTCAACATTAAGTTTAAAAATCCTGCTTAAAGCATTAAATTGTATCATAAAATAAAATATTTACAAAATACTGTAAAAGTCATCTTTCACGTTAAATTGTCAGTTAACTGCGCCATGGGGCTGATTGCTTACCACATTACGTAAAGACATTATACTGACAAGACCTCTTAATATTCGGGTAGATAGGTCTGCGTATCACAATACAGCCTACAACTACAACCACCCAAACAAAAAAAATGACGCCTCAATGTTGTTGATGACGTCATTCCCATTGGTCTAGGTTTTGATATCGTGCAGTGCCGCTTAAGCGCGATTCTTTAATGCAGCCTGCGCAGCACCTAAGCGGGCAATCGGTACGCGGAAGGGCGAACAGGAGACATAGTCCAGGTTGATTTCCTGGCAGAATTCGATAGAGGAGGGATCTCCGCCGTGTTCGCCGCAGATTCCAATTTTGATGCCCGGATTTGCTTTACGTCCGAGATCGACGCAGATCTTCATGATCTTGCCGACGCCGTCCCGGTCTAAGACTGCAAATGGGTTATTGGCCAAGATATTTTGGTTCAAATAGTCGGGCAGGAATTTGCCTTCGGCGTCGTCACGGGAGAAGCCTAAAACAGTCTGGGTAAGGTCGTTGGTTCCAAACGAGAAGAACTCGGCAAACGGTGCAATTTCGTCTGCGGTAAGCGCCGCTCTCGGCACTTCGATCATCGTTCCGATTTGGTAGTTGATCTTGACGCCTTCGGTTTTAATGATTTCCTGAGCGATTTCCTCGGTTTGCTTGCGCAAAATTTCAAGTTCTTTATGATGAATGACGAGCGGGATCTTGACATGCGGACGCACGTCAACTCCTTCTTTCACGAGTCTAGCAGCAGCTTTAAAAATAGCTCTGGACTGCATCGCGTAGATTTCCGGATACGAGATTCCAAGACGGCAGCCGCGATGGCCGAGCATCGGATTCATCTCCTGGAGACCGCGGACTTTCTTTAGCAGAACCTCTTTAGCCTTGATTTCCTTTTGGACTTTTTCATCCTCCAGGTTGGCCGTGAGTTTTAATTCCTGAATCTCAAGAGCAAGTTCTTCGCCATTTGGCAGGAATTCATGGAGAGGCGGATCCAGCAGACGGATCGTCACCGGCAGTCCGTGCATGGCCTTCAAAATGCCGTAGAAATCGCCTTCCTGCATCGGCAGAAGTTCAACCAAGGCAGCTTCTCTTTCGGGGAGCGTCTGAGCCAGAATCATCTTCTGGACAATCGGGATACGGGCAGGATCCATAAACATGTGTTCCGTCCGGCAAAGTCCGATGCCCTGGGCGCCGAATTCTCTTGCTTTGGCGGCATCAGGCGGATTATCGGCATTGGCCATAACCTGAAGCTTTCTGATTCCATCGGACCACTCCAGAATTTTTTGGAATTCACCGCTTAAGTCAGGATCCTTCATCGGAACAGTTCCCCTGATGACCCTGCCTGTTGCGCCGTCGATCGTAATCTCGGTACCTTCGGGATAAGCATCATCGCCGATCATAAAGATCTTGTCGGCAAGGTTAATTTTCAAAGCATCACAACCACAGACTGCAGGTTTGCCCATATGTCTGGCTACAACAGCAGCGTGGCTGGTCATGCCTCCCCTACTGGTCAGAATCCCTTGGGCTGCAAGCATGCCGTGAATATCGTCCGGGGTGGTTTCCGTACCAACGAGGATGACTTTTTCTCCGGCCTGGCCAAGCTTTTCGGCTTCATCCGCACTGAAGATAATCTTGCCGGAAGCTGCTCCAGGTGAGGCAGGCAGTCCTGTCGCTACAACATCGAGCTTCGCGGCATCATCGATTCTGCGGTGCAGCAGTTTTTCCAGCTGATGCGGATCAATTCTCTCGACTGCTTCTTCTTTGGTGATGAGGCCTTCCTGACTAAGTTCAACAGCAATGCGGATTGCAGCAGAAATCGTACATTTTCCGTTACGGGTCTGGAGTATGTAGAGTCTGCCTTTCTCAATCGTGAACTCGATATCTTGCATATTTTTATAATGCGTTTCCAGGTTTTTGGCAATCTCACTGAACTGGCGGTAAATTTCAGGATTGTCATTTTGCAGGCTGTCAATCGAAAGCGGTGTACGGATGCCTGCAACGACGTCTTCACCCTGGGCATTCATCAAATATTCCCCATACAAGTGCTTTTCACCGGTTGACGGGTTCCGGGTAAAAGCCACGCCCGTACCGGAGTCATTACCCATGTTGCCGAATACCATCGACTGGACGTTGACGGCGGTGCCGTAGCTGTCCGGAATACCATTGGCTTTCCGGTACACGATCGCCCGGTGGTTGTTCCAGGATTTGA
This sequence comes from Dehalobacter sp. DCA, assembly GCF_000305775.1. NCBI lineage: Bacteria > Bacillati > Bacillota > Clostridia > Eubacteriales > Desulfitobacteriaceae > Dehalobacter > Dehalobacter sp. DCA. The sequence goes on from NC_018866.1 coordinate 2,575,103, forward strand.
AAACGGCGGTGATCGCTTCCTTAAGCTGTTCATACGGATCATCAGGGAATGGTACGCCGGTCTCCTGCTTAACAAGCGCTTTAAACTTGACCACAAGTCCTTTCAGGCTTTCCGGAGAAAGCTCGGAATCGAACGTTACACCCTGCTTTTCTTTGACTTCTTCCAGGATATTCTCAAATTTGTGGCTGGCAATTCCAAGTACGACATCGCCAAACATCTGGATAAAGCGTCTGTAGCAGTCAAAAGCAAATCTCTCATTGCCTGTTGCCTTGCTGACGCCGCTGGCTGTTCCTTCGTTCAAACCGAGGTTCAGGATTGTATCCATCATCCCGGGCATGGAAACCCTCGCACCGGAACGGACCGAAACCAGAAGCGGATTTTCGGGATCGCCAAATTTCTTGCCGCTTGCTTTCTCAACATCCTGGATCGCGGGAAGGATCTGTTCCCATAATCCTCCGGGCAGCTGCTCGCCGCAGTCATAGTATTCGAGGCAGGCTTCCGTGGTAATCGTAAAGCCTTGCGGGACATTCAGTCCGATGTTGGTCATTTCAGCCAGGTTTGCTCCCTTGCCTCCAAGAAGGTTTTTCATGTCGGCACTGCCTTCACGAAACAAGTACACATATTTTTTGTCAACCATCTTTTCTCAACTCCCCGTTTATTGTTACTTTCTGCAGAATCACACTTGCGGTTTCTTCGACCGCTTTATTGGTGGTATCTATGATTACACAGCCAATCTTCTTCATAATCTGTTTGGCATAGTCGAGCTCTTCCATAATCCTGTTCAGATTGGCATAATCGGCAAATGCTCCAAGTCCCAGCGTTTTCAGCCGTTCACTGCGTATTTGGTTCAGTTTTTCCGGGCCTAAGATTAACCCGAAGACTTTATTTCGGGGAACTTCATACAGTTCCCGGGGCGGTGTCACTTCCGGCACCAGCGGGATATTCGCAGCCTTAATCCCTTTATGGGCAAGGTACATGCTTAGCGGTGTTTTTGAGGTCCGGGACACGCCTATTAGGACGACATCAGCATACAGCAGCCCTCGCGGGTCCTTGCCATCGTCATATTTAACTGCAAACTCCACAGCCTCTACCTTCCGGAAGTACTGTTCATCCAGTCGGTGCGTAACATTGGGTATATTTTTGGGATCAAGTCCGGTTTTATCAGCCAATGCCGAAATCAGTGGACTCAAAATATCGATGGTGATTAGATTTTTTTCCTTGGCCCGTCGTTCTATGTAGAGCCTCAAATTTGTCAGGACCAGCGTGTAAACGAGAATTGCCTGTTCCTCTACCGCTTCTTCCAGGATGTCATCGATATGCGTTTCATCCAGAACATAAGGCACCCGGCGAATTTTTGTCTTTATTCCGTTAAACTGTGCTGCTGCCGCTCTGCTGACAAACTCTGCCGTCTCTCCCAGCGCATCGGAAATTACATAAATTACCGGGATTTGATCGGTCACCAAAACACCCCCTCGCTTTCTCCTCTAAAACCACTTTGCGGTATTTGGAAATTTATCCTGGCCCAATTCTACAAACAGGCTGGTTACATTGGTCTTTGTAAATCTGCCAACTACCTCAAAACTTTCGCGACCTCCCTCATTGATATAGCTTTCGACGACCGGAAGCGTATCAATTTGGTGCTGTACCAGCTTTCTGGCGGCCTCGAGTACGGATTCATCGGACGCGGCCATGATAATATTCGGCATCCTGGTCATGATGACACTGATTGGCATCCCGTGCAGATCCATATTGCCAAGTGAAGCCTTCAGGATATCCTTGCGGGAAACCATCCCCTTAAGCTCACGTTCATCATTAATCACGATCAGACTGCCGACATTGTTGGTAAACATGGATACGACTGCATCGTAAATGGAGACGCTCTCCTTGACAGCAGCTGCAATCGATTTGAAATCACCGACTCTGAGCTGCCTGACCCTTTGGGCGATAGGTGAAGGTCCCGCATTTCCATTATAAAAATAGCCGACTCGGGGACGCGCCTCCAATACACCCGCCATGGTCAGAATTGTCAGATCAGGTCTTAAGGTCGCCCTGTTCAAATTCAGCTGACTGGCTATTTGTTCTCCCGTCATCGGGCTGGATTTTTTCACAAGTTCGAGGATCTTCTCCTGGCGCTCGGAAAGCTGCATTTTTCTCACCCTCCGGAAAATAGAAACTAAAGTTCAAATATCGTAGCACATTGACGATAATCCAATGATATAGTATGTCATATTTCTATATTATATAACATATTCGAAAAAAGGAAAGCCTTATCATTAAAAAGAAAAATAAAAAATACATTTAAGAAAATATCCAAAATACCTCCAGAAATAATCTAAATCAAGCATCAGAAGAATCAGACATACAGAGACATACAGAGAATCAATGTCATCCCTCTGAAAAATGAGGCGAACCTACGCTAGAAGTGTCAGGTCTCCGAGACAGCCCAGGGCTTCCACACAGCTCTTCAACAATCCCAGACGAGCATTTCTGAGCTTTTCATCTTCGACCATGATCATGACATCTTCAAACAGTTTTTCGATCAATGGTACGATCTCAGCAGCAAATGCGTAGGCTTTCCTGAAATCCGCATCGTTCACAGCCGTCCGAATCAGTGGAGCTTTTTCGTGCAGACATTCGGCGAGCGCCAGCTCCGAGCTTACTTGTAAATCGGAAACCTGCCATGCAGCGGCAGCTGCTTTCTTGCAGAGGTTCACGCAACGGACATAGGCGTTGCTGTAGGAGACAAAGTCAGCTTCATCCCTGACTTGGGCGAGTACTACGGCCTTTTTCATCAGATGAGCAGGCTTTTCTGTTCCGTGGGCCATGACAGCATCAATCGTATCGTAGCGCAGTCCAGATTCCTGGAGCAGGTAGCGGACCCTTTGGACGAAGAAGTCCAGAAGGGCCGGTCTGATCTTCTCCAACGATTCCAACGTAATTCCCTGTGTGCTGAAGATGCTGTAGGACTCTTCGATTAGCCGCAGAAGAGACAGGTCCAGTTCATCTTGAACCATCAGGCCGACGATTCCAAGCGCCTGACGCCTTAGTGCATACGGGTCCTGCGAACCAGTCGGCTGGATGCCGATCCCGAAAGAACCGACGATCGCATCAAGTTTATCAGCGAGACTGACCACTTTCCCGGTTACAGAGGAAGGGAACGCATCTCCGGCATGACGCGGCCGGTAATGTTCAAGGATTCCGGCACACACCGCCGGGTCTTCACCATTGCTTCCGGCATAGTACGCACCCATGATTCCCTGGAGTTCAGGGAAATCGTAAACCATGTGCGACACAAGGTCTGCTTTGGCCAGATAGGCCGTCCGGTCGACCTGTGCTGTTTCTTTTATATCCAGACCCATTTCGTTCGCAATCGCGACGGCCAGTTTCTGAAGACGGGCGACCCTTTGTCCGACAGTACCAAGTTTCTCGTGATACACAACCCTGCCCAGTTTCGGAATCAGGGTATGCAGCGGACTTTTCAGATCTTCCCGGTAATAGAAAGCAGCATCTTCCAGACGGGCTTTGAGCACTTTCTTATTGCCCTCTTTCACGATATCGAGCGAGGTTCTATCACCATTCCGTACCGTAATGAAGTATGGCAGCAATTTGCCGTCTTCCGTCCTGACCGGAAAATAACGCTGATGTTCCTTCATCGGCGTGGTGATGACTTCTCCCGGCAGGACCATATATTTGACATCGACTTCGCCCAGAAGAGCGGTCGGATATTCCACCAGATGGCAGATCTCAGTCAGCAGGTTCTCGTCCTGGTCGACTTTGCCGCCGACCTTAGCGGCCAACAATTGGATCTGGCTCCAGATATTCTGTTTTCTTTTCTCCTGGTCAGCCAGCACAAAAACCGATTCCAGCGCATTCAGATATTCAGCCGGCTGAACGATCCGGATATAGCTGCCAAGCGTACGGTGTCCACGTGAGGTTCTTCCGGCCTGAATTCCGGCATAGCTGAAAGGGATTACCTCGTCGCCAAACAAGGAGATAAGCCAGCGGATCGGGCGTGCAAAACGGATCTCATAATCTCCCCAGCGCATCGGTTTCGGGAAGTTGAGGCTCGTAACAAGATTCAGCGAGACCTGTGACAGCAGCTTTTCGGTTTCTTCGCCTTTTTGGTATTTTACAGCATACACATAGGGCACGCCATTGATTTCTTTCAGAAAAAAGTCTTCGGTCTTGACGCCCTGTCCGCGCGCAAATCCTTCAGCAGCTTTGGTCGGTTTGCCTTCAGCATCAAACGCTGCCTTCTGGGCAGGTCCTTTGACTTCCTCACTGATATCCTGCTGTTTCTCAGCCAGAGCTTCTACATAGAGCGCCAGACGCCTCGGTGTCACATAGCACTGCAGATTCTTATACGCTAAACGCAGTTCCGCCAGCATTTTTCGGGCATTGTTCTCCAGTTGGGCCACAGCACCTGGTGCAAATTTGGCGGGCATTTCTTCCATGCCAATTTCCAGTAAAAAGTCCTTGCTCATTTTTATTCCCCCCTTTTTTTCAGTAAAGGAAACCCGAGTGTTTCCCTCTGGGTGACATAGGCCTGGGCACACAGACGGGCCAGGTGTCTTACTCTGGCAATGTACCCGGTTCTTTCCGTCACACTGATCGCCCCCCGGGCTTCCAGAAGGTTAAACGCGTGAGAGCATTTCAGTACATAATCGTAGGCCGGCACGACCAGGCCTGCCTGGACGGTCCGCTCTGATTCCTTCTCGTACATATCAAACCACTGCCGCAGCGCATCGATGTCAGCCACTTCAAAGTTGTAGCGTGAAAAATCAATTTCATTCTGCAGATAAATATCACCGTAGCTAATGTCTCCGACCCACTCAATATCAAAGACGCTGTCCTTGCCCTGAATAAAGGTCGCCAGCCTTTCTATCCCATACGTAATTTCTGCGCAGACGGGTTTGCAGTCAATGCCGCCGCACTGCTGAAAGTAGGTGAACTGCGTGACTTCCATGCCGTCCAGCCAGACTTCCCAACCAAGGCCCCAGGCCCCCAGTGTAGGGGACTCCCAGTTGTCTTCCACAAACCGGATATCATGGTCGGCCGGATTAATTCCGAGTCGCTCCAGGCTTTCCAGATAAAGCTCCTGGACATTATCCGGCGAAGGCTTCAGAATGACCTGGTATTGAAAATAGTGCTGCAGACGGTTCGGGTTTTCACCGTATCTGCCGTCGGTCGGACGCCTGGACGGCTCCACATAAGCCACATTCCAGGGTTCCGGTCCCAGCGCCCGTAAAAAAGTGGCCGGGTTCATCGTTCCTGCGCCTTTTTCAATATCGTAGGGCTGAGCAATAATACATCCCTGCTCTCCCCAAAACTGGTTAAGAGCCAGAATAAGATCTTGAAATTTCATATGATTTCCTCCGTTCAAATATAGAAAACTTGTCTGGCGCCAAGCCTTTGGCGGCAGACTTAGCTGCACTTAGATATCAGAAAGTATTATACTTTCCGATATACAAATAAAAACCCCCATCCATACAGCAAATAATTGCTGCAGGGACGAGAGTATTTCCCGCGGTTCCACCCTGCTTGGTTCCAATATACTTACGTAACTTTGTCACGTAACTTGGAATCCTCTTTGAACCTGATCCGCTCCAGACTGCCCAACCTGTTTTCACCTGTCCGGCTCTCACCCTCCCGGACTCTCTTAGCGGCTATTGCAGGCATCTTTTCCATCTATGCGGACAAAATATTTTCATAAAAAGGAAGCTGCTTATATGCAGTATACCTTTATCTGAAATATTATATGCCAATAAAGCTTCACTGTCAATTCTTCCAGAACTCACTTGTTCCAGAACTCACTGCCTTGTCTCCAGGCCAGGAGTTTGCGTTCAAATTTCTGTTCACAGTAATGGCAAAGACTTTCGAGGATTTCCTGCCGCATTTTTTTGTTCCAGCGCAGTCGATCAATCTTCACGAGATCGGCCTGGTACAGCTGGCGCATCAGGGCCAGGCTTCCCGGATTCAGCGCTTTGACAATCCGGTTGTTTTTACAGGCTGCGCAAAGAAAACCTCCGGCCTCCGCACTCAAATAGACCTGTTCGCCGGAAAGGTCTCTGCCGCATTCGGTACAACCCTCCATCGACGGCAGATAACCCTGCAGGTGCATGAGCCTAAGCGCATAAGCGGCCTGAGCCATATACGGGTCAAGATGTTTGAGCAAAAAAAGAAAGCTTAAGGTAAGGGTGAACAGTTCCGGATCAGGCTGTTCCCTGACAGTAGAAATATCCAGCAGCTCGACCATTGCCGACGCGGTGATCGTCCGGTCAAAATCGTCCCAGAGATGGATGAAGTTTTCCCGGGGCTGAGCCTGATTCACCGTATCCAGTGTTTTCCCCCTGTACAGCAAAAAATCGGCATACGTAAAAAGCTGCGTCCCGCCCCTCTGGGTGCTTTTGGGTTTCCGAACCCCCTTGGCCACAGCCTCCAGCTTTCCTTTTTCCCTTGAAAAAAGCGTGATAAGCCTGTCCGACTCACCATACTCCCTGCTGCGGATCACAATTGCATCCGCCTGATAGACCGCCATATCCCAACATCATCCCCGGTCGTGTCTTTATTCCCTATTATATCTTCAATAGATGCTATCTATTTGGATAGCATTCCTATTTATGTAATTTCTATTGACTAAACAGTTAATACATCTAAGAACTAAATACTACTGGATTATTACGATCCCGGAACTGGTTCCGAGTCTGTCGGCACCTGCTTTGATCAGTTCCAAGGCAAACTCTTTCGTCTTGATTCCGCCGGATGCTTTGACTTTAACACCAGGGCCTGTCCAGTTTTTCAGGTTCTTGACGTCTTCAACTGTTGCGCCACCAAAATAACCGGTCGATGTTTTGATATAGTCTGCTCCGGCTTCCCGGACAATTTCAGCCGCCTTCTGCTTTTCGTCCTCGTTCAAAAGCCCGGTTTCAATAATCATTTTTATTTTTAGACCGCAGCCCTGTGCCGTCTGAACCATCAAATTCACGTCACGCTGCACGGCCTTCCAATCGCCGGATTTGGCTTTGCCGATGCACATCACGGCATCGACTTCCCGCGCACCATGGGCTTTCGCTGCCAGAATCTCCTGCATCTTTATTTCGGTAAACGCAGCTCCAAGTGGAAAACCTATGACCGTGCACGGTATGACACTCGTTCCGTGCAGCAGGCGTGCGGCGGTACAGATATACACGGGATTTACACAAACGGAAGCAAAACCGTGTTTGACAGCCTCATGACAAAGACCGACGATATCCTTCTCCGTCGCTTCAGATTTCAGAAGCGTATGGTCAATTCTTCCGGCAATTTTCATAAGTCTACCTTCCCTTCAGCGTTCTTTTATACTTTCCCGTATCGCTAATATTCTAAGATACCCTATTTTTTTAATAACCCTAATGTACCCCGCGACATTTATTCTTTCAGGTCCTTCAGATTATATCCCAGATCCCTGAGCTGGTTATTCTGGTTGCGCCAGTCCTTCTTGACTTTGACCCAAAGTTCAAGGAATACCTTGCTGCCCAGCAGCGTTTCAATTTCTTCCCGGGCGAGCCTTCCGACTTCTTTTAAGACATTTCCTTCCTTGCCAATCACAATTCCTTTCTGGGAATCACGTTCGACGAGGATCACAGCCTCTATCTTAATCAGGGATTTTTTCTCTTCCATCTTATCGACCACGACAGCGACCGAGTGCGGAACTTCTTCTCTGGTCAGGTTCATCAGCTTTTCTCTGATCAGCTCTGCAACGACAAACTTCTCCGGCTGGTCAATGACGACATCATCCGGAAAGTACATTGGGCCAGGCAGAAGTGCTTCAAAAATCAGATCCATTAACTTCGTGGTATTCTCGGACTGTAAAGCTGAAATTGGAACGATTTCTTTAAAATCTGCTATTTTGGCAAAGTCGGCTATTTTCTCCAGCAGCTGATCCTTGGAAATCAGGTCAATTTTATTTAAGGCCAGAATGCATGGAACTCCGCTGTCCTTAATGACCTGAAGCACGTATTCATCCCCCGATCCAAACGGTACAGAGACATCGACGACGCATATCGCAAAATCGACGCCCTGCAAAGTGCTTTTGGCGGCCGCGACCATGTATTCACCCAGACGGTGCTTCGGTTTATGAATACCGGGCGTGTCAAAAAAGATGATCTGCCCGCGTTCTTCGGTAAGGATACACCGGATTCTGTTTCTGGTTGCCTGCGGCTTGTCGGATATAATCAGCACTTTCTGGCCCAAAAGCGTATTCAGCAAGGTCGACTTCCCGGCATTGGGCCGTCCGATCACCGCAACAAAACCCGATCGAAAACCTTTTTTCTCTTGTTTGTTCAAATGCTTTACCTTCCTTATATCATGAAGTCTCGTATCATAAATAAAATTGTGTATTTAAAATGCTTATTTTAAAAACTCCGGACCAAACGAATCAGGGAGAAGATCGTTCAAACTGATTTGCCTGATTTCTCCGCCGCCATTGCTGAGCAAAACAAGGCAATCCGTTGCGAACTCCCGGATCACCTGTCGGCAGGCCCCGCATGGGGATGGCATTTCCTCGCGTGGAACTGTGACAGCAACCGCTTTGATCCGCCTTTCCCCCAAACCGATCCCATGGAACACAGCATTGCGTTCCGCACAAACAGTCAGTCCGTAAGAGGCATTTTCGACATTAACACCGGAAGTGATCCTCCCGGATTCCCAGAGAACGGCGGCTCCAACCTTGTAGCAAGAGTAAGGGGCATAAGCATCTTCACAAGCCTGATGCGCCTGGCGAATCAGCTCCGCAGTCTGGTTGATATCTATAGACTGATCATTCCTCATCCACATCCGCCCCCTTAGATTAGAGAAATCTAACGACATGCAAACTATTCTTATCAGAGGTATCTTGTAATCAGTCTGTGGGCCACAGTTCCGCCGTGAGCGGAGCACGATGCGGAGCGCGGCTTTTTGACGGCCACGGATGGCCTAATGTCGCGGTGCCATGGAGGGCAAGGAGCGACAAGTCAAGGAAGACGCAACGGCCGAAAGGCGGTATTGTTGCCCACAGACCTACCCTAAAAAATATAAGATCCGAATATAATGATTCCGATAATCACGGCCTGTATGGCGGCAACCAGTACGGCACCGGAAGCAACATCCTTGCCGAGGCCGGCAAGGGGATGGTACCCGGGTTCAGCCAAATCAATCGCGCTTTCCAGCGCGGTATTGAACAATTCCGCCACCAGAACGCTGCCAATGGCATAAATAATAAATAGCCAGTGAATGCCTGAAAGACGAAAGTAAGCGCCGGCCAGAACAACAACCGCAGCGACAAAAAAATGAAATCTGAGGTGTTTTTCTGTTCTCAGCGAGTAAGCAATCCCTTGCAAAGACCGTCTGCAGCTGCCGATAAAACCAGCAGGCTTATGGATATCCGGCATTATTCTTCCCCCTTGTCAGCGCAGCAGGCTCAGCTGATCCATAACCTGTTCCTCCAGACGCCTCATGACACTGGAATCCTCCTCACTGCCATGATCGTACCCCAGAAGGTGCAGTGTTCCGTGCACTGCCAGGTAAACAATCTCTCTGGCAAAGGAATGCCCATACGCAATGGCCTGAGAACGAGCTCTTTCGACAGAAATCACGATATCACCGAGAGTCGTATCGCAGTAGCTCAAATCATCGTCATCCTCTTCGTACTCCTCAAAATTATCTTCTTCGTATTCGTCAAGATCTTTATCATCTTCTTCGTCGATAATTTCTTCGAGAGAATACTCAAGCCGTTCTTTCTTATCTTTGTCCGACTGAGGATTAAAATAAATCTCCGGCTCCCCTTCCCCCTTTTCCCGAAGGGCAAAAGACAGGACGTCCGTAGGGCTGTCAATTCCGCGGTACGTCTTATTCAGGAGATGAATGGATTCATCATTGGTCAGGACAAGTCCGATCTCAGCGTCATCCTGGCCGCCTCCCTCAAGAAGCGCTTTCTGAATGCCCGCACGAAGCAATTTTGCTATTTTATTTTGTTCATCTTCTGCAACAGAATCCTCTTCCCAACTGATATCTAGTTCCATTTCTCAGAAAAGACCTGCCTTTAAAGAGCAAGTCTTTTTCTCCCCCCTATCCGTGAGAATTATTTTTTTCAGACGGCGAACCAGGCTCGCTGTCCTGCTTAGTCGGAGACTCATTCTCTTTTTGCGTTTTGGGTTCCTCCTGTTTCTGACCAGTGCCCGCTTCCTCTGCCACTTTGGTCTTGGCTGACGGCAATTCAGGGTACTCGATCCTGGAATGGAATATTCCGCTTAGAACCTTAACAAATGCTATAGATATCTTATCCAGGTCCTTAAAGGTTAAGTCACATTGGTCAAGCAGGCCCTCATCAAATTTCTCCTTGATAATCTTACGCACCAATCCTTCAATTTTTCCCGGCGAACTGTCCTTCTGGGAACGAACGGCTGCTTCAACATTATCCGCCAGAAGAACCAGCGCCGCCTCTTTAGACTGGGGACGCTGCCCGTCATACCTGAAAGCTTCTTCCGAAATATCCGGATTCTCTTCGAGTGCTTTATGGTAAAAGAACGATGCCGTGCTGTCCCCGTGGTGCTGCGCAATAATATCCTGAATATTGGATGGAAGCTTATGCTCTTTGGCCATTTCTAGTCCGTCTTTGATATGGGAAATGATAATTAGGGAACTAAGCGTCGGGGCAATCTTTTCGTGGGGATTATCCTTGGAAAACTGGTTTTCTATAAAGAAATACGGTCTCTTCAGCTTGCCGATATCATGATAGAGCGCGCCGACTCTAACCAGCACAGGATCAGCTTTAATTTCTTCAGCGGCAGTTTCGGCCAGATTTCCGACCAGGACGCTGTGATGGTAAGTCCCTGGCGCTTCGATCAATAAGCTTTTCAACAGCGGCGCATTCGGGTTGGATAATTCCAACAGCCTTACAGCCGATGTAATGTTAAAGCCTTGTTCCAGCCAAGGCAAAACACCCATGGTAAGAACAGACGTCAGAAATCCGTTGGCAACGCTCAGCATGCATCCGATCAGCCAATCGGTCGGACTAATCTGAAGGATCAAGGCAACACCGCTTACAAGGGCAATGTTTACCAAAGCCACAAACAATCCTGCCCTGGCCAGCTCAGAACGGCGGTCCAGTTTAGCAACACCCTGTATGCCGACGATGCCGCTAAGCAAAGAAAATAAGGCTGCCAGCGAACCTGCTGCTCCCATATTCCCTGGATCTGCCATCATCCCGGTGAAAATAGCCAGAATGACGCCTACCAGAACTGCGATCTTAACGCCAAGCAGGAGTGTAACCGTCATCGTAACCCAGGCCGCAGGTATCAGGATAGCCGTCAAAGTGTTTAAATCATTGTCCCCAAGACTGATCGCCATAAAGGCTTTACCCATGGCCAGCGCAACAATCATCAGAAGTCCGATCAGCACCATCCTTTGCCAGTGGGTAAACGTGTCGGGGCTGAACTGGTAGGCGAACAAAATCAAAATAATCATCGAAACCAGGACAATAATTGCAATACCGGAAGCCGGCTTCCATGGAGATTCTACTTTGATCAATCCGTACGCCTGCAGGGCCTGATAAATCTGATCATCAACAATTTCCCCCGGTCCTATAATTTTTTCATTTTCTCGATAGGTCCGGATGGATGGTTTAACCTTAGAAATGGCAATATCCTGCATTTTCTTTGTCGCTTCTTCATCGATGGTCAGTGTCGGTTTGATCACACACTGTTCAATAAATTTATTTATAAGTTCTTTCACAGGTTCAGTTACGTTGGATTGATTGATCTGTTCACTCATTCGGTCCCGTAAAAGTGATACTTCTGCCTGAGATCTCGCTCCGGTCTCGGCATCGCTTGCTATCCCAAGGATGACAACTGAACTAGTTCCGGAGGCAGATACAATCTCGTGATCAGACAAATTCAGCAGCGCTTCAAGCGTGCTGTTCGATAATTCGCTATAAGGGACTTTCTTGCGGAGCTCGTCCATTTTTTCTGTAAGACTGTCCTTAGAATCTTTCTGATCCGCCAGAATCTCAAATGTCCGATCCAAATCTTTTGACAAGTTGGAGATTTGATCGTCATCGGCCATATAAACAGGTCCGACTGCATTTGCCGCTGCTTCCTGTTCTTCCTGGAACTTGGCGAGATCTGTCACTTTCTTTTCATAAGGTGCCGTGATCAATTCCGGACTGGGCTCACCGGATTCAATATTTAATTTAGACTGAAAAAGATCCGAGGCCAATATCGCGGTTAAAAGAATAAAGAACAGCACAAATAATGCTATCTGGTATTTTGTCATAGCATTCTTGGTCTTTTTAGGCAAAAGCATTGTTTTCAATTTTTTATTCAAGTCCCATCAATCCTTACCGGACTGCTTGTCCTCTTTTATATCTTGCGCATCGTAAGCGTGAATAATGCTTTGTACAAGCGGGTTACGTACAATATCGTCCAAAGTAAAGTAATGGAAGGAAATATCTCCGATACCTTTCAGGATATGTTGTACTTCAATCAGCCCTGAATAATTACCGCGGGGAAGGTCAACCTGGGTAATGTCACCGGTAACCACTGCTTTGGAGGCAAATCCAAGCCTGGTCAGAAACATTTTCATTTGCTCCGGGGATGTATTTTGGGCCTCATCCAGAATAATAAATGAATCGTCTAGCGTACGCCCGCGCATATAGGCCAACGGAGCAATCTCAATCGTGCCTTTCTCAATATACCGCGCGGTCGTTTCCGGTCCAAGAAGATCATAGAGCGCATCATAGAGCGGCCTGAGGTACGGATTGACCTTCTCCTGCAAATCGCCGGGCAAAAAACCGAGTTTTTCTCCGGCTTCCACCGCAGGCCGGGTGAGAACAATCCTGTTCACTTCTTTGGCCCTCAGCGCCTTGACCGCCATGACCACCGCCAGATAGGTCTTTCCTGTCCCGGCGGGTCCGATGCCAAAGACGAGTGAATCCTTGGCAATGGCTTTAACATACTTGGCCTGTCCGAGCGTCTTGGGTTTGATCGGGCGCCCCCTTTGCGTCGTCGCGATGATATGGGTGAGGTTTTGAGCCATATCCTTCACGCTGCCCTCTTCCACCTGGGAAACAACATACGTTACATCGGCCAGGGTCAGTGTATTGCCTTTCCGAATTAAGTCCAGAAGCTGTCTGAGGACTGCTTCGGCAAGCTTGACCTGTTGTTCTTCACCTGAAATCGTCATCTCTTCACTGCGAAAAACAATCTGACAGCCGAGACGCTCTTCCAAAAATCTTAAGTTGACGTCCTCGAGACCGAACAGGTTTAATGCTTCTTCTTTATCTTTTAGGTTGAGTTTTGATTCATTACGCAAGTGTGAGTTCCTCCAAATGCAAAGATATTTGCTTATTTTTTATATACCGCGATATCTTCAAAGGTCTCAACTTCAACCCTGACATGTTCCGTTCCTTTTTTGGATGAAAGGATCCGGACTTTATCGTGCAGTACTTTGACCCCTGAAGGCAGTTTTTGTTTCAATTCCTCCCTGGCCAGGGTCTCGGCAAGCTTCTTTGCTTCTGCTGCTGTACGGCTTACATGTACTTTTTGAGTTTCTTCATAATGTACTTTTAACAATTCGACAGGAAAACGCCAATTCCTCCAATCGGGCAATGCATATGTGCAGGTTTCTTGGATCGAATCTGAATAGGGGCTGTCCTGATTCATTATCATTATTACACGATTATTTATTTTTATTCCCCAGCCATTGGTCCTATTTGCTGTCTTTTCCGTCCTGTCTTCTTCCAGGGGAATAATCTTGTCCGCGCTGTACCAGACCCTTGCCCGGACAAAGCCTTTGGCCGCCGGCGCATCGGTCGCGTTTTGTTTGGCTCTGTTCTGACCAGATACGTCAAAGCTGTATTCCGTCATTCCTCCTGCAGCCTTGATCAAAACCTGTCCGGCGGTAACCAGCTGTCCTTCAGCAATTAGCGCCTGCCCCTGAATGACGATCACATCTTCCACATAGCCTGTTTTGGCTGCCAGAAGATCTCCCTGGAATAAAACGGTTTGCGGCAGGGTTTTTTCCACGACTCTGATTTTGATATTCGTTCCGCGCTCTTCCATCGTCATCCAGACCAGGTCAGGCATGCTCTCTTGAACTTGTTTGCTCATCTGATCAAGGTCAAGGGAACTTTTCAGCACCCATTTATTTAAGCCGGCTTTCCCGGCTTCAGCAATAATCTGATTCGCTGATACCCTGCTGTTTCCTTCCACACTAATGGAAAGCACATACTGAGAAAGAACCGTGAGTGCTGCAATGATGATAAAAACACCAAAAATCAGACCCTTGCGTTTTTGCCAGCGTAGCGCTACAAACGGAAACCCGTATCTGTTCCGGATGTTGATTTTGATTCCTGCTTTTTTGGCTGCCTTGCGCAAACGCCTGAAATCTGCAGCATTGATCTCGGCCAAAAAGCTATCCGTCAATTTTTTTCCATTATAAAATTCAATCCTGTCTTTAAGCGCCTCATTAATAAATCCAGCTAAATTCTTACCCTGCGCTTGAATGGTTACCCTTCCGTGCAGGTACCTGCCAAATTTTCCGAACACCTTCAGCCCTCCCCAAAGCTTAGTCCGGTTAACCGGCCGCGGATACTGATCTCATGATCCTGCACAGCTGTAAGGATGAATTTATCTCCGTTAAGACAGAGTTTACCCTCGGAAGTCCGCAAAGTAATCTCCTGATCCGAAAATCCGACCACTTCATCAAAATATTCTATGATGATCTCACTGCGTCCGATAATGGTTATTTTAGGTCCGTTATCCAGGACATCCGTCGGAAACTCCAGGATCTCACCAGCATGTTTCTGAAGCCTTTTCAGCACGCTTACCACTCCCTTCATAGCATGTCTATGCATCAGGAGCAGAGAATAGTCCAAGCAGTTAGCGGGAGATCAGGAGAACAGCGGAGAACAGAGGGAAACGAAAGAACAGATTGGATGGCGCAACAGCCGAAGAGCCATTCAGGTACATGGCGTAAACCGTAAGTTTACCGTTAAAAAAACTGCCGCTTATTTAGCGGCAGTTTTTCACTACTCTTTTTTAGGAACCCAAGAGTCCTCTCACGACTTGATTCACAAGCTTCCCTTCGGCTCTTCCTTTTATCTTCGGCGTAATAATTCCCATGACTTTCCCCAGATCTTTGGGGCCTTGGGCACCGGTTTCAGCGATGATTTCTTTAGCTATTTCGCGGATTTCCCCTTCAGTGAGCTGCTGAGGTAAGTATTCCATTAGGATGGCGACTTCCTCTTCGAGCTCCTGAACTTTGTCGGGCCTGTTCGCGTTGGCAAACTGTTCCATCGCATCCCGCCGCATTTTTAACTCGCGGGCAAGAACCTCGATAACCTGATTATCATCGTTGAACTCCATTTTCTTGTCTATCTCAGCGTATTTGATGGCAGCCCGTACCATTCGGATAACAGAAAGTCTAACCTTCCCCTCCTCTTTGGCCTTCATAGCTGTCTTCATATCCTCAATCAGACGATCCTTCAGGGACAATTGGAGCCAACTCCCTTATTTGAATTTACGTTTCCGCGCAGCCTCAGATTTCTTTTTTCTCTTAACGCTTGGCTTCTCGTAATGCTCGTGTTTGCGAGCTTCCGATAATACCCCCGAACGTTGACAATTTCGCTTGAACCGGCGGAGTGCGGAATCCAGGGATTCATTTTTACCGACTCTGACTTCACTCATTTTTTATCCCTCCCTCCACTGGTAAATGATACGAAATAATTATAAAGGATGAATATGGACACGTCAAGCTGGAAGGAGCCTGCTTTTTTTGCATATCAAAACACAACTCAGTCCTAATCTGACGGTTTTTCCAAAAGATGTTTAGCCGATTTTCTTGCCCAGCGGCTTGCCGCCGATCAGATGATAGTGCAGATGTCCGACTTCCTGACCTCCGTCAGGTCCGCAGTTCACAACAACCCTGTAGCCCGATTCCGCGACCCCGAATTCTGCTGCAAGCTGCTTGATCAGGACAAAAATCCTGCCGGTCACAGCCATGTCATCTTCTGTCAGATCATTCAGACTGGTCAGGTGCTTTTTCGGAATAACCAGAATGTGAACAGGCGCCACGGGATTAATATCCTTAAAGCACAGAATGTCATCGTTCTCAAAAACAATGGTTGAAGGAATCTCCTTGTTGACGATTTTGCAAAAAATACAATTGTCCACGAACCGAACCTCCAATTTTGTATCCTTAATACCCTATCAACTCTAAACCTACATGTTCCTACTGTTTAGATTAATGTCCTTTGCTTCCGGGTTATTCGCTTTTCGCAATCACTGTCTTACTGAGAATTTGTTGGTCGCATTGCTCCAGCGTATCTGCAAAAGGAGTCAAAATATACAAAAAGACTGTACTGTCAAACTCCTTAAAATATCTCGCATAAATTCTTGTACGGGATGCAATCAGCGGGAAATCCTCCAGGCTGGTTTTTTTGAGCGGATTGCCGTACTGAATGTAAGCCCGACGGCTGCCTTCATATTTGTGGGCCGGACTGTTTACCAGGATGATTGCATCGATTTGTTCCCAGCCCTCATAACCCGCATACGGGACTCCGCTCTTGACCTCGGAGGAAAGAACATCCATTTTTTGCTGCTCGGCAGGGCAGCCCAGGCTGTCCAGGACCAGCTTCTTATAATCATATTCTGTTACAGCCATTATTTCACTGATATTCAGCTTTCCATCTGCAGAAAAACCATACTTGCTTTGCCCAGAGTTGTCCTTGATCAGATATCCCCCATAGAAGCTCGCATAATAAGGCGAATCATCCTTGTAAAGCGTGGACGAACCGTAATTCCAGCTGAACGCGCCAAAATTATAGAGTATCGACAGGGAAAGGTCTCTTCCGGTGTACTGTGAAAAACCTTCATTATCGTTAAACACCATGACAAACGGGTACCAGTCTTTTTCTTCCGTACTGGAACCACCCGGGATCTGAACAGAGACTTGCTGTTTATCCATCAGGCTCTTGGAATTTTCATATTTGGTGTAAGCCCACATCACCGCATAGCTTCGGACTTGTGCGTACAATGGTGCTTTTAATAATAATACACCCAGCGCAATGACTACAATTAACACAATAATAAGGGGCTTCTTCCAATTCCCGATCTTCTTCATTGTGGCTCCTTGTGTTTTGAGGATTATTTGTTAATTATTATATTATAAAATATTAGAAGATTAAACACCATTTGACAAATTGTGCTTTATTCAGCTTCATTGATTTCTCTGCTAGCAGCGTTTCCTGGGACAGAAACCAGATCCTCCTCACGGACAGCATAAGTGATGAGATCGCTCTCAGCCAGGCTGGACGGAATTCGAAGTTCCAGATAATTTCGGGTATGTCCGCGGGCTCTTCCGTCTTGATCCACATTCTCCAAAAGTACTTCAAGCTGTTTTCCAATAAATTTTCTCTCGTATTTTCTTCGGCTCTTTTGACCGATCTGAATCAGTTCCCTGACCCTGGCTGTTTTGATACGGTTGGGTATCTGCTCCGGCATATCCGCCGCGGGCGTACCGGGCCTCCGGGAATAAGGGAAAACATGAATACCGGAAAATTCGCAGCTCTCAATAAAACGCAGGCCGTCCTGATAATCCTGATCTGTTTCTCCGGGAAAGCCGACCATAATATCGGAGGCGATTGCCGCGTCTGGAACTCTGGCCCTTATCTGCTTCAGCAAAGCAGCATAATCCTCTATCGTATAAGGTCTGTTCATTTTTCCCAGGATCTTGTTGGAACCGCTCTGAAGCGGAATATGGAAATGGGGGCATACTGCTGCATTGGCAGCAATAACCTCCAGTAATTCCAGTGAAAACTCCATCGGTTCAATCGAACCAAGCCGGAGTCTCTTCATCCCCGGAAGTTTCACCAGCTCACTGACCAGAAGTCCCAGATTCATATTCTTATCGGTAAAGTCCCTGCCAAAGGCGCCGATATGAATACCGGTCAGTACAATTTCCTTGTATCCTGCCTTCAAAAGTTCCCTGGCCTCCCGGTAGACATTTTCAGGATCACGGCTACGTGACGGCCCCCTGGTATAGGGTACGATGCAGTATGTACAAAACTGGCTGCAGCCATCCTGAATCTTCAGCATGGCCCGTGTCCGGCTCTCACTTTTGATCAGCGGAAGCTCCTCATATTTCACGCTTTCCTCAAAACTTTTGACCTTGCGGAGAGGTCTTAAAGGTTCGGCCGGCTTCTTTGCTGAAGCACCGGCAGCACGTTCATCCTGAATATCGCGTAAAAACTGAAGCAGGGAACTCCGGTCCTGAGTTCCCATGATCAGACCAACTCCATCGATCCCTGCAACCTCATCAGGACTTAGCTGGGCATAGCAGCCCATGACAGCGATGATCGCCCCCGGATGATCCTTGACCATCTTACGGATGAGCTTGCGGGATTTCATGCTCCCTTTACCGGTTACGGTGCAGGTATTAATAATGATCATGTCGGCAGAATCAGCCTCCTGGACGGTCTTATAACCTTCACCGGCCAGCAGCTGAGAAAGTGCTTCGCTTTCAGTCTGGTTGACCTTGCAGCCAAGCGTCAGAAAACTTACCTTCAAGCCTTCTGCGTTTTTCATGTTTTCGGTTATCATCTGCTTATCTTCTTTATTCATACGCTTGGCTTCTTTTCCTCTTAACAATACAACATCCATCAAATAACTGCCCGAATAGAAAATATAAAAATTCTTCTGGCTTATGAACTAACATAAAATATGATCAAAGCATCTATCCAAGATCGCCGAAGTAAGCGAGAGCCATCACAAGAGCTGCCAGAGCTGCCGTCTCTGTCCGCAGAATACGCGGTCCCAAAGAGACACTCCTGGCCTGAAGTTTTTCCTCGGCCCAGGCCACCTCTTCCGGCGCAAAGCCCCCTTCGGCCCCGATAAGCACAGCAATCGGGTATCTGGGTTCATATCCCTGAAGCACTTCCTTTAAGGAGTGCGTCTTTTCATCTTCATAAGGAATCAGCCACTGCGTCTCTGCCGGCAGTAGTCCCTTCAGTTGCGTCCAATCGGCTACTTCCATAATTTCCGGTTCGATGACCCGGTGAGATTGTTTCACAGCCTCAGCTGCGATTCTTTGCCAACGGACCACCCTGTCCCGTGCTTTAGCTCCTTCCAGTTGCAGGACAGACCGTTTCGTCCTTAAAGGGATAAGTCCGGCCATTCCGAGCTCAGTCCCTTTTTGGATGACCCACTCCATCTTTTCTCCCTTGGCCAGTCCCATGACAAGGTATACCCTTGCCTTTGCTTCCACGTCAGGGAATTCCTCTTCAACAATTCTGCAGCAGGCTGAGTCCCTGGCTAGTTCTTCAATGACCCCGACCCACTGACCGCCGGAATTATCAAAGCCCATGACTTTAGCGCCGCATTCAAGCCGCACCACATGAGTCAGGTGATGAAGTTCTTCTCCGGTTATGTTAAAAGTGTCCTTTTCGCGGGACGAGATTTTAAAACGGTGCATAGGATTCCCTCTCTCGATACACTCAAGCAAACGTAGCTTTCAGCAGCACCCAGCCTGCATCTTCAAGCCTTCCGATACAGCGGAGGCCTGCCGCATTCATTTTTTCCAGTACATTGTCTTCCCGGGTATCAATGATGCCGGAAGCAAGAAGGATACCCTCCGGTTTCATCAGCTGAGGCAGGGAAGGCAGGAGTTCAATGATTACATCCGCGATGATATTGGCGATGACGACATCAGCTTTCCCCGTAAAGACCTCACCGAGGTTTCCCGTTTCGACCTTAATTTTATCTTCCATGTGATTCAGCGCTGCATTTTGCCGCGCAATCCGCACAGCCAGGCCGTCAATGTCTCCGGCCTGGACATTTGCGCCGAGCTTGGCGGCCGCCACAGCCAGGATCCCGGAGCCGGTGCCAATATCAAAGACGTCCGAACCTTCCTGAATATGGTCTTCCAGCGCCTCCAGGCAGAGAGCGGTTGTCGGATGGGTACCCGTCCCAAAAGCCATCCCGGGATCAATCTCAATGATGACCACCTGATCCTGCGTATCCGCCTGTTCCCAGGTCGGTTTGATCAGGAAGCGTTTGCCGATTCGGACTGGTTTAAAGTATTGCTTCCATTCATTCTCCCAGTCTTCTTCCTTCACCATCACGGAATTCGTTTCCACCATCCAGTCCGGAAATAATTCCTTGAAGAGCAGAAGTTCTTCCCGTAAGGAGGCGATCCTGGGACTTAAGCTTTCATCCTCCGGGAAATAACCCTTGACCACACACTTTCCCGTTACTTCTAAATCCGCATAGATGTGATAATCCCAGATCCCGGATTCAACATACCCTTTAATCAGCTCAGGCGATTCGACAACCACACCCTTGCTGCCTATCCGATAAAAAAGATCGGTAACAGCCTCCTCTCCCTCAGATGATACTGTTACCGCTATCTCAGTCCAATCCATTGCAAACTCCCTTTTCTCAGATCTTATTCGCCGTTAAACTGCAATTAACCGATAGCATCCCGGACATTATCCTTCACCTTGTCCCAAAGCGATTTTTTACCAAGCTGCTGGCCTTCGGTCGTTATTTTTCCAAATTCGCTGAGCAGCTCTTTCTGCCTTTCCGTGAGTTTGGTAGGCGTTGCTACAATCACCCTGACATGCTGGTCACCGCACCCGCTGCCTCTCCGGTAAGGAACACCCATTCCTTTGATTCTGAAGACTTTCGATGTCTGGGTTCCTTCGGGTATCTTTATTTTGACATCTCCGTGAAGGGTAGGCACGTCGATTTCATCACCCAGGGCGGCCTGAACAAAAGTGATCGGAATTTCAACGTAGATATCATTGCCGTTTCTCTGGAAGAATTCATCCTTCTTAACGAGCAGAACAACATACAGGTCTCCGGACGGTCCTCCTCTTTCTCCAGCCTCGCCATAACCGCTGTAACGCAGACTTAATCCATCCTCCGTGCCTGCTGGGATATCGACTTCGATCTTTTTAACTTCTTTCACTTTACCCTTGCCGTTGCATTTGCTGCACGGAGAGCTGATCATTGTCCCTTTTCCGCCACAAGCAGCACAAGTCTTGGTCGTAGCGATCTGCCCGAACGGTGTACGCTGAGTTGCCCTGATTTGCCCGGTACCGCCGCATTGTGAACACGTGGTCGGATTCGTGCCGGGAGCCGCGCCGCTTCCTCCGCACTCGGTACAGTATACTGAGACCGGAACTTCAATCTGCTTCTTTATGCCAAAGGCAGCTTCATGCAGCGTGATGGACAGATCATATCTCAAATCGGCGCCTTTCACCGGGCCTTTTCTTCTGGAGCCTCCGCCCATACCACCGCCGAAAAACATTTCAAAAACATCTCCAAGGCCGAAATCAGCAAAATCAGAGAAATCGCCAAATCCTCCAAAGCCCTGTCCGTTAAAGTCCACCCCGGAGTGGCCATATTGGTCATATTTTGCTTTCTTATCCGGATCGCTCAATACCGCATAAGCCTCGGTAGCTTCCTTAAAGCGTTCTTCCGCTTGCTTATCTCCCGGTTTGACATCGGGATGGTTTTCCTTTGCTATCTTCCTGTAAGCTTTTTTAATTTCATCCACGCCGGAAGATTTGCTGACACCCAGAACTTCATAGTAATCGCGTTTCATAATTTAAGCTGAAACTCCTCCCTAAATATCAATACAAGACCGCATGAGACATAAATAAGACCTGCATTCCTCCGAATGCCGAAGCAGGTCCAAAGATACTGCTGCACCCTTAGACCCTTTTGATTACCTATAGACTCTTTCTAATGTATCATTATACTACCATTATCATTAATATGTTAAGATTCAAGGCGCGTTGTACCGGTATTTAGCTTTGAGGCTAAATACCGGTACTTTTATGTTTCAATATCGTTATTATCTGCAGACTCTTCATGATTAATCGATTAAACAAATGATCTGATTAATACTGATTCTGTTTATTTATCCTTGTCCACTTCGGTATATTCAGCATCGACAACATTGTCATCTTCCTTGCCGGCTCCGGTATCCTGCTGTCCTGGATTTGGTCCCGCGTCAGGTCCCTGCGAACCTGCACCGGGTGCTCCCTGCTGTTGATACATTTTTTCCACAAACGGATAGAGGATTTTGGTCAGCGCTTCCGATTTCGCATTAATTTCCTGGACATTATCGCTGCCGGCCGTGGCTCTGAGTTCTTCAGCAGCCTTCTTGATCGCATCCCGCTCGGCGGCGTCGCCTTTGCCTTCAAAGTCCTTCAGGGTCTTTTCAGCCTGGTATGCCAGTGAATCTGCTTGATTTCTGGCATCAATCAGTTCTCTGGCCTGTTTGTCTTTCTCAGCATTGGCCTCGGCATCCTGACGCATCTTTTCAATTTCGTCTTTGCTTAAGCCGGTTGAAGCCGTGATGGTTACTTTCTGTTCGTTACCGGTTGCCATATCTTTCGCCGAAACGTGTACAATACCGTTTACGTCAATGTCAAATTTGACTTCGATCTGCGGCACACCTCTTGGGGCAGGCGGAATTCCGGTAAGCTGGAAGCGGCCGAGCGTCTTATTGTAAGCAGCCATCTCGCGCTCACCCTGAAGCACATGGATATCTACCGAAGTCTGGCTATCGGCTGCAGTCGAGAAGACTTGGGATTTGGTGGTCGGAATGGTCGTGTTCCGATCAATGATCCTGGTGAATACACCGCCCAGGGTCTCAATCCCGAGGGAAAGCGGGGCAACGTCAACCAGAACAATATCTTTCATTTCACCGGCCAGTACCCCGCCCTGGATAGCCGCGCCGAGCGCAACGACTTCATCCGGGTTAACACCTTTATGTGGTTCCTTGCCACTGATTCTCTTAATGGCTTCCTGGACTGCAGGGATTCTGCTAGATCCCCCGACAAGAATCACCTGATCGATTTCGTTGAAGGAAAGTTTGGCATCTTCCATCGCTTGACGGGTAGGTCCCATTGTTTTTTCGATCAAATCTGCTACAAGTTCTTCAAATTTGGCGCGGGTGATATTCATATCCAGATGAAGCGGCCCTTCAGCAGACATCGTGATAAACGGCAGGTTAATATTCGTCTGGGCAACGCCGGAAAGCTCAATTTTGGCTTTTTCAGCAGCTTCCTTCAGACGCTGCAGGGCCATCCGGTCTTTGGCAAGATCAACACCGTTGCTCTTCTTAAATTCGGCAACAATGTAATCCATTAAACGCTGGTCAAAGTCGTCACCGCCGAGAAGGTTGTTCCCATTTGTCGCTTTAACTTCGACCATTCCCTGACTCAGTTCGAGGATCGAGACGTCAAATGTTCCGCCGCCAAGGTCGTAAACGAGTACGGTCTGGTCATGTTCTTTGTCAAGTCCATAAGCCAGTGCTGCTGCAGTAGGTTCGTTGATAATACGCAGAACTTCAAGACCGGCGATCGTGCCGGCATCTTTGGTAGCCTGACGCTGGGCGTCGGTAAAATACGCCGGAACGGTGATGACAGCCTGAGTGACTGAAGACCCCAGATAAGCTTCCGCATCAGCTTTGAGCTTCTGCAGGATCATTGCAGATACTTCCTGCGGTGTATAGGATTTATCCATCAAAGTCACTTTATAGCTAGTGCCCATATGACGCTTAATCGAACTAACCGTGTTGTCCGGATTGGAAACAGCCTGGCGTTTAGCCACCTGACCTACCAGTTTCTCGCCGTTCTTGGAGAAGCCGACGACTGAAGGTGTAATGCGCGCTCCTTCAGGATTAGGGATTACAACAGGTTCACCACCTTCAAGTACTGCAACACAAGAGTTGGTGGTTCCTAAGTCAATACCAATTACTTTACCCATTTGATTTCCTCCTTGCAAATTCTCATATCGTATTTTTCGTTTCTTTCAACTCATATACTCTTTGATCATACTGAGATTTAGCTTAATACTATCAGCCTGAAACTTTGACCCGGCTGGGCCTGATCACTTTATCCTTCAGATAATATCCCTTTTGAAGTTCTTCCAGAATCATATTCTCCGGCTGGTCGGATTCTTCTTTCAGCAGGGCTTCGTGGAGATTCGGATCAAATTCCTGGCCGACGGTTTCAATGATTTTGAGCCCCTCATCTTCCAGAACTTTCACAAACATTCTTTCGATCATTTCCACACCCTGGGATAATGCTTCAAAATCTTTGTTTTTTCGACTGGAAGCAATCGCTCTTTCAAAATTATCGAGGACCGGCAGCAGGGACTGAATGACCCTTTCCGAAGCATACCGGGCAGTGTCTTCTTTTTCCTTCTGAGTTCTTTTGCGGAAATTGTCAAATTCAGCTTTCAGTCTTTGCATCTGGGCATAATAGTCTTCCGCTTTGGACTTATGCTCTTCGATTTCCTCACGCAGGCGCTGCAAATGATCGACAGGGTCAATCTCCTCAGTCAGGCATTCTTCATTCTCCTGCCCAATGTTCTGGTTTTCTTTATCTTCCTGAGCGTTTGCAGACGCTTGATTTGTTTTTTCTTTGTTCACGCAGTTGCCTCCCTTCTTGATCTAAGTCCGGGTCCTCTGGTGCCTCTCTGTCAGCAATTCGGTCAAGCTGTTTGTTCATATAGTCTACAATCGCAATCGCTTTGCCGTAATCCATTCTGGTCGGACCCAAAACTCCCACTGAACCAAACTGTTTCCCGTTAATCTGGTAGGTTGCAGATATAATACTGCAATTTTTAAATACCTGATCAGCATTTTCCGCTCCGATCATGATACTTAATCCTTTTTGATCATGACTTAGAAGCTCCTTCAGCTTATTGTTCTCCTCAAATACGGAAAAGAGACTTCGAACTTTATTGATATCCCTGAATTCAGGCTGATCAAGCATATTTAATGTCCCACCAAGGTAGACCCGTTCTTCGGACTCTCCATCCTTATCATCAAACATTCTTTCCAAAATACCCATCATTCCATCAATAATTCGGCGTTTTTTCGAACTTTATTGATATCCCTGAATTCAGGCTGATCAAGCATATTTAATGTCCCACCAAGGTAGACCCGTTCTTCGGACTCTCCATCCTTATCATCAAACATTCTTTCCAAAATACCCATCATTCCATCAATAATTCGGCGTTTTCTGGAGAGCTCGCTGTATATTTCGTTGATCAGGCCTTTTTTCAGATCCTGTACCCTGGTTCCGCTCATTTTCTGGTTGAAAATATTCGCCAGAATCTGAAGTTCCTCCGGGCTTGTATCCGGACCGATATCGACAATATTATTCTCTACCGAACCATTCTCTTTCACGGTCACCATGATGGCCTTCCCCTGCTCGTAGGGGAGAAAATACAAATTCTTTAGAATACCGCTTCGGCTTTTTGGTCCAAGTACAATACTGGTCAGGTTCGTCACCTGGGAAATAAGCTTTCCAGTGTATTCGATGACTTCCTGCACTTCGCTGAGTCTGCTGGTGATCTCCTGGTTGATATTTTTCTTTTCATCATGGTTCAGGCTTAAAGGGTCCATCAGATAATCGACATAATAGCGATAGCCTGAGTCGGAAGGAATCCTTCCTGCAGATGTATGGGGCTGTTCAATAAGTCCCAACTCTTCGAGATCTGCCATCTCATTGCGGATCGTCGCCGGAGACACCCCCAGCTCAAACTTTTTGGAAACGGTTCTGGAACCGACAGGCTCCGCGGTGGCAATATAATCCTGCACAATCGCTTTTAAAATCTTGTGTTTTCTTTCATCCATTTCCATCAAAGTGCCACCTCCGATTGATTTGTTAGCACTCTACTAAGGTGAGTGCTAATCATCTGAACATAATTTAGCATGATGGTAAAATAATGTCAAGAGGAATAATCATCGAATCGTGTACAATCCAGCTGCAATTCAGCTTAGAGCATCGTTAAATTTAGCTACAAAATGAAATCCACCAGAACCGCATTGAGCACGAAAAAGCAGGCAGGGTTAATTTTCAACCTGCCTTCGGCAAGCCGGAAAATATCTCTATCAATATAGTTTTGCAAAATTTGTCCATAAATATCCTGAATTTCTGTTTGAAATTTGGCAGAAAATTCTGCGGTGTCGATTCCATCTGCCGTACGCAGCCCCAGCATCATAAATTCAGAGATCTGCTGCTCTCTGGTCAGTACTTCGGTTGCCGAAGGGTCCAAAGGCCTTTGTCCAGATTCCAACATCCGGGTATAACCGGCAATATCCTCTGAATTCCTGGTTCTAACATTGTTCAGACATGAGACTGCCCCCGGTCCAAGACCTATATAATCCTGCCCTCGCCAATAAGACCGGTTATGTTTGCATTCAAAACCGGGCCTCGCAAAGTTGGAAACTTCATAGCGGCCATAGCCGCAGCTTTGAAGATAAGAAACCGCCCATTCGTACATATCGGCCTGCAAGTCATCATCCGGCAGACAATCCAGGCGATTCCGGCTGTTCAAGCCATCCAAGGTTTCTTTGCAGTCCGGACTGCCTGCCTGACTGTATGCATATTCTTTATGCAGCGGGGTATCTTCCTCAAGCGTAAGTGCATAGAGTGAAAGGTGTTCAGGCGACAATGCGATGGCCTGGCGAAGCGTATCCTGCCAATCTCCCATTTTCTGTCCCGGAAGTCCAAAAATCAGATCAAGGTTCAGGTTATCTATCCCCGATTGTCTAATAAGGGTGACGCTCCTGTGAATATCCTCCGCGGTATGGATTCTGCCGATGCTTTTCAGCAGATGGTCATCAAAGCTCTGAGCGCCGAGCGATATCCGGTTGATCCCGTACGTCCGGCAGAGCATCAATTTCTCCCGGTCGAGTATGCCGGGATTACACTCAATTGTTTTTTCTAGGACCTGACCGGTCCTGGAAGTATTGATACGGGGATCCCTTATCGGATCAGATAGTTCTATCGAGTCTGTCCGGCTCAGGGCCTTAAAATAATACCGGTAAATCAGACTCAGCAGCCGATCAAGCTGACTGGCATCCAGAACCGTGGGCGTTCCGCCCCCAATAAAAAGAGAAGAAACCCCCTGGGAGGCTTCCTTAGCTCGCAACTCAAGCTCCCGCTCCAGTCCGCGCAAATAGACGAAGACCAAATCGGAGGCCGGGTCTGATAATAACATATGGTCAGCCCCATCTACGCTACCGGATATTCTACTGTCTGCGATAATGGGAGCAGTATAAGGTACCGAATAGAATGCGCAGTAAGAACATTTTTTTACACAAAACGGAACATGAACATATAAAGAAGTCATACGAATCACCTAATACAACGATTTTTAATATTTACGTTCCCAAGCTGCAGACTAAGTCACCGTAATGGATGTCCAGCGCCAAGCGGAGCACGGCGACGGCGCAGGAGGTGCTGCCTAGGGTCTAACCCGAGCAAAGTAAATTAATCGTCCATCTTGAGCACTGCCATGAAAGCGTCCTGGGGTATTTCCACATTGCCGACTTGTTTCATGCGTTTCTTGCCTTCTTTTTGCTTTTCCAGCAGTTTGCGTTTCCGGGAAATGTCACCGCCGTAGCATTTGGCCAGAACATCTTTGCGCATAGCCCGGATATTCTCCCTGGCAATGACCTTGGCGCCGATCACGGCCTGGACAGGTATCTCAAACATCTGCCGCGGAATCAGGCTGCGCAGCTTTTCAACAAGTTTGCGTCCACGGGAATATGCTTTGTCTTTATGGACAATGAAGGAGAGTGCATCAACAATTTCAGCGTTCAGCATGATATCGAGTTTCACAAGATCCGCTTCCTTGTATCCGATTAGTTCATAGTCCAGAGACGCATACCCTTTGGTCCGGGATTTAAGCTGATCAAAATAATCATATACAATTTCGCTTAACGGAAGCTCATAATAGAGACTTACGCGCGAAGCGGTGATATAATCCATGTTCAGGAACGTACCCCTTTTCTCCTGGTTCAGTTCCATGATGGTGCCTACGTACTCGGAGGGTACCATAATCGTAGCCTTGACCACAGGCTCTTCAATCGATTCGATCTTTCCTTCAGGCGGCAGAAGCGCAGGGTTATCAATTAAGACCTGTTCCTTGGCTGTGGTATTTACTTTATAAACAACGCTCGGTGCGGTCGTAATAATGCTGAGGCCAAATTCCCTCTCGAGTCTCTCCTGGATAATTTCCATGTGCAGGAGACCCAGGAAACCACAGCGGAAACCAAAACCCAATGCTGCGGACGTTTCATTTTCATACATTAAACTCGCATCATTCAGCTGAAGTTTCTCCAGCGCATCCTTCAGCCTGTCAAAGTCGGAAGTTTCAACTGGATAAAGGCCGCAAAAAACCATCGATACCGCTTTGCGGTAGCCCGACAGCGGTTTCGCCGCCGCATGGTCGTTATCCGTCACGGTATCCCCGACCCGGGTATCCCCGACATTCTTAATACTGCCCGCGATATAGCCAACCTGGCCTGCCCTCAGCTCATCGACAATCGTCATTCCTGGGGTAAAAACACCAACTTCGGTGATTTCAAACATTTTTCCGGTGGACATCATCCTGATGTTCGTTCCTTTGGAGACTTTACCGTCAAATAATCGAATATAAGGGATCGCCCCTTTGTAGGAATCAAACTTTGAGTCAAAAATCAATGATTTTAAAGGTTCTTCATCATCGCCCTTAGGCGGAGGAATCCTCTTGACAATGGCTTCCAGGATCTCTTCGACCCCAGCCCCCATTTTGGCCGATGCGAGGATCGCCTCACTCGCGTCAATCCCAATCACATCTTCAATCTCCTGTTTGACTCTGTCAGGTTCTGCGCTTGGCAGATCTATTTTATTAATAACCGGAATGATCTCCAGGTCATTTTCCAAAGCAAGATAGACATTGGCAAGAGTCTGGGCCTCAATTCCCTGGGCCGCATCGACCACCAGCAAAGCCCCTTCGCAGGCAGCCAGACTCCGGGAAACTTCGTAAGAAAAGTCAACATGTCCGGGAGTATCGATCAGATTCAGCTCATAGACCTCTCCGTCTTTTGCCTTGTAGCGCAAACGGACTGCCTGCAGTTTGATGGTAATACCACGCTCCCGTTCCAAATCCATGGAGTCGAGAACCTGCTCCTTGAGTTCCCGGGTGGACATGGTTCCGGTATACTCAATCAGCCGATCGGCAAGAGTAGATTTGCCGTGATCGATATGGGCAATGATCGAAAAATTTCTGATTTTAGATGAAGCATTTGCCATGGATTTTCTTCTCTCCCCGAATATAATACCAGCACATCATTATACCAAACTACCGCCTTGAAAAGCAAGGCGGCTCCGGAATTCCGGGGGACAGGGGGAGTCCTTTTGTTCCCTTGTCCTCCTTATTTGCGTCGTTTGATCAGCATCTCGATGGCCATTTGGTACTCTTCCATCTTCAGCAGACGGGCAACAATAAAAAACACAAGCATGCCTACGAGTGCTCCACTGATTAAAACAATCGTCGAGCCCATTTTGCCAATTCCGACCCAAATGGTCAGCAGATTCGCCCAAATCATGACGACAGCTGCCATAGCCAAAGCGGCTGCCAGTGTTTTACTAAACACGGCTGCGATTCTGCGCCCGTCAATTTTGCCAAGCTTGCGGCGCAGTACGATAAACAGCAAGAGCATTTGCATAATGGCTCCGAGAGTTACAGCCAGGGCCAAGCCGCCGCAAGCCAAAGGACCGACTAAAATGTACATCCAGATTATGCTGACAGCCATGGCGACGAGACCAAGAATAACCGGAATCCAGGTGTTCTGCATTGCATAAAAAGCACGCGGCAGAATCTGAATAATAGCCTGAGCGGTAATCCCCAGCGAAAAATACAGCAGCGGCACAGCCATGATATCCGTATCCCCCGCACTGAATTCACCATGCTGGAACAGAACCCGGATCAAAGGAAAGCGCAGAACGACCATCCCAATCGATATCGGAACCGTAATAAAGATAATCAGCCGAATTGCACTCGAGATCGTCTCGAGAAAATCTTTGGCCTTTTTCAGAGCAGCCTGCTCTGTTAAGGTCGGAAAAACAGCGACACCGATGGCCAGCGCGAAGATGCCGACCGGGACTTGGAAAAGACGGTAAGAGTACCAGACCGCAGTCAAGCTTCCCGGATCAAGCGCAGAACCGAGGTTGGAATTCACAATGACCTGAAATTGATTCAAGGTGTACATGATAATCATCGGGACAGCCAAGACCATGATCTTCCGGACCCCGGGATGTTTCAGATCGATCATTGGATAATAGCGGAAGCCAACTCTGCGCAGGGAAGGAACCTGGACAAGAAAATTTACCGCAGCGCCGATCACGACCCCAAACGCAAAACCGGAGATACTCCGGGCTTCACCGGAATTAGCAAAAAGCGCCCCAAATAGGATGACACTGGCATTATAAAGAACCGTCCCCAGCGCGGATGGCCAAAATATTTTGTATGAGTTCAGGATGCCCATCGTAATCCCGCTCAAAGCCAGAATGACCGGCTGCAGCAGCAGGATACGGGTAAGATAGATGGTAAGTTCCTTATTCGCCGGACTAAATCCGGGCACCTGCAGCTCAATAAACTTCGGAGTCAGCAGCATGCCCGCGATAACCAGGATACAGAGCAGCAGAAATGTCGCATTGGTTACCGAGCTCACGACTTTCCATCCTTCTTTTTCCCTGCCTTTGGCAATATATTCGGACAGGACAGGGATAAAGGCAGCGCTTAAGACGCCTCCGACCAACAGCCAGTAAAGCAGGTCCGGAAGGATAAAGGCCGTATTATACGCGTCAGTAGCTGCCGTTTTTCCGAACAGTCCGGCCATCAGGGACTCCCTGACAAAACCGAGAAGCCTGGAAACAAGGTTGGCAGCCATCATGAAGCCTGCCGCTTTCATCATTTTTTGATTGTTTGTCATAATGATGCTGAAGGACCTTTCTATATACAAAGAAATGCACTTACTGCAAATTATATCATTTACCGAGATATTCCTTCAATACTTCGGCTATGGGTCCGGCTGCAGCCTGTGCTTCCTCCAACGTGTTTAGCTGACTGCCAATTTCCAGCAGGATGGCTCCGTCCGTGAGATACTGGTTATAGCGTGCTTCTGAGGCATAGCGGATTTTTGGGAAAAACAGTCCCGGGTATTTTTTCTCCGCAATCTTAATAATTTCACGCGCAATTGCATCGTTCTTTTCCCAGTTTTGATTTTTCTGACCGATCACAATCATGACTCTGGCACACTCCTGTCCGTTAATCTTTGCAGTATCTTTGCCCACCTGGGAAGGAAGTCCGTCCCGGTGAAGATCGATCAGCAAACGGGTTGTTGGGTTTTTCTCGAGCATTTTTTTTGCTGCGAGATAGGAATGATTGTAGGCCTGGATATAGACCGCATCATTAACCTCCTCGGAATGTGCCGTATTGATCCCTGCCTGGTTCAATTTTTCAGTCAATAGCTGTCCAATCTCCACAATATCTCCGTTTTCACCTCCAGCTGACCGGTCTGCACCGCCATCTCCCAAATAGGACTCTGCACTGTGGGTGTGATAGATGCCTACCAGGACATCCTGCGCACTTTTAACCGGTTCAGGATCATGATAAAACGGATTATCGAGGGGTTCGAGCAGCGGTCCCTCCATTTCAGGATCATTGGGATAATAGGCCCATCCCAGCCAGGTTGGCCCTTCGGAAGGAGGTGCATAGAAACTTAAAAAATACGTCCGAGCGTCGGATATGTTGACTCCGGTCAGCAAATACATTCCGATCCCTGTAGCAGCATTCCGTGTATCACTGATATAGGTTCGTTGTGGATAAGACATCCCCGGGGCGCCTTCCAGAAGTATAAGCTCAAACGGAAAACTTTTTTCAGACAATATTTTTATGGTATACTGAAAACTATCGTTGGAAATGCAAAAGTAAACAGAAAATACAAGCAGCGCCAAGAGTAGTATGACCCCAACAGCTTTCAGACGGGTATTCCAAAAAAACAGGATAATCTCCTCCTTTCCATAATTAGGAATATGAAGGACAAACCTGTCTTAGAACATTGAAATATCCTTAATATTTTACACCTGCATTAACGCTGAATTTATACAGTGCAGAATTTTTAAGATGTACTGTCAATAGTCTGCGATAATGTCACCCTGATAGGGTGATAACTGTGCAGCAGAAATGTCATCCCTAAGTTTCTTGGAATAGAAAATTTCGGTATAGCCAAACCAAGGGGAATTAGTTTTGTTTTTAGGTTTAATTAAAGTCTCAGAAGGTAGGCAATTAGTAGAGTTGTCCGGCTGAGAGATATGTATTATACTTTCCTTAGGCTGAGTATTAAGCGGTTCTGGTTTAATCACAAGGCCCTTGAAAAGAACCTGCATTCCGATATGTTTACTGGTTGCTACAGTAATCGTGTCATGAGGGGATGCAGGGATTTCTTTATTATCCTTAGAAATTGGCAACCGGTATTTCTGACCTCTATAAGAAAAGGAAAGGCCTGAATCAAGCTTTCTTGTTTCATGTATAGCAAAGGTTAACTGAAATGCAGCCAAATCCTGTTTGGGCAAATAGGCCTTTTCCATGCTGGCAGCCTGGACGGAGAATTTGCGGTTGTAATAGGGAATATATTGCCTCAGGAATTCATTAGCCTGTTCAATTGAATTAATGCCTTTACGCTTCATATCTTTAGGCAAACGATCCTGCAAAGTTTCCCAGAGCCTTTCAATCCCCCCTTTAGCTTGTGCAGACTTGGCAATGATAAGTAGAATTTTGGTTTCTCTGAGAGCTCTTGCGAAGTGGGGTTGACGCTCGACTTTACCAGTTAGTTCTTCATCTAGTGTCAGTTTCTTTTTTGTTTTACTGTCATAAGCAAAGACTGTTCTACCATCGGTGTAAATTTCCCTTGGCAAATGGCCGTCTTGATTCATCTGAAACATCAACTCACAATACCCTTCAAAGGTTTCTTCCTTTTCGAAATGAAGAGCTAGAATACGACCTGTGGCATCATCTACAGCACCATGAAGGTGCAGGTAGGAGTCATTGCCCAGCCAATCATAACTGGAAGCATCCATCTGAACGAGTTCTCCTTCACGTTTACGGGCATTTCTTGACCGATGTTTCTTCGGTCTTCGTTTGGCCTTTGGGGATCGAATACCACTGGCTTTTAGATGTCTTGAAACAGTGCTGACAGAGACAAATATCCCCTTGTCTTCAGCGAGAACATCGGTAGCATGGCAAAAGTTATAGTTGATCAATTCCTTTTCGTAAATCTCAATGATGTTCAAGGCTAACTTTGGATCTAAGGCATTAGCAGGCTTACGTCCTCTGTTTTTATGCAGAATGCTCATGACCCCATTGGCGGTGGCCTCCACTTTCAACCGCTGTACTTGTCTGACGCTGAGATTTAGAAGCCCTGCTGCTTGTTTGTTTAATAAATGGCCTGCCAATAATTCTTCGATAATGGTTACTTTTCTTGCTTCTTGCTTGCTCATTTCTAATTTCATTCTCCCATTATATCTGTTTTGTGAGGGGATGACATTTTCCTTGAAGAATTATACTATGACATTATCGCAGATCAACAACAGAATTTTTAAGATGTACTTGGCATTTTTGCATGAGATGTCATATAATAGATATAATTTGAAGACAATTTAAGTATCAAACAGCAAGGAATGGGACAGTAGCTTAAAAGGAAGTCCACAGAAAGCAATCGAATGCTGAGAGATTGCGTCCGACTTTCAAGTGAAAATCACCCGGGAGCTGAACTTCAGAAATATGTACCTTGTCACTGTCAAGTGATCAATTAACAGGGTTCCAGTAAGAAGTTTCGCCTGCCCTGCGTTAACGGGTAAGAGTGATGTGTTTGACGTAATTTCATGTACCTCAGACATATAATCAGGGTGGTACCGCGGTTTAGTCGTCCCTAAGTTATTTATACTTAGGGATTTTTACTTTTTTCATATGATAACTTGAGGGTTGACGAGGAATTAGTTGACGAGGAACTAACAGTCATTAATGAATTGATAAAGGAGAATCTCTATGAAAAAATTTAAATCTTTAGCTGAAAACCCCGTTGCTGGACGGGAAAAACAAATATCAGATTACTGGGATTCGATTGATATTCTGCAGAAGACAATCGAAAACCGCGAAGGCGCGGAACCGTTCGTGTTTTATGAGGGTCCGCCTACAGCCAACGGCAAGCCGGGTATTCACCATGTCATGGCGAGAACCCTGAAGGATTCCGTCTGCCGGTATCAGAACATGAAAGGTTTTCAGGTCAAACGGAAGGCCGGATGGGATACGCACGGACTGCCGGTGGAAATCGAAGTTGAAAAACAGCTGAATCTTTCCGACAAACAAGGTATAGAAGCGTATGGGATCGCCCAGTTCAATGAAAAATGCCGCGACTCTGTGTTTACGTATGAAAAACAGTGGCGCGAGATGACGATCCGGATGGGTTATTCGATTGATCTGGATCATCCTTATATTACCCTGGATAACAATTATATTGAAAGCGTCTGGTGGATTCTGGACAAATTCTTCAAAGAAGGCTACATGTACGAAGGTCACAAGATTCTTCCGTACTGTTCCAGATGCGGAACCGGACTTGCTTCCCATGAAGTCGCGCTGGGCTATAAAGAAATCAAAACAAATACCGTCATCGCCAAATTTAAGCGCAAAGGAGTTGACGAGTATTTCCTGGCCTGGACGACCACACCATGGACCCTGCCCTCCAATGCGGCACTCACAGTCAGCCCGGCTGAGACCTACGTCAAAGTCCGCAGCAATGATGAGATTTATTATTTATCAAAGACGCTCGCACCGAAAGTACTCGGCGACGATTATGAAGTCCTGCAGGAATTAAAAGGCACTGAGCTTGAATATATGGAGTATGAGCAGCTGATGCCGTTCTTAACCACCGACAAAAAAGCTTTTTTTGTGACGACTGCCGATTATGTCACGACAGAGGACGGTACCGGGATCGTCCATACCGCACCCGCTTTTGGTGAAGACGATTATAACACCGGAAAGCGCTACAACCTGCCGGTTTTTCAACCGGTGGACGAATCGGGCAAATTTATCGCAACGCCTTGGAAGGATAGCTTTGTGATGGATGCCGACCTGGATATCATCAAGTGGCTGCATGCCGAGGGCAAACTGTTTAAAAAGGAAAAAATGGAGCATAATTACCCGCACTGCTGGCGCTGTCAGACCCCTCTGCTGTACTACGCCAAACCAAGCTGGTACATTGCGATGACCAAACTAAAAGATCAGCTTGTCGCAAATAACAAAACAGTCGAATGGTATCCCGACTTTGTCGGTGAAAAACGTTTTGGCAACTGGCTTGAAAATGTTAATGACTGGGCATTGTCCCGTAACCGCTACTGGGGGACTCCTTTAAATATCTGGCGTTGCGGATGCGGCCATACCGCTTCAGTCGGCTCCCGCAAAGAACTTGTGGAAAAAGCAATCGAAAAGATTGATGAAACCATTGAACTGCACCGACCTTACGTCGATGATGTTCATATCCGCTGTGAGAAGTGCGGCAAACCGATGGCCCGGGTCAGTGAAGTGATCGACTGCTGGTTTGACAGCGGCGCGATGCCTTATGCTCAGCATCATTATCCGTTTGAAAACAAAGAGAACTTCCATGAACTGTTCCCGGCTGATTTTATCTGTGAAGGGATCGATCAGACCCGCGGCTGGTTCTACTCCCTGCTCGCGATCTCGACCTTTGTGATGGGCCGTTCCCCGTATAAGCGGGTCCTGGTCAATGATTTGGTTTTAGATAAGCAGGGACAGAAAATGTCCAAATCCAAAGGCAACACGGTAGACCCGTTTGAACTGTTTGACCAGTACGGCGCCGACACGCTCAGATGGTATTTGCTTTATGTGTCTCCGGCCTGGACACCTAAACGCTTTGACATCGAAGGCCTTAAGGAAGTCCAGAGCAAGTTCTTCGGGACACTCCGCAACGTCTATACCTTTTTTGCGCTCTATGCGAATACCGATGAGGTCGACCCGAGAGATTTCTTTATCGAATACAAAAAGCGGCCGGAGCTCGACAGGTGGGTCCTCTCCAAATATCACGCCCTGCTCGATGACGTTGAAACCAATCTCGCTGTCTATGATCTGACTAAAGCGGTCCGAAAAATACAGGAATTTGTCAGCGAGGACCTCTCCAACTGGTATATCCGGCGCTCCCGCCGCAGATTCTGGGATCCCGGCCTGTCGGACGACAAGAAGGCCGTCTATAACACCACGTATGAAATCCTGGTCGGCATTGCCAAAATCTCAGCACCGTTCGCACCTTATCTGGCGGAAGAAATCTACCGTAACCTGACCGGTGAGACTTCGGTCCACCTGGCAGATTATCCGGAATATGTCTCGACTATGATCGATGAGAACGTCGAAAACAGAATGGATTTGGTCAGGAATTTAGTCACCCTCGGCAGATCTGCCCGGGAACAGGTCAGGATCAAAGTCCGTCAGCCGATCCAGCAAATCCTAGTTGACGGGAAATATGAAGTCCTGATCGCCGATTTAATTCCACTGATTCAGGAAGAGCTCAATGTAAAGGAAGTTATTTTTGCGAATAACTTAAGCGATTTCATGAATTTCATTCTGAAGCCTAACTTCAAAACTGCCGGACCCGTCTTCGGCTCGAAAATCAAACTCCTTGGCAAAGCACTGGAAAGCCTGGAGGCTTCAACGGCTGCGGCTGCCCTGGAGGCTGGAGAATCGTTCTCAGTGGATGTGGATGGAGAACAGCTAGATATCGTCAAGGACTATGTCATCGTGTCGATTTCCGCCAAAGAAGGGTTCACGGTCACAATGGAAAACAACCTGTTCGTTATTCTTGATACCACGCTGACCAGAGAGCTTATCGATGAAGGTCTGGCCAGAGAGCTCGTTTCCAAAGTCCAGCAGATGCGCAAGAGCAATGATTTTGAAATGATGGACCGCATCCGGATCTATTTCGATGGGGATGACCAAGTCACGAGTGCGATTCAAAGCTATCAGGAATACATCAAAATAGAAACGCTCGCTGAAAGCATCGAAAAAACACCGAGTACCGCAGACCTGACTAAGGTGAACCTGAATGACCACGATACCGGCGTCAGGGTCGAACGGATCTAAATGCTTTGGCTCAATCGTATAATGTTGGGCTAAACCCCAAAAATACGCAACCCTGAACCGATATGATGCTGGTAATAGTTTTTCAGACTGTTACCAGCATTTTTTTTGAATTTTGCTGAGGATGACGACAAGATACTATTTGCT
The DNA here is from genome assembly GCF_000305775.1 of Dehalobacter sp. DCA. NCBI lineage: Bacteria > Bacillati > Bacillota > Clostridia > Eubacteriales > Desulfitobacteriaceae > Dehalobacter > Dehalobacter sp. DCA. The sequence continues at coordinate 2,612,266 of NC_018866.1, forward strand.
TTTTTACTATTATTTTCTAAATGTATGTTATTTTTTATTATTTTTAGTTGTTTTTGGTTGTTTTTGGTTGTCTTAATTTGTATAATTTGATTGAGGTGATCATGATATGTCGATGGATAAGGAGCTTATGACTGCCCAGGCGCTGGCTGAAGCACTCGATCTTTCAACCGAGACTATTTGGAAATATACACGTGAGAAAAAAATACCGTTTATCGAGTTGAGCGGCAAGCAGTACCGCTATATACTGGCAGATGTTCTTAACGCACTCACAAATACCGCCTCTTCCGTGCAGGAAAGATCAAACAAATACACTGCAGAATCTTCCAGGAAGCTGACTTACGAAGACTATCTGAAAATACCGGATGAACCCGGTTACCGCATCGAGATTCTCGATGGCATTATGGTGAAAGAGCCTGCTCCAAATGTCAGCCATCAACGTGTTTTGCTTCGGTTAACATGGATTCTTGAAGATTATTTTCGGGGAAATGATCCCGAAGGCGAAGTATTTGTGGCACCTCTTGATGTAACATTATTAGATATCAACGTGGTCCAGCCCGACATTTTTTACGTTTCCGGGCAGCAAAGACAGATCATCAAAGAAGCCCGTATCAATGGCCAGCCAACAATCGTGGTTGAAATCATTTCCCCATCCAGCAGGCGCAAAGATCGTCTGCAGAAGCTGCAGATTTACCAAAAGACCAAAATCCCACATTACTGGCTGGTCGATCCGGCTGAGAAAACCCTCGAATGTTTTGTACTGAGGGATGGTTCCTACGTCTTAGCTGCAGCAGGTATGGATGAAGATGTTGTAGATCATCCATATTTCACTGGTTTATCTATTCCATTGAAATCATTATGGTAGAAAATATACTATGATAGACTCTTAAAACTCTTAAGGTTTTGATACGATACATACGCTGGGTAAAGCCGCAATATACTCACATCCGGGTCCGGCCCAAATAAGCCTCCTGAAGCAGAGCATCCGAGATTGCTTCTTTGGAGTTTCCGTAGTGAACAATCCTACCCCGCTCCATGACAATTACACTGTCCGCCACTTTCAAGGCGGCTTTTGTATTTTGTTCGACCAGTACGACTGTGACACCGGACTCTTTCATCCCGACCAGGATCGCCATGATCTCGCGTACGACAAGCGGGGCCAGCCCGATGGAAGGTTCGTCGAGCAGCAGCAGTGAGGGCCTGGCCATAAGGGCCCTGCCTATTGCCAGCATCTGCTGTAGACCGCCGCTTAAAGAACCGGCCAAATCCTTTTCTCTTCCCTGCAGCAGAGGGAATAATTTCAAGACTTCCTCCACATCGTTTGGGATATCCGCCTTGTCCTGACGATAACGGTGAAAAGCCCCCATCATCAGGTTATCCATCACGCTTAGCCCGCTGAATATCTCTCTTTTCTCCGGTATAAGAGCGATACCGGCTCTGACGACTTTTTCCGGTAACTGGCCGGCTATCTTTTTGTTCTGAAAAATGATTTCTCCTGCAGCAGGCTTGTATAACCCCGCGAGAGTCCCTAGCAGGGTACTTTTGCCTGCACCATTGGCTCCGAGAATCGCCAGCAATTCTCCCCGCCTGACATTCAGGGATACATTTTTGAGCGCATGCACATAGCCATGATAAACATTGAGACCATTTACACTAAGCAATTTGCTCATCCTCTCCGAGATAGGCTTTGATCACTTCCGGGTGAGCCTGAATTTCTGCCGGAGTTCCCTGGGTGATCACCTCCCCGAAATTTAGGACAACAATCCTATCAGCAGCTTCCATGACCGTTTCCATATCATGTTCAATCATTATCATGGTCATACCCTGACTGCGAAGTTTTTTCAAATATTCTGTCAGGATTTCAGATTCAGCAGCATTTAATCCTGCAGCCGGTTCATCAAGCATGATCAGTTTGGGCTGAGAAGCAAGGGCTCTGGCAATTTCCAACAGTCTTTGCTGTCCGAACGGCAAAACTGCTGCCGGCAAACCAGCTGACTCCGCTAAACCAACCTCTTCAAGCAGTTTCAGGGATTCAGCCCTGATTTTCTTTTCTTCCGTAGACCGTTCAGGGGAAGAAAGAAATGACTTGACAAAGCCCTTTTTCCCCTGCAGGTAAGCACCAGTCATAACATTTTCCAGCACGGTCATGCTGCCGAAAAGCTGCAGATTCTGAAAAGTTCTGGTTACTCCAGCCTGAGCTACCTTATACGGCTTCATTCCGGTGATCGTTTTTCCTTCCAATAACACTTCACCTTCATCCGGTTGATACGTTCCGGTAATCAAGTTAAAAATCGTCGTCTTTCCTGCCCCGTTAGGCCCTATAAGCGCTGTAATTTTTGCTTCTTCAACCCCAAAGCACACATGTTTGACAGCCATAATGCCGTCAAAATGTTTTGTAATTCTGTGTAACTCCAGAAGCATGGCCTTTTCCCTCCTTCTATAGCATTGATACTCAATCTATAATTCTTATTTGATATTTGAATCATCGTTCTGTATATAGGTTAATTGACTTCATTTCCATCTTGAACCAGACTCTTTTTTGAACTTTGAAAGAATTCCCCGATACTGCTTAACCCCTGCGGACGGTAAATCATGAGTGCAACCAGGATGATTCCGTAAATAATGATCTGGTATTCACCGCCGGCTCCGGGAACGATGAGCGGTATCAACTCTTTTAAGATCTCGTTTAAGGCCACGACGACCACAGCCCCAAGCAAAGGTCCCCAAAAGGTACCCAGGCCGCCAATCACTGCCATCAGTACAAACTGGACGGAAGCATGAAAAGTAAATGGTGACGGACTGATAAAGGTCATATAGAAAGCATAAAGGCCCCCTGCCAAACCCGTAAGCAGCGCACTGAAAATAAAGGCCTGCAGCTTAAGCCTGACACAGTCAATACCGGCATTTTCTGCCGCATACTCACTCTCTCGGATCGCACATAAGGCCCTGCCTGTTCTGGAACGGACTAAATTTCGTATTCCCAGCAGTATCAGGACCAGAATGATCCAGATCAGGATATAAAATTTCCTGTCACTGTTTAAAATAAGACTGCCAATGCCCAGATGCGGAATACCGCTGATCCCGGATGGCCCTCCGGTTATTTCTCCGCCTTCGGTAAATAATATATGGACTAAAATCCCAAAGCCGAGCGTCGCGAGGGCAAGGTATAGCTCGCGTAACTTAAGGGTCTGTCGGCCAATTAGGGCCGCAACAATTCCAGGAAGAAGAATTGCTGCCAGAAGAGCTAACAGTGACGGCCAATGAAAACGCGTGGTTAATATTGCGGCCGTATAAGCGCCTAAACCAAAAAACGCCGCATGACCGAACGACACCTGCCCCGCATAACCCATCAGTATTCCCAAGCCCTGGACAACGATCGCATACAGGCCGATGACAATCAGTAATCCATAAAGATAATTGCTGTTAAGCAGGAGCGGGATAATTAACAATACCAGCATGATGACAGCTCCGCTGAATTTAAATATAATCTTTTTCACCAAAGATACGCTCCTTACCACATGACGCTGTAAATCTTACTCAAAAGAAATCAAATCAATACCAAAAGGAAACCCTGTTTTAAGATTAAATTTTACGCTCGCTGATTGCACCCAGGATCCCTTCCGGCCTGATTAAAAGGACTGCAAGAAGAATCACAATAGAGATCGCATCATTCAACCCGGAGGAAATCAGTCCTGAACTGTAGGCTTCCAAAAGCCCCAGGATTAATCCCCCCAGAACAGCTCCGGATATACTGCTCAATCCGCCAATTGTTGCCGCGATAAAACCTTTGACGCCTAACATAAAACCCATATCATACGTGACCATCGTCACCGGTCCAATGCAGATTCCTGCGGCGGTAGCCAAAGCCCCTGAAAAAACAAATGCGGCCAGGGAAATCGTACTCAAATTGATCCCCTGCAGCTGGGCTCCGATGGGACTGAGGACGGAAGCTTGAACTGCTTTTCCCCAGTAGGTCCGTCCAAAAAAAGTGTTGACGCAGATCAGTGTTGCCGCTGCCAGCAAAAATACCCAGATGCTCTGAGGATTGAGTGCCGCCCCGCCTGCCATGATTGGTCCACTAGCCGTAAAGGAGGGCAGAGAGTAGGTATCCGTTCCCCAGATCAGAAGGGCCAGCCCCCTTAAGGATATCGAAATACCAATTGTAATGATCAGCATCGTCAGGCTGCTGGCTCCCCTGGCTTTGTTGACCGTCAGCCTTTCGAGTACCCCCGCCAACAAGGCGACAATAATGATGGCAAGAAGGGAGGCCGCTATTAGCGGCATCCCCATCGATTTGAAACTAACCGTCAAAAGTGCCCCCATAACCAGGAATTCCCCAAGGGCTAGATTTAATATGCCTGTTACTTTATAGGTAATGACCAGGATAAGGGCAATAATGGAATAAATACTTCCAAGCGTAAGCCCGCTGAATAATAGCTGCAGTAGTTGTTCTCCCATCAGGTTTCACTCCGTTACTGTAATTTTGCCCTCGTTACTGTAATATTTTCCATTTGCCGTCTTCGATCTGCACCAAAACGGCGGAATCTTCGCTTAAGCCATTATGATCCTGTTCGGACATATTAAATACCCCGGATACACCGACAAGTCCCTGCGTTTTTTCCAGTTCATTCCGAATGACGCTGCGATCCGGACCAGCTTTTTCGATCGCCTTGACCAGGAGACTTAAAGCATCTGTCGCATAACCGCCGAATGAATTGGGCGCTGTATTGTATTTGTTTTGGTAATCATTGATATAACTTGTAAGCACTGCTTTCTGCGGGTCAGAATCCGCAATCTGATCGGTCACTGGAAGCTTGCCGATTGGAAGGATCACTCCGTCAGCGGCGTCCTGGGCAAGTTCGATAAATTTCTGATTGCCGACGCCATGGCTGTGAATGAGCGGAATCGTCAGTCCAAGATCCTTATAGTTCTTCGTCAGGATGGAGGCCGAAGGCGGAATCGCCCATACGACGACTGCCTGAGCCCCGCTGCTCTTGACATTCGTTAATTGCGGCGTCATATCATTGTCTGTCGCATCAAATTTTTCTTCAGCAACGATGGTGATCCCATTTTGGGGAGCTGCCGCGCTAATGGCCTTCTTGCCATTGTCGCCATAAGCATTGTTCATATACATAAAGGCAATCTTCGTCATGTTATTCTTCTTGAGATATTCAATGATTTTATTGATCATGACAATATCGCTCTGGGCTGTTTTAAATACCCATTGTCTTTCAGCAACCGGTTCAACGATGCTACTGGCTGCGGCCAGAGAAATCATCGGAATTTGCGCGTCCTGGACAGTTTTCATGATGGCCATCGAGGTCCCGCTGGAGCTGCCGCCCAAAACTGCAAGGACGCCTTTTTCTATTAGCTTATTTGCAGCAAGTACAGCCTCCATCTCATCACTTTTATTATCCTCAATGATCAGTTCAACCGGATGCCCTTGAATACCACCTTCGGCATTGATCTTGTCCACCATCATCAACAGTGTATCGCGTTCAGGTATGCCCAAAGAAGAGGAAGTCCCGCTGATATCGAGAACCGCACCCACTTTGTAAGGCTCTGTTGTCTCACTGCCTGCCGTACTGCTCTTCCCGGAGCTGCAGCCTCCCAATATCAGGCTGACCGCCAATAATAAAGCTACTACCATACTCCCTGTGAAACCTTTGAACTTTCTTTTCATCGTCCTTCACTCCTACATTCATATTTTTCTGATACACCAGAAAACAACAAGCCACAGCCTTCGCCGGGACGAAAGCTGTGGCCTTCCGCGGTACCACCCCAGTTAGCTGGATCACTCCAGCTCTCTCTTAAGAGTACGAATAAAGAAGTCTTTCCCTGCTGAAACTTAGGTGTGGTCCGTGGCCATCCGTGGCCTTGCTAGCCGCTCCTTGCAGCCAATTAAAAAAACACTTCTCATCCCTGAAGGGACGAAAGTGCTTCGCGGTACCACCCTATTTGGGTCTAAGCAGACCCCACTTTTCAGTAGGTACGGGACTTTATTCTTCCTTATACCCCCTCCCTTTTAACGGCGGGAGCCTCCGTCCAGACCTACTTACCCAAAGGTTTCAGTCCGGAAGTTCAGGGGTGAACCTTCAACGATCAATGCGATAGAAACGCTTTCAGTCTAAGACGTTTCCTCCCTGGAAAGCTCATACCGTTTACTTTACCCCATCATTACTTTTATACAATAATGGTATTGATTTGAATCTATATTATCACAGAGTTTTGAGATTCGTCAATTAGAAATATATTTGTTCTGTTATATTTGTTCTGTATCAGTAAAAAAGTAAAATATATTTCAGGATGGTATAAGATATAGGGTTGACATGGTAATCTGTAAAGGCGGGTTATTCTTTTTTTAGAATTTAGTTGCATAGTATTGCTAAAATATGATAAAATAACTTTTGTCTAAAAAACGTGCGGTAGTTAGATGTTTCGAAGGGGGTGACTGTATGCCAAATATTAAATCAGCAATCAAGAGGGTCCAACTAAGCAAATTACAGAATGCCAAGAATACTGCTGCCAGATCTTCCTTACGAACCGCTATTCGTCGTTATGAGGAAGCTGTAAACAATAATCCTGAAAATGCTGTTGAAGCTCTGCAAAAAGCTTCCCGTGCACTTGATAAAGCTGCTGCCAAAGGTTTGATCCACAAAAACAAAGCAGCTCGCAAAAAATCCAGAATGGCCAAAAAATTTCAGGCTTTGAATAATAAAGCCAGCTAAGCAACGCTGCACTAGTCCCTCCATGGACGTCGCAGCATCCGTGAAGGCTATTTAAACGCTTCACGCTCCATAGACATTAGAGAGGATATCTCAGAACCCTGAGGCATCCTCTTTTTATGATTACGTTATTTTTTACATAATCGTATAACCATTATTTCCAGCAGCAACTGAGGGTTCCCTCCGCTGCTCTTTAACGCAAGCTCAGTCTGAAGACAATCTTCCATGGCCTCAGCCAATCTGACGGTTGAAAAAGAGTCCGCTTGCTGAAAGAGTTTATTTCCTTCAAAGAATGTCCTGATTCCTGCAGTGCCCATAAAATCATTGACTGTGCCCTTGCGGGACCGCCAAATACTCGCTGCCAGTAACAGCCGGATATGGCGGACGATCATTGTATGCACTTTGAGGTAATGTTCCTGACTAAGCACTTCGCTAAGCCTGGCCAATGCGTCTTTGGTATTCTCTGCCGCGATGGCATCCAACATCGCAAAGACCGTCGTCTCGATCATCGGCAAACTTATTTTCCGGATATCTTCAATTTCTATGTTTTGTTTTTCTCCGGTATATAGAGCTAATTTGGCCAGTTCCTGACTGAGTACCCCTGTTTGGTGGCCAGCCCATTCCAAAAGAAACGAAGCGGCGGGAACACTCAGGTTCTTCCCGTTTTGATGCGCTTGCTTTTGCAGCCAGGCCATCCATTCCGACTGGCCCTTCGGAAAAGCGAATTCCACTGTTTTCCCGTTCTTATTGATTTCCCTAAACAGTTTTCTGCCTTTGTTTACTTTTTCCGATATCAGAACCAGGCAAGTAGACGGATTGGGATTCAGACAGTATTCCAGCAAGATATCCGGGTCGCTTTCTCTCCCTGAATGGGATCGTTCCATTTCTTCGGTGCTTTTTTCCGATTCGGAAGTGCCTTTGCTCCTGCCCGTACTGAAATATGTAAGATCGTCAACAACCACGAGTTTTCCGGAAAAAAAGGCTGTCATATTGGCAGCCTGAATTATTTCTTCCCGGGTTTGTTCTTTTCCGTTAAGAAGTTCTGTATTGCTGCCGGAAGGATCATCCAGCAAATAATAGTTTTTTAGCAGTTTTAAAGCCTCGGCTAGAGAATAGCGGTCCTCGCCGTACCAGAGATAAACGGAGGGGATATCGCGGTTCTTTATATCCAGTTTGATGATATCTAATGTCATATCCTATTTTCTCCTTGAAGTTAAGAAGAAACTCTCTTACTTGCCATCCAATGTGATTTTTGATAATTCAACCAGATCTTGTGAATTTTCACTTACTTCCTCAATTGCAGCGGTGATTTCCTGAGTCGCTGCGGCCTGATTTTCAGCAATACCGCCAATTTGGTTGATTTCCATAATAATGCCTTCAATAGATTCTCTCATCTGGGTAAGTATTTCGGTAACCATTTTAGCTGAGTCGTTACTTTGGGCAGCAAGTTTGCGCATTTCTTCCGCAACCACTGCAAAGCCGCGACCTTGTTCACCGGCGCGGGCCGCTTCAATTGCGGCATTCAAACCCAGCAGGTTGGAATGTGAGGATATATCAGAAATAGCGCTAATGACCTTATTAATTTCTTTAATTTTCACGGCGGATTCATTTGCGGATTTTACCACATTGCTGATTTTGAAAGAAAGCCCTTGTGATCCTGAGGCAACTTCCTGCAATCCGGCGTTTGCTTGCTGAAGCGTTGCTGCTAAACCTTGAGAAATTTCTTCAACTCTACCCTCTTTTTCTAGGCTTCTACCGATTCCGACACAACCAATGATTTCTCCATCGGGTGCTTTAATTGGGTATGTGGATGACGCAAACGGGATACCGTATCTCTCTTTGGACATAATATCCGATCTGATTTTACCTGTTCTCATCGCTTCAACAAGGTGAGGGTGATCACTAACCTTAAAACTTGAATCCACCTTCGCATTAAGTTTATAGCCGGAGTAGTGACAGAGCGCGTCCGTCCTATTCGTGATCAGCACCATAATGTCTTCCTGCATTATTTCTTTTAAATCGGCTAATACCATCACGTAGGCTTCCAAGATTTCTTCATGGCTTTTTACATGATTTTCTGCGAAATCCATTGAAATATCTTCCTCTCTTTTTACAAAATGACCAATTTAGTAATTATTTTGAATTATCTCTACTATAACGCAGAACAAATAACTTTTCAACCAAAGATCATTGGGATCTTACAACAAAAAAAGTCCCCCTCAACGGATGAAGGGGAAAGAAAGAGGAGGAGAAAAGAGATGTTCATTTGGTATTATTTCCATGCACTTCCTCTTTTTATTCATGTTCTTTGATATTTTTTGTATTTCCGTATAAAATTAGTCTTTGCTGGACTAATTTGATGTTTCAGACCAAAATATTTAGACGGTTTCCGGTTCAGCGTAATCTACACCTTTGGTGTCGACGGTTACGCTTTTCATTACCTGTTCTTGATTGGGCCTGTCCTGATAGTTACTTTCGACAGATACAATATGATCGACAGATTCCATGCCTTCGATCACCTTGCCAAAGGCTGCATATTGGTCGTCAAGATGAGGTGCATCATTAACCATGACAAAGAACTGAGAACCGGCTGAATCTTCCATTCTGGAGCGGGCCATAGACAGGACTCCACGGCTATGTTTCAGATCATTCTTGAAGCCGTTACCGGAAAATTCCCCTTTAATACTGTAGCCTGGATTGCCCATTCCCGAACCCTGCGGGCATCCTCCCTGAATCATAAAACCAGGAATGACTCTGTGAAAAATCAGACCGTTATAGAAGCCCTTTTTAATTAATGAAATAAAATTATTGACAGTATTTGGGGCTATTTCAGGATAAAGTTCGGCCTTGATGACATCCCCGTTGGCCATTTCAATTGTTACAATCGGTTTTTCCATGATCGATAACTCCTTTTCAACGTGTGAATTATTCGTTCAGTTGTTGATTATAGCATAAATTTGGATAAAAAAGAAATCTGCAGCTGTCACCTGCCTGTCGTTATCTGACAGCTCTTTTTATTGATCATTAATTGTATTGTACCGTCCATATCTGTCCGATATATAGGTACACCTCTTTCTTCCCAGTAGTTGATAACCTCCCGGGAAGGATGACCAAAGCTGTTTTTGCCTACAGAAACAAACACCGCCCGGGGATTGGTACTGTCAAACCAAGCTGTATCCAGAGAGCCTTTTCCGCCATGATGCGGAACTTTTATAAAATTCGAATTCCAGTCAGTTCCTCTGTCTGAGATGGATTCCATTTCTTCTGCTTCCATATCTCCCGTCAATAGGATTTTCATTCCCAGATATTCCATCTGTATCACCAGAGAATTATTATTTGAATCAGCGCCGGTGTTGTTCATTTCTTCGACCGGGGCCATAATCTCAATCTGCAAACCGGAAGAAAAATGGATATAATCCCCTGCCTTGAGCGTTACAAACTTTTCTTTGTTCCGGTAGTATTCCGCTGGAATTCCCGACTGCCATTCTTCATTTGTTATCCTATCACCCGCTTCGGGTACTGCGACTTTTGCCACAGGCAAATTGGCCAGCAGATATTGCGCCCCTCCCAAATGATCAGCATCCTCGTGCGTGATAAAAAGAAAATCCAGTTGACCTATCCTTTTTTCCATCAAATAAGGAAGCACAATTTTTTCCGCTGCATTGTAGTTCTCCCTACGGGGACCGGTATCGACAAGCAGGTTCTCTCGGGCTGTCTGAATTAGGATACAGTCCCCCTGGCCCACATCAATAAACGAAATTTCCAGGGCATTGCCGGCCGACCAGGGGTGCCAGAGCAGCAGCATCATAAGCAAAGCAAAGACATATCTAAATTTGATAAAACTTAACAGTTTCGCAGGAATTAGTTGTTTGGCAGAATCCAGGAACTTTGCAGACCACAGATTAGAATATCCCATATGGTGCGGCTTATTTTCGTTCTTTCCAAGTTTGAGCGTGTCAACCATTCTGTACAGGTAGGGCAGAAATTGTAATCTCTTCGCTGTCGTTCTGAGTCTTCTGACCTGTACGTTCGAAATGAATTGTATTCTTTCTGTACCGAATAGCATCGCTGCCAAAAATCCATACCAGGCTATCCAAAAGGCCAGGCCGGGGTTTAATACCCAGAAATAGGCCCAAGGTAAAGATGCAATCAGCGTCAATATACGGTCAGAGATCTCAAGCAGCCATACTGCAGCTTGAAAAAAAATGGATGGGATACCCGGAACAAAAATCAGTACCGTTCCAATAAGCCCGATCTGCAGAACTGCGCCGAGCATAAAAAGAATAAATATATTGGTGACCAGCCCAGCCAGAGACAGTTTGTGAAAAACATTCGTCATAATGGGTATCACGGCAATCTGAGCGCCAAATGATACTGCTGCAGGCAGTCTCAGTAATTCAGGCAACCTGCCGAACCAGGCATTTTTCATCAACTGGGGTGATAGAACCAGCATTCCCCAAGTAGCAGCAAAGGAAAGCTGAAAACCTATATCACGCAAAAATAAAGGATTCCATAAATAAAGAATCAACGCAGCAAAGAGAAGCCATCTAAGCGGCGACATCTTTCCTCTGCCTAAGCGGCCGATCAAGACTGAGGTTCCTAAAATGGTTGCCCTTAAGATAGGCGGATTACCGCTGCATAAGACTGCATAACACAAGATAACCCCAATCGTTGCGACAATTCTGGCTTTCCGGGGCAGGCCAAACAGAAACAGCCATGCCAGGGCCATCACAAAGGCCACATTAGATCCCGAAGCCGCAAAAACATGCATGACTCCTGCGGCCTTGTACATCTCCAGTGTTTTCGCAGAGATCCCGCTGGAATCCCCAAACAAAATTCCTTCAAGAATACCGGCTTGCTCTGGCCAGGACGCGGTCAGAATATCATGTACATGCTGACGTATCCTTCAGGTAAAACCCGGAACACCTTCCTCCAGTACATCAGCTTCCCCGAAGGCTGTAATCGTACCACTTAAGCCTCTTACAGCATAATAAAGCGGAAGGTCAAATCCGCCCTCTGTTCCCGGAGGTTTGGGATGTTCCAGCCTGGCTGTGACCAAGATGGTGTCTCCGGGCTTAACCCGATCCCATCCCTTCATATACACCCCATCTTCTTCGGGGTAAACACGAAAACTGTATTTTTCCCCCAAGCGTTCTTCCGTTCCGGGATAGACATCTTCCAGGATGAAAATACCCTGACCGGCCTTATCATCAATCCGCCAATCCGATAGTCTGCCCTGTATCTCAATTCTTTCTATAAGCAGCGGAGAAGCGATATTGTTCTCTGCCGGTATCCCATACAAAAAACCTGTTAAAAGCCCGCAGGTCAGCAGTACCGCTTCAGGTTTGGAAGCCCTGCCAAAAAAATCGAGTGGTTTCCAGATAACCACGATTCCTATGACTAAAAGCAAGCAGATGGCCAATATGAATATTCTTGCTTCTTTTTCACTTTGAACGGCCAGCAATCCACCTGTCAGCACAGCTATAGCCTGAATGACCAGTTTATCTTTCATGACGCTTTCATGCCCCTTCATGACCTTTTTCTCATTTTGGTATGCAAACACCCTATGATCAGTCCGAGAGCTACAGTTCCGCTATGAGCGGAGCAGGATAACGCAGCGCGGCTATTTGCGGATTGTGCCATTCATGGCACGCGGATATTGTGGCCCACAGACTTGCCTCAGACATACTGCTTTATCACGTTACGGACTGACAGAGATATACTTTTCCATTTTCTCATAGGTCTTTGAACCGATCCCCGAAACATTTTGAATCTCTTCCGGTGCGGAGAACCATCCGTTTTCCGTACGATAATCAATAATTCGCTGGGCTAAGGCCGGACCGATCCCCGGAATAGTATCCAGTTCATTAATACCTGCGGTATTGATATTGACCTTTGTCGATAATCCGTCTGTTGTACCCGGCTGAGCTGCGCTGTTTTCGGTCTTATTTTGAGTCTCACTTTGGGTCTCATTTCCGGTTAATTGACCCGTTCCGGTACTCTTTAAGGCCACAATTATTTTTTGTCCATCCTTGAGCTTTTGGGCAGGATTCAATACTTCAAGGTCAGCTTCAGCTGTCAATTCCGCTGCTTGCAGCGCATCATCCAACCTGGCATTCAAAGGGAGGTGCAAAAGACCGGGATGCACAACTGCACCCGAAATATAAACTACAATCTCCCTGTTTTCTTCTGCCTGATTAACTTCAACCGGACTGTTTACTGGCAAAAACAGTTTCACAGCGGCCAGAACCAGTAATACACCCAAAATGCCCCACCAAAGCAGCCTCAGTTTTTTCTCCAATCGTCCATACCCCCTCTTTTTCCATTATTCTCCATTTACTTCCAAATTCCTTTGTGTGGATCTCTTTTTGCCGTTTCCAAGTTAATCAGCGCGCTTAACTTTAAACCTGATCATGAGAATGTTCCCATTTCTATTCCAAGACATAGAATATATCAGCCGAAACTGGCAAATTTTTACAAGGAGGTGCTCTTGCTCCCAATGACATTATTTAGAGGAACCCATTTAAATTATGAACTTGTTGCTCCTTATGCAGGGAATCAGGCCACAGTAAGTCTCTTTGACGGTAAAACCTACCACGGACAAATTGTTGAAGTCCGTCAGGACGGTATTTTGTTTCATTCCAATAACCCAGGATTTCTATTTCTTCCATTCCTGGCTATAGCCGCTTTAGCACTGAGTATTCCTTTTGCTTACGGCGCAGGCCTGGCCTACGGTTCCCGTTCTGCTTATGGCCCCTATCCGTACGGGCCTTACAGGCCATACCCTTATTATTAATTGCTCATTCTGATCTTCTGAATTGCACCGCAGCATTAGGCCAGTTGAACACTTTGTTATCCCTAACGTGTTGACACCAGGCACTTCGTGTGTCATTGTCCGTGGCAAACCAGCCACGATTCTCTATTTGAATCGTGGCTGGTTTTAACTGTATATTTTAATTTGACACAATTGGTAAATATGTTACAATTGCATTAGCTAATTTTTTATATTAGCTAATGCGGAGGTGCTCTAATGGAAATTACCTCAACTGAAGCCCAGAATAATTTTGGCCGTTATCTGAAGCTAGCCTGGTTTGAAGACATTATTATCACGAAAAACGGCAAAAAAACAGTAGTTGTTAGACGCTATGAGGATCCCGGAAAAGATGTTTCAGTCGTTGCTGAAAGAGCTGAAAGCTATTCCTGGGACCAAGAAAAGATCACGTATGAAGACTTTTTAATGCTCTCTGAATCAAGTGAAAACCGCTACGAGTATATTGACGGAGAGGTCTACCTTTTGGCTTCGCCTACTTATGACCACCAGTGCATCATCATGGAAATATCCAATGTCCTGTACAACTATTTCAAAGGCAAGAAATGCCGTCCGCTGACTTCTCCGTTCGACGTAACCCTTTCAGTCAGTGACAATAAAAATGTTGTCCAGCCTGATATGATTGTGATTTGCGATACTGAAAATATCAATGAAAAAGGCAGGTATACCGGCGTACCTGCCCTGGTTCTTGAAGTATTGTCCGATTCGACACAGAAAAAAGACCTGCTGAAAAAACTAAATTTATATCTGCAGGCCGGTATATCGGAATATTGGATTGTGAATCCCTGGCGCAAGGAAGTCTATTTATACTGCTTTGCCGAACAGGACATCAGGGAATACCGCGTTTATCAGAGCAGCGATACGATCAAGTCTCTATATTTTGAAGGCTTGTCTGTCCCTCTTGAACAGCTATTTTCTTAAACCGTCTTACCTCACAACGATATTCACCAGTTTACCCAGAACCGTGATCACTTTGATGACGGTTTTTCCTTCAAGGTGCTGTTTGACTTTTTCTGAAGACAGAATCATCTTTTCCAGTTCCTCTTTAGAAATTTCGGCTGGGACCTGAACCTTGTCGCGAACTTTTCCGTTTACCTGGAGAATAATCGTGATCTCCTCTTCGATCAGCGCCGTCTCATCTTCAATGGGCCAGGCCTGTTTATGAATGCTTTCGGTGTTTCCAAGTTCTGCCCAGAGCTCTTCGGTGATATGCGGGGCAAACGGTGCCAAGATCTTCAGCAGTGTTTCAATGCCTTCTCTGGCAACGGCCAGGTTGGCATCCTTTTCTTCTTTATACAGGTAAAGTGCGTTAACCAATTCCATAATGGAACTGATCGCGGTATTGAAATTAAATCTGCTGCCGACATCATTGGTAACCTTCCTGATGGCACTGTGTGTGGTAAAACGCATTTGTTTGGCTTTGGCATCGAGCTCCGCGAAGGATTCACGTGCGGTACTGCCATTTCCTGCAGAAGCCAAGGCAGCTTGATACTGGACAATAAGCCGCCAGACACGGTTTAAAAAGCGATAGCAACCTTCAACACCCTGTTCGCTCCACTCCAGATCCCGTTCAGGCGGGGCAGCAAACAGAATGAACATTCTGGCCGTGTCTGCACCATATTTGCTGATGATCTCCTCAGGGCTGACGACATTTCCTTTGGATTTGGACATCTTGGAACCGTCCATGCAGACCATTCCCTGGGTAAGCAGATTCGCAAACGGCTCATCCACCTGGAGGTAGCCAAAATCTCTCAGGGCTTTAGTAAAAAAGCGTGAATAGAGCAGATGCAGGATCGCATGCTCAACACCGCCGACATACTGGTCGACGTTCATCCATTTGGCCGTGTTTTTCTCGTCAAAAGCCTTATCCGGATTCCGCGGGTCACAATACCTCAGATAGTACCACGAAGAGCACATGAAGGTGTCCATCGTATCGGTTTCTCTTCTGGCAGGGCCTCCGCACTTCGTACAAGTTGTCTGCACAAAGCTCTGGGAAGTGGTCAGCGGATTCTCACCGGCCTTGAACACGACATCATCGGGCAGCAGCACCGGCAGCTGATCATCCGGCACAGGCACAACGCCGCACGTATCACAGTAAATCATCGGAATAGGCGCACCCCAATAGCGCTGACGGGAAATCAGCCAGTCTCTAAGGCGGTAATTGATTTTACGCTCACCAAGCTGCAGCTTTTCCAGTTTGGCAGCCATCCTGTCCCAGGCCGTCCGGTTATCCAGTCCGTCAAAATCAAGGGAGTTGACCATGGTCCCGTCTTCAATATAAGCTTCTTTCATCGGCATATCTTTATCTGCAGCGGAAACTTTAGGATCAAGAATGACTCTCGCAATTGGCAGACCGTACTTCCCGGCAAAGGCAAAATCTCTTTCATCATGTCCCGGGACCCCCATAACAGCCCCGGTTCCATATTCGAGAAGAACGTAATTGGCAATCCAGATCGGGATCCTTTCTCCGCTTAATGGGTTGATGCAGTAGTGTCCGATAAACATCCCTTCTTTTTCTGCTTCCGATGAGGTTCTCGCAATTTCGTTCAAGCCTTTCATCTTCTCAATAAAAGCGAGCACACCTTGTTCATACTGTGTTCCTTTGACGAGCTGTGTAACCAGCGGATGTTCCGGGGCAAGAACCACATAGCTCACGCCAAAAATCGTATCGACTCTGGTTGTGAATACAGTGATCATATCTGTGGTGCCTTCAATTTTAAATTTGGCTTCGGCTCCTTCAGAGCGGCCAATCCAGTTGCGCTGCATGGTTTTTACTTTCTCCGGCCAGCCGGTGAGCTTATCGAGGTCGTTTAAGAGCTGTTCTGAATAATCCGTAATCTTGAAAAACCATTGTTCAAGATCTTTTTTGGTAACAGGTGTGTCGCAGCGCTCGCAGGCACCGTCCACGACCTGTTCGTTAGCCAACACTGTCGCGCAGGACGGGCACCAGTTTACAGCGGCCTTCTTCTTATAGACCAAACCATGTTTATAGAACTGATTAAAAATCCATTGCGTCCAGCGGTAATACTCGGGGTGGCAGGTAGCAACTTCTCTATCCCAATCGTAGGAAATACCCATTTCCTGAAGCTGTCGCTTCATGTTCGCAATATTTTTCCAGGTCCACTCTGCCGGCGGTGTCTGATGCTTGATCGCGGCGTTTTCAGCGGGAAGGCCGAAGGCATCCCAGCCAATCGGGTGCAGCACATCATAGCCCTGCATCCTTTTGAAGCGGGCAATCACATCAACGATCGAATAATTGCGGACATGTCCCATATGTAAGTTTCCAGATGGGTATGGAAACATGGCAAGTGCATAGAACTTTTCTTTACCGTTATTCTCCTCAGTTTTTCCTGCTTTGTTCTCCAGCCAGGCTTTCTGCCATTTTGACTCAATCTCGTTGAACAAATATCTTTCCTGCATAGATCCGACCTCCAAAGTTCTTTCCAACAGAACAGCCTTTAGTTGTTCTGCCTTATGTTTCAAATGTTCATTCTTCTGGTAGATATTACTAGTCCAAAAATAGATAAAAACCCCCATCCCCAAGGGACGAGAGTTTGCTCCCGCGGTACCACCCTAATTCTGTGCGCTTAAAGATTATAACGGTTCTCACCGGCATCCGTTGCTGCCCGGACACTGCTCAGGAACGAGTTCCCCGCCTGGTGAAAACGGCTCACACCAACCGCCGTCTCTCTGATCCATCCCTTTCAGGTACTGCTTTCCTTCAAAGCGTAAAAATATTAGATTGGATATCCAAATTAATTATTCAATCGTTTAATTTTAATTCTATATAGAATTAAAAATCAATTATCTAATACGACTTCCCGGGCATCGCCCCACAGTCTTTCCAGACTATAAAACTCTCTGGTATCTGGTGTCATAATATGTATAACCAGATCACCACAGTCGATCAGCACCCACTGAGCTTCAGGAAGCCCTTCTATCCTTAAGACCGAAAGCCCGATCTCGGGTAATTTTTCTGCAAGGTACTCGGTAATTGCTTTGGTCTGAGTCGTGCTGTTTCCCGTGGCAATCATAAAATAATCTGCAATGACGGATATTCCCTTTAAGTCAAGGGTCAGAATATTTCTGCCTCTTTTATCGTCAATAAAGTCAACTACTTTCTGCAACTGGTCATGACTTATTTCCAAATTCTAACCTCCTTTAGACGCTTTTCCATTTTTCAAATCTTCATACATCAGAATCGTCAGCGGATGAATCGGTTTATTGTTCTCCTTCAGATAGCACAAGGTATGCTCCACACAAGCCAGTGTACCTGTCATAAGGTCATAATACAACTTCTGACGAAGCTTGTCTACACCGGGAAAATCCCTCCCGGGTTCCGTGAGATCGGCACTGTAAATCAACATTTCCAGAGGGGACATACCCGGTCTCCCCAAGGTATGATTCGCAACCGCATTCAGGACATCCTCGTTTTTTATGGCGTAAAGGTTCCGCAGCATATACGCTGCGACTCTTCCGTGAATGACCTGGGGAATTTCCAGATCTTCCGGATAAAGAATAAGGTTCCATTCCCGGGCTTTTTTCAGCTGCTCTAAATAAATATACTCCTTAGCCAGGTCATGGGTAAGCGCAGCTAAACCCGCGTCTCCCTCTTTTACACCGAACTTCGGGGCAAGTTCCACGGCCAGAGCCTCTACCCCAAGCGTGTGCTGAAATCTTTCCAGCGAAAGTTTTTGTGAGGCTAAAGTTCTGAAATATTCCAGCCGGTCGTTCACAACGTTCAACCTCTCTTATTTTACCGCTCCTTGCCATCCATGGCGCCGGCAGCTTTATACCATCCTTAGTAACGCTGCACCGTAAAAGCTATTTAACGCTTCACCCTTCCATGGACATCGCGGCATTAGGCCACCCATGGGCGTCATACAAGAATACGGTACAGTTTGCTGTACCGTATTCTCTCGGGTCCAGGGTCCGAAAATGTAAGATAAACCAGGATTCTTCATGTGCTATTTATATAGAGTCCTACGACTCATTAAAGATCAGAATTTATCTTAACAGAAACCCCTAACCAAAAACATTAGACAGTTTGGCGAGGTCTCGCTTCGTTTACTGTCAATGAACGGTCATTGAACTCGCTACCGTTAAGTTCTTCTGCTAAGCGCTCGGCATCCTCTGAAGCAACTTCTACAAAGCCAAAGCCTCTTGAGCGACCGGTTTCTCTGTCGGTAATGATTCTGCTGCCGATTACATTGCCAAACCGAGCAAAGTACTCAGTCAGTTCCTCTGAAGTCGTACTCCAGGGGAGATTGCCCACGTACAGGGTTTTTGTCATGGAATTCACCTCTAAAATAATTTTGTTTATTTTGTTTATAGTATGAAACAACTATTACTATAGTATACAATCCTATCGGAAGTCAAATGTTTATTTACTGATGTAAATATTATTTTCTATGATGAAACGCCGTACTTCTTCTGGAAGCAAATAACGAATAGACTTGTTATTCCAGATCCTTTTTCTGATATCTGTCGAAGATATAGCCAGAGCGGGAATTTCCATCTCGAATATTCTGTTTTGGGCATAAGGATATCTGTCAAATAATTCTCCCAAAAAACCACCAATTTCATACCCCGGTCTTGAAGCCCCGATAATTTTGGATATTCCAATAATTCCTTCTGCTTCCCTCCAGCTCAAAATATCCCGGAGCGCATCCGAACCGGTGATAAAAAAAAGTTCCTGTTCGGGGAACAACAGATGCAGGGCTTTTAAGGTGTCATAGGTGTATGAAGGGCCTTCCCTGTCGATCTCAATTCTGGATGCAATAAAATCCTCATTGTCGCGGATAGATATTTCGACCATTGCAAAACGCAGATCCGAATTTGCAATCTGGTGATCGACTTTATGCGGAGGAATGCCTGTGGGGATGAATAAGACCTTATCAAGCGCAAATTCGACCCTGGCTGTCTCCGCAGCCACCAGATGGCCGTAATGAATTGGATTAAACGTTCCTCCCATGATGCCAATCCGGCATCCGCCAGCGATTGACTCTCGAACACTCCGTTCCATTATTTATCTCCTAAATTTTTATTATTAAGGCAAGTCTCCGTAACGCTGTCTATACATTACGGAGACTGATCTCAGGAGAATACTTAAGTAAAATATGCTGAGAAATATCCCGCCTGCAAATTGTCCTCACTTACCAGAAAGATAGGTCAGGGCAGCTCTATTTTTGGTTTTTCGCTGGCCTTCCGATAGAGCAGAAAATTCCGCCCGATCACCTGAACCAATTCTGAACGGGTAGCTTCGGCCAGCCCGGAGGCGATATTTTTCGGGTCATCGGCACAATTCTGGAGCGCCCGTCCTTTAATCAGCTCTCTTGCCTCCAACGCATCGGCGGCCTGTTTAATCATATTATCTGTAATTTCATCTTTGCCAACGATTAAAATGGGTTCCATTTCATTCCCCATAGCCCTTAAAAACCTTTTCTGTTTGCCTGTCAGCATGCTATTGTCCTCCCTCCGACCATTCCAACTCCAACTTTCCGATCGATACTTTATTGCCTTCTTTGATCCCCTGTTCCTTCAGTGCATCGTCGACTCCCATCACTTTAAGGATATTCTGGAAGCGCATGATACCGTCATCCGTATCGAGGTAGGCCATCGCCGCATGTCTTTCAATCTCTTTGCCTGTAATGATATACATGCCGTCTTCACGCGTAATGACAAATCTGTCCTCGCTTTGGACCTGAACCATGCGATGTTCATCAGGATCAGCTGAAAGTCCAATCAGCGGTACTTCAGGAAGAATTTGTATCATCTTGTGCAGTAATTTATCGATTCCCTCTCCGGTTACCGCCGAAATTGGGTAGATTTCATAGGCATCCCCAAATTCCTCGTGAAGACGCCGGAGGTTCTCCTCGGAACCGTTAACATCAATTTTGTTCGGAACAACCAGCATCGGCCTTTCAGCAAGAGCTGGACTGTGCAGTTTGAGTTCCTGGTTGATGATTTTAAAGTCTTCCAGCGGGTCTCTGCCCTCGGAACCTGAAATGTCCAGGATATGAAGAAGCAGTCTGGTACGCTCGATATGACGCAGAAATTCATGTCCAAGTCCTGCGCCGGAATGAGCCCCTTCGATAATTCCCGGGATATCCGCCATGACAAAACTCTCATCCTCTACCTGAACGACGCCAAGATTTGGTACCAGGGTCGTGAAATGATAGTCTGCGATTTTTGGACGGGCAGCCGATACCCTCGAGATCAGTGTGGATTTTCCGACGTTTGGGAATCCGACCAGGCCGACATCTGCCAGAAGCTTCAGTTCAAACAGAAGCCAAAGCTCTTCCCCTGGTTCTCCGCGCTCCGCCACTGTAGGAGCCTTGTTTGTATTACTCATAAAACGGGCATTTCCACGGCCGCCGCGGCCGCCTTTGGCAATGGTGACCCTTTGCCCATGCCGGGTAAGATCAGCCAAAATTTCGCCTGTACCTTCATTTTTGATTATCGTTCCCGCCGGTATACGCAACACCAGGTTTTCTGCTCCTTTCCCGTGCATATCCTTGCCTTGCCCGTGTTCGCCGCGGTCTGCCTTATAATGGCGGCGATAGCGGAAATCCACCAGGGTCCGCAGGCCCTCATCCGCTTCGAGGATGATATCCCCGCCACGGCCGCCGTCTCCGCCATTAGGCCCTCCCAACGGGACATACTTCTCCCTGCGGAAAGATACAGCTCCTGCTCCACCGTCTCCAGCTTTTACATATATTTTTGCGCGATCATAAAACATTCGTTAACCCCTTCATTCGGATTTTTCTAAAGAAAACTTGGCTGGCGCCAAGCCTTTGGCGTCAGCCTTAGCTGCGCTTAGACCTATCAGAAAGTAACTCATGCTTTCTGATAGACTGGGGAATATACATTCTGCTCAAAAAGATTGTCTTCTTTATATAGTCTGAATTCGCAGGAAAATCCTCCGTCGACAACGCCGAACTGGATTTTTGCTGTTAATGTTTCAACATCCTGATCTCCCTGCACGAATAGGTCTAAACAGTCTTTAGTGTATCCAGAAAAACTCAGGGCATATTCTTCCTGCCAATGATCAAGCCAAAATTCTTCTTTTTTCATTTCCGGAGGAAAATCCAACACAAATTCTGCACCTTTCAGACGCAGCTTAAAATACCATCCCAGGAGAATCCCAAGCAGTGTTTTTTGGCCAATCTTGTAAATATCTTGCTGCGGCCGAATCTCCACCAGGACTTCATCAATATAAGCCAACGCTTTGTCCGGCATATTCAGCTGCAAATACCCCTTGATGACCTGAAAATAATTCAGAAAATCATGCCGAAGGATCTGGAAATTATCCAACTGCTCATAAAGGATCTTTTTATCAAGATTGACCATTTTTCTTCTCCTCACCAAAGATAATTAACAATAAAACATACCCCCGGGCTAACCCAGGGGTATGACGTGTAATCTGTTATTGGGCTTGAGTAATCCCGTTTTCCGCATGAACACTTACCTGCTTGCGGAATTTATCTTTGCGTTCGAACTTTACGTAACCATCTGTGAGCGCGAACAGCGTATCATCTTTGCCGATGCCGCAGTTTTTGCCAGGATGGAGTTTGGTTCCACGTTGGCGAACAAGAATATTTCCTGCCAAAACGTACTGTCCGTCAGAGCGTTTGACTCCGAGTCTTTGCGCATTACTGTCTCTGCCGTTTCGTGTACTTCCTACACCTTTCTTGTGGGCCATGAAGATCACCTCCTAAAAAGAACATGCTGATCGTATTCTAATTTCAACCATTAAGCATTGATTGTTTCAATTGAAAGCTTCGTGTAAGGCTGACGATGGCCTTTTTTAACACGAACGTGTTTTTTGGGTTTATAACGGAATGCAATGACTTTGTCGCCTTTGCCCTGTTCCAGAACTTTTGCGACAACTGTCACGCCGTCAACAACTGGAGCTCCAACCGTTACATTACCATCTTTTTCAACAAGCAGTACCTGATTCAGGTCGAGAACCTGGCCGACAGCTACATCAAGTTTTTCAACATTGACGACATCGCCTTCCTTGACTCTGTACTGTTTGCCTCCTGTTTCGATAATTACATACATTTTACTACACCTCCCAGTCCCAGACTCGCCTGCGTAGGTCAGCCCGCTGCCGCTTAAACGGCAAGAAACCAGTTCATACCTAATAAGTGCGGTTGTGGTGAGAAGCCACCACGTTCTAACATTTTAGCATTTTTCCTTATATTCGTCAATCAGTTGATCCTACAGTTCAATTGGTTCTTCTCTCGCTCTTCTCTCGTGCCAGCCTTTTCCGCCGCACTCCCGGCATTTTTCGGTGTTTCTGGCAGCTAAGGTCTGACCTTCTTTTTTGCGTGTTACCTCAACTAGCCCCAGCCTGGTGCGGCCCACTACTTTACATTTGACCTTATCCTGTTTAAAAGACTTTTCCAGCATTTCCAGCAGCTGATTCCAATCCTCATTTTGTTCCATGTCAATAAAATCGACGATAATAATCCCGCTAAGGTTTCTAAGTCTTATCTGCCTGGATATTTCTGAAGCAGCCTCCATATTCAGACTCAGCAGAGTATGCTGCAAGGAGCTTTCTCCAGTGTATTTTCCGGAGTTGACGTCAATGGCGGTCAGGGCTTCAGTCTGTTCAATCACCAGATAGCCTCCGCTTTCGAGCGGAACCTTGGGTTTTAATGCTTTCAGGATTTCATCGCCGATATGATAGCGTTCAAACAAATTCCCTTTAAAGTCAGTCCATATTTTCCCGGAAACCGAGCATCTGACTTCCCTGAGCTTTGTCCGGAGCAGCTCAGTCATTTCCCCGTCATCGGTAATAACCCTGGTTACCTCTTCGTCGATCGTTTCCCTTAAAAGACGGGACAATGGGTCGCTGCTGCTGTAAATCAGTCCCTTGCCAGACTTGCTTTTGATTCTTTCCGTTAAGGTCTGATTGATTTCTAAAATCTTTTCAATATCATCAGCCAGTTCTTTTTCCGCGACGCCTTCCGCCATCGTCCGGACAATCAGACCAGCATTCTCAATGCTGAGATTCTGGGCAAGTTGATTAAGACGTTCTCTTTCTGTTTCCTCCGTTATTTTACGTGAAATCCCCAAATATCCGCGATTCCCGGGCAAGAGTACCACAAAACGCCCGGGCAGTGAAAGATTGGTCGTAACTCTGGCTCCTTTATTACCGACAGCTTCCCGGGTGACCTGAACAATCACCTCCTGGCCTTCTTTTAAGAGGCTTTCGATCAATGGCACCGGCGATCCGGGTACATTTTGCACCTGGACATATTCTGGATTGACAATATCCCCTGCATAGAGGAAGGCATTCTTCTCGAGCCCAATATCGATGAAAGCAGCCTGTATGCCTGTAACAATATTACTGACCTTCCCCTTGTAGATATTGCCGGCCAAACGGGATTCTCTTCCGGAATCATCTAGGACTTCTGCCAGTCTACCCTCTTCCAGTACCGCAGCCCTCATCCGATGATCCTCAGTGGTAATGACAATCTCTTTCAATCTTATCCCTGCTTTCAGGCTTAGTATCAAATCCAAATTTCTAAGATGACACTATATCGTCGCGATCACTTCGAGTGGGTTTCTGAGCGCCCCATCGGACTGTTCGATAAACAGGCCTTCCCTTGTTGTCGTTACACCTGAAATATCTACCGGAAGTCCTTCCATGTTTTTTAGACTTTCCAGGATTTCAACCGGCCGGACTGAACCAGCGTTTCCGGTAATAATATCCAGGCGCAGTTGTACCTGATGATTCTGAGCATCCGCAGAAATAACCCCTTCTTCAGAAATCAGTGTCATGTTTTTAACAAACGGACGAATATTCCGCTCTATTTTTTTGCCCTGCTGATAGCGAATCCCTGTTGCTTCGTCCCTGTTCAGCCAGTTCCGGCAAGCTTTACGGAGTTCTTCTGCCTCGACCGGACGAAGGAGAAGCGCTTCGGTCCGGTATCTGGCAAGATTAATCACAGCCATCAGTGCCTTGCTTCCCTTTACTGCGATCCCAGCGCCTATGATTTTTATGCCCTCGGGCAACTGGCTCTGAAGCCGCTCAACGATATTCCCAATATCACATGCTCCGACTTCTGTTGTTTCTCCAGCTTCTTCCCGAATAGCTTCCTTTTCTTGTTCTTTATTCTCTTTGACTTCGATATCGACATATTCCTGTTCTCCTTCCACACCGACTGGCAAAGGGGGACCAAAAGCAATCTTTGGATGAGGATTGAATCCTTCGGAAAAAGCCACTTCAATTTGGGCTCTGCGCAGGGCCCTGTCCAACATTCTGGTTAAATCTAGATGCGCAATATACCGGGCTTCACCTTTCTTGGTGTAGGCCAGCCTTATCTTCATCATAACCGCCTCTTTTCCAATCTTTCCAAGATAAAAATATCAGAGCTATCTTCCAAAGCTTTGTTGTAAAGCCTTTCTTTATTCCGGCATGTTTGTAAAAAAGCCGAATACATTACTTGTAAACGAGGAGGGATTTCAATGCAATTTTCTTCTGGCGAACAGACGCCGCTAAGATTGCTGGATGAGGCCAACTTCTGGAAACACCAGGAATATGAGCATACGAACGTCATCCGGGAAATCGTGCCGGATCTAGAAAGAAAATTTGTCGGAGAACTTAAAGAATGGGAACAGTCTCTGACAAGGACGCATAGCCAGGTTGTGCAGCTCACTGAAACATTGGTCAGATATGGCAATACGCAACCGGTTGTCGCCGATCAGGCTCTTCGTCTGATCAGCTTTTCTCTTGAACAAAGCGGCCGGTTTGTAAAATTCCTTTTTGAAATTCTAGATTTGAGTCAGGCAGTCAAGAAGAATCCGACTGCTGCAGCTGTAATCAAACACATCATCCGTGAATCTGAATATTTCATCGGGATCACCCAGACCATCTGCAGTCAAGGCTAGGTTCTGTATAAAGTTAAGGCGCACTGAATTTTACGGGTCTGGCCAGATCCGGACAGACTCCGCAGTGGCTGCATTTTTCCCGGCAATCAGGTGTAACAGCTTCAGTCAGGGCCTTTTTATATTCTTCAAGCAAGTAAGATTTCTTGACACCTGAGTTCAGATGGTCCCAGGGAAGGATCTCATCCTCTGATATCCGCCTGTTGGCATAGAAATGCGGGTCAATGCCGATTTCCTCCATTCCCTGCTTCCACAGATCATACCGAAAATGCTCACTCCACCCGTCAAATTTGCAACCTGCGTTAACCGCCCATTCCAGTAGCTCCGCAACTTTGCGGTCACCCTTGGCAAATATGGCTTCCAGAAAGCTTGCTTCTACATCGTGGTAGATAAACTTGATCCGGTAATCCCGCAGTTTCTTGCGGAGGTATTCCTGTTTTTCTCTTAGAGTCACCATGGAATCCTGTGCTGCCCATTGAAAAGGCGTATGCGGTTTGGGAACAAATGAACTTGCCGAAACTGTGATCCTGCAGCCGCGTTTCCCAAGTTTTCTGGACAACTCTAGGACTTTTCTGGCCTGTTCGACGATTCCGTCCAGGTCCTCATAGGTTTCGGTCGGAAGTCCAATCATATAATACAGCTTGATACTGCTCCATCCTCCTTTAAAGGATGCTTCTGCCGTCCTTAAAAGATCCTCTTCCGTTACGCCTTTATTAATAACATCCCTTAAGCGCTGGGTTCCGGCTTCCGGTGCAAAGGTCAGTCCGGATTTGCGTACTTTTTGGACCTGTTCGGCAATCTCAACATCAAATGAATCCAGGCGGAGTGAGGGAAGGGATACACTGACCCCTTTGGGTTCCATTTTAGCCATCAGACCTTTAAGGACACCGTTGATGCAAGTATAATCACTGGTCGACAGCGAAACAAGTGAGATTTCTTCATAACCGGTGGCCTTGATGGATTTCTCCGCCTGTTCCAGCAATGCTTCAGGAGACCGTTCCCGAAGCGGCCTGTAGATCATTCCGGCCTGACAAAAGCGGCATCCCCTGGTGCAACCCCTCATGACCTCAAGCATTACCCTGTCATGAATAGCCTCCGTATACGGGACAATCACTTTTTCCGGGAAGTAGGCCGAGCTGAAGTCCTGCAACACCGCCTTTCTGACTGTCTCAGAAATTCCTTCCCTGACTGTGATTTGCTGGATCGAACCATCAGGTTTGTATTCGGCCTCATAAAAACCCGGCACATAGATTCCCTGAATCTGGGCCAGTTCGACCAGAATAGCTTCCTTCAGTTTTCCGTTTTTCCTGGCTTGCTGAATCACGTGAAGAACTGCGGGAAATTGTTCTTCCCCTTCCCCCAGGAAAAAGAAATCTACAAAAGGCGCCAGAGGTTCAGGATTGTAGGCACATGGACCACCGGCAAATATAAAGGGATACGCACCCCCACTTTCCGTCCCGTTTTTTCTGTCTTCGGATTTTAACGGTATCCCGCTGAGCTTTAGGACATTTAATAAATTGGTATAGCTGAGCTCATATTGCAGCGTGAAAGCGACCACATCAAAATCCAGCAGAGGACGAAAAGATTCCAGTGTGTAAAGCGGGATTCCTCCCTGCTTTAATTTTTCTTCCATATCCGGCCATGGAGCAAAGGCCCTTTCACAAAGAAACTCTTCATAAGAATTGATGCGGCCGTACAGGATACGTAACGCAAGATTGGACATGCCGACTTCATATACATCAGGAAAGACAAATGCCACCCGTACATCTGTCTTTTCCCAGTCTTTTTTTATCATATTCCATTCACCACCGACATAACGACCGGGCTTAATCACCTGCGGTAAAATCCGGCCGAGTTTCTGGCGGATCCATTCACGATCCTTCTGATTCATATGTATTTCCCCCTTGAGCCTATTTATCCAGGGCAGGTCTTCATAATATATACGCTTTCGGCAGCATAAAGGCTTTGACCTGCCTTTATGCCATCCATGGCATCATAACACTAGGCCATCCATAGTCTTCGTGTGCCGCGCTCAGCATCCCTGCTCCGCTTGACGTTGTCTATAACATTACGGAGACGGATCACTTATTTGTGGATAAATTATTATAGCACAGCACCTTATTCTTAAGCAAAAACCTACCTTCCAGACGCAGGAGGGCTTTCTTTTTGTCCAGGCCGCCGGCATAACCGGTGAGTTTTCCATTGCCGCCAATCACGCGGTGACACGGAATCAAAATGGAGATCGGATTATGCCCGACTGCACTGCCTACCGCCTGAGCGGACATCGTTGTTAACCCCCGGACCAGAGCAATACGTTGGGCAATTTCCCCGTAAGTTATGACTTTCCCATACGGTATCTGCAGCAGTATCTCCCAGACAGTCTTCTGGAAGTCGGTCCCCACAGGAGCCAGACACAAATCCATTTTGGGGACTGAAATACCTGCCATGATACCTTTCGCATTTCTTTCCGTACTTGCTGCCTGTTCCTCTTCCCAAGCTTGTCCTTCTTGTCCCGAAAAATAAAAATCCAGCCGCCGACGCAGCGTTTCAAAAACGGGATATTCCGAATTTTCTGTCCAGCCGGAAGTAACAGCAGGATAATACTTCTGGCCAATGAACCATAAACCGCTTAGCTCATTCTGGACTGCCGCAGCTGTCATTTTTCCAAGAGGTGTATTCACCGTGCAGGTATAGGTCATGTTCGTTTTCATGTATGTTGACAGGGTACCAGCTCCCTTCACCTATTTGCAACCTGTCTGCCAGTCCAACCCTCTTTGCGTTGAAAAGACAAAGTGACCAATTCTCAGACAGGATAATATAATACAGTAATTGCTCGTATGAAAGCAAGTGAAAAGAAGTATTGGAGGGAAAATTATGTTCAAATACGCCGATGCGCTGTTATTTCCAGTAGAAGTCAATTATCCAGACCCGCAGTTCGGCCGGATCATGCTGGAACATTACGGCGGGAAAGATAGCGAGTTCTCCGCCGCCACCCAGTATATGAATCACCGTGCTAATATGCCCAACCACTTTGTAAGGGAGTTATTAGGTCTTATCGCAGCAGAAGAACATAGCCACATGGAGATGATTGCTGAGGCGATCAACAGACTTGGAGGACCACCACTTTGCTACGTCAATTCCGAGGGTATACCCTGGAACCTGACCTATGTCGATCAAAGCCTTGATCCTGCTGCGATGCTGCAGGCCGATGCTGAAGCTGAAATCCGCGCAAAAATGCTTTATGACACACATTTGACAATGACCAGCGATCCTGGTCTGAAAAAGATGATTCGCTTTCTGGGCGACAGAGAGGATGTCCACAAACACCTTTTTAAAAAGTCCCAAACTATGATCCTTCAGGGTGCTGCCCCAGGAAGTTTTAGCACATTAATCAGGGAATACCGAATGAGCTTCCCAGTCTGAATGCTTCTCTATATTTACCGGTGCATGATATTTACATGCTTTTGGATCATTACCACAGTATTCCATTCTATATGATCTTTTTTTATTCTTTTAATTTTCCGACCATGCAATTGAGTCCAAAATCCATCATGCCCTGGATAACTTCAGTCTCACTTAGCGTTCTTTCGATCTTATCGTCTTTACCCATTACACTGACGAGACTGAAATGATCAGCAGAAAACTTATCAATAATCTGTTTAAGCGCAGTGTCCCTACTTACCGCGAGACTCCTTCCAGGCATCAGCCCCTGCGCCAAAAGACGCTCTTTCTTGCGGCAGAGCTGCTTTAAAAAAACAATTCTGGCATTGTCCAGCTCTTTGCCGCTGCCAATCCAGAAAAAGATGCCAAGAACAATAAAAAGAACCGGTTCATAAATATAGAAGCCCATTCCCTGCATCAGGAAACCAGCGAAAACAAAAGCACCCCCAAGGCATTTACCGGCTGCCGCCAGGAACCGGGTGGTCGGGACAAAACCAAAAGACCCCGCCAGCAGGCCACGGACAATTCTGCCGCCGTCAAGCGGCAGAACAGGAAGCAGGTTAAAGGCTGCCAGCCAGAAATTCGTTTTGGCAAATTCCAACGCCCATGCTCCGCTTAAGGTTCCGTTTTCGCGAAGAATCTGAATGAAAAAGAACAACACGACATTGACGGCTGGACCAGCAAAAGCAATGATTGTCTCCTCCTTCTTTTTTCCTTCAAAACTGTCGTCAAGAACGGCCGTCCCCCCATAGGGATAGAGCTCGATACTCCTACACCTGATCCCGTAACCTCTTGCAGCAAGTATATGACAGGCTTCATGAACAATAACCAGGCTAAAGACTAGAAGCGCCCTGACAACCTGACCGGCAAGTATACATAGGATTAACAGAATGATAAAGGTCGGGTGAACTTTAACTTTCATCTTGATCCCCCTCTGTTCCCATCCCTAGCAGATCGATTAAAAAGTATTAAGTACAATCGGGATTTTTGAATTTATATACTAGTTCTGAATTAGGTATGTCAAGGGGTCGACCGGCTGACCGTCTTTTTGCAGTTCTAGGTAGAGCCAGGGTTTTTCCCGTGCTGAGCTGACTCCGACTGTCCCCAATTTTTTCCCCATCGAAACAGGTTCACCCCGTTCAACATTAATATCGCCAAAATTCCCCAAAAGGCCTTCCCAGCCATTGCCAAAGTTGATCCGTATCACTTTTCCGAATTTTTCATTTTCACTGACTTCAAGTACAACTCCTTCCTGGGGGCAGAGCACAGCAGTCCCCAGCGCACTTTCAATTTCAATTCCGCTGCTGATCGTCCCATCCTCATCTGTGCTCTCAAACGCCACCTTGACAGCTCCGGCTACAGGTGGATAAAAAATCTCTTCTTTTACAGAATTCACCGGCAGGCTTTCAGAGTTCTGAAGGCCTATTGCTTCTTTTGCCATCGTGTTTAATGCCACATAGATATTTCCACTGCTCATACCGCCTTGATAAACAGCATAGACGCCTTTGGAAACAAAGTCCTCTCCGCTGGCACTGAAAACAATCGTTAAAAACAAAAAAGCCGAAAGAAGTACTCTTTTCTGACTGCCGTTCCAACCGGCCAAAAGACCTCCGGAAGGTTTTTTATTGAAATAAGTCCGATGATCTTTCCAGTTGCTCCTAACATATTCCTGATCATCCCTGTAACCACGTCCGATCTCCCGGGCAGCCTTTTCAAATTCCCAGTCATCCCAGCGCTCAAACGGATCCATTCATCCACCGCCTTATAAAGGTTTTCCTTCAGGGAGACAACCCTAATAAAGAATATGAACAAATACGCAAAAAAGAACATCTTCCTGACGAAAATGTTCTTTTACAAATTTCTTTACAGATTTGAATAATGGCTTGTTAACTTTTGTCATTGAAGGTGTCAGAACATTCGTCGTTCTCCTCTGCGACTTACGCTTAAGACCAGCCCGACCGCTAGCATATTTGCCCACATCGAGCTGCCGCCGGAAGTAATAAACGGCAGAGGAATTCCGGTGACAGGCATGATTCCTGAAGCCATCCCAACATTGATGAAAACATGGAAAACAATCATTGATACGACTCCGGAGACAATCAGGACCCCATACCTGTCTCTCGATTTGGTGGCTACGGTAATCATCCGCAAAAGCAGGATGCAGAATATAAACAACAGTATCGATGTTCCGATAAAGCCAAATTCCTCGCCCACAACTGAAAAAATAAAGTCTGTATGATGCTCAGGTAAAAAATTATACTGGGCCTGGGTGCCTTGCTGGTACCCTTTGCCCCAAATGCCTCCGGAACCTATGGCCCAAACCGACTGAATAACATGATATCCATCCCCAGAAGTATCCTTGGCGGGATCCAGAAAAGCAATAAACCGGTTAATCTGATAATCTTTCAAAGGCAACGGCAATCCTTCCAGAAATTTCAGCGGTCCGGGAAGGTTCGTGGCTAAGTGCAATGCAACAGCACCAATGGCCGCCCCAATGCAGCCGACAATCACCGCCCCAAATTTAATCGGATTCGCTCCGGCAACAAACATCATTCCAATGAAAATCGCCCCGAACACCATCGCAGTCCCCAAATCAGGCTGAAGAAATATTAATAAAGTAGGCGGCAGTACAAACAGCAGGGGTAGAATAAAATCCTTTACATTATTCAGTTTTCCTTCCCTCTCATTGAGAAAGCTGGCAAACGTAACAATCAGCAGCACTTTGGCAAATTCCGAGGGCTGAATGCTTTGTGTAGAGGTGATAGGTATCCAGCGCTGCGCACCCTTCGCTTCAGAACCAAAAGCAAAAACGAGAAGAAGCAGGAATATATTGAAAGCGTAGATCCAGATACCGATCTTTTTATAGTTTTCATAATCAGTAAACGCAACAATGACTGCAAGAACAATTCCTGTAGCGATCCAGACCACCTGAGTTTTCACATAATGATACGGGTCTGACGCCATAACATTAATGGAAGCCGTGCTTAAGATCAGCAGGCTCGCCCCCAAAAGCAGCACAACTGCCAGGACCATTCCAAGATCGAGACCTCTGATAAAATTCCAATCTCTTTCCTTTATCATATCTGAGATACTCCATATATAGACTGCTAACCAAGATTATATCACAGATCTCTCCGTTCACAATGATAACTTGACAAGTAATGGGTTTTTTCTTACTAAAATACGTTGAACATCTTCATACCGACCCGACTCCATACTCCAGCCGTCCAGGCTTACGAGTGTGA
The DNA here is from genome assembly GCF_000305775.1 of Dehalobacter sp. DCA. Classification (NCBI taxonomy): domain Bacteria; kingdom Bacillati; phylum Bacillota; class Clostridia; order Eubacteriales; family Desulfitobacteriaceae; genus Dehalobacter; species Dehalobacter sp. DCA. The sequence continues at coordinate 2,644,404 of NC_018866.1, forward strand.
CAAACCTCATATAGACAGCCTGTCCCAAATTCGAATGCGCATTCAAAATCGACACTGGTGTCGATTTTGGGACAGGCCTGATTGGAGGCTAACCATCAAAATAAGAAGAGTTCCTGGACTCGTTTCCACAAACCCTTGGACTTTACGTCTTGAAACTTTGAAATCAATCCTTAACTTCAAGTCCCGATACATCCATGTAAAGTCTTGTTCACAAAAAAAGAAGCTCAATGCTTCCTTTTTGTTTGACTTGAGCAGTTTACTCACGAAATCGACTGTGTTCTCTCCATATAGTCCCTTCTAATTTTCTTTACAGGAACACTGGCCATCAGCGCGACTTCCTTCTCATCTTGATTCAGGTATACCTCCAATCCCTCTTCGTTAATCACCATATAATTCGATATCACCTTGACCAGATCTTCTTTTAAGCGATTCATCAGGTAGGGCGATATCGTGGCACGGTCATGAACCAGAACCAGCCGCAGCCGATCTTTGGCCTGACTACGGCTTCCGGAATTGTCCTTGCCCAGCACACGATATAATAATTCCCACAACATAATTACCTCCCCCCAGTGCAGGGCTAGCGTATGCCAACTAAATTTTTCAGTTTATCCATCAGGGAATTTGATACATCCAGGTTCATTAATGGGACTTCTTCGCCTCTTACCCTCTGTGCAATCCTCCGGTAAGCTTCGCCCGCTTTGGAAACGCCGTCCATGACTGCGGGTTCTCCTCTGTTGGTCGATACAATAATCTTCTCGTCCTCCGGTACCACACCGAGAAGATCAATAGCCAAGATATCAACGATATCCTCAATGTCCATCATGTCCCCTTGTTTAACCATCCGTGGTCTGATTCTGTTAATAATTAGTTTTGGATTACGCAGATCCGAACTTTCCAATAGTCCGATAATTCTGTCGGCATCGCGGACAGCACTGACCTCCGGCGTCGTAACGACAATTGCTTTGTCCGCACCGGCGATTGCATTGTAAAAGCCCTGCTCAATCCCAGCCGGACAATCGATCAACGTATAATCAAATTCTTCACGCAGCTCTTCGCAGAGAACCTCCATCTCGTCGGGGCTTACTGCTGTTTTGTCTTTCGTCTGAGCAGCCGGAAGCAGATGCAGGCTGTTGAACCGCTTGTCCTTAATAAGTGCTTGTTTGATCCTGCAGCTGCCGCTTGTAACATCGACAATATCATAGACGATCCTATTCTCGAGGCCCATAACAACATCAAGATTGCGAAGGCCGATATCCGTGTCGACCAATGCAACTTTAAATCCGGCAAAAGCCAGGGCTGTCCCCAAATTTGCTGTTGTAGTAGTTTTCCCTACGCCACCTTTCCCTGAAGTTACTACAATTGTTTCACCCATAACCAAGCCTGCCTTTCATCATAAATGATTAATGCATTGTCTTACATTTCAGTTATAATTTTCCATTGCCAAGTAAAAAATAAATCCCCTCTTCAGAATTTCAACCAGTACCTTGTTAGCCCAGCGTAAGCTTTGATCTGTTTCTGTGTAAGAAGATTCTACAATCCCTTTTGCTTTTCCTTTCGTAAAGAGAAAAAACCGAGGATCAAATTCCCCGGTATTTCTTATTTATATGACTATTTCCAGCCAAAATAATATTTAAATGCTGCTTTCGCGACATAACCCGATGTTTCACTGCCGTGTCCGCCATATTCCACCACGCCGGCAAATGCGATCCGAGGATTGTCATACGGTGCAAACGCGACAAACATCCCGTTATAAGCTTCTTCTTTGGATGTTCCCTTCGAACCAATCTGGGCCGTACCGGTCTTGCCGCCGCCGGTGAACTCCGGTATATCTCTGAAAAGCCAGGCCGCTGTCCCCTCACCGCTCGTTACTTCCGACATTGCTTTTTTGATTGTTTCAATATTTTGTTGGGAAACGGAAACTTCGTTTAGAACTTCCGGCTGGTTCTGCTGGACGACTTTCCTGGTCACAGGGTCAAGAATCTTGTCCACAACATAAGGCTTGTAATGTTTTCCGCCATTGACAATGGTCGCGACATAGTTAGCCATCTGAAGAATTGAATAGTGGTTTGCGCCTTGACCAATCGAACTGTTATAACTGTCGTACAACCGCCAGTTTACATACTCATTAATGTTATTTTTATATTCCTGTTCGGCCTGAGCAATTTCATCTTCTTTATCATGCTGAAGCTTATTTTTCTCATCCTGATCTTTCGTACTGGCCAGAAGCTGCGCATATTTATCCCCAATTTCCTGAAGCTTTTCTTCTCTTTTTTTATCGTAATAAGGTTTATAATAAGATTCCTTCCAGGCTGGAGAAGGCACATTCCCTTCCGCTTCATACGGTAAATCAACACCGCTGTTAACACCTAAGCCAAATTCGTTGGCAATTTTTTTGATCAGCTCGGGATTTTTTTCAAAAACCCTGCGGCCAATAATTTGAAAATAGATATTGGAAGAATGTGCAAGGCCGCTATAAAGGTTCACCCTGCCAAAATTATTTCCACCCCACTCGGCAACCCCTGCACTTTGCACATCCGGGGACCCCAGCGAAGACATGGTATCCATAAAAGTATCGTCCGGTGTAATGACGCCTGCTTCCAGAGCAGCCATTCCGGTAATCATCTTAAAAGTCGAACCGGGAGGATACGTACCGGTCAGCGCCCGGTTGAATGACGCGGCATCTTCACTGCTGAAATACTTTTGAGCAGTTTCCTCTGAAATTGTCCCGATCAGGTCATTCGGATCCATGAAAGGACGGGAAGCCATGGCCAGTATTTTGCCTGTATTAACATCGATGACTACCGCCGCGCCGGCCTGGGCATCGGGGTGGGTCTTCTGAATATCCTTGATCACTCTGTCCAGTTCGTTCTCCACGACACGCTGCATCTTGCTGTCGATGGTCAGCTGCAAGGTACAACCTGCCTGGGCTTCCTGGAGCGTTTCTTTGTCGATCGGTCTCGCGTTGCCGTCGACGCTGACAATTTCTACGCCATGACTGCCGCGCAGCCAGGTATCGTAACTTTTTTCCACGCCCATTTTCCCTACAAGGTCACCCTGCGTGTAGCGATATTCGTCATCATTGGACTCTGCCTGCTCATTGAATTGTTCAATTTCACTCTCGCTTATTTCCCTAACATAGCCCAAGATCTGACCAAGCAGTGTCTTTTGCGGATAAACCCTTTCCGCTATCGGTTCAATGCTGACGCCGGGCAGCTCATTGCTGTGCTCGGCGATAATCGCCTGTAGTTCTTTTGGTATATCTTCCAGAATGACAACCGTCTTGTAGCTCTTCCACTGCTGGTTACGAATCATCACCAAAAGATCCTCGGTAATCAATTCTACCGATTGGTTTGGATAAGGCCAGTACGGTTTAATATATTCTGCGAGGTTAGCAACAACATCTTTCCAGTTGGTGTTCACTTTTTGCAGGTCCGTCCAGTCCAGGGTCAGCGCAAACCTCGGCACGCTTTGGGCCAAAACGATATTGTTGCTGTCCACAATCTCCCCGCGGACCGCGGACGTTGTGACCGTTTTCATCACATTACCGGCCGCCAGGTTAGAATAATAGGACGCTTTGGCAATCTGCAGCCACCACAGATTAAATCCTAAAATTAAAAAAAGAAGGACGACAACCACACTAAGCCCGGTTAATCGTCTCTGATAAGGTTGTCTCTTCCTTTCTTCCATCGTGTTCATCTCCTATTAAGCAATCATGTATAACCAACACTATAATTGTTGTTCGATCTTCTTTTTAGGCTGCAAAATTCCTTCTGTAAAAGACTTGTGGACGAAGGGATAGGTAAGCGGAACCAATAGGCAGTTGTAGAAAGAAATGCCCAGAATGACCTTTACGGCATCGCCGAGGTACCAGTTAAGTCCAGCGGTGGTTGCAATCAAGGCCATCAGGGTCTGCCCAAGAACCGTTACGATAAAGACGAGCACCATGGTAAGCGGAATGTTTTCTCTGTACCAGCGCTGCTGAAGTATACTGATCAGCAGTGCAACGACAGCTAAAATGATCGCATAGAGTCCGATATACCTTCCGAGATAGAAATCCACAATCAGGCCGATCACAAACCCATACACAATTCCCTGAGCCGGTCGGTGATGCAGAGCGATATAAATAACCCAGAGCATGGCCAAATCAGGTTTTATGCCGGCCCATGACCAATAATGGAAGATTGTCCCCGGGAGGATGAGACAGACAATAAGAATCAGTAACATTACGATAAAACGTTTCATCGACTGTCCTCCGGAATGCTCACTACATAGACTTCCTCCAGAGAATCAAAATCAACAATGGGTTCGATCGAGGCTACTTTCAGCAAGCCTTTCGCATCAATTTTAATCTCGGTAACAACACCAATCGGAATGTCCTTGGGATAGACCTCTCCTAAACCCGAAGTATATACCAAATCTCCTGCATTGACTTCATCGTCCTGCCGGAAATTCATTTCGAGTTCTCCTGAGGAATTCAGCCTGGTGTTTTTCTTATACGTACCTTTGACAATCCCAAAAATTGCCTCACCTTTATTACCCCTGGCAAAGGCGCCAACCTGTCCCTCTCCGTCGAGTAGCAGTAAAACATCCGAGGTCTTCGGGGTGACAGAAATGACTTTCCCGACCAGACCCAGATTGGCAACAACAGGATCATCCACTTTTACGCCGTGATCACTGCCTTTATTGACGGTGACTGTCTGATACCAGGCTGAAGGATTACGGTTTATAATGGTGGCACCAATTTTCTCATAGCTCTCCAGCGAGGGACTTTGAAAAACAGCATCAAGTTCCTGATAGCGCAGGGCAGCCAGTACCTGTTGTTTGAGCTGAAGATTGTCTCCCGTGAGCGTTTCTACCTGTTTACGAAGTTCCTCATTTTCTGCTTTGACAGTCCGAAAACTGAAAATCGCCCGAAAATTATCTTTAATCCCATCTCCCAGATTCCAAATCGCACTTTCTATCGGTGAAAGTACTCTTTGCATGGCGTTCCCGACAGGGTTCGGAGACTGACTGCCGAGTCCGGTCAAATGAATCGTCGTCAAAGTGATCAGCAGAACAGCAAAAACGAGAACGGCTATACCCATGGGATTTATTTTTTTCCCCACCGATTTCTCCTCCCGCTTTTAATTTTTCTGCATAGCGGCAATCCTTCTTAGAATTTCCTCATTCTCAAGCACTTTACCGGTACCAAGTGCAACACAGGAAAGCGGGTCCTCAGCAAGGTGGACGGGTATCCCTGTCTGATCGGCAATTAGCCTGTCCAGATTTCTTAACAGTGATCCGCCTCCCGCCATAATAATGCCTCTGTCCATGATATCTGCCGCCAGTTCCGGAGGCGTTTTCTCAAGGCAGTTCTTTACCGCATCAACGATAGCATTTACCGGCTCATTTAAGGCTTCAACAATTTCTTCGGAAGTAATCTCAACGTTCTTGGGGAGACCTGTCAGGAGATCGCGTCCTTTGATGGCATACGTCAAACCTTTTTCCGGCATATAGGCCGCTCCGATCTCCATTTTGATGTTCTCAGCCGACTGATAACCGACGGAGAGGTTATAAGTTTTCTTGATATACGCAATAATGGCATCATCCATCTCATCTCCGGCTACCCGGATCGAGCCGGCTGTAACGATGCCTCCCATCGAGATCACGGCGACTTCAGTTGTGCCTCCGCCGATATCGACAATCATATTCCCGGTAGGATCGCTCACGGGCAGACCTGCTCCGATGGCGGCAGCCATCGGCTCCTCCATAATGATCGGATCTTTTGCTCCGGCTGCAAGAGCTGCTTCCTTGACAGCTCTTTTTTCAACTGCGGTAACTCCGGACGGCACACAAATGACGACCCGGGGCCGCGCAAATAAGAATTTTGATCCTAAAGCCCTGTTGATAAAATATTTAAGCATTTTTTGAGTAACATTGAAATCCGAGATTACGCCGTCTTTCAACGGTCTGATTGCAACAATATTTCCCGGAGTTCTTCCGATCATCTCCTTGGCTCTGTCTCCAACCGCCAGAGGCTCATTCTTCTCTATATCCATAGCAACCACTGAAGGCTCCCGTACTATGATTCCTTTGCCTTTCATATGTACAAGGGTATTGGCGGTTCCCAGATCGATTCCGAGGTCCTTGGAAAAAACCATGTTTTGTAAATCTCCCTTCAAGATAAATCATTTCAAATTTCAAGTGATGCCTGGCAGTCTTTTCTCAGTCTCCCACAAAGTGGAATTTTTCATACCATATTTCGTATTGCTACGGCATCGTTTTATTATATCATTTTTTTGCATCAAATTAATGAATATTTCCTATTTTTCAATATTTTTTTATATTTGTGGTCATCTTTCGACAGTGGTACTTTTAGGCTAAAGGTCGGGCTAGATGATCCCCTGTTCTTTCAGGCTGACATACTTTTTATCCCCAATGATGATATGATCCAATACCTCAATCCCTAATATTTTTCCGCCTTCGGCAAGCCTTTTGGTAATATCAAGGTCTTCCCTGCTGGGCGAAGGATCGCCGCTCGGATGATTATGCAGCAAAATAATTGTATTCGTGTTACGCCGGATGGCATCCTTAAAACACTCCCTGGGATGCACAATGGATGAATTGAGAGACCCGACCGATACAGGACTTATACCCAGTACATTGTTTCGGGTGCTTAAGTGTATGATCCTGAAGTGTTCCCGGTCGAGCTTCCGCATCTCCTCCATGACCAGATCGGCCGCGTCTGATGGCGTGTTGATCACCGGGCGTGACATAGGATCAGCGCAGACACTCCGTTTGCCGATTTCCAAGGCTGCCTTGACTTGCGCCGCTTTGGCCGGTCCTATGCCGTGAACCTGTTTTAATTCATCAACGGATAATCTGGCCAGGCCAGCCAGTCCGCCCGTTTCCGTCAAGATTCGTTCAGATAGTTCCAGGACATTTTCCCCTCTTGAACCGGTCCTCAGCAGTATCGCCAGTATTTCTTTGGTGGACAGGTTTTCCGGACCATGCTGATGAAGACGTTCCCTTGGCTTTAAATCTTCAGGCAAGTCCTTTAGCCGGCGGTAATTCATCCCTTTTCCCTCATGCTTCAAGGTTCTTTTATTTTTTAGGGGAAATCCCCTTATCCCCAAGCTTTCGCACCAGAAGCTCCATCGGCAGTCCGACCACATTCGACCAGGAACCGCTGACTGCTGTCACAAACCCGGCAGCTCCGCCCTGAATCCCGTAAGCGGCTGCTTTATCCATCGGTTCCCCTGTCGCAATATAATCCTTGATTTCCTGAACCTTCAGCTCCCGAAAAGACACAGTTGTAATCTCAACAGCAGTCTCCACGCTGATCTGCTGACGAGCCTTGTCCATTGCGGCTAACGCAATCGCGGTCATCACCCGGTGGGTTTTTCCGCTTAAGTTAAGAAGCATTCGTTCCGCTTCCTCCTCGTCAGCAGGCTTTCCGAGCACAATATGGTCCAGCACCACAATGGTATCGGCGCCTAAAATCAAATCATCAGCCGAACCGCTTAAATCAAGCCACGCTTCAAATCCGGAAAGCGCCTTGCGTCTAGCAAGATCCTGTACGCCTATCTCGGGCCAAACACCGGGCGGAAGAGCTTCGTCGACCGGAGCGCTGACAAGTCTGAAGTCATATCCCCATTCCTCCAGAAGCTCACGCCTCCTCGGCGAAGCCGAAGCCAAAATCAACATCATTTTGTCACATCCTAAGCATCTTACTATTCTTCAAATCATCAACGTAAGCTATGATAATGCTTACAAACTTGTGGCACGCAGACCTGCCCAAGAAGATCAAGTAATCATACGGGTCTTACGGAAGAATAATATTAACAAGCCGGGTTATCGTCCCCCGGCTGTTAAGTCTTCTATCAGTCTAGCACTATTCCCTTTTTTTGACAAGTCCAGCGTGTATTGACACTTTTACGACAAAAATGTAAAAGTCTATGCCTTGCCCTGAGAGCTCAAGATAACCAGATAGAGCGCATCAAGCAGCGCTTTAGCACTGGCCTTAATAATATTGCTGGATACCCCGATCGTTCCCCAGGTATTGACGCCATGCTTTGTTTCAACCACAACCCGGACAACTGAACCTGTGCCCCGGGAACCGTCAAGAACCCTAACTTTATAGTCCGTCAGCTCACTCTCTTCAATAGCCGGGAAAAAGGCACCCAAAGTGCTTCTGAGAGCTTGGTCAAGCGCATGAACCGGCCCGTCTCCCTCGGCTGCAATATGAACCTGCTTGTCTCCGACCTGCACTTTCACAACCGCTACAGAGTCAAGCTCACCGCGCAGCGGATCACTCCAAACGTGATAATCTTCAAGTGTAAACGGCTGTTCGTATTTGCCGAGGATCTCCAGTAATAGCAGATCCAGGCTTCCCTCTGCCGTCTCATACTGGAATCCTTCGTTTTCGGCTTTCTTAATTCTTTCCATCGCCAGTTCCACGAGCGGATCATCTTTTTCAATCTCAGGTTTGAACCGGCGCATTTTCAAACACAAATTTGCTTTTCCGGATTGATCGGAGATCAGAACCCGGCGTTCATTCCCGACCGAAGCAGGGTCAATGTGCTCAAAGGTTTTGTTATTCTTCATGACCGCATCGACATGCATACCCGCTTTATGAGCAAAAGCGCTTCTGCCCACAAACGGCTGTTTCTCATCAAACGGATAATTGGCGAGTTCCGCCACATACCTGCTTAAATAAGAAATATTGTGCAGAACCTCAGGTTCAAGCAGTTGATAGCCTAATTTCAGCTGCAACCAGGGTATCAGCGTGCTTAAATTCGCATTGCCGCAGCGTTCCCCGAAGCCGTTCCAGGTTCCCTGGATCTGATTCACTCCTGCCTCAACAGCCGCCAGCGTATTTACGACAGCCAGCCCTCCATCATTATGAGTATGAATACCAAGTATGGCAGGGGAAAGCTCCTGCCTGACGATCTGCACCCCGTTCGTGATCTCCCTGGTATAGGTACCGCCATTCGTGTCGCAGAGGACAAGTCCTTTCGCTCCACCAAGCATGGCGGCTTCCAGACAGCTTAACGCAGACGCAGGGTCGTCCTGCCAACCGTCAAAATAGTGTTCTGCATCAAAGAAGACTTCCTTGCCGGCTTTCACAAGATATTCAACAGATTCTCTGATGATTCTTAAGTTTTCGTGTGGGCTTGTTCTTAAGACCGTTTCAACATGAAGTTTCCATGTCTTCCCAAAAATCGTCAGGGTATTCGCTCCTGAAGCAATCAGTCCGTTCAATGAATCACTTTTTTCCGGAGATTCGCCGACCCTGCAGGTGCTGCCGAATGCAACGACCCTCGTCCGCAAACGCCAGTCCTGATTTTCGGCAGAATTCGCCCAGGAGGACATCGTACGGTAAAACTCATCATCTTTGGGATTCGCACCCGGCCAGCCGGCTTCCACATAGTCGATGCCGGCTTCAATCATTTTCTGCATATAGAAAAGTTTATCTTTGGCTGAGAAGTGGACGCCTTCTCCCTGAGCTCCGTCCCTCAGCGTCGTGTCGTAAATTGAAATACGCTTGTCTGCCATTCTCTTCCCTCCCAAAAGCTCTCTGTGCATCTGAAAAATTGCTTAAAAATGTTTAATAACTTATTTTACCTGTAAATACAAAATTAATAAAGCCTTAATCCATTTTAGAACAGAAAAAGAAGGCATCCAGCGTTAGCGTATCTGGAATACCTTCCTTCATATACAAATGATCGATTCTAGGTTCTAAGCCATTTTCCCGCCCAGATTGAATGTCAGCACTTCAAGGTTTACAGACAAATCTACATTTCTGAGTTCCACAGTGGGAGGAACATTTAAAACCACAGGTGCAAAATTCAAAATGGCCTGGACTCCGCCTTTAATAAGTTTATCGGCAATTTCTTGGGCCGCAGACGCCGGGACAGTTATTGCCCCGATCTGGATCTGGTTTTGGGCGACGACTTCTTCCATCGTTTCAATCGGCAATACTTCGATATCGTTAATCTTCATCCCAGTTTTTTGGGGATCGTTGTCAAAAATATTGATGATTGAAAATCCGCGTTCTTTAAAACCCTTATACGTACTCAGGGCCAGTCCGAGGTTGCCCAGTCCTACGAGGCAGACGCTCCACTCATTGCTGAGACCCATGATCCGAAGAATATTTTTATGCAAGTCTTTGACATTGTAACCTACTCCACGAATCCCAAACTCCCCAAAATAAGCAAGGTCTTTACGAACCTGAGCAGGACTTACGCCTACTCCTTCAGCAATGTCACCTGAAGAAATTGTTATGATTCCTTTGCGGTCTATCTCTGTCAGATAACGAGAATATACGGAAAGCCGTATAATCGTTGCTTCAGGAATTTTCAAGGTTTTCAAATCCAAATCCCCCATTTCGTCTACTTCAAAGATAAGTTAATTATATCACTACCTAAAGAAAATGCAATTAAACCGAAGGAAATACAAGATATTACTGTTTAATCATGTTTTTTTGACCCTACCCAAAATAATCAGGGATTTTGTTCAAAATACTTGTAAGTAACCCATTTATACTCAGCAAAGACTTGAAGAAGCTGCTGATTATACTTATATTGAAAATTCCCCTGACCATCCAGGGAAGCATTAAGGGCGCTCAAATTATCCTGCAAATGCCTGAAATCTTCCGGATAATCGCTGTCTTTAACATCCTGAATTTTCTCTGCGACATCAGTTTGATCATTGTCTTGTCCAAGACCTGCACATAATGAATTCGCCAGCTCAAGTATTTCCAGAACCGTTTCCGTTTCGCTGCCGCTGACCTTATAGTGCAAAGCAGGATACGTCACTTCCCTGACCCATGAATCAATACCGTTTTCCAATAAGCCCTGGTAATAAAAAAGCGCCTCTTCATCGGAGCCAAAGGCACCCACCGCAACCTGATAAGGCTCCTTACTGATGATCACAGCCTGCCAGCCCTTGTTATGCAAATTCTGCAGCAATGCTTCGGCATTTTCTTTATCCTTATAAACACCGATTTGACAGGTCCAAAGTTTGATTTCCGGCAAATTGAGGATCTCACTGTTTGTTTCTGACGGATTTTCTGAGGTAACGGCGGTCTCTGAGGAAACAAGCCCGACAAACATCTTTCCGGTATACCATACAAACCAACCGACAGCAGATAATCCTAGTATTACCATTATGATTGAAATCAAAACACCTGATCTAAATTTTTTTCCCATCAGGCAACTCCTTCAAATCATTCTATTCCGATCATATGAAGGAGCTGCAATAATTAGTACATGGTAATATGATCAGCGCTTAAATATTGTGCAAATAAAAATAAATTTTAGTTCCATAATATGTTATAATATTTCCTGGAAAAATAAGTATCCCAATAAGGAAGGATATGCCGATATGGAAGAATATTCGATTCTTGCAGTGGATGATCAGGACTTCAATCTTATTTTCCTTAAAAAAACTTTAGCTGAATATCAGTTTCTTTCTGCCAGAAACGGCAGACAAGCCCTGGAATTGCTAAGAAGGTGCTCTCCTGACCTGATCCTGCTGGATATCGTGATGCCGGAAATGGATGGTTATGAAGTTCTCAGACAGCTAAAATACGATGAACGGACCAGGAACATCCCCGTTATTTTCCTGACAAGCCTTGACTCCATTGAAGATGAAGAAAAAGGGTTTAATTTGGGTGCTGTAGATTATATCACCAAGCCTTTTAAGCCAACAATCATTCAGGCCCGGGTCAAGAACACTTTACGGTTCATCCATCAGCAAAAACTCTTGGAAAGAATGTCTCACCTGGATGGTCTTACCGAGATCCCAAACCGGCGATTTTTCGAAGAAAAACTTGCTTCCGAATTTGGCTTTGCAGCCACCAACAAGCGTCCGCTTTCGCTGATCATGATTGATGTTGATTTCTTTAAGAAATTCAACGACCAGCATGGGCACTCCAAAGGCGATGAAGCGCTTGTTAAAGTTGCCCAGATCATCCGCTCATGCTTGAATGAACCTCACGAATTTCTGGCCAGGTATGGCGGAGAGGAATTTGTCGTGATTCTTCCGGATACGGATGCGGCTGCCGGAAGTGAAATCGCCGAAAAAATACGTTACCATGTCAGTATATCCCAACTGTTCAACAATCCCGCCGGCAGCCACGCTGCTCTGACCGTCAGTGTGGGCGGATACAGTATGATACCGGCCAATTACGAATACTGTCACAGCATATTGGAAAAAGCCGATGCCTGCTTGTACCAAGCAAAAAAACACGGCAGAAATTGCGTGAAGTGGGATTATTCTTGATGCGTATAATGATCCAGCAAAAATTTTCTTACCCCGGAGATCATGTACAAGGAGCCGGTGACACAAAGCAGATCACCCGACTTCATTATTTCAAGCCCTTTTCTTACCGCTCCCGCAGGGTCTTCAACCGTCAATACGTTTTCCTGCGTTAGATACTTCTCGGCGATTCTGGCTACATACTCCCAGTCACCAGCCCTTGGGGAATCCGGCTTGGTCACGATGATTTCATCGGCCAGCGGTGCGATAATCTCAACGGCTTTTTCTATTTCTTTGTCCCTGAGCATGCCAAGACAAAGCAACAGCCTGTTTCTTTTCAAAGGTCCGCCGGCGTACTGCTGCAGCGCCTTAGCCAGAGACATCATCCCATCGGCATTATGTGCCCCGTCCAGAAGAACTCTCGGATTCCGCAGCAAGAGTTCCAGCCTGCCCGGCCAGCGGACTGCTTTGAGACCTTCCCTGACAGCACTTTCAGATATATCCAGGGAATACGTTTCAACTAATACTTCACAGACAGCTAGCGCAGCTGCTGCATTGGTAAACTGATGTTCCCCAAGAAGTGCGAGCTCCAGATCCGGATAAGACCAGCACAAGCCTTCATAGCCAAAACGCTGCGAACCATCACCCGGGTGCCGCCAATGTACATCGCGGCCTACCTCAATCATCCTGGATCCTTTTTGGGCAGCCCGTTCCTCGATGACCTTCAGAACTTCCGGCTTGTCCGAGGAAGTGACCACTGGAACGCCATCCTTAATAATGCCGGCCTTTACCCCAGTAATTGCTTGAAGCGTATCTCCAAGATAATCCATATGATCCATGCCAATACTGGTCAGCACAGATATTAAAGGAGTAACGACGTTGGTGGAATCAATTTCACCGCCGAGACCAACCTCCAGAAGGACCAGATCGGGTTGTTTCTCAGCAAAATAACACAGGGCCAGCGCCGTGCAGACTTCAAATTCGGTCGGATGTTCAATCCCGAGACGCTCCATTTCCTCCAGATGGGGTTTTAGCTTATTGATCCCTGAAACCACATCTTCCGGCGAGATCATCTCTCCGTTTATCGTGATTCTTTCCCGGAAATCATGAAGGTGGGGGGATGTAAACATTCCCGCGCGATAACCGGCCTGCGTCATAATCGACTGAAGCATTGCCGTCGTCGATCCTTTCCCGTTGGTGCCGCCGATATGAATCACTTTCAATTTCTTTTCCGGGTGATCCAGACGATCCAGCAAAGCCTTAATCCGCTCCAGTCCGAGGTTAATACCGAACTTTGTCAGATTCTTAATATATTCCAATGTCTTTTCGTATTCCGTCATTATCCTTAATCCTTTGCAGATTTATTCAAGCTCTTCGCTTAAATCGGATAATCTGAGTTTTAGAGAACGCATTCTGACCATGATATCATCCAGTTTCTCTTTTTCCTTTTGAACGACCTCTTCCGGCGCTTTCGAGGTAAACCCTGGGTTGCCGAGCTTGTCTTCCAGCCTTTTCTGTTCCTTGATCATATTTTCAATTTCCTTGCGGACCTTGGCCACTTCTTTGTCCAAATCAAGCAGCCCTTTCAGTGGTATATAAACGGTAACACCAGTAAGAACCGTACTGGCGGACTGCGGCGGCTTATTCTCCATCTGCTGTAAAATTGTGATGTTTTCCGCAACTGCAAGCTGCCGGATATCCGCAAGACCGCTTTGTAGAACCGAGAGCATATCTTTTTCGGGAGCTACGAGCAGGATATCTGCCCTGCGGCCCGGAGCGACACCCATCTCCGCCCGGATATTGCGCACTGCCCGGATAATATCCATCAGGACATTCATCTCTTTTTCAACCTGCTCGTTGCGATATCCTTCAACCTGCGGCCAGGAGCTGAGCATAATCGTCTTTCCTTTGATGGGCAGATGCTGCCAGATCTCCTCAGTTAAGAACGGCATAAACGGGTGAATCAGTCTCATTGTACCTTCCAGCACTTCAAAGAGAATGCGCTGGGCGGTCTGGCGTTCAGACTGGTTTTCTTTCATATAAAGTCGTTTTTTAGTCAGCTCGATGTACCAGTCACAATATTCATTCCAGATAAATTCATAGAGTAGTCTGCCGGCTTCCCCAAGGTCAAAGCGCTCTAAAGCAGCCGTGACATTCTGAACCGTATCTTCATAGCGTGACAGAATCCATTTGTCTGCCAGGGTAAGCTCAGCAGCGTACGGTCCGGCAGGCTGTTCCTTAGCTTCCGATTGGTAGTCCTCCAGATTCATCAGCACAAAACGGGAGGCATTCCAGATTTTGTTCAAAAAGTTTCTGGTGGACTCTAATTTTTCAAAATGGAATCTCAGATCATTACCCGGTGTGTTGCCGGTAATCAGCATAAACCTCAGGGTGTCCGCACCATATTGATTAATGACTTCGATCGGATCGACACCGTTGCCAAGTGATTTGCTCATCTTGCGCCCCTGCGGGTCAAGAATCAACCCGTGAATCATCACCTTGTGGAACGGAACATCTTCCCGGAATTCCAGTCCCATAAAAATCATCCGGGCTACCCAGAAGAAAATAATATCCCTGCCGGTAACCAGAACACTCGTCGGATAAAACTGTTTCAGTTCAGCGGTATTTTCGGGCCATCCCATGGTTGAGAATGGCCAGAGTGCGGAAGAAAACCACGTATCCAGAACATCGGGATCCTGCTGCAGGTGATGGCTTCCGCATTTCGGACATGCCGCCGGATCCTCTTTCACGCAAACTTCATCTCCACAATCCTGACAATACCAAACCGGAATACGATGACCCCACCAGAGCTGCCGCGATATACACCAATCCCGGATATTTTCCAGCCAGCCTGTATAGATCCTGGCAAAACGGTCGGGCACAAACTGCAGATCGCCATCCTGCACGACTTTGATTGCCGGTTCAGCTAATGGCTTCATTTTCACAAACCACTGCCTGCTGACTCGGGGCTCAACCACTGTGGAACAGCGGTAACACTCCCCCACTACATGGGTATGCGGTTCTATCTTAAGCAAAAGGCCAAGCTCTTCCAGATCTTTGACAATCCGGCGGCGTGCTTCGTAACGATCCAGTCCCTGGTATTTGCCGCCATTTTCGTTGATGGTGGCATCGCTGTTCATGATATTAATCTGCTCCAAATTATGGCGGAGCCCCATCTCAAAGTCATTTGGGTCATGCGCAGGCGTAATTTTGACCGCGCCGGTGCCAAATTCCTTCTCGACATATTCATCGGTAATCACCGGAATCTCTCTTTTCACTAAAGGAAGGATCACATTCTTTCCTGCAAGATGCCGGTACCGTTCATCCTCAGGGTGGACGGCAACCGCCACGTCTCCGAGCATCGTTTCCGGACGGGTCGTCGCCACAACAACGCCTTCCCCGCCATCCGCTGCCGGATAACGGATATGCCACAGGTTTCCTTCCCGTTCATTATGCTCGACTTCAATATCCGAAATAGTCGTATGGCACTTGGAGCACCAGTTAACAATATAGTTCCCTCTATAAATCAGGCCTTTGTTGTAAAGGTTGACAAAGACTTCTCTTACAGCCTTGGAACATCCTTCGTCCATGGTAAACCGTTCCCGTGACCAATCACAGGAAGCACCTAGTTTGCGCAGCTGACGGGTAATTGTACCGCCATACTGTTCCTTCCAGGCCCAGACTCTTTCTAGAAATTTTTCTCTTCCAAGTTCGTGTCTGTTCGTTCCTTCTTTGGCCAGCTGTTCCTCAACTTTGGCCTGGGTAGCAATGCCCGCGTGGTCTGTCCCGGGAAGCCATAACGTATTATATCCCTGCATTCTTTTATAACGGGCCAGAATATCCTGCAGCGTGTTATCCATCGCGTGTCCGAGATGCAAAGACCCGGTTACGTTCGGCGGCGGCATCACAATGCTGAAAGGTTTCTGCTCTGGTTCAACTTTTGGCGTAAAAAATCCGTTCTGTTCCCAATACTGATACCATTTTTCCTCTACCTGGCCAGGATCATATATTTTGGCCATCTGTTGGTCCTCACTCATAAAAAGGCTCCTTTCGAACCAAAAAAATCTTCCGGCCCAAAGGACGAAAGACTCACATAAATACTTCATACCGGAATATTATACGATTGTACAGTTCCAGCCGGCAATGAATCAGGAAATCCTTCAGCCCCTCTGCCAATTCCATTCTAAATTCTATACTGCCGCCAACAACAAAAGGTTTGGTGGCAACCAAGTTTTCTTTAGTGTAACAGAATGTATACATCCCTTCTGTTACATCTAAGTGCAGCTAATGCTGCCGACAGCCATGGATGGCTTAGTGCCGCAATGCCAAGGATGGCAAGAAGCGACCGCCAAAGACTTGGCGCCAGCGAAGTTTTCTTTATTATACTGAGGCAGTAAAAAAAAGTCAAAAGGTTTTAAGCGAAAGGATCCCATTCAAATTCGTATCAGCTGAAAGGTTTCCCAGGCAATGTTTGTTTAAAAACACAAATACGTGATATAATAATAATTAATGTGCCTCAGAACGGCTATTAAAAAATTACTGAAATATGCTTAAACACCGGGGCGTTTGGGTTTAACCGTATTTTGGCTTGTTTTCTGCTTGTTTGACACAACACAAAATATGGAGGTAAAAGTTTTTGACAAAAGAGAACAAACTGCAAATTATTCCCCTCGGCGGTCTCGGGGAAATCGGCAAGAACATGACCGTCATCCGGTATAATAATAAAATTATCCTGGTTGATGCAGGTCTGACATTTCCAAATGAAGACCTCTTAGGTATTGACATCGTGATTCCGGACTATACGTATTTGGTTGAAAACCAGGCAATGGTTGCAGGGATACTCATTACCCATGGCCATGAAGATCATATTGGGGCTCTTCCTTATCTATTGAAGGATCTTAATGTCCCTGTTTATGGGACACGCCTTACAATTGGCCTGATTCAGTCCAAGCTGAAGGAAGCAAATATTACGAAAGCGACACTCAACGTCATTCATCCGAATGACACGGTCCGGCTCGGCGCTTTCCGGGTTGAATTCATCAACATCAGCCACAGTATTCCGGGCTCTGTCGGCCTGGCAATCCATACACCGATTGGCACCATTGTCCATACCGGAGACTTTAAGCTCGACCATACGCCTGTCAGCGGCGATGTCCTGGATATACACAAATTTACCGAATTAGGGGAACACGGCGTTCTGTGCCTGATGTCCGACAGCACGAATGTTGACCGTCCCGGCTTTACCATGTCCGAGCGGTCTGTCGGCCAAAATATTGATGAAGCCTTTTTCCACGCCGAAGGACGGATTATCTTTGCTAGTTTTGCTTCAAATATCAACAGGCTGCAGCAGGCGATTTCCGCTGCCGTCAAATGCCAACGCAAAGTTGCTGCAATCGGACGAAGCATGGTCAATGTCATTAATATTGCGATGGATCTGGGTTATCTTGATATGCCGGAGGGAACCCTGATTGAGGTAGACAAGGCAATGGATTATCCTGGCAACCAGCTCTGCATCCTGACCACAGGCAGCCAGGGGGAACCGATGTCAGCCTTAAGCAGAATAGCCAGCGGCGACCACCGCCAGATCTCAATCAGTGAGAACGACACGGTCATTATTTCGGCCAGCGCGATTCCCGGTAATGAGAAAGCCATTTCCCGCAATATCGACCAACTGCTCAAACTCGGTGCGCATGTCATCTATGAGCCGATTTCAGGAATGCACGTTTCGGGGCATGCCAGCGAAGAAGAACTTAAACTAATGTTCAGCATGGTGAAACCGAAATACTTCCTTCCTGTGCATGGTGAGTACCGTATGCTTGTCAAGCACGCTGAACTCGCGCAGCAGGTCGGCATCCCTAAAGAAAATATTTTTATTGCCGAAAACGGCAGTGTTCTGGAATTTACGGACGAGGGCGCTAAAATGGCCGAAAGTATTCCGGCAGGCAGAGTTCTGATCGATGGTTTCGGGATCGGTGATGTCGGCAATATTGTACTGCGCGACCGTAAACAGTTATCGCAGGATGGGATATTGATTGCTGTTCTGACTGTCAGCCGTCCGACCGGTGCATTGGTTGCGGGCCCTGATGTCGTGACCCGCGGATTTATTTATGTGCGGGAGTCGGAAGAAATTATCAGCGAAGTCAGGTGTCTGATCCGAGTGGCTATGCAGGAATGCCAGCAAAAGGGTATCAACCAATGGGCGCCAATCAAAAACAAGGTCAAAGATATCGTCGGAAAACACCTCTATCAGAGAACCGGCAGACGTCCAATGATTCTGGTCATCATTCAGGAAGTAAACAGCGAAGTAATCAAGGACGTAAACAAGAAAGACAATGCTGCCAGAGAAGCAACCAACAAACCGCCAAACTACAAGGAAATGGCTGTAAAAGCGCGTCCGAAAAGAACAATGAAGCCTAAGATTCAAGCCCCAACATGATATTCCTTTTTAAATATTTAAAAATTTAAAAACGAATAGATTTTACACATCAGACAATAAAAAGATTACCTGAGTCCGTTCAATGGACTCAGGTAATCTTTTTATCAGAAATTCTTTAAGTAGGACATTACTTCATGTTTAGTACGATGACCCCTGCCACAATTAATAATGTCCCGCCGACCTTGGCGGCTGAAACCTGTTCCTGAAGAAATAAAAAGGAAAGCAGCATCACCAGGATATAGCCCAGACTGACCATTGGATAAGCAATACTGAGTTCCAGTTTTCTCAGGACAAATATCCACATCAGCATGCTGAAAACAAAACAGCTTACAGCAAAGACCATCTTCAGGCTGATCATCGAATAAATAAGGTTCCAGATTCCGCTGTCCAGCCGAAGTTCCCCTGCCGCCAGCTTAAGAACGAACTGCCCGGTCGATCCCAGAGCAATGGAAATCAAGGCCAGCAAATAAATCATCCGTTTATCTCACCTTAGCCAGCAGCGCAAAGTAACCTCTGACTGTCTTTGATACCTGCATTTTGCTGGCCCCTTCTTTCTGTTGATAATGAAGAATAAGCGGTACCTCCCCGGCTTTAACCCCCATCCTGCTGAATTTAGCAGCGATCTCAGCCATGCAGTCAAATCCGTTGGTCGTAATCAGCTCTTTCCAGCGTTCCTGTGCCTTTCTGATTATTCTCACCCGGTATGCCCTGTAGCCAGATGAGTAGTCATTAAGGTTTCTGATGCGGAAAAACAATTTAAAGAAACACCTGGCACCCCGGCTGAATAACTTTCGCAAGGTTTTCAGCCCAATTTCATATCCTCCCGAAGTAAATCTGGAGGCCACAACCAAGTCAAGATCCCGACTGTTCAGCGTTTCAATCATGCTCTCGATCAGCAGGGGGCTGTGGGTATTGTCGGCATCCATGGTAACCAGGACATCGTCATCCTTCAGGTTTTCCAGCGCATAACGCAAAATTGTTTTGACGGCTTCTCCGAGGCCCTTGTTTCCGTGGTGCCTGACCAGCGTTACATAACCATGATCCCGGGCGTAAGTGCTTACAATTTCTGCAGTATTGTCGATGCTGCCGTCATCCACCAGCAGGACCCGAATATTATACCGGCTGACCTCTCGGTAGGATGCAATGCTGTTGAATAAATGAATAATCCCGGCTGCTTCATTATAGGCGGGCAAGCCAATCAGGACCTTCATATCACTCGCCTCCTCCAGGCAGTATTGCCACAAAGATAAATGTAAGTTTGCGGATAAGCAGTCGCCGCTCACTTTAGTACATAAATCGGGTAACCCTGTACGACCTCGATCTTCGGATATTCTCCTTCGATATAGCTCAACAGCCTCTCATCCTGATCCCCATATATTTTCCCCTGAATTGGCACAAAATATTTGGCTCCTCTTGCAATATAATCATCCAGTTCCTGAATAGGATCTTTGGGGGTTGCAGCATACAGCCTAAGATTGTACCGCCAGCCTCTTCTGTCCGTTAAGTCCAGCAGACACGGATCCAGAGAACCGACCACAAGGAGATCGTCCTGATCCGTCAGCTGCTTTACTACATTTACTTGTTGCGCCATCACCGTGTTGATGGTGAACATCGGTTTGACCAGATCATAACTTTCCTTCATTAAGAGCAGTACCAATACCACTCCTGCAATTTTTCCCACTGGACCCGAAGCCGCCCTGGCCAAAAGATTACCGGCCAGCAAACAGCACGGCACCATCAAAAATATCAGGTAATAAAATGCCCGGATCTCGCTTACAATCAAGATTGCCTCGAAAATCATCGTGATAAACCAGACCAAAAATACTTTTTGCTTTTCCCGCAAAAAAAATATTCCTGCAAGGCAAAGAAGCAGCCCGCTCATTCCAAGGGCCCTCGGCAAATTTATCGTGAAAAAGTC